>NZ_JBIATW010000001.1:0-100855 GCF_042892135.1 Streptomyces sp. NPDC001822
GACCTCAACGGACAGTCCGGCATCAAGTACGACCAGGACTTCCGCTTCGGCGCCGGCGACCTGCGCCAGGCCTTCTGGCTCGTCGACCTCCTGGAATCCTCCGACTACCAGGGCCCGAGGCACTTCGACTTCAAGCCCGTACGCACCGACGGCATCGACGGCGTCTGGGAATCCGCGAAGAACTGCATGCGCAACTACCTCATCCTCAAGGAACGCGCCGCCGCCTTCCGCGCCGACCCCGCCGTCCAGGAAGCCCTCACCGCCTCCCGCCTCGACGAACTCGCCCGCCCCACCGCCGACGACGGCCTCAAGGCCCTCCTCGCCGACCGCACCGCCTACGAGGACTTCGACGCCACCACCGTCGCCGAACGCACCATGGCCTTCGAAGCCCTCGACCAGCTCGCCCTGGAACACCTCCTCGGCACCCGCTGAACCACCGGCGCTCCCGGGGCGGTCCGACGGTCCCGCCGCCGGACCGCCCCGGGAGCGCGGCACCCCGAGCCCGTCAGGTGCCCGCCCCCGTCGGCGGGGCGTACGCCACCGGATCGGCCAGCACGTCCTGCACCACCAGCGCCGCCGCGCCCCGCGCCGCGTCACCCGCGACGGACGACGCGCGCAGCCGGCCGCCGTCGCGCGACCAGAGGCCGGACACCACACGGCCCGTCAGCTCCTCGTCGGCGGGCGGTGACAGCCACGGCATCAGGCAGCGGTATATCCCGCCCAGCACCACGGCGTCCGGGTCGAAGAGGTTCACCGCGCCGGACAGCACCTGTCCCAGCATCCGCCCCGCGTCCGCCACGGCGGCGAGTGCCCGGGGATCGCCGGCCCGGGCGCGGCCCTCCAGCTCCCTCACACCGGCGGCGCCGCCGCCCGCCACGTCGATGCCGGCCGCCCGCAGCAGGGCCGACTGGCCGGCGTACTGCTCCAGACAGCCGCGCGAACCGCACCGGCACTCCGGGCCGGCCGGATCCACCACCACGTGCCCGATCTCCCCGGCGAAGCCGTGCGCGCCGCGCAGCAGTTCGCCGTCGAGCACCAGGGCGCCGCCGACGCCGATCTCACCCGTGAGGTACAGGAAGCTGCGGACCCGGTCGAGCCCGCCGAACCACAGCTCCGCCAGCGCCGCCAGGTTCGCCTCGTTCTCCGAGCGCACCGGGAGCGGTCCGGATCCGGGACGCAGAGCGGTGAGCGCCTCGGCGAACAGGACCTCGGCGGCGACCTCGTTCCAGCCCAGATTCGGTGCCTGTCGCACGGAGCCGCCTGACACCAGCCCCGGCAGCGCGAGAGCCGCGCCGACCGGGTGCAGGTCCTGCTCCCGCGCCGAATCCAGCGTGCGGGCGGTGATCCGGGCGGCCCGGGCCAGCACCTCGCCCGGTGGGGTCCCGCGGTTGTCCAGGTGCTCGGTCTGCCGGACCCGGCCGGTGCCGGCCAGATCCACCACGCACACCGAGACGTAGTCGATGTTGATCTCCACGCCGAGCCCGGCGGGCCCGGTGCGCGCCACCTTCAGCGCCGTGCCCGGCCTGCCCGCCTGCCCGCTGAACGTCTTGCCCGACTCCGTGACGAACCCGCTGTCGAGCAACTGCTCGACCAGGGACGAGACCGCGGCGCGGGTGAGTCCGACCCGGGCCGAGACTCCCGCCCTGGTGGCCTCGCCGGCCTCGCCCTCGTCCCGTACGGCGCGCAGCACGAGGCTCAGGTTGTGCCGGCGCACGGTGTCCTTGTCGGCCTTGGACCCCAGGGGCGTGAGGTAGCTCTTCATATCGTCGACGAGCCTATGCGATGCCCCTGCCCACGGGCCCGCGGTCCGGGCCGCTGCCCGCCGGGAGGCGAACGGCTTCAGCCGTCCTCGCCGCCGCCGCGGAGGTCTCGTGGCCGTCCTGCACCACCAGCAGGCCGTGCGTCAGAGCCTCCGGGGCGGGGACCGGGCGGGGGAGTGGGTCCGGGCGGGGCCGGGGGCTGGGCGGTTTGGGTGCCTGATGCCGCCGTCCCCCGCCCGGTCGTGCGCCGCCGGGGCTCAGGGCTTCGCGCCCCGGGCCTTCAGCATGTCCGCCATGAGCGCGATCTCCGACGTCTGGGCGCGGGCCATGCCGGCCGCCAGTCCCCTGATCTCGTCCGTGGACGCCGAAGCGGCCGCCACGCGGGCCATGTCGGCGCCCGCGCGGTGGTGGACGGTCATCAGGCGCAGGAACAGGACTTCGGCCGCCCTGCTCTCGGCCGCCCGCAGCCGGTCGAGCTGGCTGTCGGTCGCCATGCCCGGCATGAGGGCCCCGTCCGTGGCGGTGGCGGGGTGGCCCATCCACGCCATGCGCGGCCCCTCCGAACTCTTGGGCACGCCCCAGGCGTCCAGCCAGCCCAGCATCATGCCCCGCTGGTTGGCCTGCGTGTTGATGATGTCGTACGCGAGGCGCCGCACGTCCTCGTCGTCGGTGCGGTCCCGGACGATGAACGCCATCTCCACCGCCTGCTGATGGTGCACCGACATGTCCCGCGCGAACCCCACGTCGGCCGAGCTCTCCGCGGGCGCACCCGCCGAGACCCCGGTGGTCCCGCCGCTGGAGGGCGAGGCCGCGGAGGGCCGGACGACCATCAGCAGCACCAGTCCCAAGGCCACCACGAACACCACCGCCCCCGCCCACACCAGCGAACGGGGAGCGCGCGCCGCCGAGGTCACTTGGTGACCCCGCCGGAGCAGGCGGCGCCCGGCTCCGGGGTCTGCGGGCCCTGGACGTACTTCGTGAAGAACTGGGCGACCCGCGCGTCCGTGGCGCTCTCGACCGTGACCTGCTTGCCCCAGGCGCTGAGGATCAGCGGGTCCTTCTGGTCGCTCACGGGGCTCATGAGGGAGTACGGCGTCTTGGCGACGCGCTCGGCGAGGGCCTTGACGTCGGCGTCCTTCGCCTTGGCGTTGTACGTGACCCAGACGGCGCCGTGCTCCAGGGAGTGGACGGCGTTCTCCTTCGGTATCGCCTCGGTGTAGACGTCGGCGTCGCAGTTCATCCAGACCGGGTTGTGGTCCCCGCCGACGGGCGGGTTCATCGGGTAGTCGACGGGCTTCTTCACGTGGTTCTGGGTCAGCTTGTCCCAGGAGCGTTCGCCGGTGACCGGTGAGGTCTTGGCCTGCGCCTCGGCCTTGTCCTGCTTGTCGGCCTTGGACATCAGGTAACCGCCCCCGGCGACGAGGCCGGCGACCACGACGACCGCCGCGGTGATGGTGATGACGCGACTGCGGCGCTCGCGGGCCCGCTCCTTGCGGCGGGCCTCGTCGAGCTTGGCCCGGCGCGCGGCGGCGGGGCTGTTCTGGTTCTTGGCGGAAGCCATGTCAGGTCCTCGGGTTCAGCGGATGGCGGGCGGGCGCCCGCGGGATACAAGGGCATACGGAGGAACGCCCCGGCGCGTGGGCGACGGAGGCGGCGGGTCCGTGCTCTAGATCCGCTGGATCTGCAGACGCAGACGATCGACGGCGCCCGCGCCGTCGTGGGAGGGGCCCCGGATCGTCCCGGTTCCGGAGAACGGCCCGGCGCCGGGTGCCGCCGAAGGGCAGGGCGGAGCGACGGGGGCGGGATGCCCGGGCAGGACGACCGCCATGGAATGGTCCGTGGCGCCGTGGCAGGAACTCCCGATCCCACGCTCACCGGGGGCATCGGCCACGACGACCGACACGACGGCCGCCTGCACCGGGGTGAAGGCCCGGACCGTGGTCGCCGCGGGGGCCTCGGCGCGGGCCGTCGCCGTCGCGGAGGTGGAGCAGCAGAGGAGCACGGCCAGGAGCGCGAGCACCCAGCCCACGGCGGCGGGCGGGCTGTTCGCGCCCTGCCACCGGTCCGCCCACCCACTCGCTCTGGTCATCGCCGCCATCGTAAATGGTGTGTGAATCTTCAAAGAGTCTGGCCCACAGCTTGGCAGGATAGTGTGCCCCGGTGACGACGCAATCGAACGTACCTGCGGGCTGGCATCCGGATCCCCATGGCGCACCCCAGCTGCTGCGCTACTGGGACGGCTCCCGGTGGACCGAGCACACGCATCCGGTCGAGGGGCAGGCCGCTCAGGCGCCCGCCGCGGTGCCGCAGCAGCAGGCTCCGGCCCAGCAGTTCACGCCCCAGCAGCAGGCGGCGCCGCAGCAGCACGCCCCGCAGCAGGCGGCGCCCGGCGGTGGCTCGCTGTTCGACCAGCAGGTCCTGGTCGTGAACCAGAAGGCCAAGCTGATCGAGGTCACCAACGAGTACCGCGTCTTCGACCAGCAGGGCAACACGGTCGGCTCCGTCGTCCAGGTGGGCCAGAGCGCCCTGCGCAAGGTGCTCAGGTTCGTCTCCAGCATCGACCAGTACCTCACGCACCGCCTGGAGATCCGCGACGCCCACGGCCGGCCGCAGCTGCTCCTCACGCGTCCGGCGAAGTTCATCAAGTCCCGGGTCCTGGTGCAGCGCCCCGACGGTCAGCCCGTCGGCGAGATCGTCCAGCAGAACGCCATCGGCAAGATCAACTTCGCCATCATGGCCGACGGCCGCAAGGTCGGAGCGATCAAGGCCGAGAACTGGCGCGCCTGGAACTTCGCGATCGTCGACCACAACGACGCCGAGATCGCCCGGATCACCAAGACGTGGGAGGGCCTGGCGAAGACGATGTTCACGACGGCCGACAACTACGTCCTGCAGATCCACTACCAGCTCCCCGAGCCGCTGCTCAGCCTCGTCGTGGCGACGGCTCTGACCGTGGACACCGCGCTCAAGCAGGACGCCCGCGGCTTCGGCTGACAGCCCGGGGGTCCGGCCCGGTGGGGCGTCGGGGTCGCGGACGCATCGCCGCCGCTCCCCTCCGTACGCCCCTGTCGGCCCCCGCGCGTCCCGCCGGTCCGATCGAAGTGAATCCGCCCCGACGGCCTGGGAGGGCGCTCAGGGCCGCCATATCTTTTACGGGTGTAACACCTGCTAAATTAAATAGATGGGTGATACATCCGCGCCGGCCCGGAAGCCGCCCGCCCGCAGCCTGCCGGTCATCGGTGCCCTGCGGCTGAACCGGCCCGCGGAGATCTGGTACAAACCCGCGCTGAGCGTGGTCATCGCCTCCGCGGTGCCTGATCTGCTGCTGTACTCCCTCGGCCGCCTCGACCTGGTCGTGTACACGATGGCCGGATCGCTCTGCGCCCTCTACGGACACCATCTGCCGTACGCGCGCCGTGCGCACACCGTCGGCCGCGTGGTGTCCGGGATGGCCGCCGGCCTCGCCGTCTCCCTGGTCGTCGCCTCGCTCGTCGGCTCGACCGCCGTGCTGATCGCGGTCGGCGCGCTGCTCGCGGCCGTACAGAAGGCCTTCTGCGACGCCACGCGTATCGGCCCGCCCGGCAACGTCATCTTCGCCTTCGTCACCTCGGCCGCGCTCTTCGTGCCGCAGGAGATCGGCCAGGTGCCCGGGCACCTGGCGCTGATGCTGGCCGCCGGAGCCTTCGCCTGGCTCGTCACCGCCGGACCTGCGCTGTGGCGCAGGGAGGGGCCCGAACGTCTCGCCACAGCCCGCGCGCTCGACGCCGCGGCAGCCTGTGCGGCCGCGCCCGGAACGCTGACCCGCCACGCCGCAGCCGCAGCGGTCCAGGACGCCTGGCACGCGCTGCTCGCCGCCGGTCGGCCCACCCCGGTGCGCCAGGCGCTCGAACGACTCGTCGCGCACGCCGAGCGGGCCCTCGCCGCACCCCCGGCCGGCGGTGCCCGTCCCGACGAACTGCGCCGATGGGCGAAGGCGACGCGGAGCCGTGGTCCCGTTCCCGAGCCGACCGCCGCGCCCGGGACCGTGGAGCAGCTCTTCGCCCCTGACGCCGAGCGGGCCGCGCAGCGGATGCGGCGCGGACGGCATGAGGCCCGGCGCAGGCTGTGGCGGGCACTCACCCCGGGTTCCCCCGTCCTGCCGGTCGCCTTCCGTACCCTCGTCGGCTGTGCGCTGGCCGGTTACGCGTCCTCGGCCCTCGGGGTCGGGCACCCCTACTGGGCCGTCGTGACCGCCGCCTCCGTCTTCCAGCCCAACCTCTCCCTCTCGTGGAACAGGGGCCTGCAGCGGACCGTCGGCAACCTCCTCGGCGTCCTGGTGTTCGCGGCCGTCATCCCCCTCGCGAGGACCGGTCCGCTCGTCCTCCTCCTGTGCGTCCTGTCCTTCAACTTCGCCGCCGAGGCGCTGATCACCCGGAACTACTGGCTGGGCTCCGTCGCCGTCACGCCGATGGCCCTGCTCGTCCTGGAGTTCGGCGGGTCCGCCCCGGCCGGAGTGCTCGTCGCCGACCGGGCCCTGGACACCGTGGTGGGTGTGGTGGCCGCGCTGGCGGCCGCCGTCGCCGTCACCAACCGGCGGGCGGCCGGCCGCGTGGAGAAGGCGCTCGCGGCGGCCGAGGAGGTCCGGATCTGCGCGGAGCGGACGGTCGCCGACCCCGCGGCCGGTGCCCCGGCACTCGCGACGGCCCGCCGGGAGCTGACCTCCGCCCTGGTCGAACTGCGCGACGCCGGTGACGTCGCATCGGGTGAATGGCGGCAGCGCGCCCTGCCGGAGGAAGCGCTGCTCGCCGCCGAGCGGGCAGGACACCGTACGCTCGCGGCGACAGGACGGCGGCAGGGGCTGATCACCCTGGCTCGGGCGGACGGAGTGGTGTGACCGACGACATCGTGGCCTCGGTGGTACGGCAGTGGCAGGCCGTCGACCCCGCTCTCGACACCGGGCCGATGGAGCTCATCGGCCGCATCAACCGGTGCGCCGCCCTTCTCCAGCAGGCGGAGGACGCCCCGCTGCGCGCCGCCGGGCTCAACCGTGCCGAATTCGACCTGCTCGGAGCCATGCGCCGGACCGGCCGCGAACTCACCCCCGGCGAACTGGCCCGCGAGACCTTCTCGTCCGGCGCCGCCGTCACCAAGCGCCTGCGCGTGCTGCAGGACGCCGGGCTGATCGCCCGCCGCGGCGACGCCAGGGACCGGCGCGTCACCCACGTCGGACTGACCGGGGCCGGACGCGAGCTGGTCGACCGGCTGCTTCCCGAACAGCTCGCCTACGAACGGTCGGTGCTCTCCGGCCTGGACGAGGCGGCACGCAGCGCGCTCAGCGAGCAGCTCGGTGCGCTTCTGGTGCAGTTGGAGGGGCGCCTCGGGGGCGGCCGCCGCTGACGCCCCCGAGCGCCTCGGGCCGGGCCGGCTGAAAGCCCGGGGCGGCCGGCCGGAGGGCCGGTTTCACCGACAGTCACGGCCCTGAAGCCGGGCCACCGGCGCGGGACTGCCCCCGGGTTCCCCGGCGGCGTGAACGCCGCACACGGCGGCACCTCGTGCGCACACCTGTCCATCGCTCAGGAGTCTGCTCCTTTGGATGTGATTCGCGCACCTGTGCCCCCGTCCTGATCTCCGGTACACAGAAATTCGCATGTACGGGCGAGGGTCGCTGCAAGGGTCGGCAACTGGGCGGGTTTTTCCGTAAATCGCCCGTTCGGCTTCGGTGGATCCGCGGGACCCATGTCCCGCTCGACGGGACATGGCTGTCTGCTTTCGCATGATTCGAATCCTGCGTCACTCCTCGCGCACGCTCGGCGGCGCTGAGTGCAAAAACTGGCGAGTGTATTACTGCCCGCGTGCTCGCGCAGGGGGTTGGGTGAATGTGCCGAAGCACTGTTCTGATCTGGCTAGGCTCACGCGCAGTGAAGTCGAGTTATTACGAATTCGAGCACTTGTCCATAACTGTCAGCACAAGTGCCGTATCTCCCGAATGCCTTCCCGAATCAACCGCCAGAGGGTTTAGATGGTCCGTGTTGAATCACCGCCGACCAACAGAGACGTCCCCGCGATCCGTGCCGCACTACCGCCCGTCGTACTGATGGCGGCGGCCACGGCGGCCGGCGCGGTGCCGGTCACCGGGGACGTGCGGGCGGCAGTCGTCTGGTGCGGGGCGATCGCCACCGTCGTGGTCGCCGCGCTCACCGTCGTGCTCAACCGCCGGCGCCGCGCGATGCGCGTACAGCGTGCCGAGTACGAACAGCGCATCGCGCTCCTGGAGCACCGCATCGCCTCGTACGACCAGGAGACCGTACGGCTCACCAAGGAGCTCCTGCCCGCCGCCATCCGGCGGCTGCGTGCGAGCAACTCGCCGCAGGAGGTGATGCGCGACGTCGTCGACGCCGACGCGTCCTACCGCAGCCTCCCCGCCGCTCAGCGGGCCTTGGTCCTCCAGGTCCTCGACATCATCGACAACGAGGAGGCGATGCGTGACTCCGCGCAGCGCGCCTTCGTCAGTGTCGCCCGCCGTGTCCAGGCCATCGTCCACCGGCAGGCCAGTGAACTGCGGGAGATGGAGGACCACCACGGGCGCAACCCCGAGGTCTTCGACGACCTGCTCCGCATCGACCACGGCACCGCGCTGATCGGCCGGCTCGCCGACTCCATCGCCGTACTCGGAGGTGCCCGCCCCAGCCGTCAGTGGCCCAAGGCGGTGCCGCTGTTCAGCGTGCTGCGCGGCGCGATGTCCCGGATCCTGGAGTACCAGCGCGTCGATCTGCACTCGATCGCCAAGGTCGCCATCGTCGGCACCGCGGTCGAACCGCTCATCCACGCCTGTGCGGAGCTCCTCGACAACGCCACCCGCTACTCGCCTCCCCAGACCCGGGTGCACGTCACCGCGGTCGAGGTGCAGACGGGCATCGCGATCGAGATCGAGGACGGCGGCGTCAGCCTCAGCGAGGAGGCCAGGGCACGGGCCGAGAACATGCTCGCCCAGGCCCAGGCCGGCATCAACATGAACGACCTGGGGGAGTCCCCGAGGCTCGGCATGGCCGTGGTCGGCCGGCTGTCCCGCATGTACCAACTCCAGGTCTCCCTGCGGCAGTCCGCGTACGGCGGGGTCCGCGCGGTGCTCATCGTGCCGCGCGACATGATCACCACCGGTCCCGCTCCGGGCATCGCCCACGGCATCGGCGCCACCTCACGGCCCCAGAGCTCGCTCGACATGTCGCAGATGCAGCACGTCGTGCCTCCGCGGGGCAAGCACAAGGCGGCCCGCCCTCCGGCGACCGGCCCCGTCCCCTCGGTCGCCGTCCCGGCCGCCGCCCCGGCGCCCCAGGCCTCCACGGCGCGGCCCGCGCCCCCGGCCGCCGCCATGGACGACGACGAGATCGTGGTCACGGAGTGGACCGCGGGCGGGCTCCCGCAGCGCCGCAGCCGCGGCCGCGCACCGCTCGGCTCGCACAACCTCCCGCAGCAGTCCGCGGCGGCCGCCCCCGAACCCGCGGCCGCGCGCAACGGGCACGGCGGCGGCACGGCGGCACCCGGCCTCTGGCTGGAGGCGTTCACCCAGGCCGTCAACGGCGTGCCCAAGGAGCCCGACAACGGCGAAGACTCTGACGACGCGTGGGACAAGGGAGACCAGAAGTGATCCAGCAGCGGGGAAACATGGACTGGATGCTCAAGGAACTGGCCGACGACGTACCGAGCATCCACCAGATCGTGGTGCTCTCCGCCGACGGACTGCGCATCGCGCGGCACGGCGGCGACCCGGACGTCGCCGACCGTCTCGCCGCCGCCTGCGCCGGGCTGCAGAGCCTGGCGGCGGCCGTCGCCACCGAGATCCCCTACAGCGACGGCCTCATGAAGCTCGTGGTCATCGAGGTCACGGGCGGGTTCTTCTACCTGATGGCCGCCGGTGCCGGGGCCTACCTCGCGGTGCTGGCCGGCGAGACGGTCGACGCCGGGCTCGTGGGCGCGCGCATGCGCGACATGGTCGTCCGCATCGGTGCGCATCTGACGAGCCCTCCGCGCCATGACGGGCAGGCCGGATGAGTGCTCCCCGCCGAGAACGCAAGAAGGCCGACCCGGCGCTGAGCGATCCGGAACGGCTGTACGTGATCACCGGTGCTCCCGACGGTGAGCGCGCCGCACTCGACCTCGTCACGATGGTGGTGGCACAGGCCGAGCCGACGCCCATGGTCCAGCCCGAACAGGCCGCGATCCTGCGGCTCTGCAGGGCGCCGTTGTCCGTCGCGGAGATCTCGGCCTACCTGAGCCTCCCCTTCAGCGTGGTCACCTCCCTCCTCACAGAACTCCTGGCGACCGAACTGATCGAGTCGCGCGCGCCCATCGTCCGCGCCGCACTCCCCGACCGGTCCCTCCTCGAAGCGGTGATGCATGGACTTCAGAAGCTCTGACACGGTCCCGGGCCCTCGCAGCGAGGACGTCCTCCCGAGCACGGCCACGGCCGCGGTGAAGGTCGTCGTCGTGGGCGGGTTCGGGGTCGGCAAGACGACCATGGTCGGCTCGGTCAGCGAGATCCGTCCGCTGACGACCGAAGAGACCATGACCCAGGCCGGTGTCGGCGTGGACGACAACAAGGGCGTGGAGACCAAGACGGCGACCACCGTCGCCATGGACTTCGGCCGGATCAGCCTCAGCGAGGAACTGATCCTCTACCTCTTCGGCACCCCGGGCCAGGAACGCTTCTGGTTCCTCTGGAACGGCCTGTTCGAGGGCGCTCTCGGAGCCGTCGTCCTCATCGACACACGGCGGCTCCAGGTCAGCTTCGACGTCATCGGCAGACTGGAGGAGCGCGGCGTGCCCTTCGTCGTCGCGGTCAACACCTTCCCCGACGCGCCGCACCACCCGGTCGAGGCCCTGCGCGACGCCCTCGACCTGGCCGAAGAGGTTCCCATGATCGACTGCGACGCCCGGCTGCGCACCTCCAGCCGCGACGTGCTGATGACCCTGATGCGCTATCTGCACAGCCTGGCCGTACCGCTCGCCGGATGACCGCGCGCACACCTCCCCCCGAACGGGCCGCGTCCCCCGCCCGGTCCCGGAACGCCTTATCCCTGGAGCGACAGTGACAACCCCCTTCCAGCACGAACCCGGCTCGGCCGCAGGCCCGGTGCCACCCCCGCAGTGCCCCGCGCACGGCATGGGCATCGGCCCCGGGGGACTGCGCCGCCTCTACGGCCCCGAGGCCGAAGCGAACCCCGCGGGCCTCTACGAGAAGCTGCGCGCCGAACACGGGACGGTCGCACCCGTCCTGATGCACGGTGACGTCCCCGCATGGCTGGTGCTCGGGCACAGCGAGAACCTGCATCTGACCCGCACCCCCTCGCAGTTCTCCCGCGACTCGCGGCGGTGGCACGCCCTGCGTGACGGCAGCGTGGCCCCCGACCACCCGCTGGCCCCGATCTTCACCTGGCAGCCGGTGTGCTCCTTCGCCGAGGGCGAGACCCACGAGCGACTGCGCGGAGCGGTCACCGACAGCATCGCCCGCATCGACACCCGGGGCGTGCGCCGGCACATCAACCGCTACAGCAACCGGCTCGTCAACAACTTCTGCCAGGAGGGCAGCGCCGACCTGGTCAGCCAGTTCGCCGAGCAGCTCCCGATGATGGTCATGTGCGCGATCGTCGGCATGCCGGAGGACTACAGCGAACGCCTGGTGGAGGCGGCCCGCGACCTGACACGGGGCACCGAGACCGCGATCGCGAGCAACGCGTTCCTGATCGACACGCTGAACCGTCTGGTGGAGCGCCGCCGGGAGACGCCCGCCGAGGACTTCGCCACCTGGCTCGTCGAACACCCCGCCGGCCTCACCGACAAGGAGGTCGCCGAGCACCTGAGGGTGGTGCTCTTCGTCGCGTACGAGACCACCACCAACCTCATCGCGAACGTCCTGCGCATGGTGCTCACCGACCCCAGGTTCCGGGCCCGGCTGAGCGGCGGGCACATGACCGTGCCCGAGGCGGTGGAACAGACCCTGTGGGACGAGCCGCCGTTCACCTCGATCCTCGGTCGCTGGGCGGTGGGCGACACCGAACTGGGCGGGCAGCAGATCAAGGCCGGAGACGCCCTGATCGTCGGGATCGCCCCGGCCAACACCGATCCGGTGGTGCGGCCCGACCTGACCGCGGGCATGGAGGGCAACCGCGCCCACATGGCCTTCAGCAGCGGACCCCACGAATGCCCGGGCCAGGACATCGGGCGCGCCATCGCCGACGTCGGCGTCGACGCGCTGCTCATGCGCCTTCCCGACCTGGAACTCAGCGTCGACGAGGACAAGCTGACCTGGGTGGGCAACTTCGTCTCCCGCCACCTGGTGGACCTGCCCGCGAGCTTCGCCCCGAGCCCCCAGCAGGAGATCGACGACGAGCCGCTGCCCGCGGTGGCACGGTCCCGTGCCGCCACCGACTGGGAGGTCGCCTCCCCCCGCCGCGCGGGCGCCGGGGGAGACGTCCCCGCGGGCCGCGTCCCGGCCGGTGTGCCCACCTCCGAACCGCTCGGGCAGGGTGCCCTGATCCCTGCGCAGCGGACCGGGCGGACGAAGATCTGGCAGGCCGTCGTGCGGTGGTGGAACGGCCACTGAGGCCGGGCCGCGGGACCGGTCCGGCGCCCCGGGCCTTCGGGTCCGGGGCAGCGGGCTTCCGCCCCGTACCATCGAGCAGCGTGAAGCTGACAATTCTTGGCGGCGGCGGATTCCGCGTGCCACTCGTGTACGGGGCGCTGCTCGGGGACCACGCCGAGGGCCGCGTCACCCGTGTGACCCTGTACGACACGGACGCGGACCGGCTCACCGCCGTCGCCCGGGTACTGAGTGAACAGGCGGCGGGGGTCGCCGACGCCCCCGAGACCGTCGCCACCGACGACCTCGACGAGGCGCTGCGGGGCGCGGACTTCGTCTTCTCCGCCATCCGGGTCGGCGGGCTCGAAGGCCGCGCGGCCGACGAGCGCGTCGCGCTCGACGAGGGGGTCCTCGGGCAGGAGACCGTCGGCGCCGGCGGCATCGCCTTCGGGCTGCGCACGGTCCCCGTCGCCACTGAACTCGCCCGCCGCATCGCCCGGCTCGCGCCCGACGCCTGGGTCATCAACTTCACCAATCCGGCGGGCCTGGTCACCGAGGCCATGTCCCGGCACCTCGGGGACCGGGTCATCGGCATCTGCGACTCCCCGGTGGGGCTCGGCCGCAGGATCGCCCGGGTCCTCGGCGCGGATCCGGATCTGGCGTGGATCGACTACGTGGGACTCAACCACCTGGGCTGGGTCCGCGGGCTCCGGGTCGGAGGCCGGGACGAACTGCCGCGCCTGCTCGCCGATCCGGCGCTGCTCGGCTCGTTCGAGGAGGGCCGGCTCTTCGGGCCGGACTGGCTGCGCTCACTGGGCGCCGTCCCCAACGAGTACCTGCACTACTACTACTTCAACCGGGAGGCCGTCCGCGCCTACCGGGAAGCGGCGCAGACCCGCGGCGCCTTCCTCCGCGAGCAGCAGGAGGGGTTCTACGCCCGTATGAAGGACCCGGGCGCCCCCGCGCTGGCCACCTGGGACCGCACGCGTGCCGAGCGCGAGGCCACCTACATGTCCGAGAACCGGGACGTGGCGGGCGCCGGGGAGCGCGAGGAGAGCGATCTGGGATCAGGCGGCTACGAGCAGGTGGCCCTCGCCCTGATGCGGGCCGTCGCGCGGGACGAGCGGACCACGCTGATCCTCAACGTGCGCAATCGCGGCACGCTCTCCGTGCTCGACGCGGACGCGGTCATCGAGGTGCCCTGCCTGGTCGACGCCAACGGCGCCCACCCGGTCGCCGTCGACCCCCTCCCGTACCATGCTGTCGGGCTGGTCACCGCGGTGAAGGCGGTGGAGCGGGCGGTCCTCGAAGCGGCGGAGAGCGGGTCGCGGGAGGCGGCCGTGCGGGCCTTCGCCCTGCATCCGCTGGTGGACTCCGTCTCCGTCGCCCGGCGCCTGGTCGAGAGATACACCCGGGTCCATCCCGGCCTCGCCTACCTCGACCGGCCGTGACCGGGTCCGCCTCCGCGGCCCCTGTCAGGGGGCGGAGAGCGCCCTGAGCCCGCCGGACGGGTCCCAGGACGGCGCCACACCGGTGATCTGGCACACCATCAGGAAGAGGGGGATCGGCGGCGTGTACGGCGTCCGGCTGTCCGGTGCGTGGATCAGCCGGGGCCGTCCGGCGGGCACGTAGGCACCGGTGGCGTACGACGCCTGCTCGGGCCAGTCCAGATCGAGATCGGAGCCGGACGGCACGATCCACCACCACTGGTCCGCGTCGGCGAACACGCACCCGGCGCGCGGCAGATGCGACATCAGCCGGAAGCCGTACTGCGCGGGGACCCCCACCGCGTCACAGCCCAGGCTCGCCGACAGTGCGGGCGGCAGGGGAAGCCGCACCCGGCCGCCGGCGTCGTCGTCCTCGCCGGACCGGTTCCGGCGCGCGCCGAGCAGGTGGGACAGCGCATGCTTCAGCATGCCGGCTCCGTGCCGTCCGGGAGCTCCGCCCACACGATGCGGCCGGAGTGGTCCCCGGCGTCGTGCGAACCCCAGGCGAGGGCCATGGAATCGACGAGGAGCAGTCCGCGGCCGTGCTCGCCGTCGGCCGTGAGCGACAGCCGCGGTCCGCCCGGCTGGTGCCCCTGGTCCTGCACGGCGATGCGCAACCGCCCCTCGCGGCAGCGGAGCTCGCACACGACCCGCGCGCTCGCCGTGTGCACGACGGCGTTGGTGACCAGCTCCGAGACGATCAGGACCGCCGCGTCGTACGTGTCACCCGTCAGCCGCCATTCGGCGAGCCGAGAACGTGTCAGGCGTCGCGCACCCGCGACCGATTCGGGGTGGGCGGGCAGGGCGAAGCAGTAACGAAGCGCCTCCGTCCCGGGGCTGAGGTCCATGAGCCGGGGGATGAGCGCACTGCCAGGTGCCACGACCGAATCCTCACAGTGGGGGCTGTGTCACGCTTCGCGCCACCCCGGAACGGGGCGGGAACGATCACGCGAACTGGTTCACCCCCAACTCTCCCTCTGACATGAACACTTGGCAAGGGGCACTCTGAAATTTCCAGAGTGGCTGTGTCCTTCGAGCGCACGTGCATGGCACACTGCTGAAACACAGCGCATCGGGAGGTCTGAAGTGAGCGAACCGCGGTCCGCCCCGACCGTGGGCCAGGTGGTACTGGGCAAGCGACTGCAGGATCTGCGGGAGCGTGTCGGCCTGAGCCGCGACCAGGCTGCGAAGGTGCTCCGCGTCGCCCCGGGCACCATACGCAGGATGGAGACAGCCGAAGTCGGGCTGAAGATCCCGTACGTCCAGCTCCTGCTCAAGGCCTACGGGATCGCCGACGACGAGGCCGACGCGTTCGTCGAGCTCGCGGAGGAGGCCAACAAGCCCGGCTGGTGGCAGCGTTACCACGACGTGCTGCCCGACTGGTTCAGCATGTACGTCAGCCTGGAGGGCGCGGCGAGCCTCCTGCGCACCTACGAACCGCACTTCGTCCCCGGCCTGTTGCAGACGGAGGACTACGCCCGGTCCGTCCTGCGCACCGGAGCGGTCGGCCAGGCGCGGCCGGAGGACATCGAGCGCCACGTGGCGCTGCGCATGCGACGGCAGTCCCTGCTGACCCAGGCGGAGGCACCGAAGCTGTGGGTGGTGATGGACGAGACCGTCCTGCGCCGCCCCGTCGGCGGTCCCGACGTCATGCGCGCCCAGGTCGACCGGCTGCTGGAGGCGACGGACCTGCCCCACGTGACCCTGCAGATCGCGGAGTTCGCCACGGGTCACCACCCCGGCACCTACGGGCCGTTCGTCCTCTTCCGGTTCGCGGTCCCGGAGCTCCCCGACATGGTCTACAGCGAGTACCTGACCGGCGCCGTCTACTTCGACGCGCGCCCCGAGGTGGCCTCCTACCTCGAGGTCATGGACCGCATGGCGGCCCAGGCCGCGACTGCACATCGCACGAAGGAAATCCTCAGGGACTTCCGCAAGGAGCTGTGATGAACCACATATACAACGGCATGCCGGCCGCCGACCTCGGCACCGAAGGCTGGTACAAGCCGTGGAGCGGTGGGAACGGCGGCAACTGCATCGAGGCCATGAAACTCGCGGACGGCAGGGTCGCCGTGCGGCAGTCCGCCGACCCGGACGGCCCCGCCCTCATCTACTCCAACGGCGAGATCGCCGCCTTCATCCAGGGAGCCAAGGCGGGGCAGGCCGACTTCCTCCTCACCTGACCCACAGCCGCCCCGGACGTTCGGGCCGTCCGGGTGCCTCACCGGCGCCCGCCTCCGGGCCGAGGCGGCGGCAGGTCACAATGGACCCATGTCACGACGCACCTCCCGCCCTCGCGGATCCGCCTCCGCCGGAGCGGGTACCGGCCGGATCACCCCGCAGTCACCGTGCCCGTGCGGCCTGCCGGCCACGTACGGGGACTGCTGCGGCAGGCTGCACGCGGGCACGGCGGCCGCCCCGACCTGCGAGGCGCTGATGCGCTCCCGTTACTCGGCCTTCGTCGTCCAGGACGCCGCCTATCTGCTGCGCACCTGGCACCCGGAGACGCGCCCGCCGTCCGTGGACTTCGACCCGGCGATGCGCTGGACGGGCCTGGACATCCTGGAGACCACGGAGGGGACCGCCTTCCACACCAGCGGCACGGTGACGTTCCGGGCGCACTACACCGACGGCGGCCGCCCCGACGCCCTCCACGAGAAGAGCCGTTTCGTACGCCACGAGGGGGCGTGGGTCTACGCGACGGCCGTCTTCGTCGACTGACACCCGCCGCCCCCGCACAGGCGGGCACCGCCGCGGATGCGGGCGTGGGCCGGGGTGAGTCAGCTCAGCAGAGCGGTCAGGGACCCCTTCATCCTGGCGACGAACGACTCGCGTACCTCCTCGGTGACCCGGTCCAGGGAGAGGTACGGATTGAGGTCCTCCAGCTCGACGAGCAGCAGCTCGCCGGCGGCCGTCCGGCAGGCGTCCACCCGCTGGATGCCGTGCGTGAGCGTGTTCCACTCCACGAAGCGGCGTGCGAAATCCAGGTCCTCCGGACCGGGCGCGTAGGGCTCCAGAACCCAGCGCCGCTCCGGATGCGGTGCGTGCAGGGCGTACTGGAAGTCGTGGTCCACGAAGTAGAAGGACACCTCGTAGCGGAAGTCGATCCGGGGCTGGACGAGCAGCGTGTCCCCGGCGTCCGCCGGCAGCTCGGGGGCCGGGGTGAAGCGCAGGCCCACCGAGTCCGCGCCGAGCTTCGGCTTGACGACGTACTGCGCCGCCCGGGGGAGCAGCCCGAGGTCCCCGGCGCGGTCCACGGTCGGGATGACCGGGAAGCCGTCGCGGCTCAGATCGACCAGGTACTGCTTGCCCGCCATGTCGCCGCGCCCGTCGAGCGTGTTGTAGACACGGACGCCCGACTCCCGCGCCCTGGCCCGGAACGCGTCGTAGGCCTCCTGGTAGTGGAGCACCGGACCGCTGTTGCGGACGACGACCGCGTCGAACCGGTCGAGCAGGGCCGCCGCGTCACGGGGGTGGCAGAGCGCGACGTCGAACGACTCGCGCAGGCGGGAGGTCAGGAGGATGTCCTCGTCGCAGTAACGCCGGCCGCGCGCCTCGTAGGCGAGATCCGTGACGAACAGGACGGAGGGGCGGGGTCCGCCGGTCGCGGCGTTCACAGGTACTCCCAGGGGGATCAGGTATCGGGCGGGCGGTCAATAGCCTTGTGGACGCCGCTCGTTCACGACCATGAAGCGCTCTGATCTCTGCCCCACAGGAGTCACACGTGTCCCAGGCGTCGTCACTGCCCGATATTCTCTCGCCCGCCTTCGCAGCCGACCTACGGGGCCCACCGGCTGATGCGCGAGAGCGCCCCCCTGATCCTGCACGAGGCCACGGGGAGCTACCTCGTCTCCCGCTACGAGGACGTCGAGCGCGTCTTCAAGGACAAGGCGCAGGAGCTCACGACCGAGAACTACGACTGGCAGCTGGAACCGGTCCACGGACGTACGATCCTCCAGCTCAGCGGCCGGGAACACGCCGTACGGCGGGCCTGGTCGCTCCGGCCTTCCACGGCTGGTACACCACGGTCATCGCCTTCCTGGGCAACCGGCCGGAGCCACCGTCACCTGCCTCATCGGTTCGGCCAACCGGGACGAGTCCCGCTACGCGGACCCGGACCGATTCGACCTGTTCCGCCAGGACCTGACCAGCACCACCGCCTCTCCGCGGCGGCCGACCACCTGGCGTTCGCGCTCGGCCGGCACTTCAGCGTGGGGGCGCTGCTGGCGAGGGCCGAGGTCGAGACCGGAGTGAACCAGCTGCTCGACGCCATGCCCGGCCTCCGCCTGGCCGACGGCTTCAGCCCGGTCGAGCAGGGCGTCTTCACCCGGGGTCCGGCCTCGCTCCCCGTACGGTTCGACCCGGTCACCACCTGAGGGCGGTGGGGCAGATGCGGGGGCCCGCCACACCTGCCCCGCCCCCAGCGGATGTGGCGCGAGGAGATGTGGTGGGTGCCCACCCGCACCGGCTCGCCTGTCCGGTCCCGTTCACGGCTGCGCCTGCGGTTGGAGCGCGAGGGGACACGCGTAGGGCGACTGCTTCATGGTCCATCCGTCTCCGCGTACACGGATACTGCTGGGCGCGGAGGACCTGTGCGCGGCGCCGCCGACGGTCCCCGCGTCGGCCGGAGGCTCGGGGCCCGACGGAGTCGTCTGCGCCACCGTGCACGCCAGCTGGAGCATGGCCTTTCGGCTCAACGGGTCTGCCTCATCAGCAAGTTGGACGGTGAGGATACCGTCGTCGCCGGTCATCACCCAGAACGCGTCCGTGAGCCGGGGCAGTTCCGTGGTGGCCGTCGTCGACTCGCTTGCGGTCGGCCCCTTGAAGAGCAGGCGAATGACGGCCTCGAGGTCCCCGGCTCCGATCATGCGGGGATAGGCCGTCAGGTCCCCGTCGCGCAGGAAGAAGAGGGTGGTGGTGGGCGACGAAGGCCTCGGACCGGGGGAGATCATGCCGGTCGCCGGTCCGCCGGCCTCGATGACACCGGACGGGGGGACTCCGCACGCCGCGAGCACGGCCGCGGCCGTGAGCCCGAACAGCAGCGCTGCCACCCGGGAGCCCCTCACCGAGCACCGTCGGCATCGGTGTCGGCCTCGCAGTCGGTGTCTGCCCTGCTGTCGGTGTCGCCGCCGTGCAGAGGGAGTTCGACCGTGAACACCGCGCCGCCTCGGGGCAGGTTCGCCGCCCGGATGCGCCCGCCGTGCAGGCGCACGTTCTCCGCCGTGATGGCCAGGCCGAGGCCGCTGCTCTCGCTCCTGGTCCGTGCGGTGCCCGCCTTGTAGAACCGCTCGAAGATGTGCGGCATGGCCTCCTCCGAGATCCCCGGTCCGTTGTCGGTCACCTCGATGACAGCCCACGCCACGCCCGCCTCCTCCTTCCGCACCCCCGACGTCAGCCGCACGGGCGGCTCTCCGTGCCGTAGCGCGTTGCCGATCAGATTGGCCGTCACCACATCGATTCTGCGCGGATCGACGCCCGTGCGGAGCACACCCGGTTCGGGCAGCCGGGTCTCCACCTGCCCCTGCCACCCCCGGGAGGAGAGGGTGCGCCGTAGCGACTCGGCCAGGTCGATCTCGTCACGGTTGAGTTCGGCCGCCCCCGCGTCGAAGCGGGAGATCTCCATCAGGTCGTTCACCAGTCCGCTCAGCCGGCCCGTCCCCTCACTGATGAGCCGCAGCGCGTCGCCGGTCTCACCCTCCAGGTCCAGCACGTCGGTGACCGCCGACATCGCCGCCAGCGGCGTGCGCAGCTCATGGGAGACATCCGCCACGAATCGACGCCCCTGGGCCTCCAGGCGACGCAACTCCGCCACGGTCCGCTCCAGTTCGGTTGCCATCTCGTTGAAGGACCCGGAGAGGTCGGCCAGTTCGTCGGAACCGGTGACGGCCAGCCGGACGTCGAGGTGCCCCGCGGCCATCCGGCGCGTCGCCCGGCGCAGCGCCCGTACGGGGCGCAGTACGCCGCCCGCGGCGAGCAGGGCCAGGACGACGGCGAGGCACAGGGCCACCAGAGTGGCTCGCTCGATGCCGCTCACCATGGCCTCGACGTAAGCCTCTTCGGTCCTCTGCGGTACCTCCAGGTACATCACCGTCCCGGAGAGCTTCGACTCCGTGCCCTCGCCGGAGGTGTACGTGACGGGTACGCCGACGACGAGGCGAGGATGCCCGTCGACGTTCACCCGCTGGAAAACCGTGGCACGCCTGTCCCGCACGGAACGGCGCAGTTCGGGGCTCAGCTCGACGAACCCGGGGCTCGGCCCGTAGGCGTGGAGGTCACCGTAGGTCGCCATGACCCGCCAGCCCGACGACTGGTTCGCGTACAGCACCTGGTTCACCGCGGACTGGAGAACCGACCGGTCCGGGACGTCGGGGAGGCCGGGCGCGACGGATTCGACGCTCGTGCGGAACTGGTGGATGACGGAGTCCTGGCTCTGCTGGAGCACCGCCGTCCGCGCCTCGCGGAAGGCGAGGGCCCCCGTGCCCAGGGCGCTGGCCATGGCCACCAGGACGAAGGCCGCCAGCAGACGGGGGCGCAGGCCGCGCAGGGGAAGCGGGACGCGCGCCAAGGCGGCTCGGAGGGGCCGCAGGGGGCCGGCTCCCGGGACGGTGGCGGGGGCCTCGCCGGTCGTGGCGGTCCTGCCCAGGTGCTCGGCCTTACGTCCCCGGGTGGTTCCGCGCGCTCCGGCGGTCTTCCGCGTCCGCGCGGACGTCCGGTCGCTCATGCGGTGCCGAAGCGGTAGCCGAACCCGCGCACGGTCTGCACATAACGGGGATTGCGGCCCTCGCCTAGCTTGTTGCGCAGCCGCTTCACACAGGCGTCGACCAGCCGTATGTCACCGTGGTAACTGTGTTCCCAGACCGACTCCAGCAGCTGCTGGCGGCTGAACACCTGGCCGGGCGACGCCGACAGGGTCAGCAGCAGCCGCAGTTCGGAGGGTGCGAGGGCGACGGGCTCGCCGCGGTGTGTCACCTCGAGTCCGGTCCGGTCGACGCCCAGCTCGCCGTGTGTCTCCACCCGGGGCCGGGCGCCGTCCGGCAGCGCCGCGTCCTGTCTGCGCAGTACGGCGCGTATGCGCGCGTCGAGTACCCGGGCCCGCACGGGCTTGACCACGTAGTCGTCCGCGCCGGCCTCCAGTCCCACGACCACGTCGATGTCGTCCCCCCGGGCCGTCACCATGATGATCGGCACCTGGTCGCGGTCCCTGATCCGACGGCACACGTCCAGGCCGGAGATGCCGGGCAGCATGAGATCGAGTACGACGACGTCCGGGCGGAGGGGGCGGAGCTGTTCCAGCCCCTGTTCACCCGTTTCGACAGCGACGACCTCATGCCCCTGATGCCGCAGGCCCAGTTGGACGGCCCTGCGAACATCTCGGTCGTCTTCGACAATCAGGATCCGTGGCACGTCGGCAGTGTAAGCAGGCCGGACGGCGTGACCGTCCTGGGAAAGGTCGCTCCCCGGGGGCCGTTACACAACGATCACAACGGGCCGAGAGCGGACGGCCCACCCGGATCCGCAGGCGTTTCAGGGAAACACGCACCGTTACTCCTTCGTGATACCACCGGCTCATGGCGATCATCTGAGATGACCAGCTTGAGCTGCCATGCACTCGGTACGACAGCGGCAATCCGCACCCCCCGCCGACAGCACCGCGGCCGTCCACCGCGGCGGCCGGCGGCGCCGGTCCTCCCATCGGCGGGCACGTCCGCGCCGCCGGGCACGTCCGCGCCGCCGGGGCCGGGGCCTGCTGACCGGCGTACTGGTGGCCGTCGGCCTGCTGGGCACGGCTGCGTACCTCCTGGGAGCGGCACACGTCCCGGGAGGAGACCGGAGCGACGCGTCGAGCGGTGCCGCGCACCCGCGGAGCACCGACGCCACCCCCACTCCCACCCCGACCGCTGCTCCCACGCCCATGCCGCCCCCCATCCCCGCACCGAGCCGGACCGAGATCGACGTCCCCCCGACCGGCAGCGGGACGTTCGTCACCGCGACGGCCGCCGGCGCGGCGGTGGGCAGCGGTTCCCACCCGCTGCGCTACGTCGTGCAGGTCGAGACCGGCCTCGACATCTCGCCCTCCCAGGCCGCGAACGAGATCGCCGGGATACTCGCCGCCCCGCGGGGCTGGACCCACGACCCGGCCAACGCGTTCCAGCTGGTGGGCGCGGGAGCGGCGCACGACCTCACGGTGAAGATCGCGACACCGGGGACGGCGGACTCCCTGTGCTGGGCGGGCATCCGGCAGGACACCGGAGGCGAGTTCAACTGCGAGGTTCCCGGAGGGGTGGTGGTGAACCTCAAGCGCTGGGTCACGGGCTCGCCCACCTTCGACGGGCCGATCCATGACTACCGGGCGCTGATCGTCAATCACGAGATGGGGCACTACCTCCACCACTCGCATGCCGGCTGCGCGGGCACCGGACAGGCGGCTCCCGTGATGATGCAGCAGATCAAGGGCCTGCACGGATGCGTCGCCAACGCCTGGCCCTACGACAAGAACGGCGACTTCGTCACCGGGCCGCCCGCGTGACGGCGCCGGCAACCAGGTGTTCGTTGCGGCGACCGACATCGACAGCCCGTCGATGTGCCACGGGCCGTGCTCGGTACGCGCCCGGCTGGAGCGGTGCCGACCAGGGTACCGCTCCAGCCGGGGGTCGAAGGCGGATGACCGCGGCACCGGTCCGTGCAGGTGTGCGCGGAAGGCGGCGGTGTCCGGAGCAGCGCGCCGGCCCCGCCACCGCCCTCAGCGGATGTGGCGCCCCGAGATCGCGCGGGCGATGACCAGGCGCTGGATCTCGCTGGTGCCCTCGAAAATGGTGTAGATCTTGGCGTCGCGGTACATCCGCTCCACCGGATGCTCCCTGCTGTAGCCGGCGCCGCCCAGGATCTGGACGGCCTTCTCCGTCGCCGACACCGCCAGCTCACCCGCGCGCAGCTTGGACATCGAGCCCTGTCCCGCGTCGAAGGCGCGGTCGTTGCGGGCCATCCAGGCGGCCTGCCAGATGAGCAGCCGTACGGCCTCGATCTCGGTCCGGACGTCGGCGAGGGCGAACGCGATCGACTGGTTCTCGATGACCGGTCTGCCGAACGCCTCGCGCTGCCCTGCGTACTCCAGGGCGTACTCGTACGCGGCGCGGGCGATGCCCAGGGCCTGCGCGCCCACGGTGGGGCGGCTGACCTCGAAGGTCGCCAGGGCGGCCTGGCCCTTGGCGTTGCCGCCCTCGCGTGCGCGGGCCAGCCGGGCGTCCAGCTTCTCCTTCCCGCCCAGCAGGCAGTGCCCCGGCACGCGTACGTCGTCGAGGAAGAGGTCGGCCGTGTGGGAGGCCCGCAGTCCGAGCTTCTTCACGGTGCGGCCCGCGTCGAGGCCCCGGGTGCCGGGCGGCACGATGAACGCGGCCTGGCCGCGCGCGCCCAGGGAGGGGTCGACCGAGGCCACGACCACGTGCACCTCGGCGATGCCGCCGTTGGTGATCCACGCCTTCTGGCCCGAGAGCACCCATGTGTCGGCGGCCTCGTCGTAGCGCGCCCTGGTGGCCATCGCCGAGACGTCGGACCCCGCCTGCGGTTCCGACACGCAGAAGGCGGCCACCTTCGGGTCGTCCGCGTCGCCGTAGCACTGCGGGACCCACTCGGCGAGCTGGTCCGGCGTGCCCGAGGCGAAGATCCCGGCGACGGCGAGGGAGGTGCCGAAGAGGGCCATGCCGATCCCCGCGTCGCCCCAGAACAGCTCCTCGTTCGCTATCTGGAGGGAGAGTCCGCTGGGGTCGCCGTACATGTCGGCCAGCGACTCGAACCCGTACAGACCGATCCGGGCCGCCTCCTGGATCACGGGCCACGGCGTCTCTTCCCTGGCGTCCCATTCGGCCGCCGCGGGGCGCACCACCCCGGCGGCGAAGCCGTGCACCCAGTCGCGCAGATCCTGCTGCTCCTCGGTGAGGGCGAGGGAGAAGTAGCTCATGGGCGCTCAGGCCTTAGGGATGTCGAAGTACCGGGTGAGGCCGGAGGCCAGGCCGACGTCGCCGGCTATCTTCAGCCTGCGCATCATGAACATCGTGACGGGGTTGCCGTTCCCGGAGACGAGCCGGAGGAAGTCGGCGTCGCCCATCACCAGGGTCGTACGGGGTTCCGAGAGGGAGCGGCCCGCGCTCACCGTGCAGACTCCGCCGGCGATGGAGGTCTCGTAGACCTCGTCGCTCTCGCCCGTGATCCGCCAGCGGATCAGGGCCTCCAGCCCGCCGGCCGCCTCGGGGCGGAACTGCTGCCGCATCCGGCCGAACACCTCGCCCAGCACGCGGGTGCGCAGTTCGCCGCGCATCACCTCGCCGAGCTCCTTCACGGACAGGCCCTTGACGATCCGCGCGAACTCCTCGGGGGAGACGGCCGAGAAGTCGAGCCCGGACAGTTCGCCGGTGAGGTCGCCGCTGCTGTTGTCGGGCACGCCAAATCCTTACTCCGAAGTAAACTTACTTCAAAGTAAGGTAAGGGTGCCGCAGGGTCTCCGCAAGCGTCACCAGGGTCCGCCCGGACGCACCGCGAGATGCGGGTGATGGGCCGACAGCACCTTGTTGGCCCACGCGAGCTCGGACAATGCCTGCTCCCGGTCGGCCTGGTCCTCGATGCCCAGCCTCGGCCCCCGGAACCTGCGCACCTCTCGGGCGGCGCAGTCGGCGTCGAACTCCGCCTGCAGGATGTGCGGCGGGGTGCAGGACCCGATGAGCGCGGCGACCCGGTCCGGGATCGGCACGGGGACGAGCAGGTGCGAGGCGGTCATGGGGGGTTCCCTCTCGGGTGGTCGGCCAGGAGGCGGTGCTGCGCGGCGGCCTGTGGGCCGCCACTCCTCCATGTGTACGGGACGCGGTTCCTGGTTTCTCGTCGAGAACGTCTCCGTGTCGCAACCGTTTGGGACTGACCGTCTATTTCGCGTTACTTGGAGGTAAGTTGACGCGGTGCGTCACGTGTGATGCACCATCAGTTGAGGCTCTGGGCGCCGCGCGCCCGTAACTGCAGCGCCCGCAGCACGGCTTCCGTGGAGAAGCGGCTCTCGGGATCGGTCAGCTGTTCACCGAAGATCGCCTCCAGGCTGCGCATCCGGTAGCGGACCGTCTGCGGGTGCACATCAAGGAGTTCGCCCATCTGCGCGGCGGTGCCGCGGGTGTCGAGCCAGATCCGGAGCGTCTCGATCAGCCGCTCGCGCCGTGTGGTGCTGATGCCGGAGACCGCGGCCAGTTCCCGCTCGGCGAGCTGGTCCAGGAGAGCGGGGTCGGAGAGGAGCCACAGCGTGATGAGGTGGTCCTCGCAGTGCACGAAGGGGGCGCCCTCGATGACGCCCGCGTCGACCAGTTCGAGAACGCGGCGGGCCCAGCGGATCGAGTCGGCGGCCAGTGCGGTCGGCACCGTCAGCCCGATCGCCGCGCCCCCGTTCGGGACCGTCCTTTCGAGCATCTGCCTGCGGTCCTCGTCGACGGCGCCGGGGATAAGGAGGTGCGGCTGCGGGTCGCCGGGGTCGATCAGCACGTCGTGGTCCGCGCTGATCCGGTCCAGGCCGGCCGGTGCGCGTACGGCGACGAGCGTGACCTGTTCGGGCAGTGTCCACCCGGTCTGCTCGCACAGCTCGGCGATGGCACTGCGGGGCACGGGCCGGCCGGCCAGGACGAGGTGGAGCAACTGGCGCCGCATGGCCTCGCTCTGCTCGCCCGACCGCGACTGCACCTCCAGGAAACCCTCGCGGGAGAGCGTCTCCAGCTCGTCGACGTAGGCGAAGAGCGCGTCCGCGAAGCTCAGCATCAGCGACGGCGAGAAGTTGTACCTCCGGCCGACCTTCTTGGCCCGGCGCAGGGCGACCCGGGCGCCGAGGCGGTAAGCACCCTGGAGCGTTTCCATGGTGCGGCCCTCGTAGGCCTCGAAACGGCCGAACCGCCGGCAGATGTCGTCGCGCAGAGGTGTGGCTGATGTCGGCTCTGCGACCAGGTCGACGAACGCGGCGAGGCTCTGCTCCACCCCCACCCGGATGGCCTGCCCGTTGGGCCCCCCGAGCAGACGGGCGTACTCCGGATAGGCCCTGGTGACCTCGACGCCGATCTCCTTGATCAGGCTGGGGAGTTCGGGACGCATGATCGCGGCGAACTCCTGGGGGAGGGGCCCCAGCGGGTCGCCGGTGTCCAGCGGCTGGATGAGTCTCGGCATGACCGTCCCCTCGCTCATCGGTGCCCTGTGTGGGTGAGGCGGTGGAGGGAAAGCGCTCCCACGGACCGATAGGTGTATACCAACATCGGCGCCGAAGATAGACCAAGCCGGGCGGGCAGCACACCGCCTGGACAAGATCGAAGTGCAAGGGGCACACATCGTGGCCCTGTTATGGGGTTCCGGTGCAGGTGGGGCGGTACTGCTCACTTCCGGACAATGTTTTCGGCCTTGTGCTCCCCGTGAGGCGCATAAGTGACCCCGGACAGTGCCGCCGACGCGGTTCCGCGAGTGCGCCGTTCCCCCGTGCCGCCCTTCCGGCGATACCGTCGGATCCCGCCCCGCCCCCGGTGTCACGGACTGCGGAGATTCCGGTCGGCGGGCGCCCCTCCTCGAATTCTGCGCACCAAGTGACAAGTGCTCCGGGCGAATTAGTGACGTGCGGACGAGGAAACAAACTCGCGGTACCAATCTTGACCGACGGCATTGTGTTCCAAGTTTCCCGCAAGTAACGTCACGCCCTGTCACAGAACGTGTGTGGCTGAAAGCGCAGCACGGCCCCCCACGCAACTCGGTTCATCGCGGCACTCCCTGCGCCTTTGCAGGAATTTGGGTGCTGTCCCCGCAGCAGTGCACCCGCATTGTCGAATCGGAGGAAATCACTGTGCGCAACTCCCTCAGGAAGATCTCGGTAGCGGTCGGCGCCGCCACCGCCGCTGTCGCCCTCGGAGCCACCACCGCGTCCGCCGGCGTCTCGGCACCGACCTGGACCGTCGGTCCCAGCTCCCCGGAGACGTTCTCGGCCACCGCCGGCACCGTCACCCTCACCCTCAACGGCATCCCCATGACGTGTACGTCGTCCGCGGCCCAGGGCAACCTGGCATCGGCCGCCGGCACGACCAACGTGCAGGTCGGCACCATCGCTCCGCTGACCTGGAGCGGCTGCACCAGCCCGTTCGGCCCGGTGACCCCGACCGCCGACACGTCCACCGCGTGGAAGCTGAACGCCAACACCTACAGCGCCGGCGTCACCAGCGGGTACATCAGCGGCATCAAGGCCACGCTCAAGGTGCTCACCTGCACCTTCACCGTGACGGGCAACGCCGCGGCCACCTACACCAACTCCACGGGCAAGCTGGCGGTCAGCAACAACGCCACCTACAAGCTGACCGTCGCGACGGCCTCGGCAGGGTGCGCGGGCATCGCGGCCGTGGGCAACAACCCGACCTACAGCGCCAGCTACAGCGCCGTGACGCCGAGCGGCGGCACCACCAAGCCGACCATCGTCTACACCCCCTGATCGGGCCTGCAGCCGGTAACGAGTGATCAGGGATCGCACGGCGGGTCCGCCCGCCGTGCGATCCGCGTCAGGCCGGCCCCGAGGGGCAACGTCGATGAGGGGCAGTCGTATGGCGGAAACCCGGAGACGCACGGCGCGCGGCGCGGCAGTCGCCACCGCGGTACTGCTGGGCGGGATGATCCCCGGTGCGCAGGCGGCGTCAGGCACGCAGCAGATCGATGCGGAGCTGGCCTACACGTGTGCCGCTCCCGGCGGCGAACAGCACCCGGTCGAGGTGGGTCTGAGCGCCGAGGTCGCGGACTCGGCGCACCCCGGCGACCTGTTGCAGCCCGAGGGCGTGACGCTGGACGTGAGGCTGCCGGAGACCGTCCTCGCCGGGGTCCCCGGCGAGGGGGCGGCGACCGTCACGGCCGCGACGCGGCTGTTCGTCGCCGTCTCGCAGGACGGCCGCCGGGCCGGGGCGCAGTGGCGGGGCGCGACCCCCGAGCCCGTCCCCGTCCCCGAGTCGGGCGGCCCGGTGCTGAGCACCACGGGGAGTGTGCCCTACCTGCAGCCGACGGCAGCGGGCGAGTTGGTGCTCGATGCCGGGGCGCTGACGGTGGAGCTCGGGCTGAAGCGGGCGGACGGGACACCGGCCGGTGCCGGAACCATCGTGATGGAGTGCGTGCTCGATCCGGGCCGGGACGCGACCCTGGCGAAGATACCCGTCACGGGCGGGAGCGAGGGCGGGGACGGTGAACCGGAGCAGCCCCGGCCGACGGAGACCTGGCCCGGCGGGGACAAGGAAGCCGGGGCCGTGGACGGCCGCCCGGAGGTCGGTACCGCGGCTGAGCCCTCCACCACCGGTGGTGTGCCTCCGTGCGTGGGCGACCCGAACGCCGAGCTCGGCATGGTCGCGTACGTCACCGGATACGCCAATGTGACGAAACTCGACGGTGCGACCAGATTCCCGGTCGCCTGCGCCCGGATCACCCAGGGGCTCAGCCGGCTCGTGCCCGACGGTGAGTTCCTCCACATCCTGCAGGACTCGGCCGTCGACCTGGAGTACGAGGGAAAGCCGCAGCTCCCTCCCGCGTCCGGGACCTTTCTGACCTTCGGCTTCATGCCGACCACCGCGACGCTGGAGATGACGCAGATCCCCCCGGCGACCAACCCCGACGGCACCCGTGAGGCGAACATCAAGTCGGACCTGGCGATCAACCTCGCCGAGGGTTCGACCAAGGCCGTCACGGCCGTCACTCTCCAACTGATGCTCAGGCTTCGCGACGTCGAGGTCAACGGAGTGCCCCTCGACGTGGGCGACGACTGCCGGACCAGCAAGCCCTTCACGCTGAGGCTGGAGGGGCGCATGACACTGAAGGACGGCGTCCAGGTCGGCTACACCCTGGCCACCGGCGGCGAGCTGACCGGGTCGGTCACCTTGCCGCCCTTCAGCGGGTGCGGGGCCCACGAGGATCTGGACAGCCTCTTCACCGCCTCCCTGTCCGGCGTACCCGGATACGTCAAGCAGGTGCAGGGCGCCCCCTGTGCGGCCGTCAGCGCGGATCCCACGTTCTGTACGCCCGACTTCCGGCCGACGGACGTCCCCACGGCAGCCCGCTGAGCCCCGAAGCCGCCCCGAGTACCGCAACGCGCACAGCACCCCCCGAGCCGCTACCGAATTGAGGGAACGATGAGACCTGCCTCGAAGACCTGGATCAAGGCCGCCGGCGCCGTCGCCGCGTCCGCCGCGCTGGTCATGCCGCTGAGCGCGACGCCCGCCGGCGCCGCGACGGCCGCGGCGCAGCTCAACGGCGCGTGGGCCCCGTTCGACCGGTGTCCCGTCGACGCCCCCGCCATGCTCGCGACGGACGGCGACACGGACATCCCCCTCTGCGTGACGTCCACCTCGCCCAACGGGACGATCAAGCTGGGCAACACGACGGCCACGACCGGATCCACCAACCTGCAGTTCGGGGTGATCCAGCACCCGGCGGAGGGGACCTACACCGTCGTCCCGCCGCCCGCCGGCTCCATCGTCAGCGGCAAGACCACCATCCCCGGCGGGCTGCTCGGCATCATGTGCCCCAGCAACGTCCCCGTGATCTCCGCTGTGTGCGGGCAGATCACCAACGCCACCCTGAACAAGGTGACGGCCACGGTCGAGTCCGCCGGCACGCCGACCGAATTCAGCCTGGTCGCCGGAATATCCTCCGGGCCCATCGTCAAGCTGCCCGTCAAGATCAAGTTGGAGAACCCGCTGCTCGGCTCAAACTGCTACATCGGGAGCAGTGGCAGCCCGGTGATCCTGCGCCCCGGGAACCTCAGCGCGCCCAGCATGGCGGCCACCAGGCACAACGGTGACGGCTCGGACAACCCGGACGAGGGCTCGCTCATCCGGATCGGCCTGTCCGGGGCCGCGCAGGGCGACAGCCAGTTCGCCGTGCCGAAGGCCAGTGGCTGCGGCCTCGGCGGGATCCTCAGCTGGGCGATCGACCTGAAGGTCGGCCTGCCCGCGGCGGCCGGCTCGAACAACCTGGTCCTCAACGACGCCAGAACCTCCACGATCGGCCTCACCGCACCGGGGCTGTCGGTGCCGAACGCGGGCAAGGAGTTCGCCCAGGACTGGCACTCCGCCGTGAAGTAGCCGGAGGGGAAGGACCGCGCCGGGCCTTGTCATTCGGTGCGTGCCCCGCTGCCGCGCCCCCGAGCCCGCCCCGACCGGAGGAACCCTGGTCGGGGCGGGCTTCCGTGCGCCGGGGAGGCTGTCCGCCGCCGGATGAGCCCATCGGCAATGCCTCACTTATGGACAGGTTTCGTTCGCCGATTACTCATCCGGGCACAAGAAAAGAAGTCCGTTCCCACGCCTGGGAGAAAGTTCGTGAACCGCTATTGCGGACCGAGGTTACTGACCCGTAGCGTCCCGCATGAGCGGCTCGGAAAAGGGTCAGAAATCGCTCGCCCTACACACCTGGAGTCCGGGTCGCGACCCTCTTGACCCGGGATTTCACCGGGAGTTCGGCCCGCCCCGGACCTCCCGCACCGGGGCGGGCCGGCTCCCACCGCCGGGGTCCGGCGGCTCCGGCCCCCGGACCGCGGGGCCCCGGCGGGCACGGGGTGCTTGCGCAGATGACGACAAACCCCCGACAGGGATTTGTCATTCGGTGACAAGTGCCCCGCCCGAAGATCGAAGTCCGGCGATTTCCGCTGTTCAACCGCTTGTCCTGGCGGATTCGACGGACCTAACGTGCGCCCCCTGGTGCATGTGTGACAAGCCGTCCGTTACCCGTACCGGAGCCGGAGCGCTGACTGATGACGCCGTCCACCACCACCGCGAGGGAGGGCCGATGGGAATCGAAGTGGTCGTCGAAGGCCTGACGAAGTCCTTCGGCAAGCAGAACATCTGGCAGGACGTCAGCCTCACGCTGCCGGCCGGTGAGGTGAGCGTCATGCTCGGTCCCTCCGGTACCGGAAAGACCGTGTTCCTGAAATCCGTCATCGGACTGCTGAAGCCGGAAAAGGGACGCGTTCTCATCAACGGCGTCGACATGGTGAACAGCCCCGAGCGGGAGATCATGGAGACCCGGAAACTCTTCGGGCTCATGTTCCAGGACGGCGCCCTCTTCGGTTCGATGTCGCTCTTCGACAACATCGCCTTCCCCTTGCGCGAACACACCCGCAAGAAGGAGTCCGAGATCCGGCGCATCGTCATGGAGCGGATCGACATCGTCGGCCTGCTCGGCGCCGAGGAGAAGCTGCCCGGCGAGATATCCGGCGGGATGCGCAAGCGCGCCGGCCTCGCCCGCGCACTCGTCCTCGACCCGCAGATCATCCTCTGCGACGAGCCGGACTCGGGACTCGACCCGGTGCGCACCGCCTACCTCTCGCAGTTGCTCATCGACCTCAACGCCCAGATCGACGCGACGATGCTCATCGTCACCCACAACCTCGACATCGCGGCCACCGTCCCGGACAACATGGGCATGCTCTTCTGCCGCAACCTCGTCACCTTCGGGCCGCGCGAGGTCCTGCTGACCAGTGACACACCCGTGGTCTCCCAGTTCCTCTCCGGACGGCGGGAAGGGCCCATCGGCATGTCCGAGGAGAAGGACGCGGCCACCCTCGCGGCCGAGCAGACCAACGGACACGGACACGGCCACGGCCACGCGGCGCCCCGCACCGTGGTCCCGCAGCTGGAGCCCTCACCGGGCATGCCGGTGCGGCAGGGTGCGCTGCGCCGCCGGGAGCGGGTGAACGCCATGATGGGCCGGCTGCCGGAGGCCGCCCGTACGGCGATCCTGAACAGCTACACGCCGACCTTGGACGGTGGGCGCCGATGACGGCACCGCTGCCCCTGCGGCCGCCGGGCCCGGGCGCCGAGCAGGCCGGGCCGCCCCCCGCGCCACGGCCGCCCTCACGGCTCCTCGCCCCGCTGCGCCAGACCGGTCAGCTCTTCGCCCTCGCCCTGGCGGTCGCCCGGGCGGTCTTCCGCCGGCCCTTCCAGGTACGGGAGTTCATCGAGCAGTTCTGGTTCGTCGCCAGCGTCACCATCCTGCCCGCGGCCCTCGTCTCCATCCCGTTCGGCGCGGTCATCGCCCTCCAGGTGGGCTCGCTCACCGAGCAGCTCGGGGCCCAGTCCTTCACCGGGGGCGCCAGCGTCCTCGCCGTCATCCAGCAGGCCAGTCCACTGATCGTGGCCCTGCTCATCGCCGGGGCCGCCGGCTCCGCGATCTGCGCCGACCTCGGCTCCCGCAAGATCCGTGAGGAACTCGACGCGATGGAGGTCATGGGCGTCTCACCCGTCCAGCGCCTCGTCGTCCCCCGCGTCCTGGCCACCATGCTGGTCGCGGTCCTGCTCAACGGCCTGGTGTCCGTGGTCGGGACGCTCGGGGGCTACTTCTTCAACGTGATCATGCAGGACGGGACCCCCGGCGCGTACCTCGCCAGCTTCTCCGCCCTGGCCCAGCTCCCCGACCTCTACGTCGGTGAGATCAAGGCCCTGATCTTCGGCTTCATCGCGGGCATCGTGGCCGCGTACCGGGGACTGAACCCGCGCGGCGGCCCCAAGGGCGTCGGCGACGCGGTCAACCAGTCCGTCGTCATCACCTTCATGCTCCTGTTCCTCGTGAACATGATCCTCACGGCGATCTACCTGCAGATCGTCCCCCCGAAGGGGGGCTGACCGATGTCGATGCTCGGCCTGCTCGACCGCTCGGGTGACCAGCTCATCTTCTACGTCAAGGCTCTGCTCTGGATTCCCCGGACCCTGCGCCGCTACCTCAAGGAGGTCCAACGGCTCCTCGCCGAGGTCGCCTTCGGAAGCGGCGGGCTCGGTGTCATCGGCGGAACCATCGGCGTGATGATCGCGATGACCCTCGCGACGGGCTCGGTCGTCGGACTCCAGGGATACGCGGCTCTCGACCAGATCGGCACCTCCGCCTTCACCGGGTTCATCTCCGCCTACTTCAACACCCGCGAGATCGCCCCGCTGGTGGCGGGTCTCGCCCTCTCCGCCACCGTCGGCGCGGGTTTCACCGCCCAGCTCGGCGCGATGCGGATCAACGAGGAGGTCGACGCCCTCGAAGCGATGGGCGTGCGCTCCATGCCCTACCTCGTCACCACGCGGATCATCGCGGGAGTCGTCGCGATCATCCCGCTGTACGCGATCGGCCTGCTCTCCTCCTACCTGGCGTCCCGCTACATCACGGTCCTGTTCAACGGACAGTCCGCGGGCACCTACGACCACTACTTCAACCTCTTCCTCTCCCCGGACGACGTCCTGCTGTCGGTCCTCAAGGTGCTGATCTTCAGCGTGCTGGTGATCCTCGCCCACTGCTACTACGGCTTCCACGCCACCGGCGGACCGGCCGGGGTGGGCGTGGCGGTGGGCCGGTCCGTGCGCAACGCCATCGTGCTCATCAGCGTCACCGACTTCTTCCTCTCGCTCGCCATCTGGGGTGCGACGACAACGGTGAAGGTGGCCGGCTGATGCGTACCTCCACGGCGCAGACGGTGCGCCGCAGACTCGCGGGCGTGGCCTTCGTGCTCGTGCCCGCCGTGCTCGTCTGGGTGTCGGTCTCGGTGTACGAGAAGGACTTCACGGACGACGCCACCGTGACCGTGCGCACCGGGAGCGTCGGCAACGAGATGCACGACAACGCCGACGTGAAGCTGCGCGGTGTCGTGATCGGCGAGGTGCGCCACATCGCGGCCGACGGGGACGGGGCGCGTCTCACCCTCGCCATCGATCCCGGCAGGCTCGGCCGCATCCCCTCCGACGTCACGGCCCAGATGCTGCCCACCACCCTCTTCGGCGAGCGGTTCGTCGCGCTCGTGCCTCCGGAGGTCCCGTCGGCGCGGCCGCTGAAGGCCGGGGCGGTGATCCCGCAGGACCGTTCCAGCAACGCCATCGAGCTCGAAGAGGTCCTCGACAACGTCCTGCCGATGCTGACCGCGGTCAAGCCCGAGAAGCTGGCCGCCACCCTGAACGCCGTGTCGCAGGCGCTCGAAGGGCGGGGTGACGAGCTCGGCGACACCCTGGTCACCCTCGACGCCCACCTCAAGGAGTTCAACCCCCAGCTCCCCACCCTCAACGCGGACATCAAGGAACTCGTGAAGGTGAGCACGCTGTACGCCGACGCGGCCCCCGACGTCCTGGACGCGCTCACCGACTTCACCACCACCAGCGGGACCATCGCCGAACAGCAGGCGGAACTCGCGGACCTGTACGGCTCCACCACGGCGTCGGCGCAGGACGTGACCTCCTTCCTCCGCAAGAACAAGGACAACCTGATCCGGCTCTCCGCCTCCGGCAGGCCGACCCTGGAACTCCTCGCCGAGTACTCCGACGCCTTCCCCTGCACCCTGCGGACGATGGCCGGCTTCGTCCCCGCCATGGACAAGGCGCTCGGCAAGGGCACCGACGAACCGGGCCTGCACGTCACGCTGAGGCCCGTCGAGTCCAAGGGCAGGTACGTGGCCGGCCGGGACACCCCCGTCTACGGCGCGACCGGCGGCCCGCACTGCTACTCGGTCCCCTACACCGGCAGGGCGGTACCGACCGCCGACGCCCGGACCGCGCCCGCCCCGGGCAGCACCGCCGCCGCGGCCGGAGAAGCCGGGACCAAGGCGGACGGCACCGCGCTCGGAATGCCCAACTCCCCCGAGGAGAGCCGGCTCGTCAACGAACTGGTCGCCCCCTCACTGAAAGTCCAGCCGCGGAACCTGCCCGACTGGAGCAGCGTGCTCATCGGTCCGGCCTTCCGCGGTGCGGAGGTGAAGCTCAAGTGAAGCGCCGCTCCCTCGCGGGCCCCCTCGTGAAGTCCCTCGCCTTCGTCGTGGTGACCGTCCTGGCCACCACCGTCCTCGGGCTGTCCATCGCCAACACCGGCGTCGGCGACACCACTTCGTACAAGGCGAGGTTCACCGACGCGACCGGGCTCGTCGTCGGCGACAGCGTCAGGATCGCCGGCGTCGAGGTCGGGCAGGTCGAGTCCATCCGGGTCGCCGACAAGCGGCTGGCCGAGGTCGGATTCGCCGTGCGCAGGGGGCGCCACCTGCCCGCCTCGGTCACGGCGTCGATCAAGTACCTCAACATGGTCGGCCAGCGCTACATCGACCTCGACCAGGGAGCCGGGCCCGTCGGCGAGAGGTTCGGAGCGGGCGCGACCATCCCGCTCTCCCGCACCACGCCCGCGCTCGACCTCACGCAGCTGTTCAACGGCTTCCAGCCGCTCTTCGAGGGCCTGTCGCCACCGGACGTCAACCAGCTGGCCGGATCGATCGTGCAGGTCCTCCAGGGCGAGGGCGGCACCGTCGACAGCATCCTCTCCCACGTCGGTTCGCTCACCGGCACCGTCGCGGCCAAGGACAAGGTGATCGGCGAGGTGATCAAGAACCTCAACACGGTCCTGAAGACCGTCAACGACCGCGAGGCCGGCTTCAACGACCTCGTCGTAACCCTGCAGAAGCTCGTCACCGGCTTCTCCGGCGACCGCAAGCCGCTGGGAGAGGCGGTCACGGCGATGGGGGCGCTGACCACCGTCACCGCCGGCCTCCTCCAGGACGGTCGAAAGCCGCTCAAGGACGACATCGCCCAGCTCGGACGCCTCAGCGGCCAACTGGACGGGAGCGCACCCCAGATCGAGAACTTCCTCCGGAAGACCCCGGCCAAGATGGAGGCGATCACCCGCCTCACCTCGTACGGGTCATGGCTCAACCTCTACCTCTGCGAAGCGAGGGTCAGCGGGGTGACGACCGAGGACGGCAGCGCCCCGCCCACCGGCATCACGATCGGTCAGCCGAGGTGCCAGGCATGAGGATCAAGCCCGTGCGGGAACGCAACCCCGTCGCCCTCGGCATCGCCGGACTCCTCGTCCTGGCCCTCGTCGGCCTCGCCGCCTACCGGGCCGACGCCCTGCCCTTCATCGGTGGCGGCACCACCTACAGCGCCGACTTCACGGAGTCCGCCGGCCTCGACGAGGGGGACGAGGTGCGCATCGCCGGAGTGAAGGTCGGCGAGGTCACCGGGGTCTCACTCGACGGGGCCAAGGTGAAGGTCGACTTCGAGGTCGAGGACGCCTGGATCGGCAACTCCTCCACCGTGGGCATCGCCATCAAGACGCTGCTCGGCGACAAGTACCTCGCGGTCGACCCGCTGGGCGACGCCGCGCAGGACCCCGGGGCCCGCATCACCGCGAGTCGTACGACCTCGCCGTACGACGTCACCCAGGCCTTCAACGGCCTCGGTGAGACGATCGACGAGATCGACACGGCCCAGCTCGCCCGGAGCTTCGAGACGATCTCCGACACCTTCAAGGACTCCCCGCCGGACGTGCGCAGCGCCGCCGACGGGCTGTCCGCCCTGTCGAAGACCGTCTCCGAGCGGGACGCCCAGCTCGCCACGCTCCTCCAGGGCAGCAAGCAGCTGACGAAGACCCTCGCGGACAAGAAGAGCAGCTTCGAGACGCTCCTGGAGGACGGCAACCTGCTGCTCGGCGAGATACAGGCCCGCCGCGACTCCATCCACCTCCTCCTCACCGGAACGAGGAACCTCGGGACCCAGCTCAGCGGACTCGTCGCGGACAACGACAAGCAGCTCAAGCCGACCCTGGACTCCCTCGGCAGGGTCACCGCCGTGCTGGTGAAGAACCGCAAGAGCCTCGACAAGGTGCTCTCGCTGGCCGGTTCCTACAACCGCCTCGTCGGCAACACCCTCGGCAACGGCCGCTGGTTCGACAACTACGTCTGCGGCGTCGTCCCGAAGAGCTATCTGCCGGCGGGCACGCCCCCGGCCGACGGAGGGTGCATGCCACCGAAGCAGGGAGGGCGCTGACATGAGACGCACACGCGTCATCGGCATCGCCGCCGGACTCGCCGTCGTGGCCGTGGCCGCCACCTCCGGGGTGATGGCGATGGACGACCGGGGGAAGACGACCATCACCGCCTACTTCGACCAGGCCACCGGCGTGTACGCCGGATCGGACCTGCGGATCCTCGGCGTGAGGGTCGGCACCGTGGAGTCGGTGGAACCGCACGGCCGCGAGGTCCGGGTCACCCTGCGGCTCGACGAGGGCGTCAAGGTGCCCGAGGACGCGCACGCGGTGGTCGTCGCCCCGAGCCTGGTCGCCGACCGCTACGTGCAGCTCGCCCCGGCCTACACCGGGGGAGCGCGACTGAAGGACGACGCGGTGCTGCCGGCGGCGGACAACGCCACGCCCATCGAGGTCGACCAGCTCTACGCCTCCATCACCGAGCTCTCCACCGCACTCGGCCCCGACGGGGCGAACACGGACGGGGCGCTCGCCGGACTCCTCGCCACCGGGGCGAAGAACCTGGACGGAAACGGAAAGGCCATCGGCGACTCCATCGAGCAGTTCGGCAAGGCCACGAAGACCCTCGACAGGAGCAGCGGCAACCTCTTCGACACGCTGTCCTACCTGCAGACGTTCACCACCATGCTGAAGGACAACGACGGCAACGTGCGGGCCGCCGAGCAGCAGCTGAACTCCGTCACCGGCTTCCTCGCCGACGACCGGAAGAACCTCGGTGCGGCGCTCGAGGAACTGGGCAAGGCGCTCGGCCAGGTCAAGGGCTTCATCCAGAGGAACCGCGGAGCCCTGAAGGAGAACGTGGACCTCCTCGTGCCCCTCACCCAGACCCTGGTCGACCGGCGTGCCTCGCTCGCCGAGTCCCTGGACACGCTGCCGCTCGCCGCGGGCAACGTGCTCAACGCCTACGACCCGGCGAACCGCACCCTGAACGGGCGCACCAACCTCAACGAGCTGTCGATGGGCGGGCCGCTCACGGAGTCCGGAGCCGGCCCGACGGGACTCGCACCGGTGGACGCCGCCCGCCGGCAGAAGCTGCCCGTGCTGCCGCTGCCCGCCGTCGGCACCGTCTACGGCACCCCGGACAGGGCCGGTACGCAGGAGAAGAAGGAGGCGACCCGATGAGCCGCGCCCCGCGCAGACCCGGCAACCGCGTGCTCGCGGGCCTGGCCGCCCTGGTCGCAGCCGGAGCCGGCCTCACCCTCGTCGTGACGAGCGCGGGCCTGCCGTCCCTCGGGGGCATCGACCGGCTCCCGCTGCCGGGCGGCGCCGACCTCGGCGACCATCCGTACGAGATCACCGCCGAGTTCGGCGACGTACTCAGCCTCGCCCCGCAGTCGTCCGTGAAGGTCAACGACGTCGCCGTCGGACGGGTCACCGGGATCGCGCTGACCCCCGGGGGCTGGACCGCGAAGGTCACCATGCGCGTCAACGGCACGATCGACCTGCCCGCCAACGCCCACGCCCACCTCGAACAGTCCAGCCTCCTCGGCGAGAAGTTCATCCAGCTCTCACCCCCGAGCACCGGCGCCGCGCACGGCGCCCTCGCGGACGGCGACCGCATCCCGCTCTCCCGGACGAATCGCAACCCCGAGGTGGAAGAGGTCTTCGGGGCCCTCTCGATGCTCCTCAACGGCGGCGGGGTCAGCCAGCTCAAGACCATCACCACCGAGCTCAACAAGGCCCTCGCGGGCCGGGAACCCCAGATCCGCTCCATGCTGAAACGCGTCGACACGCTCGTCACGAACCTGGACGACCACAAGGCGGACATCACGCAGGCGCTCGACGGCGTGAACCGGCTCTCCGCCACGCTCGCCACCCGCAAGCGGGACGTCGGCACGGTCCTCACCGGGCTCACACCCGGCATGAAGGTCCTGGAGAAGCAGCGCGGCTCCCTGCTCACCATGCTGCGCTCGCTCGACTCCCTGTCCACCGTCGCCGTCGACACCGTCAACAGGAGCAAGGCGGACATGATCGCCGACCTCAAGGCCATCGCACCCACGCTCACCGCACTCGCCGACTCCGGAGACGACCTGCCCGACTCCCTCCAGGTGCTGCTCACCTACCCGTTCACCGACGAGGTGCTGCGCGGGGTGAAGGGCGACTACCTCAACGTCTACCTCGACGTGACGGCCGTGCCCGGCACCCAGATCATCCCGGCCCTCACCCCGGGCACCACACCGCCGGCGGCGTCCGGCACCCGCAAGGGAGCGGGTGCGGCGCTGCCCCTCCCGCTGCCCTCGGTCACCGCACCGGGAACGGAGGGCACCCGCTGATGATCACCACAGCCGTCCGCCTCAAGAACGTGGCCTTCCTCCTCATCGCCGTGCTCGTCCTCGGCCACCTCGGTGCGCGCTACGCCGACCTCGGCCACTACATCGGCCTGCGCGGCTACTACACCGTCACGGTGCAACTCCCGCAGACCGGCGGCCTGTACACCCACTCCGACGTCAGCTACCGGGGCGTGTCCGTCGGCAGGGTCGGGCCCATCGAGCTCACCGACGACGGGGTCGAGGCGGAACTGCGCATCGAGAACGACGCGCCTGCCATCCCCGACAGCCTCCACGCCGTCGTCGCCAACCTCTCGGCGGTCGGCGAGCAGTACATCGACCTGCGGCCCACCCGCGCCGACGGCCCCTTCCTGGGGAACGGCTCCGTCATCGACCAGGCCGACACGACCATTCCGGCGCCCGTCACCGACGTGCTCACCAGCGTCGACGACCTGACGGCGTCCGTCGACACGGAGGCCCTGCGCACGGTCGTGGACGAGTTCGGCGCGGCCTTCGAGGGGCGCGGCGACGACCTCCAGGTCCTGCTCGACACCGGCGGCGAATTCGTCGAGGCGGCCGACGAGGCCCTGCCCACCACCACGAAACTGATGGCCGACGGCGAGACCGTGCTGCGCACCCAGAACGAACAGGGCGAGGCGCTCAAGGGGTTCGCCTCGGGAGCGAAGGAACTCGCCGCCGAACTCCAGGGATCCGACAACGACCTGCGCCGGCTCATCGCCGCCGCGCCAGGAGCCACCGAGCAGATCAGCGGGCTGCTCCGCGACCTCGATCCCGAGTTCGGGGTGGTCGTCGCGAACCTCCTCACCACGTCCGAGGTCGCGGTGACCCGCCAGCGCGGCCTCGAGGAACTGCTGGTCAAGGTGCCCGCCGTCGCGGCTGCCGGCTCCAGCGCCATCGACGGCGACGGCGCCAGGTTCGGGATGTCCGTCACCTTCTTCGAACCGCTGCCCTGCACCTCCGGCTACGGTGGCACGACCTACCGGGTGGGCACCGACCTCTCGCCCGCGCCCGCCGTCAACACCAGGGCCCGGTGCGCCTCGGCGCCCGGCAGCGGGATCAACGTGCGCGGCAGCGCGAACGCCCCGAAGGGCGGTCCCGTCCCCGAACCGGCCGAGCCCGGCTCGTCCCTGCCCGGGGCCCTCGGCGCCACCACGGACACCCCGCACGCGGCCGAGGGCATGGCCGGCCTGCTCGGCCTGGGAGGCGGCGCATGAGCGACCGCACGAGAGCCGGACTCGGCTGGGCCGCGATGCTCGCCGCCGCACTGGTGTGCGCCCTCGGCGCCTGGTCGTACGCCCAGGCGCGCGGCGACGGCACACTGGCCTACGCGAAGGGCCGCGACGCCGCGCTCGCCGACGGCAAGCGGCACCTCGCCAGGCTGACGAGCATGGACGGTACGAGCACCGACGGCGTGGAGTCCGGGCTCACGGCCTGGCTCGGTTCCTCCACAGGACCCCTGCACGACCGGCTGGAGAGCTCCAGGAAGAAGGACGCGGCCGAACTCACCGAGTCCGGCGCCACCGCACGCGGCAAGGTGACCGACGCCGCTCTCACGGCGCTCGACGACCGGGCCGGCACCGCCGCACTCATCGCGACGGTGGACGTCGAGATCACCCCGCGCACCGGCAAGGGCGGAACCGAGCGCAAGCGCTTCGAGGCGACCCTCGCGAGGACCGGCCGGGGCTGGAAGATCAAGGCACTCGAAGCACTGCCGGTCGGGAGCGGCTCATGAACCGGAACGCGGGCACGACGACGGTCCTGCCGGACCCCGGCACCGTGACGGAACCCGGGCCGCCTTCGCCTCCGCGCCCACGGCGATGGCCCCGCGCACTCGCCGCCGTCCTCGCCGTCGCGCTGCTGGCGGCGGGCGGCACCCTGTTCGCCCAGGCGCGCCAGCTGCGCGACACCCCGGCCACCTCCAACCACGCGCTGACGGACACCGCCGCGACCACCCGGGTCGTGGGCGACGTGAGCAGCGCGCTGGGCAAGGTCTTCTCGTACAGCCCCCAGGCCACCACCGCCACGGAGGAGTCGGCGAAGCACCTGCTCGGCGGCAAGGCGCTCCAGCAGTACGCCGCCCTGTTCGGCCAGGTCGAGAAGCAGGCGGCGGACCAGAGACTGACGCTCACCAGTCAGGTCGTACGCGCCGGGGTCACACGGCTCAGCGGGTCCAGCGCCCACCTGCTCGTCTTCCTCGACCAGGTCTACGCGCGCGAGGGCAAGGCGGCCACCACGGCGGCGGCCCAGCTGTCCGTCACCGCGGAACTGCGGGGCGGGCACTGGCGGATCGTCGACATCACGTCCAGGTAAGGGGAGAGGCACCGATGGCACGGGTACGGACGACGGGGAATCCCCTGACGGCGGTGGCGGTCGCGCTGACGATCGCGGCGGCCTGCGTCGCGGGCTGGGGCGGCTGGTCCCGCTACGAAGCCGCGCACGACGACTCGGCGGCCTACGCGCAGGCCCGCGACGACGCGCTGGCGGCCGGGGAGCAGGCCGTGCAGAACATGAACACGCTCGACCACGCCGAGCTGGAAGGGGGGCTCGACAGCTGGGAGGACTCGACCACCGGCGATCTGCACAGACAACTCGTCGACGGACGGGACGCGTTTGTCAAGCAGATCGAGGCGGCGAAGACGGTCAGCACCGCGAGGATCCTGTCCGGGGCGGTGACCGAGCTCGACGACCGGGCCGGCAGGGCCGCGGTGATGGTGGCGCTCCGGGTCACGGTGACCGGGCCCGAGGGCAAGCCCGCGGTGAAGGAGAGCCGCATGCTCGGGCAGCTCACCCGCACCTCCGCGGGCTGGAAACTCAGCGCCCTCGGCCAGGCGCCCGTCGGCAGCACGGCCGGCTGACCCGCCACCCTTCGAGAGGACCTTCGCACATGTCGACGACCCGTCACCTCGTCAACCGGCGCCGCCGCCTGGCCGTCGTCGCCGCGACCGCGACGCGGCCCCGTGCCTCGGCGGCCCCGGCGGACGAACAGGACCGCGACGAGACCGCGCCGGAACCGGCGCTGGACGAGACCGCCCCTGGACCACCGCCCCGGGACGGCGCCGCGGCCGACGGGAAGCCCGCCGGGGACCCACCACCGCGCGGGCGGTTCCCACGCCCGCGCGTCCCGCTGCCCGCGGTGCTCTGCGCCGCGACCGTGCTCCTCGGCGCCTTCGCGGTCTGGGCGTTCACCTCCGCCGCCGACCTCCGCGACGAACCCGCCCGGCAGAACACCGCCCTCACTGACATCGCCCGCACCAGCGAGGTCAAGGGCCGGATCACGGAGGCCGTCGGCGCCGTCTTCTCGTACGACTACGCCTCACCCGGGAAGTCGGACCGCGCCGCCCGTACCCATCTCGTGGGCAAGGCGGTCCAGCAGCACCGGGACATGCTCGCGGAGGTCCGGGCCCAGGCGCCGAAGCAGAAGCTCGTGCTCACCACGACCGTCACCGGCAGCGGGGTCGAAGTGCTCGACGGCGACCGGGCGAGGCTGCTGGTGTTCGCCGACCAGAGCAACACCCGCACCGGCAAGGACGAGGAGACGACGTACGCGGCTGCCATGTTCGCCGTGGACGCCGTCCTCCGGGACGGCGCCTGGCGCATCTCGGCCATCGACACGTTCACCCAGTGACCCCGGGGAGAGGAGCACGCGTGAGGTTCAACGGAAAGATGCGCCGCGGACTCGGCGGCACCGCCACCGCGGTGGCCGCCATGGCGGCGCTGACGGCGTCGCAGGCACCCGGACTCGCCGCGGGCGCGGACAGCACGGAGAAGACGGCCTCGGCGGACGACGTCGTCTGGACCGAGGTGCCGAACGACGACAGCTACCACACGGAGCTTCCGCCTCTGAAGTCACCGGAGCCGCCGAAGGCGGGCCGCGTGCCGGGCTCCCCGGCCGTCACGCGCTCTTGGGCCGAATCGGGCATCCCCGCCACCGTCCTGGCCGCCTACCGCAGCGCCGAACGCTCGCTCGCCCGCACCGATCCCGGCTGCAACCTGCCCTGGCAGCTGCTCGCGGCGATCGGCAAGGTCGAGTCGGGCCACGCGGGCGGGGGACGGGTGGACGCCTCGGGTACGACGCTCACACCCATCCTCGGCCCGGTCCTCGACGGTGCGGGTTTCGCCCTCGTCCCCGACACCGACGGCGGAGCCCACGACGGCGACGCGACGTACGACAGGGCCGTCGGGCCGATGCAGTTCATCCCCTCGACGTGGGCCCACTGGGGTGCGGACGGCAACGGCGACGGCCGCAAGGACCCGGGCAACGTCGCCGACGCCTCCCTCGCGGCCGGCCGCTACCTCTGCGCGGGCCCGCGGAACCTCTCCGTCCGGGCGGACCTGGACCGGGCGGTGCTCAGCTACAACCACTCGGACGTCTATCTGCGCACGGTGCTGTCCTGGCTGGACTTCTACCGCAAGGGCGTCCACACCGTGGCCGACGGCAGGGGAGTGGTGCCGAGGAGTCCCGGTGCGGGCGGCCCGCACGCCCCCCAGGCCCCGGTCGGTGGCCCCGGCGCTCCCGGCGGGGGAGGGGGCATCGTCGTCGGGCCGCAGCCGACGGGGGCCCCGAGCCCCTCCACCTCGCCCACCACCGCGCCCTCCGGGTCCCCGAGCCCCACCGGCCCGGGCCCGGATCCGACCGGCACGGCCGATCCGAGCGATCCGGCGACGCCGGACCCCACGACCACGCCGGACCCCACCACGTCGCCCGACCCCACCACGTCCCCGGACCCGACGGCCACCCCCGACCCCACCACCTCACCCGACCCCGGCACCACTCCTCCGGAGTGCCCCACGGAGACGACCGGCCCCGGCCCCTCACCCAGCACCTCGCCCACGGGAGGGACGGAGGAGGACCCCTGCGCCACCCCTGCCCCCTGACGGATCAGCCGGGCCGCAGCACCTCCGACAGGTCGTAGCGAACCACTTCCTCCAACTGCGCGTAGGTGCAGCCGGTGGCGGTACGGTCCGGCCGCCACCGGCGGAACTGGGTGGTGTGGCGGAAGCGGTCGCCCTCCATGTGGTCGTACGCCACCTCGCAGACCCGCTCCGGGCTGAGGGCCACCCAGGACAGGTCCTTCTTGCCGGACCAGCGGCTGGGCGCGCCCGGCAGCCGCGAGCCCTCGTGCGCCGTCGCGTCCGCCCATGCCGACCAGGGGTGAGCGGCGGGGTCGATGCGCAGCGGGTCCAGTTCCTCCAGGAGTTCCGCGCGCCGTTTCATCGTGAAGGCGGCGCACACGCCCACGTGCTGCAGCGAACCCCGCGCGTCGTACAGGCCGAGCAGGAGCGACCCGACCACCGGGCCGCTCTTGTGGAAGCGGTAGCCCGCCACCACGCAGTCGGCGGTCCGCTCGTGCTTGATCTTGTACATCGCACGGGTGTCGGGCCGGTACGGCAGATCGAGCGGTTTGGCGACGACGCCGTCGAGCCCCGCACCCTCGTAGCGCTCGAACCAGTCCTGGGCGAGCGCCGGGTCCGTGGTCGCAGGCGCGACGTGCACGGGCGGGGAGGCCCCGGCCAGGGCACCCTCCAGGACCGCGCGGCGCTCCGTCTGCGGGGCGGACAGCAGCGAGGTGTCGTCCAGTGCGAGGATGTCGAAGGCGACCAGGGCGGCCGGTGTCTCCCCGGCCAGCAGGCGCACCCGGGAATCGGCCGGATGGATGCGTTCGCTCAGCCGGTCGAAGTCCAGCCGCCCTTCCCACGGCAGGACGATCTCGCCGTCGATCACGCAGCGGGGCGGCAGGTTCTCCCGTACGGCGGCGACGACCTCGGGGAAGTAGCGGGTGAGCGGCTTTCCCGTCCGGCTGCCGATCACCACCTCGTCGCCGTCCCGGTGCACGATCGCGCGGAAGCCGTCCCACTTCGCCTCGTACTGCATGCCCGGGGGGATCTTCTTCACGGACTTGGCGAGCATCGGTTTCACGGGAGGCATCACCGGCAGGTCCATGGCCCGATTCTCACCCGGCGAACCGTGCGCGTCTTCCGATATGCGGCATATGTGGGTGCCGCCTACGGTGTTCGGCATGGGCGCAGGAGCAGCGGTGGAACTGGACGTGGACGGGCGGACCGTACGGCTGTCCAACCCGGACAAGGTGTACTTTCCCGACAAGGGCTACACGAAGAAGGACGTGGCCGACTACTTCCTGGCCGTCGGCCCCGGCATCCTGCGCGCGCTGCGGGAGCGCCCGACCACGCTCCAGCGGTTCGTCGACGGGGTCGAGGGCGACTTCTTCTACCAGAAGCGCGCACCCAAGAACCTCCCCGACTGGACCCCCACCGCCCGGATCGAATTCCCCAGCGGCCGGCACGCCGACGAGATGTGCCCCACCGAGCTCGGCGCCGTCCTCTGGGCGGCCAACCTCGGCACCCTGACGTTCCACCCCTGGCCGGTGCGCAGGGCCGACACCGACCACCCCGACGAGCTCCGCATCGACCTCGACCCGCAGCCGGGCACCGACTACGCCGACGCGGTGAGGGCCGCCCACGAACTGCGCTCGGTCCTGGACGACCACGGCCTGCGCGGCTGGCCCAAGACCTCCGGCGGACGCGGCATCCACGTCTTCGTCCCGATCGTCCCCGAGTGGACGTTCACCCAGGTCAGGCGGTCGGCCATCGCCGTCGGGCGGGAACTGGAGCGCAGGATGCCCGACCGGGTGACCACCGCCTGGTGGAAGGAGGAACGGGGCGAGCGGATCTTCGTCGACTACAACCAGACGGCCCGCGACCGCACCATCGCCTCCGCCTACTCCGTACGCCCCTTCCCGCACGCCCCGGTCTCCGCACCACTGCGCTGGGAGGAGGTCGACGACGCCGAGCCCCGCGACTTCGACCTCCGGTCCATGCCCGCGCGCTTCGCGGAGGTGGGCGATCTGCACGCCGACATGGACGACCACGCCTTCCGCCTCGACGGGCTGCTGGAACTCGCCCGGCGGGACGAGCACGAACACGAGCTCGGCGATCTGCCCTACCCGCCCGAGTACCCGAAGATGCCGGGCGAACCGAAGCGCGTGCAGCCCAGCCGGGCCCGCCGCGACGACGGGGACCCCTCATGACGTCCGGCGCCGACGGCGGGCACGGGGCGCACGGCAGGCCGCTGACCAGGCGTGAGAAGTGGGAGGCGTACAAGAAGTCCCCATACCTCCCCGCCATGGTCGTGGCCCTCATCATCTCCGCCGGGGCCGGCCTCTTCGCCGCCTCCTACACCTACGCGCTCGCGAACCCGACTCCGCGCGAGATCCCGGCCGCCGTGGTCGACAACGCCAGGGCGCCGCACACCAAGGAGTTCCTCGCGGGGATGGAGGACGCGCTCGACGCCTCGCTGGAACTCCGCCGGTACCCGGACGCCGCGCAGGCCCGGGAGGCGATCGACGACCAGAAGGTCTTCGTGATCTTCCGGACCGCCGGGCAGGGCGTGCTCATGCAGGTCGCGGGCGCATCGGGCTCGACCGTCGCCCAACTCCTGGAGGAGACCGGGGCGAAGGTGGCCCGGACCGTCGGGACCCCGCTCACGGTGCAGGACATCATGCCTCTCCAGAAGGGCGACCCAAGGGGCCTCGCCCTCTTCTACATCTCGATCGCCGCCGTCATCATCGGCTTCCTCGGCGCGATCCAGCTGAGCGTGCACGCACGGGCCCTCAACCCGCTGGAACGCATCCTGTTCACCGTGAGCTACTCACTGCTCGGCGGCTTCGCGATCGCGGCGATCGTGGACTGGGGGCTGGAGGCGCTCGATCTGCCCTTCGCCCAGTCCTGGGCGATCCTCGCCTTCACCATGTTCACGTCCGGCATGGTCTTCACGATGTTCAACACCCTCATGGGGCGCTGGGCGATCATCCCGACGTGGGGTGTGATGGTGCTGCTCGGCAACCCGTCGTCGGGCGGAGCGGTGTCATGGCCGCTGCTGCCCTCGGCGCTGGGACACATCGGCCGGTGGCTGCCCCCTGGTGCCTCGGTCAACGCACAGCACACCGCGGTCTACTACCAGGGCCACCAGTTCGTCTTCCCCTACTTCGTGCTGGCGCTCTGGGCGCTGGTCTCCTGCACCGTCTTCTGGGTGTGGCGCCACAGACATCCGGGAGGCCGCGGCCGCATGCCCGAGCATGCCGCCACGGCCTCCCGTCCGCGTCTGTGACCTACAGCTCCTTGATGCGGATGTCGCGGTAGGAGATCACGTCCGTGGTGCTGTGGACCTGGAGTCCGATGTAACCGGAGGCGTACCGCCGGCCGTCGGTCCCCGGGTCGTCGCCCCGCGGCGGCTCGAACAGCTGACCGCCGGTGTTGTCGAACTCGTTCAGCAGGACACCGTTGCGGTAGATGGAGTAGTGCTGGTCCACCACCCGGATCTCGTAGTCGTTCCAGGTGCCCTTGGGCGTGACCCCGGCGCCGCCGAGGCCCACCCGGTCGAATCCGTAGACGGACCCGGTCTTGTACATGTCGCCGTCCGGCCGGTCGTTGACCTGGATCTCATGGCCGTACTTGATGGCGACCCACTCCGGACGGGACTCCTCCGGGTGGTTGTTGACGTTCGGGAAGCGGACGAAGACACCGCCGTTCGCGTTGCCGGCGCCCGGGGCGTCGTCCCGCCACTGGAGCTTCAGCGAGAAGTCGCCGTACTGGCGGGCCGGGAACCACAGCATGCCCATGCCGTCCACCGTGGTGGAGCTGGTGATCGAGCCGTCCTCGGTGTTCAGCCCGAACTTCCCGCCGCCGACGTGCTGCCACTTCGCGAGGGACGCGGCCGTGCCGTCGAAGAGCTTGTTGTAGCCCTCGTCCTGGCCCGGCTTGCCGATGCCGGACTGCTTGGCCGCCTTGTAGATCTTCTTGTGCTCACGGGTGTCGATGACCCCGTCGGTGAGGAGCTTGTCCAGGACCTTGTCGACGTGCTTGAGGAACAGCGCGTGCGACGACCAGTCCTTCTCGTCCTCGATCAGCTCGTTGATCGTGCAGCGGTTGCCGGTGAGCCGGTTGGGGACACCCGAGTCGACCGTCCCCACGATGACCGTGAGCCGCTCGTCGTACTCGGGGCAGTTGGGCGCCGGGACGCCACCGCTCTCGGCGATGGTGAACGAGGCCTGCTTGGCCACGGAGGTGTTGCCGGCCTTGTCCGTCGCCCGGTGGGCGAAGGTGTGGTAGCCGACACGGTCCACGATGACGGGGGAGGTGTAGGCCAGGTACGGTCCGCCGTCGAGGGAGTACTCGACCTTGTCCACACCCGAGTCCGCGTCCGTCGCGGTGACCGTGGCCTTGGCGCTGGTGATGAACGCGCCGTCCGAGTTCTTGTCGCCCGTGACCGCGACGGACGTCACCGGCGCGGTCTTGTCCTGCGACTGCGGCGCCACGACGGTGAAGTCGGCCGACTTCTCGGCCGCCACGTTGCCCGCCTTGTCGGTGGCGCGGTAGCGGACCTTGTGGGTGCCCACCTCGTGCACCATCACGGGTGCCGTGTAGGTCTTCCAGGCGCCGTCGGCCCCGATCGCGTACTCGATGGTGTTGACACCAGAGCCGGTGTCGGACGCGGTCACGGTGACCGTGGCCATGCCGAGGTAGGCGCCGGCGGAGTCCTTCTCGCCCGAGACGGTCGCCGAGGTCTCCGGCGGCGTCTTGTCGTCCGTCGGGGGCGCGGCCACCGCGAAGTCGGCGGACTTCTCGGCCGCCACGTTGCCCGCCTTGTCGGTGGCGCGGTAGCGGACCTTGTGGGTGCCCACCTCGTTCACCACGACCGGCGTGGTGTACGGCTGCCAGGCGCCGTCGGCCCCGACCGCGTACTCGACGGTGTCCACGCCGGAACCCGTGTCGGTGGCGGCGACGGCGACCGTCGCCTGGCCGATGTACGCGCCGTCGGCGTTCTTGTCACCGGTCACGGTCGCCGAGGTCTCGGGAGCGGCTGTGTCCTCGCCGCTGCCCTCGGTCACCGTCAGGATGCCCTGCATCGACCCGTGGCCCGGCATCGTGCAGTGGTAGAAGTACCGTCCCGGCGTCAGGGTCACCTGGACGCTGTGCTTGCCGCCCTCGGAGTCACTGGGGTTGGCCAGGATGTTGACCGCGACGTCGTTGTTGAACTCCACGTCCGACACGCTGAAGGTCAGCGTGTGCGGCATGCCCGTGGTGTTGCCGGTGGCCGTGCTGTTCTCGAAGACGAGCGTCGCCGCGCCGGCCACGGCGGTCTTGGGTGCCGACAGGTACCGGTCGATGGGGTCGCCCGCGGTCCAGGTCAGGACCTGGTCGGCCGCGGCCGTCGCCCGGTCGTCCTCCCGACCGTACGCGGCTGTCGAAGCCAGCCCGAGAACCATCAGGAACGAGCCGAACAGGGCGAGCCACCAGCGTGCGGGCCCGTACCGCTGTCGGGCGAGAAGCGAGGGTTGTCTCACTGAGCTGCCGCCTTCCTGGCCAGGTCTGCGGCGGCCGGGGTCGGGCCGCCGCCCTTGTAGGTCACGCGCCACAGCGCGGACTTGGAGTCGGAGGTGAAGAATCCGCGGCCGTAGTCCAGGACGTAGAGCGAGCCGTCCGGGGCGAACTTCCAGTCCATCAGGTTGCGGATACCGGTCGCACCGACCGGGATGATCTTCTTGAGGGACTCGGCGTGCGTGGGCAGTCCGCCCTTGCCGACGGTCTTCGGGTCGGTCAGCACGGCGTGGCGGGGCTGGGTGTCGTCGTAGAAGTCACCGACGAACCACTTCCCGTCCCAGTACGAGGGCCACTTGGCCTCGCTGGTGCTCGCCGCGTCGTAGCGGTAGACCGGGCCGTTCATCGTGGCCTGGCCGCCGCCCTTCAGCCAGGGGAGGAGCTGCTTCTGGTCCTCGACCTTGTAGCTCGGGATGCCGTTGGCGTCACGCGGGTAGTCGACGCCGCCTCCCTGGGGCGAGTACCAGATGGTGTTGGACGTGATCGGCGGCAGCTTGACCAGGCCGTCGTTGTTCGGCGACTCGTTCCTCGGCGCGTCGCAGTTGTACCAGCCGAGCGGCTTGGACGGGTCGGGCAGGTTGCGGTCCCGGTAGGGCTGCTTGTTGCCCATGCAGTAGGGCCAGCCGTGGTTGCCGGCCTTGGTGATCGCGGCGAACGTGTCGTACTTCGCCGGACCCCAGGTCGTGCTGGGCGAGCCCGCGTCGGGGCCGACCCAGCCCGCGTACAGGGTGTCCGTCGACTTGTCGATGGAGATGCGTGCCGGGTTGCGCACGCCCATCACGTAGATCTCGCCGCGGGTCTTGCCGCCGCCCTCGTCGGGCTCCTTGCCCGTGAACAGGTTGCCCTGCGGCAGGGTGTAGGTGCCGTCGTCCTCCGGGTGGATCCGCAGGATCTTGCCGTTGAGGTTGTTGGTGTTGCCCGCGGTGCGGCGGGCGTCGGCGAAGGACACGCCCTTGTAGTTCGGCTGCGGGTTGTTGCCCGAGTAACCGTCGCTGAAGCCCGAGGAGTTGTTGTCACCCGTGGCGATGTAGAGGTTCTCCTTGGAGTCCCAGGCCATTCCACCGCCCGCGTGGCAGCAGCTGTGGATCTGGACCGGCCAGGACAGCAGCACCTTCTCCGACGCCAGGTCCAGCTTGTTCGTGGCGTGATCGAAGGTGAAGCGCGAGACCTGGCGCACCGCCATCTGCTTGTCGCGGTCGATCTTCGCGTGCGGGGTGTAGTGCAGGTACACCCAGCCGTTGGTGGCGAAGTCCGGGTCCAGCTCGATGCCGAGCAGGCCCTCCTCGACCTTGATCAGCTCGTCGCCGCCGCCCTTGTTGCCGAAGATGCTCAGCCTGCCGGCGAGGGTGACCTTCTTGGTCGCCGGGTCGTAGACGTGGATCTCGCCCCAGCCCTTGCCGACGTCCGGGTTGTTCCAGTCGGTGACCACGGGCACGCTGCTGTCCGCGCCGCCGCGCCCGATGTAGAAGACCCGCCCGTCCTTCGCCGTCACCAGGCCGTGGGGCTCACCGATCTGGTCGTTCGTGCCGGGCTGGTTGGGCTGGGTGAGGCGCTCGGCGGTGTAGTTGGAGTCGATCGTGGCCTTGCAGTCGGCCTGCGAGATGCGGCTCGTCCAGGCCAGGGCGCCGCGCAGGTGGTCGCGGAAGTCGGTCTCGGCGAAGCTCGCCTCCGTACCGCCCATGGCGGTGTAGAACGACCGGCCGCCGTCGTAGTCGCGGCACCAGGAGACCGGGTGGTCCCAGCCGTTGGAGCCCTTGCCGGGAGCGTAGGTGATCTCGCGGACCCGGGCCACGGTGTGCACGGAGCCGGACGGATTGGTCTTCCAGTTCAGCCACTTGTCCGGCCGCTTCCACTCCAGCAGGAGGTTCTTCGTGGCCGGGTGCTGCCGGTCGCCGATCTCCACGGTCGCCCGCTGGACCGTCGCCGGGTTGTCGGCGGCCGGCCGGGCGCCGACGAGGCCGGTGAACCAGTCGGAGTACGGCTCGGTGCGCGCCGCGTCGTGGATGCCGAGGAAGCCGCCGCCGGCCTCCATGTACGCCTCCAGACCCGCTTCCTGCTCCGGGTCGAGGACGTCACCGCCGCCCGTCAGGAAGACGACGGCGTTGTACTTGCCGAGCTGCTTGCCGTTGGTGAAGACCGCGGCGTCGTCGGTGGCCACGGTCTTGAAACGCCCGGCCTCCGGACCGCTGAGCCCGATCTTCTCGATGGCCGCGATCCCCGCGTCGACGGTCGGCGACTCCTCGCCGGCCGAGGCGTGGAACACCAGTACCTTGACGTTGGCCCCGCCCGGCGGCGAGGGAAGGGACAACGTTGTCGCCATCCGTTCCTTCAACCCCGGATCCGGATACGGGCTCGCGGTGGCGTTCCCGCCCAGCAGGGACGCGGTCAGGGCCCCGATCCCCACGGCCGCCGCGATACCGCGGCGCGATCTGGACCCGTGATGTGGTGTGCGCTGCATGTGGTCACCCACCCCTCTTGGTCGCTTCTCCGGTCACTTCTCCGTCACCGCACCTCTGCGGTCACTGCGACAGCGCACGAAGCTAGACCTCTTTTCGCGACTCGCCAATAGGTATGGCAGCAATCGAACGAACTTTGTCCTGAGTGTGGATAAACGAGCATCCCCCGGCTACGGTGTGGGCCGTCCAGGGGGTTCAGTGCGTCAGTTTCCGTATTTCAGTGGGGAGTTCGAGATGGACCGAAGGACCTTCAACCGCCGGATGCTCGTGGGCGGCGGCGTTGCGGCGGCGACCGGGGTGACATCGATGTCACTGGGAGCGGTCCAGGCCACCTCGGCGGAGAACCCGGCGAAGACCGCGCCCGCCGGAGGCGCCGTACGCCATCTCAAGCTGTACGCGGAGAAGCTGGCGGACGGGTCGATGGGCTACGGCTTCGAGAAGGGCAAGGCGTCGGTCCCGGGCCCGCTCATCGAGATCGTCGAGGGTGACACGCTGCACATCGAATTCGAGAACACCACGGACGTCGACGTCAGCCTCCACGTCCACGGCGTGGACTACGACATCGCCAGTGACGGCACCCGCATGAACCGCAGCCACGTCGAACCCGGCGGCACGCGCACCTACACCTGGCGCACGCATGCCCCCGGCCGCCGCAAGGACGGCACCTGGCAGGCGGGCAGCGCGGGCTACTGGCACTACCACGACCACGTCGTCGGCACGGACCACGGCAGCGGGGGAATCCGCAAGGGCCTGTACGGGCCGCTCGTCGTGCGCCGGAAGGGCGACATCCTGCCGGACAAGACGATCACGATCGTCTTCAACGACATGACGATCAACAACAAGTCGGCCCACGAGGCCCCGAACTTCGAGGCGACGGTGGGCGACCGTGTCGAGGTCGTGATGATCACGCACGGTGAGTACTACCACACGTTCCACATCCACGGGCACCGGTGGGCCGACAACAGGACGGGCCTGCTCACCGGCCCGGACGACCCCAGCCGGGTCGTCGACACGAAGATCTGCGGGCCCGCCGAGTCGTTCGGCTTCCAGGTCATCGCGGGCGAACACGTGGGGGCGGGGGCCTGGATGTACCACTGCCACGTCCAGAGCCACTCCGACATGGGGATGGCCGGGCTGCTGCTGGTCGCCAAGGCCGACGGCACGGTCCCCGGATACGACCCGCCGCACCACGCGGCGGGAGCGGCCGAGCAGCACGAGCACTGAGGCCGGCCGCGCGGCCGGCGCGTTCCCGTCCCGTGCGGTCCTGACGGCGGCCGGCTCGGGACTCGCCGGCGGGTCCCGGACCCTCGGCGGGCCCGCGCCGGCGGTCCCGGACCCGCGACGGGCGGCCGCCCGCACCTGCGGGGTGCGGGCGGCGGCGGGGCTGCGGTTGTCAGCGCCCGGTGCAAGACTCGGAAGGGGTGGGAAGACCTGCGCCCCGAGGCGCGGGTACACGTGACACGCCCGAGGAGCACACCATGCTCGACCCGTCCTTCGAGACCGGCGCCCCCAACTGGATCGACCTGGGCACGCCCGACATCGACGAGGCCACGGCCTTCTACCAGGGGCTCTTCGGATGGGACCTGGTGCCCGGCGGCCCCGAGACCGGTGGGTACGGCACGTACCGGCTGAGGGACAGGACGGTCGCCGGCGTCATGACCGTGACCAGGGAGCAGGGCAGGCCCGCATGGTCCGTCTACTTCCAGACACCCGACGCCGACGCCACGGCGCGGACGGTCGAGCTGGCGGGCGGCAGGGCGGCGTTCGCTCCGATGGACGTGCTGGACTACGGGCGCATGGGCGGCTTCACCGACAGCGCGGGCGCCTACTTCGGGGTGTGGCAGCCCGGCACGAACACCGGCCTCGGCATGATCATGGAGCCGGGCGCACTGGTGTGGACCGAGCTCTACACCCCCGACGTGCCCGCGGCCGCCGCGTTCTACCACACCGTCTTCGGGTGGCAGACGGGGGCGATGCAGTTCCCCGGCGGTTCGTACACCATGATCCGTCCCGCCGGAACCGAGGACGACACCTCGTCGTTCGGCGGGCTCGTGGCCCTCGACGAGGCGAAGGACCGGGCCGCGGCCGGACCGCACTGGCTGCCGTACTTCGCGGTCGAGGACGCCGACGCGACGGTCGCCGACGCGGAGCGCCTGGGCGGCGCGGTGATCAGGGCCGCCACCGACATCCAGCAGGTCGGCCGGATCGCCACCCTCGCCGACCCGGCGGGCGCGGCGTTCGCGATCATCAAGCCGGCGCCGATGCCCTGACCGCGCACGTCCGCGTCGACGCGGACGTCGAGCGATCGTTGATCGCCTGTTTATCGCGACAGGGCACCGTGTGCGTCATGCCGATCAACACCATGACGACCGAAGAGCTCCCCTGGCAGGAGACGGCGCTGTGCGCCCAGGCCGGGCCCGAGTTCTTCTTCCCCGCACCCGGGAGCTCCACCCGCGAGGCCAAGCAGTTGTGCAACGCCTGCGAGGGCCGTACCGCCTGCCTCGAATACGCGCTCACCCACGACGAGCGTTTCGGCGTCTGGGGCGGGCTCTCCGAGAAGGAGCGGGAGCGGCTGCGCAGAGGCCGCCGCGACGCGAGCTGACCGCGGGCCGGGTCCGGGCACCTCCGTGCGCTGGGTCCCGGACGGCGCCGACCGGCTCCGGTGACAGGGGGCACGGCCGGGCCGCCGGCGGCCCGTCAGCCGATGCGGAAGGTCTCGCCGTACACCTGCCACACCAGCGGCTTCTCCAGGCCGAGGTTGCCCTCGCGCAGGAACACCCGCTGCGCGGTGTCGATCCGGGTCGTGTCGCGCTGCACCTTCCGCGCCTTGATCGCCGACCTGCTCTCGTCGAGGAAGGCGTTCAGGTACGCCTTCTCGTCGCCGCCCTCCGCGACCGTGTCCGCGGACGCCATCGCGGCGTCGCGGATGCCGTAGAAGCCGTCGGCCTCGACACCGGGCCCGTGCAGCACCATCGCGTCGTAGTAGACGAACTGGCCCAGGGTGCCGAGACCGTCCGTCTTCGCCAGCCTGACCGCGGGCTCGAAGTACAGCCTGTCGCGCGTGCGGTCCTGCGCCTCCCGGAACGCCGGGTCGTCGGCGGCCTCGCGCCACGCGTCGGTGAAGCCGGGGTCCAGCCCCTCGTGCGAGTCGCTCCCGTCCACCTCGCGCAGGGCCGGGAGGAAGCGGGCGAGCGGATTGTCCGGACGGTCCTCGGTGTAGGACTCGACCAGCTGCAGCATGTCGTTGGTCCCGGAGCAGAACCCGATGATCCCCGCCGTGTAGCCGGTGCCGTCGCCTATGTCGTCGATCGCCCCGTACCTGCTGCGCCAGTCCAGGGTGGACGCCTCGGCGCTGGACACCAGCCGGGCCGCGGTCTCCTTCATCGCGGGAGCGGCGAGTCCGGGCGGCAGCGAGGCGATCCGCTCCGCGTCCTCGTCGGTCTTGTCGTCCGCGCGGGTCGTCCCGGTGTCCGCGTCCGGTGCCCCGGTGGCGGCCTGCCGGATTACGGTGGGCGGCTCGGAGTCACCACTGTTGAGCACGATCGAGGCGACGATGGCAATCGGCGCACCGAAGAGGACAAGACGCGTCACGGATTTCACGCGCACAAGAATACGTTCGGTGAGGTCATGGGGGTGGCTCGGCCGCGGGCGGCAAGGCCGGAGAGGCGGCGCACGCAGGAGCGTGCGCCGCCTCTCGCCGCGCGGTGGGGGAGCGGCTTGCGGACCAGGAGCGGACCGGTCCGGAAGCCCGTCGGGCCCGCGCCCGCCGTCAGCCCTGGGCGCGGGCCGCCAGGCGGGCCTTGCGCGCGGCCAGCTTCTCGTCGAACTTCGCTGCCTCGCTGTCCAGACCGCTCATGTAGAGGCCGAGCTCCTCCTGGGCCTTCAGGCCCTCGGGGCCGAGACCGTCGATGTCGAGCACCTTCAGGTAACGCAGTACGGGCTGGATCACGTCGTCGTGGTGGATGCGCATGTTGTAGATCTCGCCGATCGCCATCTGCGCGGCGGCCCGCTCGAATCCGGGCATGCCGTGGCCGGGCATCCGGAAGTTGACGACCACGTCCCGCACGGCCTCCATCGTGAGGTCCGGCGCGAGATCGAACGCCGCGGCCAGCAGGTTGCGGTAGAAGACCATGTGCAGGTTCTCGTCGGTCGCGATCCGCGCCAGCATGCGGTCGCAGACCGGGTCGCCCGACTGGTGGCCGGTGTTGCGGTGCGAGACGCGGGTGGCGAGTTCCTGGAAGGCGACGTACGCGACGGAGTGCAGCATGGAGTGGCGGTTGTCGGACTCGAAGCCCTCCGCCATGTGCGCCATGCGGAACTCCTCCAGCTTGTCCGGGTCCACGGCGCGGGAGGTGAGGAGGTAGTCACGCATCACGATGCCGTGCCTGCCCTCCTCGGCCGTCCAGCGGTGCACCCAGGTGCCCCAGGCGCCGTCGCGCCCGAAGAGGGAGGCGATCTCGTGGTGGTAGCTGGGGAGGTTGTCCTCGGTCAGCAGGTTCACGACGAGGGCGATCCGCCCGATGTCGGTGACCTTGGACTGGCCGGACTCCCACGCCTCGCCGTCCTCGAAGACGCCGGGGAAGTTGCGGCCGTCGGAGAACGGCACGTACTCGTGGGGCATCCACGCCTTGGCGACCTTGAGATGGCGGTTCAGTTCCTTCTCCACCACCTCCTCCAGCGCGTACAGCAGCTGGGCGTCTGTCCACGCCTTCGAACTGCCGAGGTGGGGAGAGGTGATCGTCACGGGGGCTCCTGGGGACGGGAGAATTACCTACGGCTTCGTAGGTTACGTGACCGTAGGTTAAGGCGACGGTAAGGCCGGAGCCAAGCCCGGTCCTCGCAGTGCTCGCTCACGTACGGTCATCAGTGCAGGTCGCGGGCGTGTGACGGCGACAAGCCGGTCCTCTCACGCTCCGGCTCCCGACGCCCGTCGCGGACCGATGTCCTTGAAGGGCCGCCGTCGTCCAGCAGCAGCAATCGGGTGATCCCCGGCGAGTCGAGGAAGGGGACGTCGTGGCTCGCCACGACGACGCCCCCTCGTACGCCTCCAGGGCCGACGTCAGCCGACGCACGCCGCACAGGTCGAGACCGTTCGTCGGCTCGTCCGGCAGGAGGAGTCGAGGAGCCGGCCCGGCGAGCGGCGACGCCGCCAGTGTGGCACGCAGACGCTCCCCCTCCTGACAGCGTCCCCGTCGGCAGGTCCGCGCGCTCGGCTCCGAACAGGAGATGACCTGGACTCCGACGACGAGGACTCCGACGGCGTTACGAGCGGCCGCCGCGGGCCCGCAACCGATTCCGGCCGGGTCCCCGCCTCAGCCGGCTCCGCCGAGCAGATCCGTCAGATCGCCGTCGAGATCGAGGAACCGGTACTCGTCTCCCACCGGGACGAGTTCCTGCGCGCGCTTCAGGAAGCGGCGCAGCTCGGAGGTCCGCACGTGCACCATGGCGATGCCCTCGACGGCGTGGAACTCCAGGACCGTGCGGTCGTATCCGAACGGCCGGACCCTGACGTCGCCGACGCCCGCGGGTGCGTCCATCCCCGTGGTGAGGAGTTCCCGGGAGAACTCCCAGGAGACCTCGGTGCCTTCGAGGGTCGCGGGTGCCGGGAACGCCATGCGGACGGCGAAGGGGTCGCCGCGGTCGTAGTGCAGAGTGGCCGGCAGGGTCTCCATCCGCGGCGCGGACGCGACCATGCGGGCCTGCACGGACTGCTCGATAACGCTGGACAAGACCTGCTCCCTCTCGCCTCGGACGAACGGCTCCCGCCATTGGAGTAGACGACGGAACACCTCCGTCCGTGCACTGCCCGGCAGCGTGAGCTGCGTCACCGCCGGGCCGCGCCCTCCCTCAGGTCGACTGCCCCGTTTCGCGCCGCGCACCCTGGACGCCCGAAGCGGGGTGGGTTAGCTTCCAGCGCCATGAGGGCCATGCGCAGGACGAGACTTCTGGTGGCACTGGGACTCTGCGGGGCGGCGGTGGCCACCGCGTTCGCCGCGCCGTCGGCGCAGGCCGGGGAGGTGAAGCGCCGTCATGGGGCCCCCGTGTGGGAGCTCACCCCCACCGGGGCGGACGCACGGTTCCGTGGCCTCGCCGCCGTGGACCGCGACGCGGCCTGGGCCGCCGGGTCCGGGGGCACGGTGTTGCGCACCGAGGACGGCGGGAAGCGCTGGCGCGACGTGTCGCCGGCCGGCGCGGACGGTCTGGAGTTCCGTGACATCGAGGCCTTCGACCGGCGCAGGGCGGTCGCCCTGGCCATCGGCGAGGGCGAGGCGTCCCGGGTCTTCCGCACCGGCGACGGGGGGAAGACCTGGACGGAGTCCTTCCGCAACACCGACTCCCGGGCCTTCTACGACTGTCTGACGTTCTTCGACAGCCGCCACGGGCTCGCGATGAGCGACCCGGTGGACGGAAGGTTCCGCATCCTGTCCACCGCGGACGGCGGCCGCAGCTGGCGTGTCCTGCCCGCTGCCGGGATGCCGGCCGCGCAGCCGGGCGAGGCCGGGTTCGCGGCGAGCGGCCAGTGTCTCGTCAGCGCGGGCGGCCGGGACGTCTGGCTGGCCACCGGCGGCGCGGCGACCGCCAGGATCCTGCACTCCGGGGACCGCGGGCTGACCTGGACCGAGGCACGGCCGGGCATCCCCGCCGGGGACCCCGCGCGCGGGGTGTTCGGTCTCGCCTTCCGCGACCGGGCCCACGGCATCGCCGTCGGCGGCGACTACAGGGCCGGCCAGGCATCGCCGGACGCGGCGGCCGTCACCGGGAACGCCGGACGGAGCTGGCAGCGCGCCACCACCCCGCCGCCGGCCTACCGTTCCGGTGCCGCGTGGCTGCCGCACAGCCGCCGGTCGGCGCTCGCGGTCGGCCCCACCGGCACCGATGTCACCCACGACGGCGGGCACACCTGGCGGACCGTGGACAGCGGCTCGTACGACACCGTGGACTGCGCCGCAGACGGCGGCTGCTGGGCCTCGGGCGAGAAGGGACGCGTCGCGCGGCTCGGGCATCCGGGACGGTGAGAGGCGGGGCGCCGCCGGCCGGTGCGTTGCCGGCCGGTGGCGAACCGGCCTGCCGGGCTCCGGCCGCCTCAAGGGGCGGTCCCTAGACTGACCCGCCATGACGACATTCCGGATGCCCGCCGACGAGGCCGAAGCCCGCGCCGTACAGGACGCGTTGCGGCCCCGCGTGGTGCTGGACGAGCCGGGACCGCCGCCCGGGACCGGACTGGTCACCGGGGTCGACGTGGCCTACGACGACGGGCGGGACCTGGTGGTCGCGGCAGCCGTCACCCTGGACGCCGCGACCCTGGAGGTGGTCGCCGAGTCGACCGCCCGGGGCCGTGTGACGTTTCCGTACGTCCCGGGGCTCCTCGCCTTCCGGGAACTCCCGGCGGTGCTGGCGGCGCTGGAGGGCCTGCCCGTGGATCCCGGGCTCGTCGTCTGCGACGGATACGGGAGGGCCCACCCGCGCAGGTTCGGCCTCGCGAGCCACCTCGGCGTCCTCACCGGCCTCCCCGTCATCGGGGTGGCGAAGAACCCCTTCACCTTCCGCCACGAGGAACCGGGGCCGCTGCGGGGCGACTTCACCTCGCTCCTGGACGGGGACGAGGAGGTGGGGCGCGCCGTGCGCACGCAGGACGGCACGAAGCCCGTGTTCGTCTCCGTCGGCCACCGCACGGATCTGGACCGGGCGTGCGCCCACACGCTCGCGCTGGCCCGGGAGTTCCGGCAGCCGGAGACCACCCGCCGGGCCGACGCGCTCTGCCGCTCCGCCCTCCGGGAGGCGGCCGGCTGACGCCGGCTCCGGCGGGCCGGGGCAGGGGTGAGGCGGTTCTGTTGCCAACTGAGTACATGTACGGATGTTCTTCGTCGAACATCAGGGGCAGGCTGGTACACATGATCGACCACCACGCACCGCAGATGAGCACCGGAACCGTACGTCTCTCCCAGCGCGGCATCGCCGTGGGCATGACCCTGGGCGTCCTCGCAGGAGCCGCCTGGACCGTGTCCATGGTCGTCACGCTGGCGTCCTGGATGAGCTGACCCCCGGGATGCCGCGCCGCCCGCCCCGCCGGCGGTCAGCGCACCGCCGCGACCCGGAAGCGCAGTCCGGCGGTCCGCAGTCGCTCCAGGAGCGCGTCGCCCATCGCCACGGCAGTCGTGACCTGGCCCGACGTCGCCGGCAGGTCGTCCAGGGCGAGCGAGAGCGCGGATTCGGCCAGCATCTTCGCCGTCTCGCCGTAGCCCGGGTCACCGCCGGACACCTCGGTGAACACCCGGCGCCCGCCGCCCTCCCCGACGAAGCGGACCGTGAACCAGCTGCGCCGCCTGCGCTGTTCGTCCGGGCCCGTGCCGGGCTCGACCCGCGCCGACAGCCAGTTCCGCGCCGCCGGTATCTGCGCGGCTCCCAGCAGCAGGCCCACGGCCGCGGTGCCGCCGAGCGCCGCGGGCAGACGCTTCACCGAGGCGAAGTGCCGGTAGCGGAAGTCGGGGCCGTAGCGCTCCAGCGCCCGCGCCGAGCGCTCCACGACGCGCGGGTCCAGGGTGGGCAGCGGCAGGGCCCAGGTGCCCGTCTCCGGGCTGAAGTGCGGTGACCCCTGCGGGGCGCGGGCCCGGCGGCCGACCAGCCGCGGTTCGTGCAGCCGGCGTTCCCTCGCGGCGCGCAGCATCTGCGGGCCGCGCCCCATGGCGGTGAGGGCGGAGGCGAACGTACCGCCCGAGAACACGGCGTCGGTGCGTACGAAACCGTCGACGGTCAGGGGCACGCCCTCGGGAAGCTGCTGGACCGTGAAGTAGACGCCGAGGTCGTGGGGCACGGAGTCGAAACCGCAGGCGTGCACGAGGCGGGCGCCGGTCTCGCGAGCCCGGGCGTCGTGCTCCAGGTACATCCGGTCGACGAACTCTGCCTCGCCCGTGAGGTCCGCGTAGTCCGTGCCCGCGTCCGCGCAGGCGGCGACCAGCTTCTCGCCGTACCAGACGTACGGGCCGGCCGTCGACGCCACCACGTGGGCCGAGCCCGCGAGTTCGCGCAGGGCCTCGCCGTCGTCGGCGTCCGCCGTCAGCAGCGGGAGGTCCGCGCAGTGCGGATGGTCCGCGGCGAGCCGGTCGCGCAGCCGTTCCAGCTTGGTGCGGCTGCGGCCCGCCAGGGCCCAGCGGCAGCCGCGCGGTGCGTGGGCGGCGAGGTATTCGGCGGTGAGTGCCCCCACGAAGCCGGTAGCTCCGAAAAGGACCACGTCATAGGGGCGTTCTGCCCCGTTCTGCCTGTTCATGAGTGCCTCCGCGGGGGCCGGTGCCGGTGTGGCAGGCAGAGGGTAGCCGAGGCGTTCGTGGCGCCGTACGGCCGGGAGGGCTTCGGTGCGAGAGGATCCCGTGGAGAAAGTACTAAGCGCTTGCTCGGCCAAAAGGGTTGTGCGGAGTGCGGCCGATTCTTAGCATCATCGATGTTACATCAGTTGTGTCATACCGCTGGGGGCTTGATGACAACGACAGGGCCGGGGTCGCAGGGCCCACTGACCGGGGTGCGCGTCGTCGAACTGGCGGGCATCGGCCCGGGTCCGTTCGCCGCGATGCTCCTCGCCGACCTCGGCGCCGATGTGGTGCGGGTCGACCGCCCGGGAGGTTCGGTGCTCGGCATCGATCCGGCGTTCGACCTCACCAACCGCAACAAGCGCTCCGTCCTCGTCGACCTCAAGGCCGAGGACGGGCCGGCGCGGGTGCTCGACCTCGCCGAGCGCGCGGACGTGCTGATCGAGGGCTACCGTCCGGGCGTCGCGGAGCGCCTCGGGGTGGGGCCCGACGCCTGTCTGGCACGCAACCCCCGGCTCGTGTACGGGCGGATGACCGGCTGGGGCCAGGACGGGCCGCTGGCCGACCGGGCGGGGCACGACATCGCGTACATCGCGCTCAGCGGCACCCTGTCCATGATCGGCGGGCCCGGCGGGCCGCCGACCGTGCCGGCCAACCTCGTCGGCGACTACGCGGGCGGTTCGCTCTACCTCGTCGTCGGCGTGCTCGCCGCCCTCCAGCACGCCCGCACGCCCGGGGGAACCGGTCAGGTCGTCGACGCCGCGATCGTCGACGGCGCCGCCCACCTCGCCACGATGATCCACGGCATGCTGGCGGCCGGCGGCTGGCAGGACCGGCGCGGCGCCAACCTCCTCGACGGCGGGTGCCCCTTCTACGGCTGTTACGAGACCTCCGACGGCCAGTACATGGCGGTCGGGCCCCTGGAGCCCCGGTTCTACGACGAGTTCGCCACGCTCCTGGAACTCGGCGACGACGCGCCCGACCGCGACGACCTCGGACAGTGGGAGGCGCTGCGCGCACGCGTCGCCGACCGGTTCGGCACCCGGACCCGCGCCGAGTGGACCGAGGTCTTCGAGGGCACGGACGCCTGTACGGCCCCCGTCCTCTCGCTCCGCGAAGCCCCCGGCCACCCCCACCTCGCCGCCCGGGCCACCTATGTGGAGCACGGCGGCCTCACCCAGCCCGCACCGGCGCCCCGCTTCTCCGTGACACCCGGGTCCGTCCGCAGCGGACCCGCGCTGCCGGGGGCGGACACCGAGGCGGTCGCCCAGGACTGGGACCTGCCGGGCCTGCGGGCGCACGGGAGGGAACCGGCCCGCTGATGGAACGCTCCGCCGGACCCCGTCCGGCGTGCCCGATCTCCACCGTCAAGAACTGGCTCCAGGGGGCTTGAAGTGCAACGGCAGATCTTCACCGAAGAACACGAGGCGTTCCGCGGGACGGTCCGCACCTTCCTGGCGAAGGAGGTCCTCCCGCACTACGAGCAGTGGGAGCGGGACGGCATCGTCTCGCGCGATGCCTGGCTCGCCGCGGGCCGCCAGGGGCTCCTCGGCCTCGCCGTGCCCGAGGAGTTCGGGGGCGGTGGCACCACCGACTTCCGCTACAGCGCGGTGCTCGCCGAGGAGTTCACCCGGGCCGGGGTCTCCGGCCTCGCGCTCGGACTCCACAACGACATCATCGGCCCCTATCTCACCGGCCTCGCCACCGAGGAGCAGAAGCGCCGCTGGCTGCCCGGCTTCTGCAGCGGCGAGACCATCACCGCCATCGCCATGACCGAACCGGGCGCGGGCTCCGACCTCCAGGGCATCCGCACCTCGGCGGAGGACAGGGGGGACCACTGGCTCCTCAACGGTTCGAAGACCTTCATCTCCAACGGCATCCTCGCCGACCTCGTCGTCGTCGTGGCCAGGACGACACCCGAGGGCGGCGCGAAGGGGCTCTCCCTGCTCGTCGTCGAACGCGGCGCCGAGGGCTTCGGGCGGGGCCGCAACCTGGACAAGATCGGCCAGAAGTCCCAGGACACCGCCGAGCTGTTCTTCGACGACGTACGCGTCCCGAAGGACAACCTCCTCGGCGAACGCGACGGAGCGTTCCTGCACCTCATGACCAACCTGGCCCAGGAACGCATGGGCATAGCGGTCGCCGGCATCGCCGCCGCCGAACACCTCCTGGAGATCACGACCGCCTACGTCAAGGAGCGCGAGGCCTTCGGACGTCCGCTCTCCAAGCTCCAGCACATCCGTTTCGAGATCGCCGAGATGGCCACCGAATGCGCCGTCACCCGGGCCTTCCTCGACCGGTGCATCGTCGACCACTCCGAGGGGACGCTCGACGCCGTGCACGCGTCGATGGCCAAGTGGTGGGCGACCGAACTGCAGAAGCGCGTCGCCGACCGCTGCCTCCAGCTCCACGGCGGCTACGGCTACATGACGGAGTACCGGGTCGCGAAGGCCTTCACCGACGGCCGCATCCAGACCATCTACGGCGGGACGACCGAGATCATGAAGGAGATCATCGGCCGCTCCCTGCTCGCCTGACCTTCCGCCCAGCACCGACCCCGAAAGGCAGCTGCCTTGAGTACCGAAGCATTCGTCTACGACGCGATCCGCACCCCGCGCGGGCGCGGCAAGGCCAACGGCGCCCTGCACGGCACCAAGCCGATCGATCTCGTCGTCGGCCTCATCCACGAGATCCGGGGGCGCTTCCCGGACCTGGACCCGGCGGCCGTCGACGACATCGTCCTCGGCGTCGTCAGTCCGCTGGGCGACCAGGGCTCCGACATCGCCCGTATCGCCGCGATCGCCGCCGGGCTGCCGGACTCCGTGGCGGGCGTACAGGAGAACCGCTTCTGCGCCTCCGGCCTGGAAGCGGTCAACCTCGCGGCCGCCAAGGTCCGCTCGGGCTGGGAGGACCTCGTACTCGCCGGTGGCGTCGAGTCGATGTCCCGCGTGCCGATGGGGTCGGACGGCGGAGCCTGGGCCATGGACCCCATGACCAGCTTCGAGACCGGCTTCGCCCCCCAGGGCATCGGCGCCGACCTCATCGCCACCATCGAGGGCTTCTCCCGCCGCGACGTCGACGAGTACGCGGCGCTGTCGCAGGAGCGTGCCGCCACGGCGTGGAAGGAGGGGCGCTTCGCCCGCTCCGTCGTCCCCGTCAGGGACCGCAACGGCCTCCTCGTCCTCGACCACGACGAGCACATGCGCCCCGGCACCACGGCGGACTCGCTCGCCGGCCTCAAGCCCTCCTTCGCCGCGATCGGCGAGATGGGCGGCTTCGACGCCGTGGCCCTGCAGAAGTACCACTGGGTCGAGAAGATCGACCACGTCCACCACGCGGGCAACTCCTCCGGGATCGTCGACGGCGCGGCCCTCGTCGCCATCGGGTCGAAGGAGACCGGCGAGCGCTACGGACTCACCCCGCGCGCCCGGATCGTCTCGGCGGCCGTCTCCGGCTCCGAGCCGACCATCATGCTCACCGGGCCGGCCCCCGCCACCCGCAAGGCACTGGCCAAGGCCGGGCTCACCATCGACGACATCGACCTCGTCGAGATCAACGAGGCGTTCGCCGGAGTCGTCCTGCGCTTCGTGCGCGACATGGGCCTCTCCCTCGACAAGGTCAACGTCAACGGCGGCGCCATCGCGCTCGGCCACCCCCTCGGCGCGACCGGCGCGATGATCCTCGGCACGCTCATCGACGAGCTGGAGCGTCAGGACAAGCGCTACGGCCTCGCCACCCTCTGCGTCGGCGGCGGCATGGGCGTCGCCACCGTCGTCGAGCGTCTCTGACCGTTCCCCTTCCTACGGAGAAGACAAGCAAATGACCGAGAGCACGACCATTCGCTGGGAACAGGACGAGACCGGCGTCGTCACCCTCGTACTCGACGATCCCGACCAGTCCGCCAACACGATGAACCAGGCGTTCCGGGACTCCATCGCGGCCGTCGCCGACCGCGCGGAGGCCGAGAAGGACTCCATCCGGGGCATTATCTACACCTCCGCCAAGAAGACCTTCTTCGCCGGCGGCGACCTGAAGGACATGGTCCGGATCGGCCCGGACAACGCCCAGGCCGCCTTCGACGCCGGCATCGCGATCAAGAAGTCGCTGCGCCGCATCGAAACCCTCGGCAAGCCGGTCGTCGCCGCGATCAACGGAGCCGCTCTCGGCGGTGGTTACGAGATCGCGCTGGCCGCCCACCACCGCGTCGCCCTCGACTCCCCGGGGTCCCGGATCGGCCTGCCCGAGGTCACTCTCGGTCTGCTGCCCGCGGGCGGCGGTGTCACCCGCACCGTGCGGCTGATGGGCATCGCGGACGCGCTGCTGAAGGTCCTCCTCCAGGGCACCCAGTACACCCCGGGGCGGGCCCTGGAGAACGGCCTGATCCACGAGCTCGCCGCCACCCGTGAGGAGATGCTCGGCAAGGCCCGTGCCTTCATCGACGCCAACCCGGAGTCGCGGCAGCCCTGGGACGTCAAGGGCTACCGGATCCCCGGCGGCACCCCGTCGAACCCGAAGTTCGCCGCCAACCTGCCCGCCTTCCCCGCCAACCTCAAGAAGCAGCTGGCCGGCGCTCCCATGCCCGCGCCCCGCAACATCATGGCCGCGGCGGTCGAGGGCGCGCAGGTCGACTTCGAGACCGCGCAGGTCATCGAGGCCCGCTACTTCACCGAGCTGGTCACCGGCCAGGTCGCCAAGAACATGATCCAGGCGTTCTTCTTCGACCTCCAGGCCGTCAACTCCGGTGCCAGCCGCCCCGCGGGCATCCCGGAGAGGCCGGTCCGCAAGGTGGCCGTCCTCGGCGCCGGAATGATGGGGGCCGGGATCGCCTACTCCTGCGCGCGCGCCGGGATCGACGTGGTGCTCAAGGACGTGTCCACCGAGGCCGCCGCCAAGGGCAAGGCGTACAGCGAGAAGCTCCTGGCCAAGGCGCTGTCCCGCGGCCGTACGACCGAGGCGAAGCGCGACGGGCTGCTGGCGCGCATCACCCCGACCGGTGACCCGGCCGACCTCGCGGGCTGCGACGCGGTCATCGAGGCCGTCTTCGAGGACACCGCGCTCAAGCACAAGGTGTTCGAGGAGATCCAGGGCATCGTCGAGCCCGACGCGCTGCTCTGCTCCAACACCTCGACGCTGCCCATCACCGTGCTCGCCGAAGGCGTGGAACGACCGGCGGACTTCATCGGGCTGCACTTCTTCTCGCCGGTCGACAAGATGCCGCTCGTCGAGATCATCAAGGGCGAGAGGACCGGGCCCGAAGCCCTCGCGCGGGCCTTCGACCTGGTGCGACGCATCAAGAAGACCCCGATCGTCGTCAACGACTCACGCGGCTTCTTCACCTCGCGTGTCATCGGCCACTTCATCAACGAGGGTGTCGCGATGGTCGGCGAGGGCGTGGAGCCCGCGTCGGTCGAGCAGGCGGCGGCGCAGGCCGGCTACCCGGCCAAGGTGCTCTCCCTCATGGACGAGCTGACGCTCACCCTGCCGCGCAGGATCCGCGAGGAGACCCGTCGCGCCGTCGAGGAGGCGGGCGGCACCTGGGCCACGCACCCGGCCGACGAGGTCATCGACCGGATGGTCGACGAGTTCGGGCGGCCGGGCCGCAGCGGGGGAGCGGGCTTCTACGAGTACGGCGAGGACGGCGGCCGGGGCGCCCTGTGGCCCGGGCTCCGCGAGCACTTCACCCGCCGGGACGCCGAGATCCCGTTCGAGGACATGAAGGAGCGGATGCTCTTCGCCGAGGCACTGGACAGCGTCCGCTGCCTGGAGGAGAACGTCCTGACGACCGTCGCCGACGCCAACATCGGTTCCATCATGGGCATCGGCTTCCCCGCCTGGACCGGCGGTGTGCTCCAGTACATCAACGGTTACGAGGGCGGACTGCCCGGCTTCGTGGCGCGCGCCCGGCAACTGGCCGAACGCTACGGCGACCGCTTCCTGCCGCCGGAACTCCTCCTGGAGAAGGCGGCCGGGGGCGAGACGTTCCACGACTGACGTCGCTTCCGCGGGCCGTGTTCACCCCTGCTCCCCGGCGGTGAACGCGGCCCGCAGCTCCTCCTTCAGCGACCGCTGGAAGGCGGTCAGCAGCGCCTGCAGCACCATTGGCTGCATGTGGGCGGAGAGGGACTTCATCGCCTTCACGTGCTCCGGGTCGGACTCCCGCTCCCGGTAGGGGTTCCACACCTCGTCCCGGAACAGCCGCGTCAGCTCCTGGGCGGCCGACCTGGTGTGCTCCAGCAGGACCGTGCGCGCCGCCAGGATCGTCTCGTGGGCGATGGGCACGTCCAGGAGTTCCACCCCGAGCCGCAGCAGGCCCGGATCCACCCTCAGCGGCCCCCCGGGCCTCTCCGGGGGCTCCAGCACCCCCATGGCCGTCAGCCGCTCGACGTCCTCGCCGTCGAGCGTCCGGCCCGCGCGTCGTTCGAGCTCGGCGCGCTCCATGTCCTCCGCGGAGTCCGGGGCCCACGAGGCCACCAGCGCGCGGTGGATCGCGAGGTCCTGCGCGCTCAGGTCGGGCGGAAGCTGCTGGAGGTAGCGCTCGATGGCGGCGAGCGTCATGCCCTGGTGCTGGAGCTCCTCGATGAGGGCCAGCCTGGACAGGTGCGCGTGGCCGTAGTGACCGACCCGCCGGGGGCCGATGACGGGAGGCGGCAGCAGTCCCCGGGTGCTGTAGAAGCGCACCGTACGCACCGTCACCCCCGCGCGCGCCGCCAGTTCGTCGACGGTCAGCGTCGGCTCCTCGGTCCCGGTCGCCATGTCTGCTCCCTCGTAGCCGCTGCACCTGCCCGCCGGGACTCCGGGGTCTCCCTCCGGCACCCGGCAGACCGTGCGTCACCAGATGCAACAGTATTGCTGTCTCACCATTGTTGTGAAAATGGCCCGCACCGAGTGCGTACGGCTGGACCCCACGACCCCAGGACCCCGGCCGCACGCCCCAGGGGGCCGAGCCCGAAGCCGCCACCGGCGGCACATGCGCGTTACAGGGAAGCGGACCGGGTAACTCTGTTGCTCAGCCGATAGGCTGGGGGCGCCACTGCGGACGGGGAGGCCCCATGGCGGCACGGAGTGCCGACGAGACCCTGCTGGCCAGGGCGCTCGTCGAGACCCCACCTTCCGACGCGCTGAACGAGCAGATCCTGGACGCCGCGCGCGAGCAGTTCGTGACGTTCGGGCTGCGCCGCTCGACCGTCGACGACGTGGCCAAGCGGGCCAAGGTCTCGCGCGTGACCGTGTACCGCAGGATCGGCAACAAGGACAGTCTGGTCTCCGCCTGTCTCCTCCGTGAGTACCGGCGCTTCGTGGCGGACGTCGACGAGGCGGTGGCGTCGCTGCCGACCGTCGAGGACCGGCTCGTCGCCGGATTCACGGCCGTGCTCAAGCACATCCGTGAACACCCCCTGGTCGGCGGTCTGTTGCGGCTGGAGCCGGAGACACTGCTCCCCTTTCTCACGCTGGAGAGCGGGCCCGCGTTCCTCGCGATGCGCGAGTACCTGGCCGACCGGCTGCGTCACGCCCAGCGGGCCGAGGGCCGCCCGGACACGGACCCGACCCCCGTCGCCGAACTCATGGTGCGGATCACCGTCTCCTTCCTGCTCAACCCGGTGAGCTGTTTCGAGCTGGACGACGACGCACAGGTGGGCGCCTTCGCCCGGCGCTACCTGGTGCCGCTGCTCAGCGCGCGCTGAGCCGGGCGGAAGCTGCTGCGCCGGTGTGCTGCTGGGCCGACGTGCTGGTGTCCCCGGGCCCCGGCGCCCGGTTTCCACGGGCTTTCTCCGCCGGAAGAGCGCCGCAGCCGGTCCCGTCGTGGGTCGCCGGCTCACGCGGGGCGTGAGGCCTCCGTGGGCAGAGGTTCCAGCGGACGGCTCTGTGCCCAGTGCGGACCGAGGTCGTCGAGCCGGTAGCCGAAGGGGTAGCTGCGGGGTCTCGGTCTGGAGGGCAGCCGGCGCGGCCGGGCGGGGAGCAGGCGTACCCCGTGCGAACGGGCGCGCACGAGGCGTGCGGCCGCCGCCCGCGCCCACCGGGGCTGTGGGGGGAAGCCGAGCGCCCGCAGCAGCGGTTCGTCCAGCAGGGCGAGCGAGAATCTGGCGACCAGCGGGCGCAGCGGCGCCGGATACCAGGCCGCCATGACCCGGAAGGTGGCGTTGGCGACGCGGCGGTTCGCCGGGTCGTAGGCGAACATCCGGGCTTCGTAGGAGTCGAGCAGTGCCTCGAAGCCCTCGTAGGTGGCCGGAGCGCCCTCGATGCCCATCAACGCGGCCATGCGCCGCCCCACCTCGGCCAGTGCCGCGGTCTCCTGCGCGCACAGGGGACGCCACCCGAAGCGGTCGATCCACCGTTTGGGGCCGACGACGGTCGTGGCCAGCACGTACAGGTAGTCCTCGTTCGGGATGCGGTACTTGCCGTGGATGCGGTTGAGGTGACGGGCCGCAGCCCGCGCCCGCTCCGAGTCGAAGCCTTCGGCCGCCATCTCGTAGCCGAACAGGACGGTGTCGTCGTATCGCTTCTGCCCGTTGCGTTCGAACTCCTGTGTGCGGTCGAGCAGTACGGAGATCCTCGGGACGCCGTAGTCGCGCAGGAAGGCGACGCTGATGCCCTGCCGGTAGTCCCACGGGAATTCGTACTGCGACATCAGCCGGAGTATCTCGGCGCAGTCGCGGGCTGGATCCATCCGGCGGATCTCACGCAGTCGGCTGTAGCGGCCCATGGTGTGCAACCTCCTCGGTGGACGGGAGCCGTTCGGTGCGGACCCGCGGGGAGGCCTCCGGTGCGGCCGTCGCGGGCTTCGGGCGGTAGGTGCGTCGGGGCGAGGACAAATCGGCTTTCCGGCAAGCGATGTGACGGGGCGTCGTGCGGTGCGTCCCGAGCGGCCTGAGCGTCAAAGTTACAAATACTATTGACTTGTTTCATCGGGCGCGTCAACACCCCCGCACCCCGGCGCCGCGAGGGTGCCCGGGCGGACACGGACGGGGTGCCGGGTGCTCCCGATTCCACCGCCCCGACCCCTTCGCCCGCCGGTCGCCTCCGGGATCGCATACTGGAAGGGAGAGGGGCCCGCGTCACCGGCCCGCGGCCCCGCCGAGACCTGGGAGCACCCGCATGCACAGCGCAGGAGACCCCGCCCCGCCCCCTCCGGGCGGAGTCCTGTGGAGCCTCGCGGGAGACATCCGGGGTCTGCTCATGCTGCCCGCGGCCCTCACCCTCCAGGTCGCCCACCCGGCCGTCGGCGCGGGGGTCGACGACCACTCCGTGTTCCGCACCGACCCGTGGGGGCGCGGCGAACGGTCCCTGCGCTCGCTCCAGCTCTGGGTGTACGGGGGAGAGGCGGCCGCGGAGGAGGGGCGCAGGCTCAGAAAGCTGCACCGCACCATCCGGGGCACCGACACGAGGGGCCGCCGCTACCACGCGCTGACGCCCGCGAACTACGCGTGGGTCCACGCCACTGGGTTTCCCGTCTACCAGCACGCCTCGCGCTATCTGGTCCGTCCGCTCACACGGGCGCAGGAGCGCGCCCTGTACCGCGAGTGGCTCCAGGTCGGCCGTGTCCTCGGGCTCAGGGACGAGGACATGCCCCCGACGATCGAGGACTTCTGGCCCTACTACCGGACCATGCTGGCCGACGAGGTAGAGGCCACCACCGTCGTACGGGAGCTGCTGGCCGTGGACGCCCCCGTGCCGCCCCCCGACCGGGGGCCGCTCACCCTGCGGGTGGCGCTGCGCGCCGCGTGGCCGTTGCTGCTGCCGCCCCTGGCCCGGTTCCGTCGCTTCATCACCGTCGGGCTGATGCCGCCGGACGCCCGCGAGGCCATCGGGCTCGACTGGACTCCCCGGCAGGAGCGGCGGCTGCGGCGGTTCGGAGCGGTGGTCCGCGTGATCGTGCCGCTGCTCCCCGAGCGGCTGCGCTATCTGCCGCGGGCCCGCGCCGCCCGGGCCGCGTGGCGGGCCGGGCGAGGACGGCAGGGGTAGCGGGGACGGCGAGGAGTCAGGCGGACGCCCGGCGGATCAGCTCGGTCGGCGTCACGACCGACTCGGGCCACGTCCCGGTGTCGCTGTTCAGCCGCTCCATCAGCAGCCGCACCATCAACCGGCCCATGCCCTCGACGTCCTGACGGATCGTGGTCAGCGGCGGTTCGGTGGCGACGGCGACCGACGTCATGTCGTCGAAGCCGACCACCGCCACGTCCTCCGGCACCCGGACACCGCGTTCGCGCAGCACCCGCAGGGCGCCCGAGGCCATCAGGTCGTTGGACACGAAGACCGCGTCCAGGTCGGGGTGGGCGTCCAGCAGACCTGCCATCGCCCGGGCCCCGCCCTCGACGGTGAAGTCGCCGTCCGTGATCAGCTCCGTCCCCGCGTCCGGAAGGACGTCGTGGTAGCCGTCGATCCGGTCCAGGGCCGAGGTCTGGTCACGTGGCCCGGCGATGTGCGCGATGCGCCGTCTGCCGAGCGAGACCAGATGGCGCACGGCGTCGCGTGCACCGCCTCGGTTGTCGCAGTCGACGTACGGCACCTGCGGCGTGTCCCCGGCCAGGCGCTCGGGGCGGCCGCCGTACACCGTGGGGACCCGGAACCGCCGGATGATGGAGGGAAGTTCGTCGTCGGTGTGCAGGGAGAAGGCGAGTACGCCGTCCACGTGCCCGCCGGCCAGATAGCGGGTGACCCGGTCGAAGTCCCCGCTGCCCTCCACCAGAAGCAGGACCAACTGCGCGTCGTGCGCGTTGAGTTCGCGGCTGATGCCTCGTATCTGGCGGGAAAAGAACGGGTCGGAGAAGACGCGGAACTCGGGTTCGTCGATGATCACCGCGACGGCGCCGTTGCGCCGGGTGACGAGCGTACGCGCCGCGTGGTTCGGGACGTAGCCGAGTTCGTCGACCGCCTTGCGCACCTGGTCCACCAGGGGCTGGCGCACACCCGCACCCCCGTTGACGACCCGGGACGCCGTCGCCCGGGAGACCCCGGCGCGGGCCGCCACCGCTTCCAGGGTGGGCCGTACGTCACGCTGCGGATCAGGGATCGGGTCGGGCAAGGGTCGCTCCTCGTACACGCGTGCCCCGGCGGGGAACGGCTGGAACCGGCGGGTTCGGCACGGACGCTCCAGCCTATCCGCCCCGCCGGACGAGCAGGCGCCCGAGCCTCCCGGCCCTTCGGCTCACACGGTCGTACGGCAACGGCCGGTGGTTCCGCGCGAACGGCCGCCCTGGGGCGGTCACGCGGGAACGGCCGCGCGTGTACCGCTCGGCGGTCCCCGTGGATGCGCACCGAGTGTGGTACTGCCTACGGAGAGCGAAATATTCGCATTGCCTGAAAGGTGCCATTTGTGTCACACGACGAGCAGAGAAGGGGTGGGCGAGGGGAGTATCTGCCGGTCACGGCCGAACTGCCCACCGATCCGCACCACGGACGCCGTGCCTCGACCGACCGAGTGGTGTTCGGCGTCTCCGCGGTCCTCACCGTCGCCTTCGTGATCTGGGGCTCCACGGCCACCGACTCGCTGACGGACGTGTCGGACAGTCTGCTCACCGGGCTGATCCACAACGGCGGCTGGGCCTTCATCCTGGCGGCCTCCGGATTCGTGATCTTCGCCCTCTGGCTCGCGATCAGTCGCTACGGGCGGATCTCGCTCGGTCAGGACGGGGAGGAGCCCGAGTTCCGCACGGTCTCCTGGGTGGCGATGATGTTCAGCGCCGGCATGGGGATCGGCCTGATGTTCTACGGGGTGAGCGAGCCGCTGGCCCACTTCGTCAACCCGCCCCCCGGCACGCACCCCGCTGACGCCGCCGAGGCGGAGCAGACGGCGATGGCGACCACTCTCTTCCACTGGACGCTCCACCCCTGGGCGATCTACGCGGTCGTCGGCCTGGCCATCGCGTACAGCGCCTACCGCCGGCACCGGCGCCAGACCATCAGCGCGGTCTTCATCCCGCTCATCGGCGAGCGGCACTCCCACGGGGCCGTCGGCCGGATCATCGACATCCTCGCGATCTTCGCGACCCTCTTCGGCTCCGCCGCCTCGCTGGGGCTCGGGGCACTGCAGATCGGCAGCGGCTTCGAGGAACTCGACTGGTTGGAGAAAACCGGGACGGGCATGCTCGTCGCGATCATCGGGGTCCTCACGGCGGCCTTCGTCGCATCGGCCGTCTCCGGTGTGGAGAAGGGCATCCAGTGGCTCTCCAACATCAACATGGTGCTCGCGCTGATCCTGGTGGTCTTCGTGTTCGTCGTCGGCCCCACCATCATCATCCTCGATCTGCTGCCCACCTCGATCGCGGCGTACTTCGGTGACCTCGCCCAGCTCGTGGGCCGCACCGAGGCGACCGGAGAGGGGGACGTCGCCGACTGGCTCGCCAGCTGGACGGTCTTCTACTGGGCCTGGTGGATCTCCTGGACGCCCTTCGTCGGGATGTTCATCGCCCGGATCAGCCGCGGCCGCACGATCCGGCAGTTCGTCGGCGGTGTGATCCTCGTGCCCAGCACGGTCAGCCTGATCTGGTTCGCGGTGTTCGGCGGCTCCGCGATCGAACTGCAGCGCAACGGGCAGCTCAAGGGCGTCGGCGACACCCCGGAGGCCCAGCTCTTCGGCGTTCTGCACGAATACCCGATCGCCACCGTCATGAGCATCCTGGTGATGATCCTGGTCGGCATCTTCTTCGTCTCCGGCGCCGACGCGGCGTCGATCGTGATGGGCACGCTCTCCCAGAAGGGTGTCCTCGAACCCGCCAAGTGGGTCGTCATCTTCTGGGGCGTGGTGACCGGCGCCGTCGCGGCGGTCATGCTGCTCATCGGCGACGGGCAGGGGGACGCCCTGGCGGGGCTCCAGAACCTGACCATCCTGGTGGCCGCCCCCTTCACCATCGTGATGATCGGGATGTGCGTCGCGCTCATGAGGGACCTGCGCCAGGACCCGATGATCGTCCGCAGGGAGTTCGGTGTGGAGGCGGTCGAATCGGCGGTCATCGAGGGCCACGCCAAGTACGACGGCGACTTCGAGATCCGCATCGGCCCCGGGTCCGAGGTCACCAGCGACGAACGCCACAGGCCCGAGCCGCCCGCCTGAGCCGGTGGCGGTGGCGCCGGCTCCCGCGACACCGCCGCCCCGGCGCGGGCGGGCCGAGGCTCAGGGCACCAGCCGGGCCGCGGCGTGGGCGCACCCCCGGGCGACGGTCACGCCCGCACCACCGTGACCGTAGTTGTGCACCAGCAGCCCGCCGCCGGGCAGTTCCTCCGCCTCGATCCGCACCCCGGCGTCCCGGGCCGGCCGCAATCCCACGCGGTGGCCGATCACACGCGCCCCGGCAATCTCCGGCCGCACCCGCGCGCAGCGCGCCACGATCTCCCCGGCCGTGACCGGGTCGGGTTCCGCGCGTTCGTCGCCGGTCTCCGCGGTCCCGCCCAGCACCAGGCCGCCCGGCTGGGGGAAGAAGTACGTCGTCGCGCTCGACACCGGATCCGCCAGGGTGAACCACTCGTCGATGCCCGGGTTCTCCACCACCACCAGCTGGCCCCGCACCGGGTGCACCCCGGGGTCCGGGACGAGTTCCCGGGCGCCCAGCCCCGCGCAGTTGACCACCACGGGCGCCTCTGCCGCGGCTTCGGCGAAGCCGCCCACCGTACGCCGTTCGACCACACCCCCGGCCGAGGCCAGCCGCTCCTCCAGCCAGCGCAGATGCACGGGCATGTCGATCAGCGGGAGGGTCACCCGCAGTCCCTGGGGCACCTCGGCGACCCCGGTCAGCCCGCGGGCCCACGACCCCAGGGCCGACAGCCGCTCGCCCCCGTGCACTCCGGCGACCATCCGCACGCCGGTCTCCCCGGGGGACGACGACAGCTCCTCGTACACCCGCAGGGTGTCGAGCGACCACGTCCCGATCGATTCCTCGGGTTCGATCCGGTACGGCCACCACAAGGCACCCGCCACCGCCGAGGTGGTGGCCGCGGGGGCCTCCCGAGACCAGACCCTCACCCGCAGTCCCCGTTCCGCCAGCAGCAGGGCCGTGGTCAGACCGCTGACCCCGCCGCCCACCACGATCACGTCCGGCACCGTGTCACCCCGCCTCCGCGTCACCCTGCCCACCGGGTCCCGGGCACGCCATGGTCGCACCGTGGTGCGGCCGGGAGATGGGCCGCCAGGGTTGGTTAGGATCGTCAGCCTGATGACTGCCACCCTCGTCGCCAAGGAACTCGCCGCCGGGCACGGCGACCGCACACTCTTCGCCGGACTCGACCTCGTGGTCGCGCCCGGCGACGTGATCGGTCTGGTCGGAGCCAACGGCGCGGGCAAATCCTCGCTGCTCCGACTGCTCGCCGGCCTCGACCGGCCGGAGGAGGGGGAGCTGCGGCTCTCACCGCCCTCGGCCACCGTCGGCCACCTCCCGCAGGAGCCCGAACGCCGTGCGGGCGAGTCCGTGCGGGAGTTCCTGGCCCGCCGGACCGGGGTCGCCGACGCACAGACCGCCATGGACGCCGCGACACAGGCCCTGGTCGACGGGGCACCGGGCGCCGACGACGCCTACTCCGAGACGCTGGAGCGCTGGCTCGCACTGGGCGGCGCCGACCTGGACGAACGCGCCGACGAGGTGGCCGCCGAACTCGGCCTGACCGTCGGCCTCGACCTTCCGATGACGGCGCTCTCGGGCGGGCAGGCGGCCCGCGCGGGCCTCGCCTCCCTGCTCCTCTCGCGCTACGACGTCTTCCTGCTCGACGAACCCACCAACGATCTGGACCTCGACGGCCTGGAGCGTCTGGAACGCTTCGTCTCCGGACTCCGGGCGGGCACCGTCGTCGTCAGCCACGACCGCGAATTCCTGATGCGCACGGTCACGAAGGTCCTGGAACTCGATCTCGCCCAGCAGCAGATCAACCTCTACGGCGGCGGTTACGCGTCGTATCTGGAGGAGCGCGAGCGCGCCCGCACCCACGCCCGCGAGGAGTTCGAGGAGTACGCGGACAAGCGCTCCGCGCTCGAGGGCCGTGCCCAGATGCAGCGGGGGTGGATGGACAAGGGCGTCAAGAACGCCCGTCGCAAGGCGACCGACAACGACAAGATCGGCCGCAAGTTCCGCAGCGAGGCCAGCGAGAAGCAGGCCGCGAAGGCCAAGCAGACCCAGCGCATGATCGAGCGTCTCGACGTCGTCGAGGAGCCGCGCAAGGAGTGGGAGCTGCGGATGGAGATCGCCGCGGCTCCGCGCTCCGGCTCCGTGGTCGCCACCCTCCGCGACGCCGAGGTGGCCCGCGGGGGCTTCTCCTTCGGACCGGCGACCCTGCAGATCGACTGGGCGGACCGGGTCGCCATCACCGGTGCCAACGGCGCCGGGAAGTCCACGCTGCTGGCGGCCCTCCTGGGGCGCCTCCCGCTCGACGCGGGCCACGCCACGCTCGGCTCGGGCGTCGTGGTGGGCGAGGTCGACCAGGCCCGCAAGCTCTTCCACGGCACCGAGAGCCTGCTGGACGCCTTCTGCGCGGCCGTCCCCGACACCGAACCGGCGGAGGTGCGCACGCTGCTGGCGAAGTTCGGTCTGCGCGCCGCCCACGTGCTGCGCCCCGCGACCACGCTCTCGCCCGGCGAGCGCACCCGCGCCGGCCTGGCCCTTCTGCAGGGCAGGGGGGTCAACCTGCTGGTCCTGGACGAGCCGACGAACCACCTGGACCTGCCGGCGATCGAACAGCTGGAGTCGGCGCTGGAGTCGTACACGGGCACCCTGCTGCTGGTCACGCACGACCGGCGGATGCTGGAGGCCGTCCGCACGACCCGCCGTGTCGAGGTGGCCGACGGCAAGGTCACCGAGGCCGGCTGACGGACGAGGGACCGCCCGCCCCGGCTCCGGGGCGGGCGGTCCCTCGCGAGGCCGGGCGGTCAGGCCCCTCGCGGGGCTGACCGGATCACCGTCGGCCCGCCCACGAGCCTCAGCGCCTGGCTCCCCCCTTGTCGGACCCGCCGGTCAGCCCCGCACGCCGCAAGGCGTCCGCCATCGCGCTGTTGGCCGGTGCCGCCGCGGGACGCGCGGCGCCCGCGCCACCACCGCCTCGCCGCTCCCGGCGCTGAGCAGCGCCACCCTGGCGGTTCTCCTGGCCTTGACCCTGCCCCCGGCCCTGCCGCTGTCGCGGCGGGCGCTCGCCACCGCCCTGGCCGTTGCGCTCACCGCGTTCGCGCTTCGGCCCCTGTCCGCCGCCCTGTCCGGCCGAGGGCTCGTCGTCGAGCCTCAGCGACAGCGAGACGCGCTTGCGCGGGATGTCGACGTCCATCACCTTCACCCGGACGATGTCGCCCGGCTTCACGACGTCCCGGGGCTCCTTCACGAACGTGCGCGACATCGCCGACACGTGCACGAGACCGTCCTGGTGCACACCGACGTCCACGAACGCGCCGAACGCGGCGACGTTCGTGACGACCCCCTCCAGCACCATGCCCGGGGCCAGGTCGGCGAGCTTCTCGACACCCTCCTTGAACGTCGCCGTCCTGAACGCCGGCCGCGGGTCGCGGCCGGGCTTCTCCAGCTCCTTCAGGATGTCCGTGACCGTGGGAAGCCCGAACTTCTCGTCGACGAAGTCGTCCGGCCGCAGCGAGCGCAACGTGTCCGTGTTGCCGATCAGTGAGGCGACGTCCCCGCCCGTCCGCTTCACCATCGTCCGCACCACGGGGTACGCCTCGGGGTGCACGCTCGACCCGTCCAACGGGTCGTCACCGCCCCGGATGCGGAGGAATCCCGCGCACTGTTCGTAGGCCTTCGGGCCCAGCCGCGCCACGTCCTTGAGCGCACGGCGGGAGCGGAACGGGCCGTTCGTGTCGCGGTGCGCCACGATGTTCTCGGCCAGACCCGCTCCGATGCCAGACACCCGCGAAAGCAGCGGTGCGGAAGCGGTGTTGACGTCGACGCCCACACCGTTCACACAGTCCTCGACCACGGCGTCCAGGGAGCGCGACAGCTTCACCTCGGACAGATCGTGCTGGTACTGCCCGACGCCGATCGACTTCGGGTCGATCTTGACGAGCTCGGCCAGCGGGTCCTGCAGCCGACGGGCGATCGACACCGCGCCGCGCAACGACACGTCCATGTCCGGGAGTTCCTGCGAGGCGAAGGCGGACGCCGAGTAGACCGAGGCGCCGGCCTCGGACACCATCACCTTGGTGAGCTTCAACTCCGGGTGTTTGTCGCACAGTTCACCGGCGAGTTTGTCCGTCTCGCGGGACGCCGTGCCGTTGCCGATCGCGATGAGGTCGACGTGGTGCTCCTTCGCGAGGCGCTCCAGCGTGGCGAGCGACTGATCCCACTTGTTCGCCGGCACGTGCGGGTGGATGACGTCCGTCGCGACGACCTTGCCGGTCGCGTCCACCACGGCCACCTTCACACCCGTCCGGAATCCGGGGTCGAGTCCCAGGGTCGCCCGGGTGCCCGCCGGTGCGGCGAGGAGCAGGTCACGCAGGTTGGACGCGAAGACGCGTACGGCCTCGTCCTCCGCCTCCGTGCGCAGCCGCAGCCGCATGTCGATCCCGAGGTGCACGAGGATCCGGGTGCGCCAGGCCCAGCGGACGGCGTCGCCGAGCCACTTGTCGCCGGGCCGGCCGCGGTCGGCGACACCGAAACGCCGGGCGATCATGTTCTCGTACGACGAAGGCCCGGGCGTGTCCGACGGCTCCTCCGGTTCGAGGACCAGGTCGAGCACGTCCTCCTTCTCCCCCCGCAGCATGGCGAGGACCCGGTGCGAGGGCAGCGCGGTGAAGGGTTCGCTGAAGTCGAAGTAGTCCGCGAACTTCGCGCCCTCCTCCTCCTTGCCGTCCCGCACCTTCGCGACCACCCTGCCCCGCGACCACATGCGTTCGCGCAGCTCGCCGGTGAGGTCGGCGTCCTCCGAGAAGTGCTCGGCCAGGATCGAACGGGCGCCCTCCAGGGCCGCCGCGGCGTCGGCCACGCCCTTGTCCGCGTCGACGTAAGCCGCCGCCGCGACGAGCGGGTCCACGGACGGGTCGGCGAGCAGGCCGGTGGCCAGGGGCTCCAGGCCGGCCTCGCGCGCGATCTGGGCCTTCGTCCTGCGCTTCGGCTTGAACGGCAGGTAGATGTCCTCGAGCCGCGCCTTGGTGTCGGCCGCCCGGATCCGCGCTTCGAGCGCCTCGTCGAGCTTGCCCTGCTCGCGCACGGAATCGAGGACGGCCGCACGGCGGTCCTCGAGCTCCCGCAGGTAGCGCAACCGCTCCTCGAGCGTGCGCAGCTGCGCGTCGTCGAGCATCTCGGTCGCTTCCTTGCGGTAGCGCGCGATGAACGGCACGGTCGACCCGCTGTCGAGCAAGTCGACGGCCGCCTTCACCTGACGCTCGCGTACGCCGATTTCCTCGGCGATCCTGCCTTCGATGGACGTCGTCACGGTTCTACCGACTCGCCTTCTCGTACTGGCTGTGCTGGCTGTGCCACTGGGGTGCTCCACACTCCAGTGGGCACCTTCGCCTGCATTGTGCCGGGTCGTCGGGTGCCGTGTCGCGTGACCTCGTCGATCGCGGCCCGCACGTCACGGTGGACCTCGCGGGGAGGACGCGGCGGGCACGGCGCACCGCGGCGGAGGACGTTCCGTACGCCCGCGAGGTCAGCCCCGGCCGACCAGGTCGTCCGGGAAGGCGCCCGCGGAGGCCGCGGTGAACAGGAACCCGCGCGCCAGTTCGGTGAGCCGGGCCACGCCGTCGGCGCCCAGGTGCTCGTACGGCGCCGCGTCCATCCGGTCCGTGGCCTCCTCCAGCTCCTCCCTGAGCGCGGTGCCCGCGTCGGTCAGGTCGCCCTCGGCGTCCAGGACGCCCCGGCTCCGCAGCCGCTCGACCGCCGCGTCCCAGTCCGTGCGACGCCAGCCGCGGGTGGCGAGGACCCAGCGGGGTGACGTGCCCTTGCCGGTCGCGGTGTGGCTGACCAGGGCCTCCATCGGGTCGAGACCCGCCGAGAGCAGGGCGGCCAGGTGGCCGTCGCCGCGGTGCTCCCGCAGCAGCGTCGCCGCGTGCCAGTACGCCAGGTGCGGCTCGTCCGGCACCGCCAGGTCGGCGTGGGCCGCGTAGAGCGGACGGGCCTGGCGGGTGCAGGCCTCGGCCGCCCGCAGCGCCAGCCGGGCGGCCTCCGCCATCTCCGGGGAGGTGAAGGCCTCCTCGCCCAGTACCCGGCGCAGCGTCGAGTCGGCGGCCCTCAGTCGTGCGTCGAGCGCGGCCGCGGGGGTGATCCGCGACCAGACGGAGGGCAGATGGCGGGCCACCAGCGTGTGGTTGAAGTTGTAGAAGGTCGAGGTGACGGTGCCCGCGCCGACCGCGCCCAGGGCCGCGCCGCGCGAGGCGAAGTAGACGGCGCTCGGGTCCTCGACGCCCAGCTGTCCGAACTCCTTGCCGAGGTCGGGGGAGAAGTAGACGCACGAGTGCATCGGGTTGAGGGCGTTGTGGCAGCGGCGTCCGGCGCGCGGGGGGAGAGTGCTCATGCCCGCACGTTACCGACTGGTTGGTACGTCCGGTACCCCCGGGGTCGCCACGGCGGTACGGCCCCGGCACCGCGGCCCCGGCGTGGCAGGAAAGGTGGGAAGTTCGTCATTGCGGCCACCGCCCGGAGCCTCGGAGACTGAGGGACATGAAGCAGCGATCCGTGCTCGTCGTCCTCTTCGACGGCGTCCAGAGTCTCGACGTGAGCGGCCCGGCCGAGGTCTTCGCCGGGGCCTCCCGCTTCCCCGGGATCACCTACGACCTGCGGACCGCCTCACTGGACGGCGCTCCCGTGCGCTGCTCCAGCGGGCTCACCCTCGTGCCCGACGGCGTGCTCGCCGACGCCCCCGCGCCGGACCTGCTCCTCGTGCCGGGCGGTGCCGGGACGAGGGCACCGGACCCGGCCCTGGTCGACTGGCTGCGCGTCCACGGGCCGGCGGCCGGGCAGTTGGTCTCGGTCTGCACCGGCGCACTGCTCCTGGCGGAGGCGGGGCAGCTGGACGGACACCGGGTGACGACGCACTGGTCGGTCTGCGAGAAGCTCGCGCGGACGTATCCGGCGGTCCGGGTCGACCCGGACCCGATCTTCGTGCGCGACGGAAGGCTGGCCACCTCGGCCGGAGTGACCGCCGGAATCGATCTCGCGCTGGCGCTGGTGGAGGAGGAGCACGGCAGGCAGGTGGCGCTGAGCATCGCCCGCCACCTCGTCGTGTTCCTGCGGCGCCCGGGCAACCAGGCCCAGTTCAGCGCCCAGATCACCGCCCAGACCGCCGCCCGCGAACCCCTGCGCGAGGTCCAGCACTGGATCACCGAGCATCCCGACGCCGACCTCTCGGTGGAGGCGCTCGCGGCCCGGGCCAGGCTCTCGCCCCGGCACTTCGCCCGCGCCTTCCAGACGGAGACGGGCCTGACCCCCGGCCGCTACGTCGAGCGCGTACGCCTCGAACAGGCACGCCGGCTGCTGGAGGACACCACCGGCGGAGTCGCCGCGATCTCCCGGGCCAGCGGTTACGGCACGCCGGAGGCGATGCGCCGCGCCTTCCTCAAGGCCCTCGGCACGGCACCCGCCGAATACCGCCGGCGTTTCCGCCCCCAGCCCGTCTGACCACCCGCGCGGCCCACGACCCGGCCGGGCGCGCCGCACCGGCACCAACGAGAGGGACCACCATGCAGATCGCCATCGTGCTCTTCGACCGCTTCACCGCACTCGACGCCGTGGGTCCCTACGAGATGCTCAGCCGGGCCCCCGGGGCCGAGACCGTCTTCGTCGCCGAGCGGGCCGGAGCCGTGCGCAACGACAGCGGGAGTCTGTCGCTCGTCGCCGGCCGCTCGCTCGCCGACGTACCCGCCCCCGACCTGGTGATCGTGCCGGGCGGCCCGGGGCAGAGCGAGCAGATGGACAACGAGGCCCTGCTCGGCTGGCTGCGCGCGGCGGACGCCACCAGCACGTGGACGACCTCCGTGTGCACGGGATCGCTGCTGCTCGGCGCGGCCGGACTGCTGAGGGGCCGCCGGGCGACGTCCCACTGGCTCGCCCTCGACGTGCTGAGGACGTACGGAGCCGAGCCCGCGGACGAACGCGTCGTCGCCGACGGCAAGTACGTCACCGCCGCCGGTGTCTCGGCGGGCATCGACATGGGGCTCACCCTGCTCGGCACGATCGCGGGCGACGACCACGCCAGGTCCGTCCAGCTGCTGACCGAGTACGACCCCCGGCCGCCCTACGACTCGGGCTCCCCGCGGAAGGCCCCGGCGGCCCTGGTGGAGCAGTGGCGGGCGAAGAGCCGCTTCATCCTGCGGTAGCCCCGGTCCCCGGCCGGCCGGTGGTCCAGGTGAAGCGGGGGGCGCGGCGCTCCAGGAAGGCCGCGACCCCCTCGGCGGTGTCGCCGCTGTCCCGTGCCTGCCGCGACCAGTACGCGTCCCGGTCCTCGCGGCCGTCCGCGAACTCCTTCGCCGCCGCCTGCGTCAGCTGCGAGCGCGAGGCCAGGGTCTGTGCGAACGCCCGGACCCTGTCGTCCAGCCCGCCCGCGGCCAGGACCTCGTCGACCAGGCCCGTCCGCAGGGCCCGCTCCGTGCCGATGAGCTCGCCGGAGAACAGCAGGTACTTGGCGGTGGAGGGGCCGACCAGTGACACCAGCCGCCGTGTGGAGGACGACGGGTAGACGATCCCCAGCTTGGCCGGGGTGATGCCGAAGGACGCACCCTCCTCGGCGAACCGCAGGTCGCAGGCGGCCGCGAGCTGGCTGCCGCCGCCGACGCAGTAGCCGCGCACGGCGGCCAGCGTCGGCCGGGGGAAGGCCGCCAGGGCGTCCTCGGCCTCCACGGCGAGGGCCTGCGGCCTTCCGCCGGGAACCCGGAGCGAGGCGATGTCCGCTCCCGCGCAGAACGTGTTGCCCGCTCCGGTGAGCACGAGGACACGCACGGCGGAGTCGGCGGCCAGCTCCCGCAGGAGCACCGGCAGCGCCTGCCACATGCCGGAGGTCATCGCGTTGCGTTTCGCGGGGTTGCTGATGACGACGGTGGCCACGCCGTCCACGACGGTGTGCTCCAGCCGCGGCTCCGTGTGCGCCGGCCGCTCCGTGAGGTCCATGCGCCGGATGCTATCCGCAGGGGCTCTTCGGCTGGCTGCTGCTCGTCGGCGGACTCGTCGGGCTGCTGCACGCCGTTCAGGCACGCGGCACCCCGTACTTCTGGCTCGGCGTGGTGGTCGCCGCGCTGAACATCGCGGCCGGTGTCGTGGTCATCAGGAATCCGGTGGGGACCGCCGAGGCGCTGACGATGTTCGCCGCGCTGCTGTTCCTCACCGGGGGAGTGTTCCGGCTGGTCGGCAGCGTCGTCGTCCGGGGTCCGCAGTTCGGCTGGACCCTGCTGCAGGGAGCCTTCGGGCTGCTGCTCGGGGTGCTGGTGCTCGTCGACTGGCCGCACAGCAGCCTCTACGTCTTCGGATGCTTCTTCTCGCTGGCCCTGTTGTTCGACGGGCTGGGGCTGATCGCGATCGGAGTGGGCGGACGACGTGTCGTCAGCATGGTGACGGAGCAGATGGCGCCCGAAGGGGACGAGAAATAGTCCAATCACCTGACGCTGTCATACCCAAACGGTCAAAACAGTTCCTTAGGTGACCACTTACGGTCAGTGCTGCGGTCCGGACCATGCTGTTCCCGACACTCATTACTCGATGGTCAGTGAGATGCGAGTCGAGAGCGGGTGCCGGTCTATGGAGAGCCGCGGGAGTGTTCCGGCCCATCCGGTGTCGTACGAGGGGGTGTGGCGCTTCACGGCCCCCGCCGTGGACGCCTCGGTGCCCCAGGCCCGGCACGCGGTGCGCGACCTGCTGAACAGGCAGGGGGTGCCGGTCGAGGACGAGATCCTGCAGGGCCTGCTGCTCATCGTCTCGGAGCTCGTCACCAACGCGGTCCGGCACGCGGCCCTGCTCTCACCCGAACTGGCCGTCGAGGTGGCCATCGGCGCGGAGTGGATCCGGGTGTCCGTCGAGGACAACCATCCCTACCGTCCCACGGCCCTCGTCACCGACTACGGGCAGACGGGCGGCCGGGGGCTGCTGCTGGTACGCGAGATCACGGCCGAGGCGGGCGGCACCTGCGACGTCGAGCACACGGCAGGCGGCGGCAAGATCATCTGGGCGGCACTGCCCCTCACCACGCAGCTCTGACCGCCCCGGCGCCCCCGAGCCGAGTCACCCCCGGCACCCCGAGCCGCGTCACCAGCCCGCGGACGTACCCGTCAGCTCCCGGATCGCGGGCCGCGCGGCGTCCAGCACGGTCATGAACCACGCCGAGAACGGAGCGGCCGCGTGCCGCTCCGCCAGCTCGGCCGCGCTCACGAAGGCCGTCTCGCCGACCTCCTCCGCGTCCGGCCGCAGCTCCTCCTGCGCCAGGCCCACGAACAGGTGGTTGAACTCCTGCTCGACCAGGCCCGACACGGGATCGGGGTGGTTGTAGCGGACGGTGCCCGCCGTCGCGAGCAGCGAGGGCGAGATGCCCAGCTCCTCGTACGTACGCCTGGCGGCGGCCGCGAACGGCGCCTCCCCCGGGTACGGATGTCCGCAGCAGGTGTTCGACCAGACGCCGGGGGAGTGGTACTTGCCGAGGGCCCGGCGCTGCAGCAGCAGCCGGCCCTGCTCGTCGAAGAGGAAGACGGAGAACGCCCGGTGCAGCTGACCGGGGGCCTGATGGGCCGCGAGCTTCTCCGCGGTGCCGATGGTGGTGCCGCTTTCGTCGACCAGTTCGAGCATGATCGTGTCTGCTGTGCCGTTCGACGCGCTGTGCGCCGCGGTGGCTGGTGTGGTCGGCATACCCATCCTTCGCTTTGGTTCCCGGCCTCGTGCGCCGGACCCCTCGAGTGCGGTCAAGTCTGCCGTACAAAAGCCGCTTGTCCGCGCTTCGGGGGCTGGCATGTCCGTTCCGCCGCCCGCCCACGGGGGCGGCGGAACGGACGACGCCCTCAGACGCCGAAGGCTTCCGGATAAGTGATCGTGCCCACCGGGACCTGCGCGGAATCGTCGAGCACCAACGCCATGAACGCCTCGTCCGGCACGTCGAAGCCCGGCAGGATCCCGAACCGCGAGGCCGGCAGAAAGCCGAAGGCCGCGTAGTACTCGGGATGACCGAGCACCAGAACGAGTGACTCGCCCCGCAGCCTCGCCGCGTCCAGTGCGGCCCGTACCACCGTGCGTCCCCCGCCCCGGCCCTGGTGGCCGGGTGCCGTCGACACCGGTGCCAGGGCGAGCGCCGGCGCGTCCCCGACCGTGCACCGGGTCAGCAGCGCGTGGGCCGCGACGGAACCGTCCCCGGCTTCGGCCACCCAGGAGAGACCGGGCAGCCAGGCGCCGGCATCGGCACGCAGCGCGTCGACCAGACCGGCCTCGGCGTGCGTCGGGAACGCGGCGGCGACGACGGTCCGTACCGCGTCATGGTCCGCGGGCACCTCCGGACGGGTCCGCCAGCGGGGATCGTGAGGCCGCAGCACATAGCCCGCGTAGCCGTACTCCGCGCCGTGCCGGGCGCGCACGGCGAGTTCCTCGCGGGTGGCCTCCAGGGCTCCGGCCATACCCGGGGCCGAGGGATCGGCGGCGGCGACCCGCTCGGCCAGCGGGACGTAGTACTCGTCCCAGTCGCTGTCGGGCTGCACCAGCACCCCGAGCACATGGCAGCCGGCCGCCACGGCGGCGGCTGTGTTCTCCGCGATGGGGCGGAGCGAGGCCTGCGGGTCCCAGAAGGCGCGGGCACCCGCCGACGGGGAGTCCGTGGTCCAGACGCACTCGGTGACCACCAGGGAGCCACGGGGGGCGAGGAACCGCTGCCAGTCCCGCACCGCGGTGTCGAAGCCGACGACGTAGGCGGAACCCTCCGCCCAGACCAGGTCGAAGGAGCCGTCGGCGAAACCGGGCCCGCCGAGGCCGGCCATGTCGGCCCGGACGGTGCGGATGCGGTCGTCGAGCCCCCGGGCTAGTGCGGCCTCGGTGAGCTCGTCCAGGAAGGGCTGGTGCAGGTCGACCGCCGTCACCCGCGCACCCGCCTCGGCGGCGAGCAGCAGGGCGGCCCTGCCCGGGCCGCAGCCCAGGTCCAGGATGCGCGGACGCGGCGGCAGCGGTCCCGCGAGCGCGAGGAGCCGCCGGGTGGTGGCATCGGATCCCGGGTTCTGCCGGGGCAGCCGGTCGTGAAGTGCGAAGAAGGCGTCGTGCTGGGGGTCGGTCAACGTCGGAACCCTTGTGTGAGAGGGCTCCGGCCGGCACGGGACGGCGTCAGCCGAGCGGTCGGCCGGTCACCCGGAAGATGAGGAAGGACCGGATGCTGCGCGGGGCAGCCGTCGTCGTGACGGTCATCGACCTCAGCTCCTTCACTCTTCACGGGGCTCCGTACCCGGAGACACCGCCTTCACGGGGCTCCGTACCCGGAGACACGACGCAGACCCTAGCACCGGGACCGGTCCCGGGACGGGTTCAGTGGCAGAGTCTCGGCTCGTGCTCCGCGTGCCCGCTGGGCTCCAGCTGGAAGGTGCAGTGCTCGACGTCGAAGTGGTGTCCGAGGCAGCCCTGCAGGTCGTGCAGCACCTTCTCGTGCCCTATCGAGTCGAGCATCTCCTGGTGCACGACCACATGGGCGGAGACGACGGGCAGCCCCGAGGTGATCGTCCAGGCGTGCAGGTCGTGGACGTCCAGGACGCCGGGCAGTCCCGTGATGTGGGCACGCACCTTCTCCATGTCGACCCCCTTGGGAGCGGACTCCAGCAGGACGTCGAGGGTCTCCCGGAGCAGTTTGACCGTACGGGGGACGATCATCAGCCCGATCAGGAGCGAGGCGATGGGGTCGGCGGCCTGCCAGCCGGTGGCGACGATGACGCCCGCCGCCACGAGCACGGTCACGGAACCGAGGGTGTCGGCGACGACCTCCAGATAGGCACCGCGCACGTTCAGACTGTCCCGCTGTCCGCGCATGAGGAGGGACAGCGAGACCACGTTCGCGAGCAGACCCACGGCGGCGAACGCGATGGCCAGACCGCCCCTCGTCTCCGCCGGTGTCATGAAGCGGTCGACGGCCTCGAAGACCAGGTAGCCGCCGACACCCAGCAGGAGCAGACAGTTCGCGAGGGCGGCGAGGATCTCGGCGCGTGCGTAGCCGAAGGTGCGGTTGGGGCTCGCGGGCTTGTTGGCGAAATGGATGGCCAGCAGGGCCATGCCGAGGCCCAGGGCGTCGGTCGCCATGTGGGCCGCGTCCGCGATCAGCGCCAGCGAGTCCGCGAGCAGCCCGCCGACGATCTCCATGACCATGACGCCGAGCGTGATGCCCAGGGCCACCCGGAGCCGGCCCCGGTACGCGGCGGCGGCCGTCCCCGTGGGGGGCGGTCCACCATGCGCGTGCCCGTGATCGTGGCCTGCCCCCATGAGAACGCCTCCGTACACCCGTCGTGTCCCTCGGACGCCGTGTCCAGCGGACAGCTCGGACGCACCTCGCCCGATGCCGCCAGTGAACTACGGGGGCGGGGCGTGGGGCAACACGGCACTGAACACCGTTGTCATGTGCTCTGACCTGCGGAAACGTCCGCAGGTCAGAGCTTCGGCGTGATGCGGGGCGCTACTTCGCGGCGCGTGCCCCGGGGTGGAGGAGGCACCAGCCCTCCCAGGCCGACTCCACCATCTCGCGCATGCCGCGCCGGGCCGTCCAGCCCAGTTCCTCCGTCATGCGTGCGGCCGAAGCGACGGCCATGGCGGCGTCCCCGGGCCTGCGCGCCTCGACCACGGGCTCCGCGGGCAGACCGGTGACCTCCACCACCAGCTCGGCCAGCCGGCGTACCGAGACGCCCTCGCCCCTGCCGATGTTCACGGTGAGGTCCCCGCCGGTCCCGGCGGCCGCGTCCCGGTCGAGCCTCCTGGCGACGGCGAGATGCGCCTCCGCCAGATCGGCGACGTGGATGTAGTCGCGCACGCAGGTGCCGTCCGGCGTCGGGTAGTCGTCACCGAAGATCCGGGGCGCCTCGCCCCTCGTCAGGCGGTCGAAGAACATGGGCACGACGTTGAAGACGCCGGTGTCCGCGAGCTCGGGCTCGCCCGCCCCGGCCACGTTGAAGTACCGCAGACAGGCCGTCGAGATGCCGTGCGCCCGCCCCGTGGCCCGGACGAGCCACTCCCCGGCGAGCTTGGTCTCGCCGTACGGGTTGATCGGCGCACACGGGGTGTCCTCGGTGATGAGGTCAGTGTCCGGGACGCCGTACACCGCCGCCGACGAGGAGAAGAGGAAGCGCCCCACACCCGCGGCGACCACGGCTTCCAGGAGCACCGACAGCCCCGTGACGTTCTCCCGGTAGTACATCAGCGGCTTCTCGACGGACTCGCCGACCTGCTTCTTCGCCGCGAGATGCACCACACCGGTGACCGCGTGCTCGGACAGCACCCGGTCGACCACCCCGCGGTCGGACGCCGAGCCGCGCACCAGCGTGATGTCCGCGGGCAGGCGGGCGTCGACCCCGGTCGAGATGTCGTCGAGGACGACGACCCGCTCCCCGGCCTCCTTCATGGCTTTCGCCACATGTGCCCCGATGTATCCGGCTCCGCCTGTGATCAACCACGTCATGGGCGCCAGCTTAGGCGCTGCCCGGACGCGGTTTGTGGGGCGAGCCGTTGATCGACGATGATGATCGGATACGGCTCCGCATGATGGCCGGATCGCCCGAACGGAGCACAAACGGCCGGTGAAATCGGTCTTCCGTTCATCCGATAGCCTCAGCCGACGTGCCGCCGGCCCACCTCGGGGCCGCACTGCCGCGCGCCGTCCCCAGTGCCAAGGAGTGAGTTCGTCTGTCGACCGCCATCCTCACCGGTGCGCCGGTACCCGGGTCGTCGCTCGAGGACGATCTGAGGTCACTCGGCTTCGAGGTGACTGCCGCCGCCGACGCCTCCGAGGCCGCCGCGCTGCTCGCCGCAGTCCCCGCCAACAGGCGCGTCGCGCTTGTGGACCCGCGTTTCGTCGGCCACGTCCACGCCCTCAGGCTCGGACTCACCGACCCCCGCTTCCCCGTCGCCACGATCCCCGGAGCGCTCACCGCACGGCCCGAGGCACGCGCCGCGGCACTGCGGGCCCTGCAGCGGTCCGTGACGCCCGTCGGGGTGGGCAGCCCCGCCCTGCCCGACGACGCCGCCACCGACGGTGCCGCGCCCCTCGCCGGGGACCGCACGGTCCCCGGCCGCCTGGCGGCCGAGCTGGCCGCCGAAGGCACCGAGGTGAAGCGCCCCGAGCTGGGCTCGCTCACCGCCACGGTGCCCACCTGCCCCGAGGACCGCAGCGCCGCGCAGGCCGCGGTGGCGGCCGTCGACGACGAGGCGGTGCGGCTGCGCAGCGCGGTGAAGGCCCACGACGGCTTCTTCACCACCTTCTTCATCAGCCCCTACTCGCGCTACATCGCCCGCTGGTGCGCCCGCCGCGGCCTCACGCCGAACCAGGTCACCACCGCCTCCCTGATCACCGCACTGATCGCGGCCGGCAGCGCGGCGACCGGCACCCGTGGCGGTTACGTCGCCGCCGGGGTGCTCCTGCTCCTCTCCTTCGTCCTGGACTGCACGGACGGGCAGCTCGCCCGGTACTCCCTGCAGTACTCGACGATGGGAGCCTGGCTCGACGCCACCTTCGACCGGGCCAAGGAGTACGCGTACTACGCGGGCCTCGCCCTGGGCGCGGCCCGCGGCGGCGACGACGTGTGGGTGCTGGCGCTCGGCGCGATGGTGCTCCAGGCATGCCGCCACGTCGTCGACTTCTCGTTCAACGAGGCCAACCACGACGCCGTGTCCAACACCAGCCCGACCGCCGCGCTCTCCGACAGGCTGGACAGCGTCGGCTGGACGGTCTGGCTGCGCCGGATGATAGTGCTGCCCATCGGTGAACGATGGGCCATGATCGCCGTGCTGACCGCCGTGACCACGCCCCGCATCGTGTTCTACGCCCTGCTGATCGGCTGTTCGCTGGCCGCCTGCTACACCACGGCCGGCCGTCTCCTGCGTTCGCTGACCCGCAAGGCGCAGCGCACCGACCGCGCCGCCGGAGCGCTGGCCGACCTCGCGGACTCCGGGCCGCTCGCGCAGGGCGTCGCCGCTGTGCTCCGACGCCCGCGCGGCGGCTTCACGGCCCCGCTGCTGGCGTTCGCCGGAGCCCTGGCCATGGTCGCCGCAGCCCTGTTCGCTCCCTACGGCGGGCTGCTGACCGTGGGTGCCGCGGTGGTCTACGCGATCCTCTCCGGCCTCGCGGTCTCCCGGCCGCTCAAGGGCGCCCTCGACTGGCTCGTACCCCCGGTATTCCGGGCCGCCGAGTACTGCACCGTCCTCGTGCTGGCCGCCCGCAGCGACGTACCGCACGCCGTTCCCGCGGCATTCGGCCTGGTTTCGGCGGTCGCCTACCATCACTACGACACGGTGTACCGCATCCGCGGCGGCACCGGCGCACCGCCCCGGTGGCTGGTGCGCGCCGTCGGCGGGCACGAGGGCCGGACCCTGGTGGTGGCCGTGCTCGCCGCCGTACTGACCAGCGGTTCAGGTTTCACCACGGCTCTGACCGCGCTCGCGGCCGCCGTGGCCCTGGTGGTGCTCGTCGAGTCCATCCGCTTCTGGGTGTCCTCCTCGGCCCCCGCCGTACACGACGAAGGAGAACTCGCATGATCGGCCTCGTACTGGCTGCCGGCGCCGGACGCCGTCTGCGTCCGTACACGGACACGCTGCCGAAGGCCCTGGTGCCCGTGGACGGCGAGAAGACGGTCCTCGACCTCACGCTGGCCAACTTCGCCGAGGTCGGCCTGACCGAGGTCGCGATCGTGGTCGGCTACCGCAAGGAGGCCGTCTACGCCCGCAAGGCCGAGTTCGAGGCGACGTACGGCGTGAAGCTGACGCTCATCGACAACGACAAGGCCGAGGAGTGGAACAACGCCTACTCCCTGTGGTGCGCCCGTGAGGTCCTGAAGCAGGGCGTCATCCTTGCCAACGGCGACACCGTGCACCCCGTCTCCGTCGAGAAGACCCTCCTGGAGGCCCGCGGCAAGGGCCAGAAGATCATCCTCGCGCTCGACACGGTGAAGACCCTCGCCGACGAGGAGATGAAGGTCATCACCGACGGCGAGAAGGGCGTGCGCCGCATCACCAAGCTGATGGACCCGGCCACCGCGACCGGCGAGTACATCGGCGTGACGCTCATCGAGCCCGAGGCTGCCGAGGAGCTCGCCGACGCGCTGAAGGCCACCTTCGAGCGCGACCCCGACCTCTACTACGAGGACGGCTACCAGGAGCTCGTGAACCGCGGCTTCACGGTCGACGTCGCCCCCATCGGCGAGGTGACGTGGGTCGAGATCGACAACCACGACGACCTGGCCAGGGGCAGGGAGATCGCGTGCCGGTACTGACCCGCCTCATCCCGTCCCCCGTCGTCGTCGACATCCGGCGCGGCGCCATGGACGACCTGGCCGGTCTCCTCGCCGACCAGCGGATCTCCGCCTTGGGCAAGCTCGCCATCGCCATCAGCGAGGGCTCCGGGCGCGCCCTGCGCGAGAGGCTCGCCCCGGTCCTGCCGGGGGCCGACTGGTACCCCGTCACCGACGGCACGATCGACTCCGCCGTGCGGCTCGCCGACGGCATCAAGGGCAACCGCTACGACGCGCTGGTGGGTCTCGGCGGCGGAAAGATCATCGACGTGGCGAAGTACGCCGCGGCGCGTGTGGGCATGCCCATGGTCGCCGTCGCGACGAACCTCTCCCACGACGGCCTCTGCTCCCCGGTCGCCACGCTGGACAACGACAACGGCCGGGGCTCCTACGGCGTCCCGACCCCGATCGCCGTCGTCATCGACCTCGACGTGATCCGTGAGGCGCCCGAACGCTTCGTGCGCTCCGGCATCGGGGACGCGGTCTCCAACATCTCCTGCGTCGCCGACTGGGAGCTCGCCCACGAGGTCCAGGGCGAGGAGATCGACGGCCTGGCGGCGGCCATGGCCCGGCAGGCCGGCGAAGCCGTGCTCCGCCACCCCGGCGGGGTCGGCGACGACGCCTTCCTCAAGGTGCTGGCGGAGGGGCTCGTCCTGACGGGCATCTCGATGTCGGTCGCCGGGGACTCCCGGCCCGCGTCGGGCGGCTGCCACGAGATCAACCACGCCTTCGACCTGCTGTACCCGAAGCGGGCCGCCAGCCACGGCGAGCAGGTCGGCCTCGGCGCCTGCTTCGCGATGCACCTGCGCGGTGCCCGCGAGGAGTCGCGGCACATGGCGTCCGTCCTGCAGCGCCACGGGCTGCCCGTGCTGTCCGAGGAGATCGGTTTCACCGCCGACGAGTTCGTGCGGGCCGTCGAGTACGCGCCGCAGACGCGTCCGGGCCGCTTCACGATCCTGGAACACCTCAACCTGTCCACCGACCAGATCAGGGACGCGTACGCCGACTATGCAAAAGCCATCCATAGCTGAACTCCGCCCTGTCGTTCACCCTCCGGGCGTGAAGGACCGGCGCAGTGGCGAGCACTGGGCTGGTCGGCTCTACATGCGCGAGATCTCGCTGCGCATCACCCGCCGGCTGGTGGGCACCAAGGTCACGCCGAACCAGCTGACCTACGTGATGACCGTCGCCGGTGTGCTCGCGGCGCCCGCCCTGCTGCTCCCCGGCATCCCCGGCGCCCTGCTCGGCGTGGTCGCGGTCCAGCTCTACCTGCTGTTCGACTGCGTGGACGGCGAGGTGGCCCGCTGGAAGAAGCAGTACTCCCTGGCAGGGGTCTACCTGGACCGGGTGGCCGCGTACCTGTGCGACGCGGCGGTCCTGGTCGGCTTCGGCCTGCGTGCCGCCGACCTGTGGGGCACGGGGCGCATCGACTGGCTGTGGGCCTTCCTGGGCACGCTCGCCGCGCTCGGCGCCATCCTGATCAAGGCCGAGACCGACCTCGTCGGCGTCGCCCGTCACCAGGGCGGGCTGCCGCCCGTCAAGGAGGCCGCGTCCGAGCCCCGCTCCTCCGGCATGGCGTTCGCCAGGCGGGCCGCCGGAGCGCTCAAGTTCCACCGGCTGATCCTCGGCATCGAGGCGTCGTTCGTCATCCTGGTCGCGGCCGTCCTCGACACGGTCAGGGACGACCTCTTCTTCAGCCGTCTCGCGGTCGCGGTCCTGGCGGGCATCGCCCTGCTCCAGACGGTCCTGCACCTGGTGTCGATCCTGGCGTCCAGCAGGCTGAAGTGAGCTCTTCCATGAAACTCGGCGCGGTCATCATCACCATGGGCAACCGCCCCGAGGAACTGCGTGCCCTTCTCGATTCGGTCGCCGGGCAGGACGGCGACCGGATCGAGGTGGTCGTCGTCGGGAACGGCGCCCCGGTCCCGGACGTGCCTCCGGGCGTGCGCACCGTCGAACTGCCCGAGAACCTGGGCATCCCCGGCGGACGCAACGTCGGCATCGAGGCCTTCGGGCCGTCCGGGGCCGACGTGGACGCGCTGCTCTTCCTCGACGACGACGGGCTGCTGCCGAACACCGACACCGCCGAGCTCTGCCGGCAGGCGTTCGAGGCGGACCCGAAGCTCGGCATCATCACGTTCCGCATCGCGGACCCGGACACCGGCGTCACCCAGCGGCGGCACGTGCCGAGGCTGCGGGCCTCCGACCCGATGCGCTCGTCCCGCGTGACGACGTTCCTCGGCGGCGCCAACGCCGTACGGAGCCAGGTGATCGCCGAGGCCGGCCCCCTGCCCGGCGACTTCTTCTACGCCCACGAGGAGACCGACCTCGCCTGGCGGGCCCAGGACGCCGGCTGGATGATCGACTACCGCGCGGACATGGTCCTCAACCACCCCACCACCGCGCCGTCGAGGCACGCGGTCTACCACCGCATGGTGGCCCGGAACCGGGTATGGCTGGCCCGCCGCAACCTGCCGGCGCCGCTCGTTCCGGTGTACACGGGCGTCTGGCTGCTTCTCACCCTTGTGCGCAAGCCCTCACTGCCCGCCCTGCGCGCATGGTTCGGCGGTTTCCGGGAAGGGTGGACGAAGCCCTGCGGACCCCGGCGGCCCATGAAGTGGCGTACGGTGTGGCGGCTGACGAGACTGGGCCGGCCACCGGTGATCTGAGAGGCTCTTCCTCTGAGAACATGAGCCGTATTCATTCGTACGGGGACCCTGTCCGCCTCGGCCGCGCCTGGCTGCGCATTGTGAAGACGAGAGTTCTTAACTGTGAGTGACACGACCCATGACGGCGGGATTGCGTTGAGCAGCCCACCGTCCGCCGACGCGGGACTCAGTCCGTCCCAGTTGGCCGAAAAGTACGGCCTGACGGTGAGCGGCGCCCGGCCCGGGCTGTTCGCGTACCTGCGGCAGCTCTGGGGCCGCCGGCATTTCATCCTGGCGTTCTCGCGGGCCAAGCTGACGGCGCAGTACAGCCAGGCCAAGCTCGGCCAGCTGTGGCAGGTGGCGACACCGCTGCTGAACGCGCTGGTCTACTTCCTGATCTTCGGGCTCATTCTCGGCACGTCGAAGGGAATGCCCCAGGAGGTCTTCATCCCGTTCCTGGTGACGGGTGTCTTCGTCTTCACCTTCACCCAGAGTTCGGTCATGGCGGGGGTGCGTTCCATCGCGGGCAACCTCGGCCTCGTCCGGGCGCTGCACTTCCCCCGGGCCTCGCTGCCCATCTCGTTCTCGCTCCAGCAGCTGCAGCAGTTGCTGTACTCGATGATCGTGCTGGTCGCCGTGGCCGTGGCGTTCGGCAGCTATCCAAGTCTCTCCTGGCTGCTGGTCGTGCCCGCTCTCGCCCTGCAGTTCTTCTTCAACACCGGCCTGGCGCTGATCATGGCCCGGATGGGCAGCAAGACTCCCGACCTCGCCCAGCTGATGCCGTTCGTCATGCGTACCTGGATGTACGCCTCGGGCGTCATGTTCTCCATCCCCGTACAGCTCGCGGACAAGCCGGCCTGGATCGCCGACGTGCTCCAGTACAACCCGGCGGCCATCTACATGGACCTGGTGCGCTTCGCGATGATCGACGGCTACGGCTCGGAGAACCTGCCGCAGCACGTCTGGATGGTCGGACTCGTCTGGTCGCTCCTGGTGGGCGGCGCGGGCTTCGTGTACTTCTGGAAGGCAGAGGAACGGTACGGCCGTGGCTGAGGAATCGCCCCAGGGGCACATCCCGACCGTGATCGCGGACGACGTGCACATCGTCTACCGCGTCAACGGCACGAGCAGCGGCAAGGGGAGCGCCACCGCCGCGCTGAGCCGCATGATGCGCCGAGGCAAGGGGGAGCCACGCGGTGTGCGCAAGGTCCACGCGGTGCGCGGTGTGACCTTCACCGCCTACCGCGGCCAGGCCATCGGGCTCATCGGCACCAACGGCTCGGGCAAGTCCACGCTGCTGCGCGCCATCGCCGGCCTGCTCCCGACCGAGCAGGGCAAGGTCTACACGGACGGCCAGCCGTCGCTGCTCGGTGTGAACGCGGCGCTGATGAGCGATCTCACCGGTGAGCGCAACGTCGTCCTCGGCGGTCTCGCGATGGGGATGAGCCGCGAGGAGATCCGCAGCCGGTACCAGGACATCGTCGACTTCTCCGGGATCAACGAGAAGGGCGACTTCATCACGCTGCCGATGCGGACGTACTCCTCCGGCATGGCGGCGCGGCTGCGCTTCTCGATCGCGGCCGCCAAGAACCACGACGTCCTCATGATCGACGAGGCGCTGGCCACCGGTGACCGCAAGTTCCGGGTGCGCTCCGAGGAGCGCATCCGCGAGCTGCGCAAGGAGGCCGGCACGGTCTTCCTGGTCAGCCACAACAACAAGACGATCCGGGACACCTGCGACCGGGTGCTGTGGCTGGAGAGGGGCGAGCTCCTGATGGACGGCCCGACCGAAGAGGTCCTCAAGGCCTACGAGCGGGAGACCGGCAAGTAGCCGTCGTGTCCGCGTGGCCCCCGCCGGAGCGTTCCGGCGGGGGCCACGCGCTGTGCGCCCGCGGACACGGACGGGTGCGGGGCGGGTCACGGGGGGTGATCTCCTCCGGGCGGATGACGTCAATCACCGTGCTTCCGGGGAACGTTGGCGGCGGGCCAGTTGTTGTACCAGGGCGCGCTGCACCCCGGCGCGTCCCTGTGAGCTGTACAACGTAAGCTGTACCGGTGCTGATTCGCGGCAATGTGGGGCGATACGCCCCCCGGCACATCACCCGTAGCGCGCATGTCGCACTCGGGAGGACTAACGGCGTGTCCGAAAAGGGATGTTTTGGGTCAGCAGTGTAGAACGGGAGATATGACGGCAACGATGGAAAATCTCCAGCTCCGACGGGGTTTCGCCGTCCCCGCGTCGGGTGGTACGCAGTGACCGGTACCCAGGAGGCGCGCGCCGACGCCGCCACGACCGGAACGCTCGCCAAGGCCGCGGACGAGAACTTCCCCGTGGCCCCCTTCTTCCTGCCCCGCGCCTGGCGGGACGACCTCATGGCCGTCTACGGATTCGCCCGCCTCGTCGACGACATCGGCGACGGCGATCTGCCGCCCGGCGGAGCCGACGCGCGCCTGCTCGGTCTGGACTCCGCACAGCAGGCGGACCGGCCGGCCATGCTGGACGCCCTCGAAGCCGACCTGAACCGCGTCTTCGCGAGCGTCGGCGACGGCCCCCGTCACCCGCTGATGCGCGCCCTGCGCCCCACGGTGCGGCGCTGCGCGCTCACCCCCGAACCCTTCCTCGGCCTGGTCGAAGCCAACCGGCAGGACCAGAAGGTCCGCCGCTACGGGACCTACGGCGAGCTCCTCGCCTACTGCGAGCTCTCCGCCAACCCGGTCGGACGGCTCGTCCTGCAGATCACCGGCACCGCGAGCCCCGAACGGATCCGCCGCTCCGACGCCGTCTGCACCGCGCTGCAGATCGCCGAGCACATCCAGGACGTCGCCGAGGACCTCGGCCGCGACCGCGTCTATCTGCCCGCCGAGGACATGGCCCACTTCCACGTCGGTGAGTCCGAGCTGGCCGCGCCCTCCGCGGGCGCGGCGGTGCGCTCCCTGATCGCCTTCGAGGCCGAGCGCGCCGGCCACCTGCTCGACGAGGGCATCCCCCTCGTGGGCAGCGTCCACGGCAGGCTCCGGCTGCTGCTCGCCGGATTCGTCGGCGGGGGACGCGCCGCGCTCGGTGCCGTCTCGGCCGCCGGTTTCGACGTACTGCCCGGACCACCCAAGCCCACCGCGCCGAGATTGCTGCGCGAGGTGGGAGCCGTCCTGCGAAGAGCGCACAGAAAGGGGTGAGCCGGACCGTGGAGGGACAGACGACGTACATGTCGGCGCCGGTACAGGCCGCATACAGCTACTGCGAGGCCGTCACCGGACAGCAGGCCCGTAACTTCGCGTACGGCATCCGGCTGCTGCCGTACGAGAAGCGGCAGGCCATGTCGGCGCTCTACGCATTCTCCCGACGGGTCGACGACATCGGCGACGGCGAGCTGGATCCGGAGACCAAGCGCGTCCGGCTGGAAGGCACCCGGGAACTGCTCGACCGGATCCGGGGCAAGGAGGTCGACGAGGACGACACCGACCCGGTCGCGGTCGCGCTCGCCGACGCCGCACGGCGCTTCCCGCTGCCGCTCGACGGCCTCGACGAGCTCATCGACGGCGTGCTGATGGACGTACGCGGTGCGACCTACGAGACCTGGGACGACCTGAAGACGTACTGCCGGTGTGTCGCGGGCGCCATCGGCCGCCTCAGCCTCGGGGTCTTCGGCACCGAGGAGGGCGCGCCCGGCGCCGAGCGGGCGGCGGAGTACGCCGACACCCTCGGCCTCGCGCTCCAGCTCACGAACATCCTGCGCGACGTGCGCGAGGACGCGGGGAACGGGCGCACGTACCTGCCCGCCGACGACCTCGCCAAGTTCGGCTGCTCCGCCGGATTCCAACGGGCCACCCCGCCCCCCGGATCCGACTTCGCCGGACTGGTCCACTTCGAGGTCCGGCGCGCCCAGGCGCTCTTCGCGGAGGGCTACCGGCTCCTGCCGATGCTGGACCGGCGCAGCGGTGCCTGCGTGGCGGCGATGGCGGGCATCTACCGCCGCCTCCTCGACCGGATCGAGCGCGACCCGGAGGCCGTCCTGCGCGGAAGGGTCTCGCTCCCCGGCCACGAGAAGGCCTACGTCGCCGTGCGCGGCCTGTCGGGTCTCGACGCGCGCTACATCTCGCGCCGTACGGCCAGGGGGCGCGCCTGATGACACGTCCACGTCCCGCGCGATCCGCGGGGGCCGCGCGCGCAACCCGAGAGGGTTCCCCGGCGTCCCTGACTGCGACGACACGCCGAAGGGGGCAGCCATGAACGACCGCAGCGCACGCTCCTCCCGCGCCGTCGTCGTCGGCGGAGGCCTCGCGGGGGTGACCGCCGCCCTGCGTCTCGCCGACTCGGGTGTGGACGTGACCCTGCTGGAAGGTCGCCCCCGGCTCGGCGGGCTCGCCTTCTCCTTCCGCCGCGGCGATCTCTCCGTCGACAACGGCCAGCACGTGTACCTGCGCTGCTGCACGGGATACCGCTGGTTCCTGGACCGCATCGAGGGTGCCCACCTCGCCCCGCTCCAGGACCGCCTCGACGTGCCCGTCCTCGACGTGGGCCGGCCCGGCCGGCCGCGGCTCGGGCGGCTGCGCCGCACCGGGCTCCCCGTGCCGCTGCACCTGGCCGGCGGACTCGCCGCCTACCCGCACCTCTCGGTCGCCGAGAAGGCGGGCGTCGCCCGGGCGGCGCTCGCGCTGGGCCGGCTCGACCCCGCCGATCCCGTGCTCGACGGCATCGACTTCGCCACCTGGCTCCGCCGCCACGGCCAGTCCGAGCGTGCCATCGAAGCGCTCTGGGACCTGGTCGGCGTCGCCACGCTCAACGCCACCGCCCCGAACGCCTCCATGGCCCTGGCCGCGATGGTCTTCAAGACCGGACTGCTCTCCGACCCGGGCGCCGCAGACATCGGCTGGGCCGCGGTGCCGCTCGGTGACCTCCACGACACCCTCGCCCGCAAGGCACTCGAATCGGCGGGTGTGCGCATCCACGTGCGCACCAGGGCCGGATCGCTCACCCGCACCGAGGACGGCCGCTGGGCCGTCGGGACGGACGGCGAACGCTTCGAGGCGGACACCGTCGTGCTCGCCGTGCCCCAGGGCGAGACCCACCGCCTGCTGCCCGACGGCGCGCTGGACGAGCCCGGAAGGCTGCTCGACCTCCAGGACGCCCCGATCCTCAACGTGCACGTCGTCTACGACCGCAAGGTGCTGCGGAGGCCGTTCTTCGCCGCGCTCGGCTCACCCGTGCAGTGGGTCTTCGACCGCACCGAATCCTCCGGCCTCCAGGGCGGCGGTCAGTACATCGCGGTGTCGCAGTCGGCGGCGGGCGACGAGATCGACCTGCCCGTCGCCGAGCTGCGCAGGCGCTACGTACCCGAACTGGAGCGGCTCCTGCCGGCCGCGCGCGGGGCGGGCATCCGCGACTTCTTCGTCACCCGGGAGCGCACGGCGACCTTCGCGCCCGCGCCCGGGGTGGGCCGCCTGCGGCACGGCACGAAAACCCGTGTCGCCGGGCTGCAGTTGGCGGGAGCATGGACCGCGACCGGCTGGCCCGCCACGATGGAGGGTGCCGTCCGCAGCGGTTTCAGTGCCGCGGACGCGGCGCTCCAGGCCCTTGGCCGGCCCCACGAACATCCGCTGCAGGAGGCGGCATGAGCAGTACCACCGGAACAAGAGGAGAGTCTGTGACCCCGGCGAATCCGGCTTACGACACCGTGGCGGACACCACGGACGTCACCGCGCTTCTGGAGCGCGGAAGGGCCCTGTCAGCGCCGGTGCTGCGAGCTGCCGTGGACCGGCTGGCGCCGCCCATGGACACCGTCGCGGCCTATCACTTCGGGTGGATCGACGCCCAGGGCCGGCCCGCCGACGGCGACGGCGGCAAGGCGGTGCGCCCCGCGCTGGCGCTGCTGTCCGCGGAGGCCGCGGGCGCCCCCGCGGAAGCCGGCATCCCCGGCGCCGTGGCCGTCGAACTCGTGCACAACTTCTCGCTGCTGCACGACGACCTGATGGACGGCGACGAGCAGCGCCGCCACCGCGACACCGTGTGGAAGGTGCACGGTCCCGCCCAGGCCATCCTCGTCGGCGACGCGCTCTTCGCGCTGGCCAACGAGGTCCTGCTGGAGCTCGGCACCGTCGAGGCCGGCCGCGCCACCCGCAGGCTGACCACCGCGAGCCGCAAGCTGATCGACGGTCAGGCCCAGGACATCTCCTACGAGCACCGCGAGCGGGTCACCGTCGAGGAGTGCCTGGAGATGGAGGGCAACAAGACGGGCGCCCTGCTCGCCTGCGCCGTCTCCATCGGCGCCGTGCTCGGCGGTGCCGACGACCGTACCGCCGACACCCTGGAGGCGTACGGCTACCACCTCGGCCTCGCCTTCCAGGCGGTCGACGACCTGCTCGGGATCTGGGGCGACCCGGAGTCCACGGGCAAGCAGACGTGGAGCGACCTGCGCCAGCGCAAGAAGTCCCTGCCCGTCGTGGCCGCGCTGGCCGCGGGCGGACCGGCCTCGGAACGGCTGGGCGAACTCCTCGCCGCCGACGCCAAGAGCACCGATTTCGACAGCTTCTCCGAAGAGGAGTTCGCCGCGCGCGCGGCGCTCATCGAGGAGGCGGGCGGCCGCGAGTGGACCGCCGAGGAAGCACGCCGTCAGCACGCGGTGGCCATCGAGGCGCTGCACGGTGTCGACATGCCGGAACGAGTGCGGGCACAGCTCACCGCGCTCGCCGACTTCGTTGTCGTACGAAAGAGATGATCACCATCCAGATATGACTCGCAGTCGCCGGCGGGGGGCCCCCCCCCCCCCCCCCCCCCCCCCCCCCCCCCCCCACCCCCCCCCCACCCCCCCCCCCCCGGGGACAAAGGGGCGCCCCCGCGGGGT
>NZ_JBIATW010000001.1:100865-746991 GCF_042892135.1 Streptomyces sp. NPDC001822
CGGGTCCCACGTGGCTTCTAGCGGGGGCGCCAAAACCCCCCCCCCGCCCTTTTTTTTGTGTGCTTAAAATTGTGGCCGCCAGCGCTACTGGCCTGGGGGGGGGGGGGGGGGGGCCCCCCCCCGGGCCCCCCGCCGACGGAGACCCCAGCACAGCAGAGGACCAACTGCACGAAGGGGAAGCCATGACAGCGACGACCGACGGAAGCACCGGGGCCGCGCACCTCCGCGCAGTGCCGGCAGGCGATCCGACCGAACCAACCATCGCCGCGGACGACATCCTGGACGTCGCGCGGCGGGCCGCGGAGCGCTCTGTCGAGCACCTCCTCGGCAGGCAGGACGAGCAGGGCTGGTGGAAGGGGGACCTCGCCACCAACGTCACCATGGACGCGGAGGACCTCCTGCTGCGTCAGTTCCTCGGAATCCAGGATCCGGACACCCTCCGGGCGGCAGCCCGCTTCATCCGGGGCGAGCAGCTCGGCGACGGCACCTGGAACACCTTCTACGAGGGACCGCCCGACCTCTCGGCCACCATCGAGGCGTACGTCGCCCTCCGGCTGGCCGGAGACCATCCCGACGACCCGCACATGATGCGTGCCGCGGGCTGGGTCAGGGAACAGGGCGGCATCGCGGAGTCCCGGGTCTTCACCCGGATCTGGCTCGCCCTCTTCGGCTGGTGGAAGTGGGACGACCTGCCGGAACTCCCGCCCGAGCTGATGTTCTTCCCGAAGTGGGTCCCGCTCAACATCTACGACTTCGGGTGCTGGGCGCGTCAGACCATCGTGCCGCTCACCATCGTGTCCGCGAAGCGGCCGGTGCGGCCCGCGCCCTTCGCGCTGGACGAGCTGCACACCGATCCGGCGTGCCCCCGCCCGCCCAGACCCGCAGCCCCGGTGGTCAGTTGGGACGGAGTCTTCCAGAGACTCGACAAGGCGCTGCACCTCTATCACAAGGTCGCGCCGCGCCGGCTGAGACGTATCGCCATGAACACGGCAGCCCGGTGGATCATCGAGCGCCAGGAGAACGACGGCTGCTGGGGCGGGATCCAGCCCCCCGCGGTGTACTCCGTCATCGCCCTGCACCTGCTGGGCTACGACCTCGACCACCCCGTCATGCGGGCCGGACTCGCCTCCCTCGACCGGTTCACCGTGTGGCGCGAGGACGGCGCCCGCATGGTCGAGGCCTGTCAGTCGCCGGTCTGGGACACCTGTCTCGCGACCATCGCACTCGCGGACGCCGGTGTCAGCCCCGATCACCCCGCGCTCGTGCGGGCCGCCGACTGGATGCTCCGCGAGGAGATCCACAGGCCGGGCGACTGGTCGGTTCGCAGGCCTCAGCTCGCCCCCGGCGGATGGGCGTTCGAGTTCCACAACGACAGCTACCCGGACATCGACGACACCGCCGAAGTCGTCCTCGCGCTGCGGCGCGTCCGCCATCCCGAGCCCGCCAGGGTCGAGGCGGCCATCGAACGCGGGGTGAACTGGACCCTCGGCATGCAGTCCCGCAACGGAGCCTGGGGTGCCTTCGACGCGGACAACACCAGCCCCTTCCCCAACCGGCTCCCGTTCTGCGACTTCGGCGAGGTCATCGACCCGCCGTCCGCCGACGTCACCGGGCACGTGGTCGAGATGCTCGCCGTCGAAGGCCGTGCGGGCGACCCCCGCACGCGCCGGGGCATCGACTGGCTGATCGCCGAACAGGAGCGCAGCGGCGCCTGGTTCGGCCGATGGGGCGTCAACTACATCTACGGCACCGGCTCGGTGGTGCCCGCCCTCGTCGCGGCCGGGGTGCCTGCCGCGCACCCCGCGGTCCGTCGTGCCGTCGAGTGGGTGAAGTCCGTCCAGAACGACGACGGAGGCTGGGGCGAGGACCTGCGCTCCTACCGCGAGGAGAAGTGGATCGGCCACGGCGCGTCCACGGCCTCCCAGACCGCCTGGGCGCTCCTCGCGCTCCTGGCCGCCGGGGAGCGCGAGACCCGCTCCGTGGAGCGCGGCGTCGCCTGGCTGGCCGAGACCCAGCAGGCCGACGGCTCCTGGGACGAGCCGCACTTCACCGGCACCGGCTTTCCCTGGGACTTCTCCATCAACTACCACCTCTACCGTCAGGTGTTCCCCCTCACGGCCCTCGGCCGGTACGTGTACGGCGATCCCTTCGCCACCGCCTCCGGCATCGGCGCCGCCACCGGTGAAGGGGCCTGATCCGGTGGACGGTGCGCAGGAAGCGCCGCCCGGCCCGGCCGCACCGCTGCTGATCGCCTGCGCGCTCGGCATCGAACGCCTCGCCCTGCGCACCGGCAGGCGGGGCGACGCGCCGGGCCCGGTGAGCGTCATCAGCACGGGCATGGGCCCCCGGGCGGCGGAGAACGCCGTCCGGGCCGCTCTGGGGCGCCACGGGGCCGGAGGCACCGCGGTCATCGCCTCCGGTTTCTGCGCCGGTCTCGCACCCGGCATGCACCCCGGCGACCTGGTGGTGGCGGAGGAGACCCGCGACGCGTCGGGCACGACGGCCTGCACGGGGACCGGCCTCCTCGTCGACGCGCTGACCAGGGCGGTGCCGGGCCGGACCGTCCACACCGGCCCGCTGGCCGGCTCCGCACACGTCGTCCGGGGCCCCGAGCGGGCCGGCCTGCTGGCGACCGGTGCCATCGCCGTCGACATGGAGTCGGCGGCCACGCTCCGTACCGCCGTACGCACCGGGCCGCGTCCAGTTGCGGCCGTACGGGTGGTCGTGGACGCTCCAGAGCATGAGCTCGTCCGTATCGGCACGGTCCGCGGTGGAATATCGGCATTCCGCGTTCTTCGTGCTGTCCTTCCGGCTTTCCATGAATGGCACCGATCTTTGCTGCTCCCCAGGAGGTGAGCCCAGATGGCCATGCCACTCCGTCAGACCATCAAGGTTGCGACGTATCTCTTCGAACAGAAGCTCCGCAAGAGGGAGAAATTCCCGCTGATCGTCGAGCTGGAGCCCTTGTTCGCCTGCAATCTGGCATGCGAGGGCTGCGGCAAGATCCAGCACCCGGCCGGAGTGCTCAAGCAGCGCATGCCCGTCGCGCAGGCGGTCGGCGCTGTACTCGAATCGGGTGCCCCCATGGTGTCCATCGCCGGCGGTGAGCCCCTCATGCACCCGCAGATCGACGAGATCGTGCGTCAGCTGGTGGCGAAGAAGAAGTACGTCTTCCTCTGCACCAACGCCATGCTGATGCGCAAGAAGCTGGAGAAGTTCACCCCCTCGCCCTACTTCGCCTTCGCGGTGCACATCGACGGGCTGCGCGAGCGGCACGACGAGTCCGTCGCGAAGGAGGGCGTCTTCGACGAGGCCGTGGAGGCGATGAAGGAGGCCAAGCGGCGCGGCTTCCGGGTGACGACCAACTCCACCTTCTTCAACACGGACACCCCGCAGACCATCATCGAGGTGCTGAACTTCCTCAACGACGACCTCAAGGTGGACGAGATGATGATCTCGCCCGCCTACGCCTACGAGAAGGCACCCGACCAGGAGCACTTCCTGGGCGTCGAGCAGACCCGGGAGCTCTTCAAGAAGACCTTCGCGGGCGGCAACCGTCGGCGCTGGAGACTCAACCACTCGCCGCTCTTCCTGGACTTCCTGGAGGGCAAGGCCGACTTCGACTGCACGGCCTGGGCGATCCCCAACTACTCGCTGTTCGGCTGGCAGCGGCCCTGCTACCTGATGAGCGACGGGTACGTGCCCACCTACCGCGAGCTCATCGAGGAGACCGACTGGGACAAGTACGGCCGCGGCAAGGACCCGCGCTGCGCCAACTGCATGGCGCACTGCGGCTACGAGCCCACGGCGGTGCTCGCCACCATGGGATCGCTGAAGGAATCCCTGCGGGCGGCGCGGGAGACCATCGGCGGGAGCCGGTGACGTCATGACCACTGGAGAACCAGTCGCCCTGGGCCTCCCCGGACTGCCGGCCCGACCGCTCGCGGTGCGCCGCCCCTCGCGGCGCATCCAGGTCGGGTCGGTGGCGGTCGGTGGGGACGCACCCGTGTCGGTGCAGTCGATGACGACGACGCGGACGTCGGACATCGGTGCGACGTTGCAGCAGATCGCGGAGCTGACGGCGTCGGGTTGTCAGATCGTGCGGGTGGCGTGTCCGACGCAGGATGACGCGGACGCGTTGGCGACGATCGCGCGGAAGTCGCAGATTCCGGTGATCGCGGACATTCATTTTCAGCCGAAGTACGTGTTCGCGGCGATTGACGCGGGGTGTGCGGCGGTGCGGGTGAATCCGGGGAACATCAAGCAGTTCGACGACAAGGTGAAGGAGATCGCGAAGGCCGCGGGGGATGCGGGGACGCCGATCCGGATCGGTGTGAACGCCGGCTCGCTGGACGCGCGGCTGCTGAGGAAGTACGGGAAGGCGACGCCTGAGGCGCTCGTGGAGTCGGCCCTCTGGGAGGCGTCGCTGTTCGAGGAGCACGGGTTCCGGGACATCAAGATCTCGGTGAAGCACAACGATCCGGTCGTGATGGTGAACGCCTATCGTCAGCTGGCGGCGCAGTCGGACTATCCGTTGCACCTGGGTGTGACGGAGGCGGGTCCGGCGTTCCAGGGGACGATCAAGTCGGCGGTGGCGTTCGGTGCGTTGTTGTCGGAGGGGATCGGGGACACGATCCGGGTGTCGTTGTCGGCTCCTCCGGCGGAGGAGGTCAAGGTCGGGTTGCAGATCCTGGAGGCCTTGAATCTGAAGCAGCGGCGTCTGGAGATCGTGTCGTGTCCGTCGTGCGGGCGTGCGCAGGTGGATGTGTACAAGCTGGCGGACCAGGTGAGTGCGGGGCTTGAGGGTATGGAGGTCCCGTTGCGGGTCGCGGTGATGGGCTGTGTGGTGAACGGTCCGGGTGAGGCGCGTGAGGCGGATCTGGGTGTGGCCTCGGGTAACGGCAAGGGTCAGATCTTCGTGAAGGGCGAGGTCATCAAGACCGTCCCGGAGTCGAAGATCGTGGAGACCCTCATCGAGGAGGCCATGAAGATCGCGGAGGGTATGGAGGAGGCGGGAACCCCCACCGGGGCCCCCGCCGTGACCGTGAGCCGATAACAGGACCGAAGAGAGGGGGCCCGGTTATGACGATGCTGGAATCCATCAAGGGGCCGCAGGACCTGAAGGCGCTGAGCCTGCCGGAACTCGGTGAACTCGCGGAGGAGATCAGGGCGTTCCTCGTCCGCGCGGTGGCGAGGACGGGGGGGCACCTCGGCTCCAACCTCGGAGTCGTCGAGCTCTCCGTCGCACTGCACCGGGTCTTCGACTCGCCCGTCGACCGCATCCTCTGGGACACCGGGCACCAGAGCTACGTGCACAAACTGCTGACGGGGCGACAGGACTTCTCGAAACTGCGCGGCAAGGGCGGCCTCTCCGGCTACCCCTCCCGCGAGGAGTCCGAGCACGACGTGATCGAGAACTCCCACGCGTCCACCGCGCTCGGCTGGGCCGACGGCCTCGCCAAGGCCAACGAGGTGCTCGGACGCCCGCACCACGTCGTCGCTGTCATCGGGGACGGAGCCCTCACCGGCGGCATGGCCTGGGAGGCCCTCAACAACATCGCCGCGGCCGGCGACCGCCCGCTCATCGTCGTCGTGAACGACAACGAGCGGTCGTACGCCCCGACCATCGGCGGTCTCGCGAGCCATCTCGCGACCCTGCGCACCACCGACGGCTACGAGCGCTTCCTGTCCTGGGGCAAGGGCGTGCTCCAGCAGACGCCCGTCATCGGACAGCCGCTGTACGGGTCCCTGCACGGTGCCAAGAAGGGCTTCAAGGACACCTTCGCCCCCCAGGGCATGTTCGAGGACCTGGGCCTCAAGTACGTCGGCCCGGTCGACGGACACGACACCGCCGCGGTCGAGACCGCCCTGCACCGGGCCAAGCGCTTCAAGGGGCCCGTGCTCGTGCACTGCATCACCCAGAAGGGCAGGGGCTATCCGCCCGCCCTGGCGGACGACGCCGACCGCTTCCACACCGTCGGCAGGATGGACCCGCTCACCTGCGCGCCGCTCGTCGTCCCGGCGGCCCCCTCCTGGACCTCGGTGTTCGGCGACGAGATCGCGGAGATCGGCGCCGTCCGCCCGGACGTCGTCGCGATCACCGCGGCGATGCTGCACCCCGTCGGACTGACCAGGTTCGCCCGGGAGTTCCCCGACCGGGTCTGGGACGTCGGGATCGCCGAGCAGCACGCCGCGGTCTCGGCAGCGGGTCTCGCCACCGGCGGGCTCCACCCGGTCGTGGCCGTGTACGCCACCTTCCTCAACCGGGCCTTCGACCAGCTGCTGATGGACGTCGCCCTGCACCGGTGCGGAGTGACGTTCGTGCTGGACAGGGCCGGTGTCACCGGGGTCGACGGACCCTCCCACAACGGCATGTGGGACATGTCCCTGCTCCAGACCGTCCCCGGTCTGCGCATCGCCGCGCCGCGCGACGCCGACCGCCTGCGCGAGCAGCTCCGTGAGGCCGTGGAGGTCGACGACGCGCCGACCGTGATCCGGTTCCCCAAGGCGGCGGTGGGCGAGCCCGTCCCGGCCGTCGGGAGGATCGGCGGGATGGACGTCCTGCGCCGGGAACCGGAGGCCGACGTCCTGCTCGTGGCCGTCGGGGCACTCGCCCCGGTCTGCCTGGAGGCGGCGGACCTGCTCGCCGGGTCCGGCGTCCGCTGCACCGTGATCGACCCCCGCTGGGTCAAGCCGGTCGACGCGCAGCTGCCCGCCCTCGCCGCCCGGCACGCGCTCGTGGCCGTGGTCGAGGACAACAGCCGTTCGGGGGGCGTCGGATGGGCCGTCGGACAGGCGCTCCGCGACGCTTCCGTCGACGTACCGCTGCGGACGTTCGGCATTCCCGAGCAGTTCCTCGCGCACGCGGGACGCGACGAGGTGCTGGCCGACATCGGGCTCACCCCGGTGGAGATCGCGGGACGCGTCTTTGCCGTCCTGGAGCGCCGCGGCGCAGCGGGGGAGCGGGACACGCCGAAGGAGTCCGGAGCATGACCGACGAACGGCCGGGGTTCGACCTGGCGCGGCTCCTCGCCGAAAGAGGAGACGAACGCTACGAGCTCCACGCCCGCCACCTCAACCACCAGCTGCCGCGGATGCTGCGCACCATCGGCTTCGACAAGGTCTACGAGCGGGCCGAGGGCGCGTACTTCTGGGACGCCGAGGGCAACGACTACCTGGACATGCTCGCCGGGTTCGGGGTCATGGGCCTGGGCCGGCACCACCCCGTCGTGCGCAAGGCGCTGCACGACGTCCTGGACGCCTCGCTCGCGGACCTCACCCGGTTCGACTGCCAGCCGCTGCCCGGACTGCTCGCCGAGCGACTGCTGGTGCACAGCCCGCACCTGGACCGGGTCTTCTTCGGCAACAGCGGGACGGAGGCGGTCGAGACCGCCCTGAAGTTCGCCAGGTACGCCACAGGCAAGCCCCGGATCCTCTATTGCGGCCACGCCTTCCACGGCCTCACGACGGGGTCCCTCTCGGTGAACGGGGAGAAGGGGTTCCGGGACGGCTTCGCACCCCTGCTCCCGGACACGGCCATCGGGCTCGGCGACCTCGACGCGCTGCGGCGCGAGCTGAAGCGCGGGGACGTGGCCGGGCTGATCGTGGAGCCGATCCAGGGAAAGGGCGTGCACGCCTCGCCCCCCGGTTTCCTCCGGGAGGCACAGGAACTGCTTCGCCGGCACAAGGCCCTGCTCATCGTCGACGAGGTGCAGACCGGGCTCGGCAGGACGGGGGACTTCTACGCCTACCAGCACGAGGAGGGGGTCGAGCCGGATCTGCTGTGCGTCGCGAAGGCGCTCTCCGGCGGGTACGTCCCCGTGGGTGCGACGCTCGGGAGGGACTGGATCTTCAAGCGCGTCTACTCCTCCATGGACCGGGTCCTCGTGCACTCCGCGAGCTTCGGATCCAACGCCCAGGCCATGGCGGCCGGGCTCGCCGTCCTCTCCGTGATGGAGCAGGAGGAGACCGTCGCGAACGCCCGCCGCACCGGCGACCTGCTGCGCGAACGGCTCTCCGCGCTGGTCGGCCGCTACGAGCTGCTGCACGAGGTGCGGGGGCGCGGGCTGATGATCGGGATCGAGTTCGGCCGGCCGTCGTCCCTCCGGCTGCGCAGCCGCTGGACGATGCTGCAGGCGGCAAGGAAGGGGCTCTTCGCGCAGATGGTGGTGGTGCCGCTGCTGCGCAAGCACCGCATCCTCACCCAGGTCTCCGGCGACCACCTGGAGGTGATCAAGCTGATTCCGCCCCTGGTCATCGGGGAGCCCGAGGTGGAACGGTTCGTGGCCGCGTTCACGGCCGTCATGGACGACGCGCACAGCGGCAACGGGCTGATGTGGGACTTCGGCAGGACGCTGGTGAAGCAGGCCGCCGTCAATCGCTGAACCCGGCTCCGCCCGTCTTTTGCCCCTGAGGCAATAAATTTGCCTCAGGGGAAAGTTCCTGGCCCAATGGGGGCATGAATCCTCCTGACGGAGGGGTGGCCGACGACCTTCCGGGCGTCGCCCCACGCCTGCGCGAGCTGCGCCGCGACCGCGGTCTCACCCTGGAGAGCGCCGCCGCGCGGGCGGGACTCTCCCCGGCCCACCTCTCCCGGCTCGAGACCGGGCGCCGCCAGCCCTCGCTGCCGATGCTGCTCGGTCTCGCCCGGATCTACGGTACGACCGTCTCCGAGCTCCTGGGCGAGATGCCGCCCGAACGTGACGCGATCGTCCGTGGCGGACCGATCGACGACGCACTCGGCGACGGGTCCGGCGGCTGGCTCTACCGGCAGGCCGGCGGCTCGGGACGCGCCATGCAGGCGCTGCGCGTCCACGTCCCCCACGGTACCGAGAGCGAACTCGTGCGCGTCCACCCCGGCGAGGAGTGGCTGTACGTCCTCGACGGGCGGCTGCGGGTCGTGCTCGGGGAAACCGTGCACGACCTCGGTGCGGGCGACAGCGCCCACTTCGACTCCCTCACCCCGCACCGGATCGCGGCCCTCGGTCGCGGCGGGGCGAGCCTGCTGTTCGTCCACACGCTGCTCCAGAGCCCGGCCGCCGAGCTGTGCCTCGGGCCCGCGGTCCGGCTCTGACCTCACGTATCGTTCCCGCTTCGGCCGCTCATGGAGGCCGGAGTGCCGTCGCTCCGGTCTCCCAGGGGCCGCAAGGAAGGGCTGACATGTCCGATTCCGAGTACTACGACCCGCTCACCCCGCGCCCCCGGCCGGGGGACGACCGGGACACACAGGAGCGGCGGATGCCCCGAGGGGTCGTCATCCGGCTCATCGCCTACCTGGTGGCCGGACACGTCGTCGCGGCCTTCCTCTTCCTGCTCTTCACCGTGGCGGGCAAGGGCTGAGAGCCCGACTGCCGGCCCTGCCCGTCTCCCTCCACGGCCGGGCAGGGCCCGCTCCGTCGCCGTCAGGCGCCCTCGACGAGGCGCTCACGCAGCTTCTCGCGCGTCTCGTGGCTGATCTTCAGCCCTTCGAGGAGGTAGCGGTCGGTGCTGCCCCAGGTCTCCTCGATCGTGTCGAACGCCGCGTCGAGATATTCGCGGTGGGCGCCGAAGAGCGGATTGAGCAGTTCCATGACCTCCTCCGACATGCCCACCGGCGACGTGTCGCTGCGGTGCACCTTGTAGCGGCGGTGGGCGTCGTTGGACTTGAGGTAGTCGGCCTCGATGGCCTCCTTCTCGACGCCGACCGCGAGCAGCGAGACCGCGACCGACAGGCCCGCCCGGTCCTTGCCCGCGGCGCAGTGCATGAGCGCGGGGACGCTGTCCTCGGCCAGCGCGTGCAGGACCCGGCTGTGCTCGGCAGTCCGGTCCGTGATGATCGAGCGGTAGGACAGGACCATGCGTTCGGTGCCCTTGCCGTCGGCCAGGATCGAGCGCAGCTGCTGGATGTTCCCGTCGCGCACCAGCCGCCAGAACTCCGCGCCGTCGGCCGGGTCGGAGAGCGGGATGCTGACGTTCCGGACGCCGGGCAGTTCCACGTCGTGTCCGTCGAGCTTGTGGTCGGCGGCGTTGCGGAAGTCGAAGATCGTGTGCAGGCCCAGTCCGGCGAGGAACGCGGCGTCGGCCTCGGTGGCGTGGGCCAGGTGCCCGCTGCGGAAGAGGCGCCCGAAGCGGACGGTGCGGCCGTCGCTCGTCGGGAGCCCGCCGACGTCGCGGAAGTTGCGGACACCGGTCAGGTCCACGTCCGTCGGCTCGGGGCCGGCCGGGGGGACCTCTGGCAGCTGCGTCACAAGGGCTCCTGGAGGGTCTGGCGCCGGCGCCGCTCGCCGACGGGACACGCTCGCGACGATACGACATGGCTGCATCGCGCACGCGTCGCGTCCCCGCCGTATCGCCCTGTGCGGAGGAGCGGGCAGTGTGATGTCCGTATTGGTGCATTTACTGGAACATGCCCTGATTGTGCGGGACATGAGGGGAGGCGGGTGAGCGGGATCATATCCGTGACGGTGTGTGGTGAAGGTGCCCGTGGGTATTCCGGACGCCTTACGGAAAACCAAGATCCGTAATCCACGGAGTGTGACGGGAATTCCATAACGGAATTGAATCGGGGATTCCGGCCGGGAATCCGAGGCTTGTTACCCGAGTCCTCGCTCGCCTACGGTCACGCTCAATCCGGACGGAACGCCGAATCCTGCCGCCGCCCGGAATCCGCACCGACTCACGCGTGGCAGGAGCGGGGGAACCAGGTAAGTCGCCGGCCGGAGCGATCCGGAACGGCTCGGGGTCAAGACGCGTCACCACGCGGCCGGGCATCTCCAGCCCGAACCCGACAGCTCACCTCGCAGGCGCCGGAGAGGAATTCCCCATGCCCGCACACGGCAAGCACCGTCGTAAGAAGTCCGGTCCGCTCTCCCGAGGCATCCTTGCCGCAGGGGCCGGCGGCGCCGTACTCGCCCTCCCGCTGATCGGCGCCACCGGCGCCCACGCGGCCGAGCCGGCGTCCCCTGCGGTGAAGTCCGCCGCCGTCACCCGGAGCGCGCCCGCCGCCGTCGCGAAGGACGCACCGAAGACCTACACCGTGGTCTCCGGCGACTCCCTCGCGAAGATCGCCACCGCCAAGAAGGTCAAGGGCGGCTGGCAGAAGCTGTACAAGGACAACCGCGACGTCATCGGCGGCAACCCGAGCCTGATCGTCCCGGGTATGAAGCTGACCCTCGGCGCCAAGGCGTCCGGCGCCGCGAAGCCGGCCGCGAAGGCCGCGCCCGCCGCCGAGAAGGCCGCTCCGGCCGAGAAGACCACCGCCGCGTCGGAGGCCACCGCCTCCGGCTGGGTGGCTCCGGTCGAGCACCCCACCGTCACCACCCAGTACCACGTGGCCGGCGCCAGCTGGTCCAGCGGTTACCACACGGGCTCCGACTTCCAGGCCGCCTCGGGCACCAGCGTCCGCTCCATCGGACCCGGCACCGTCGTCTCCGCCGGGTGGAGCGGTGCGTACGGCAACGAGGTCGTCATCCAGCACAGCGACGGCATGTACTCCCAGTACGCGCACCTGTCCTCGCTGGAGGTCTCGGCCGGACAGACCGTCACGGGCGGCCAGCAGATCGGCCTGTCCGGAACCACCGGCAACTCGACCGGCCCGCACCTCCACTTCGAGGTCCGCACCGGCCCGGGCTACGGCTCCGACGTCGACCCGATCGCCTACCTGCGTTCGCACGGCGTCACCATCTGAGGGACATGACCCAGGGGTCCGGTCGAGGGGCGATGCGCGACGGCGCATCGCCCCTCGGCTTATTCCGGCTTTACCAAAACCTGACCGGGTGGTCTTTGTCACCACCCGTCAACCCCTTATTACGGTCGCGTAGGTCACATTCGAGGGTGCAGGATAAGCCCTTGTGGCAGACGATTCGAGAAACAAACAACGAGGCATCATCGGGTCGTACGCAGCGATTGGCGACAGTTTCACCGAGGGCGTCGGGGACCCCGGCCCGGACGGCAGGCTCGTCGGCTGGGCGGACCGTTTCGCGGTCCTCCTCGCGGACCAGCTCCCGGTTCCCGATGCGATGGCCGGCCCGGTGGACGACCCGCACGGAATCTTCCGGTACGCCAATCTCGCCGTACGCGGACGACTCCTCGACCAGATAGTCGAGGAACAGGTACCCCGCGCGAAGCAGCTGGCCCCTGATCTGGTCAGCTTCTGCGCGGGCGGCAACGACATCCTCCGCCCGGGCTCGGACCCGGACGACGTGGCCGAGCGCTTCGAACGCGCGGTGGCCGACCTCACCCAGGCCGTCGGAACGGTGATGGTGACCACCGGCTTCGACACCCGCGGCATCCCCGTGCTCAGGCACCTGCGCGGCAAGATCGCCACCTACACCGCACACGTCCGGTCCATCGCCGACCGGTACGACTGCCCGGTTCTCGACCTGTGGTCCCTGCGTTCCGTGCAGGACCGGAGGGCCTGGGACAACGACCGGCTGCACCTCTCGCCCGAGGGTCACACCCGGGTCGCGCTCCGCGCCGCCCAGGTCCTCGGACTCGACGTGCCCGCCGACCCCGACCAGGCGTGGCCCCCGCAGGCGCAGCGGGGCACCCTGGAAGCGCGCCGCGACAACATCAACTGGGCACGGGAGTACCTCGTCCCGTGGATCGGCCGACGGCTGCGCGGTGAGTCCTCCGGTGACCACGTGGAGGCCAAACGCCCCGACCTGCTGCCGCTCTGACGGCTCGTCGGGTCCTCAGGAGACGCTGACGACGGGCAGGAGCGGCCGGGCCGCCGGATCCGCGGACACGGGGAGCCCGTCCGGAGCGGGTATCCGCACCGGACGGGCGGGTATCCGCTCCAGCACGCCGCCCGCGAAGACGTCGTACAGCGGCAGCGTCTCCAGGTGCACATAGCCGATGTGACAGTCGCACACCTCGAGCGGGCAGCCGCGCGGGCCGAGGGCGTCACGGTAGCTGCCGTCGTAGAGATTGCCGAGCTCGGCGCGGACGAAGTGGCAGCGCCGCACCGTCCCGTCACCGTCCACCGAGACGACGGACTCACCGGTCCGGCAGGGCAGGCCCGCCGAGCGGTGGGGGTGCCTGCTGTAGGGGAACAGCGGGTCCAGGGCCGTCCAGTCGGCCGCCTCCTCGTCGGTATAGGTGTGCCCCTCGGCGGCGTTGACCCAGAGGTACACCTCGGGCGGCAGCGCGGCGCGCAGCCGGCGGGCCTCGGCCAGGTGCTCGTGCAGGCCGACGATCCCGACGCTGTGGCGCACCCCGAGAGCCGTGAGCTCCCGGCACCGGCCGAGGAACCGCTCGTAGGGCGTCTGGCCCGGGTGGTAGGTGCACCACAGGGCCACCTTGTCCCGGTCCGCCTCCGCCAGCCATGCGGTACGGCCGCTGAGATTGGTCTGTACGGCGACCCTCGCGATGTGCGGCAGGCGGGACAGCTCGACGAGCGCCCGCCGGTACCAGGAACGGACCAGCGCCTCGCCCCACGGAGTGAACAGCACCGACAGCCGGTCGCCCTGCTGCGCGGCCGCCCAGGCGGTGAAGCGCTCCAGGGCCGCACGGTCCGCGCGCAGCAGCTCACCGCTGTCCCGGCGCTTGGCGAACGGGCAGTAGGGGCAGTCGTAGTCGCACGAGGCCAGCGGACCCCGGTACAGGATGGTCAGGTCCTTGCCCACCGGCCCGCTCACTTCGCCTCGTACGCGGCCATCGCGGCCCGTACCTCCGGGGAGAACAGCTCCGGCCCGAGCGCGTCGGAGTGGGCCAGCCCCTCGGGGGACAGCCGCAGCAGGCCCGCGTCCGCGGTGCCGTCGAGCCAGCCGCGCGCGGCGAACAGCTCCAGCTCGGCCCGGAAGTCGGCGTACGGATCGACCCCGAAGCGGTCGCGGTAATCGGCGGTCCTCATGCCCCGGGCCTGGAGGAGCGACTGCAGCAGATGCCGTCTGCGCGCCTCGCCCTCGTCGACGTGACGGCCGACCTCCGCCCGGGAGAAGTCCGACGTGCCGGTGAAACCGTCGATGATGCCCCTGATCTCCCGCATCTCCACCGCGTAGTCGAAGGAGTAGTGGAGGGAAGAGGTGTACGACCGCGCCCCGCAGCCGAGCCCGATCATGCCGTCGGTCTGGCAGGCGTAGTCCTCGGGGCCCGTGGGCGTGGTGTCCCCGCGGCGGAACATCCGCATCGACACCTGCTCGTAGCCGTGTGCCAGCAGGTGGTCGCGGCCCGCGCGGTACAGCCGGAGCCGCTGCTCGTCCCAGGCGGCGTCCGGGCCGGATTCCGCCGGCCCGGACGCCGCGCTCCGGCGCCCGAGGCCGGTCAACGGGCGCACGTACAGCGGGTAGAGGTACAGCTCCTCGGGGCGCCAGGCCAGAGCGGCGTCCAGCGAGGTGCGCCAGCTCGCCTCCGTCTGGCCGTCCATGCCGTAGATCAGGTCGATGTTGAGCACCGGGACGCCCGCCTCCCGGATACGGCCGAGGGCGGCCTCCACCTCGGACCGGTGCTGAGGGCGCACCGCCGCACGGGCCTCGGCGTCCACGAAGCTCTGCACGCCGATGCTGATCCGGGTGGCTCCACGGTCGGCCAGGACGGACAGCCGGTCGGCCGTGGCGGTCGACGGTGACGTCTCCACCGACAGGGGGATGGAGCGCAGATCGGCGCCCATCCGCTTCTCCGCGATGTCGCAGAGGCGCTCCAGCTCCCCGGCGTCGAGGTAGGTGGGAGTGCCGCCGCCGAACGCCGCCGCCGCGAAACGCACCGGTGCGTCGTCCCCCAGCGCGTCACGGACGGCCACGGCCTGCCGGTCGAGTGCGTCGAGGTACCGGGTCGTCAGCTCGTCGGGGGCGCCGATCCTCGTGAACAGGTTGCAGAAACCGCAGCGGACCTCGCAGAAGGGTATGTGCGCGTAGAGGGAGAGCGCGTCCTTGCTCTCGTCCGCCCACAGCCCGCTCAGCAGCGGGCGTCCGGCGGGGTGGGCGCTGAGCGGACGGTAGGCGGTCTTGTGGGGATAGGCGTACACGTAGCTCACGTAGGGGCTCGTGGTGGTGACGGTCATCGTGATGCCCCCGGGTCGAGGAAGAAGTGGGCGTAGGGCACGGTCCACACGACTTCGTGACCGAGCCGGTGACCGGTGTAGCCGTCGTCCCCGTAGGCCGTGCCGTGATCAGAGCAGACGATCGCGAAACACCTGCGGCGACTGCTCGCCGCGTCGAAGAGCCGGCCGATGTGCCGGTCCACGTACTCCAGGGCGGCCGCGTGCGTGGCCAACGAGTCGCCGGCTCCGGCCGTCGCGCCCGGCAGATGGAACCAGTTGGGCTGGTGCAGCGCCGCCACGTTGACGAAGAGGAAGAGCCTCTGTTCCGAGGGGAGTCCGGCGACGACCTGCTCCGCGCGCGCGACCTGCGCCTCGAAGGACGTCGGTGAGGCGACACCGAACTCCGGCTCCCAGTGACTCTCCTGGAACATGCCGGGCAGCACCGAGCCGAGGGGCGGGCGGCGGTTGAAGAAGCCCACGCCGCCCACACAGACCGTGCGGTAGCCGACCGCGGCGAGGCCCGAGAGGATGTCGGGCGTCTCGTGCACGAAGGTGCCGTCCGCGGTCGACTCGCTGCCGGCGAAGCGTGCCGCGAACAGGCGCGGGTGGGGGCCCGGGGCGGCAGGCGTCGGCAGGAAACCCGCGAAGATCGCCTGGTGGGAGGCGTAGGTGAAGCTTCCCGGCGCGTGCCTCTCCTCCCAGACGCCGCCGGGGAGATGCCGGGCGAGGTTCGGGATGCGCCCCGCCGCGGCCAGATCCCGGGCGACGTCGAACCGCAGCGTGTCCAGGGTGACCAGCAGCAGATCGTGGCTCCCCACGACCGCGTTCATGTCCGGGTTCGGGCCCGGGCTCTCCACGCCGGTGTGCGTGGGATCAGGGGGCGTCGGTGACACGGTCGTTCCTTGTCCGGTTCAGTACGGCGGCGATCTGCGCGCCGTAGGTGTCCAGGTCCTCCGCGCCGCTGCCGGGGAGTCCGGTCAGCCGGGGCAGGAGGTCCCCGAAGGCGTTGACCTCGCCGACGGTGAAGCGCCGCCAGCCGGTGGAGGGCAGCAGGTCGACCCCGACGCAGAGCGTGCCCGGGAAGCAGGCGGCGGCCCGCTCGCAGACCGCCAGGGCGGCCTCCCAGCTGCCGCCGGCCGCCTCCACCGCCGCCCTTGCGTGGCCGAGATCGCCTCGCGCCCCTCCCAGGTGCAGGTTGGTCATGGGATACCTGCTGGTCCGCACGACGGCGTGCGTCGCCCGGCCCGCGACCACCACGACCCGGAGGTCGGCGACCCGGCCCCGCTGGGAGGCCTTGGGGAGCCAGCGCTCGATGTGCAGTCCGTCGGGCGCCAGAGCGTCGATCAGAGCCGCCACCTCACGCTCCGTCGTGCACCTGCGCACCCGCAGCGAGTTGAACAGCCGGCCCTCGGCGTCCCGCTCCACCGATGTGGCCGCACGGATCCTCCCGGGGCCGGCCGTCTCCAGGGCGACCACGCCGGAGGCGGACGAACCGTGGGCCGGCTTCACGAACACCCGCGGCATCCGGTGACCGGCCATCAACGCCCGCACATCCGCCCAGCCCCGCACCGGTGCGGCCGCGGGCCCCGAGGTGGGAGACTCCGGTACGGGCACTCCCGCCGTGTCCAGGACACCGTGACAGATCCGCTTGTCGAACAGAACGGCGATGTCCCCCGGATCGTCCAGCACTTCGGCGTCCGCGGCGTCCGCGGCCCGGGCGACATCCCGCACGGCCGCAGTGAAACGGGCGTACCAGCGGGCCGAACCCTCCACCCTCGTCGGATCGTCCATCCCGCGCAGAAGCCTGTCCACCTCCGCGTCCTCACCCGGGGAGTCGACCCGCACCGTCTCCCCGGGCAGGAAGCGGGCGTCGCCCCGGAGGACGTCGAGCCAGGGGACCGTGCGCGCCGCCGGAAGCCCGGCGGCGCGCAGCGCGTCCTGGAAGAGGCCGACCCTGCGGTTGCCCGGGATGCCGACGACCGCGAGGCGCGGGAGCGCGCTACTCACTGACTGCGACATAGCGCGACTCGTCGTCCTCGTCGTCCCAGTCCTCGGCTCCTTCGAGATCGACCCGCACACCGGCCCCGGCGCACAGTTCCTCGATCCGGGCGACGTACGGGCCGCTGAGGTAGTGGTGGTGCAGGTCCAGGGCGGAGAGGTGGGTGAGCGGCTGCCCGCCCAGCAGGGCCTCGGCGCCGACGTCGCTGAGGGTGCCCATCGCCAGGGACAGCGAGTCGAGTCGTGCGACGACCGGCGCCGAGGCCACCGCGACGGCTATCTCGTCCTGGATCTCGCTGTTCTGCAGACCGAGGTGGCGCAGCGCCGGGTACGCGGACCCGGACAGCACCGGTGCCAGGTCGGCGACGGACGCGTCACCGCCGTACCACTCGGAGCCGAACCAGAATTCCAGGTGCTCCAGGGACGGGAGGTCGGACGCTCCCACCGCTCGGACGATGTGTCCCGGCAGGCCTCCGGACTCGAAGCGCAGCGACTTCAGTCCCGCGTGCCGCACGGGGTCCAGCCGGAGATTCACCCCGTCGGCAGCCTCTCCGCAGCCACGCACGGTCAGTTCCTCCAGCAGCGGAAGGGCTTCCAGGACCGGGGTGATGTCGCACATCTGCAGCCACGACAGCTCGCACTCCTCGCTCTCCACATCGGCGAGGAACAGCGCGCGCAGGGCCGGGAAGCGGTGCGCGTCCGCGGCGATCGCGTCGACCACCGGCTGGAAGGAGGAGTACTCGTCCTCCCACCAGGGCCCGATCAGCAGCGCCCGCACTCCTGCCGGATCGACCTCATCGAGGAAGCGCTGCCAGTGCTCGGGGAACGTCTCTCCGCCCCAGGCGCATTCCAGCCGCCACGCCACGGATCCGGGTGAGGCCGGCTTTCCGGCCCCGGGGGCGTCGGGAGCGGGCAGAGTGAGGACCGGCAGGCCGTGGAAGACGTCCGGGTGAATGATGTCGGTCATCGCGCTCCCCTATTCCGCGACCGCGGTGTAGCGTCCGGCGGCCCCGCGGTCGTCCCAGGGTTCGCAGCGCTCGGACAGGTCGACGGTGACGCCGTGAGGGGCGAGCGCTTCGGTGACGCGACGCTCCATCGGTTCGGTGAGGAAGTGGTGGTGCAGGTCGAGTGCTTCGAGATGGACGAGCGGCTGGCCCTCCAGCAGCGCGGCCGCGCCCTCGTCGCCCAGCGTGCCGTTCGACAGGTCGAGCGTGCGGAGCCGGGCGACGAGCGGGGCCGAGCCGATCGCGGCCGCGATCTCGTTCTGCAGTTCGCTGTTGCGCAGACCGAGGTGCCGCAGCCGGGGGAAGCGAGTGCCCGTGAGCAGCGGCGCCAGGTCGGGTATGGCCGCGTCGCCGCCGTACGCGGACATGCCCAGCCAGAGGTCCAGGCTTTCCAGCGCGGGCAGTTCGCTGTCCAGCACACCGCGCAGCGCCTCGGCCGGAAGCCCTCCGCTCTCGATGGTGAGCTCACGCAGCGACCCGTGCTCGACGGGCGGGAAGAGGAGCCCCGTGCCCCCGCGGACACCGAGATGGGTGAGGGCCGGGAAGGCGGTGAGGAGGGCGGTGACGTCGGACTGCTCGATCCAGGAGATCTCCGCCTCCTCCATCACCAGGTCGCCGACGAAGACCGCCGTGAGCGAGCTCAGCCGGCCGGCCGCGGCCACGACGAGCCCGATCGGGTACGACGAGTCCTCCTCGTACGACTCGCCCCACTGCCCGATGATCAGAGCCCGGACGCGGGAGGGGTCGACGGCGTCGAGAAAGGCGTCGAACTCCTCCTCCCAGCTCCTGTCCCCCTCGGGGCCGAACGGGTCGACACTGACGCGCCAGGCCACGGCTTCGGCCGCGGGGCGCGCCGACTCCTCGGTCTCGCGCTGGAAATCGACGGCTCGAAGGCCGAGCAACTCGTGCAGACGGTCCGCGTCGGACATGGCACTGAGCTCCTGATGCTGGGAACGGCTGATGTCCGCAAAGGTTTATCAAGGCCCACTGACAACACCGTGACCGGGCCCCGCCGACCGCCTGCGCGCGGCTGGACGCACCGGGCGGGGCCGGGCGGGACCGGCCGGCCGGTCCGGCAGCGGAGGCCCACCGTTCGTGCGGCGGACACCCCCGCGCGAGGGCCGCGCGTCGAGGGTCCGGGCGACCGGCGGGCCGCGGCCGTCGACGGATTGTCAGACCCCTCTCGTAGCGTTTCATCTGTGACCGGCACAGGGGGTGCCGGGGCGGAGGGGAGACGTCTGTGTACCGGCAGGGCGACGTACTGATCGTGGGGCTGGACGAGTCGGAGGTGCCCGCGCACTTCCTCGACGCGCCGGGTGAACTCCGGGACGGCCGGGGGAGGCTGGTCCTTGCGCTCGGCGAAGTCACGGGCCACGCACACGCCGTGCAGGGACCCGGCAGGCTGATGCGGGAGGCGGGGCCCTTCGGCCCGATGCTGCTCCACCTTCCCGACGGCGGACGCGTGGTCCACGAGGAGCACGCGGTGATAGCACTGCCCAAGGGCTGGTTCCGCGTCGTCCGGCAGCGCGAGTACGCACCGGGCGCGGTCCGGATCGTCGCGGACTGACGAGTCCGGCGGATGCGGGACCGTGAGGCGCGGTCGCGGACTGAGGAGTCCGGCGGATGCGGAACCGTGAGGCGCGGTCGCGGACAGGCACTGCGGTGGCGGCAGGCATGACAGTCAGAGCGGGAACAGGGGACGGGGAACAGCTATGCAGTACGTGAACGCGTGGCGGGCGGTCGCGGCGGCGACCGGCCGGGCGGACCGGGGTGCGGCCGAGGACGGTGTGCGGCTGGCCTACCGACGTGCGGGGCTCGCCGAGCCCGAGCGCGTCATCTGGGCCGACTCGCCCAAGGCGGCGGTCGAAGCGGTGGAGAAACTCGTCGGTGCCGGACGCTCCGTCCGCGAGGAAGTGCGTACCCGCCCATGGGCGGAGGAGCGTCGCCGGATCTACGACGAGCTGGGCCCGGCCGGCTGGTCCGCGCTGTGGTCCGCCACCGGTGCCCAGTTGTGGGAGACCACCGCCGCACTGGCCGACCGGATCCGGACGGGGATCGTCGCCGAGCTCGCCACCCGGCCCGAGGACGAGTCCGACGTCCGTCTCGTCCTGCTCGACGCGGTCCTGGGCCAGCACGACGCGGCCTGGCTGGCGGCCTTCGACGGCCGGGGCGACCGGCTGACCGGACTGGCCGAGGTCGCCAGGAACGCGGGCTGGTGGTGGCCCTACGAACACGCCGTGGTGATCAGCGAGCGTCCCGAGGCGCTCCACCGGGACGAGGCGGGACGGCTGGACCGGGGCGACGGCCCGGCCCTCGCCTACCCCGACGGCTTCGCTCTCCACGCCTGGCGCGGAATGCCCGTGCCCGCCGAGTTCCTCGACTCCCTGGGGTCCCTGACCCCCGAACGCATACGTGCCGAGGAGAACGCCGAGCTGCGGCGGGTCATGCTCGAGTACTACGGCTACGACCGCTATCTCTCCGAATCGGGCGCGCGGCCCGTGCACCAGGACGAGACCGGAGTCCTGTGGCGCATAGCCATGGAGGGCGACGAGGACGTGGTGATGGTCGAGGTGGTCAACTCCACACCGGAGCCGGACGGTACGCACCGCACCTACTGGCTCCGAGTCCCGCCGAGGACCGGGACCGCGAAGGAGGGGGTCGCGTGGACGTTCGGGCTGGAGGGGGAGGCCTACGCGCCGTTGCGGCAGACCTGACCGGACCGGCGGCACCCGGGGGAGGTGCTTCGGGCCGGCAGTGCCGGGGTCGGACGGCCGGCACCTCCTGCGCGCCGGCCGTCAGGCGGTCAGCGCCGCGTGGTCGATGCCGAGTTCGCGGGCGAGCGCCTCCTCGGTCCACCGCAGCATGGTCGCTCTGGACAGCGGACCCGCGTACGACGTCATCTGGACGGCCAGACCGTCCAGCAGCGCCGTCAGCCGCCAGGCCACCGACATGGGGTCGTCGCACCGGAACTCGCCCGCCGCGGCGCCCTCGTCGATGACCTCCGCCAGCTCCGCCTTCCACTGCTGGTCGAGATCGCCCGCCACCTCCCGGAGCGCCGGATCCCGCAGGGAGGACGCCCAGCCTTCGATCCAGAGCCGCCACCCCTTGGCCTGGCCGGTCGGCGCGTACCAGCGCACGGCGGCGCGCAGCCGTCGTACGGCGCTGGTCCTCCGCGACAGCAGCCTGCGCAGGTGGGCCAGATCGGCCTCGGCGGCGTAGGCGAACGCGGCGGCCACCAGCTTCTCTTTGGACGAGAAGTGGTACAGCACCAGCGCGTTGCTCACCCCGAGGACGGCGGCGACGTCCGCGATCCGGACCGCGGCCACACCCCGTACCTCGATCTGCTCGACGGCAGCGCGCAGAAGCTCTTCCCGACGTTCTGCCACGCTCAGCCGTACTCTCGCCACGAAGCCACCCTAGCCAAGACAGCTCCCCGGCCGGACCACCGGGCCACCCGGCCGGACCACCCGGGGGTTACAGGTGCCTGTCCGTACCGGCCGGACCACCCGGGGCGTACAGACCTATCCGTACCAGCCGAACCTCTCCGCCATTACCGGCAGCCGGTCCTCGACGAGCGCGTGCGCCGCGGCCCGCGGGGTGCAGCTGTCCGCTTCCGCCCGCTCCAGGACCCTGCCTATCAGGGACCGCATCGAGCGACGGGTGTGGGCGAACGCCTCGTCGGCATCTGCTCCGATGTCCCCGAACAATGTCCACCACCACCAGGCGTTCGTACCGGAGTTGACCACCACGTCCGGCAGCACCGTGATCCCGCGCCTGGCGAGCAGCTCCTCCGCTTCGGGCAGCACCGGCATGTTCGCCGCCTCGACGATCCAACGGGCCCTGACGGAGGCCTGGTTCACGACGTCCACGGCGTACGACACCGCTGCGGGCACGAGTACCTCGGCATCCACCGCAAGCCATGCGTCGGCGGGCAGCTCCTCGTCCCCCGGTCGCAGCGCCCCCCGGTCCACCGTGCCGAACGCGTCCCGCGAGGCGAGCAGGGACTCGACGTCCAGGCCCGCCGGATTGGCGATGGTGCCCTTCACGTCGGCGACGGCGACCACCCTGAGCCCGGCACGGGACAGGAATCGCGCGGTCGCTCCCCCCATCGTGCCGAGGCCCTGCAGGGAGACGCGCGCGCCGCCGTGGGCCACACCGGCCCGGTCGAGCGCGACGAGTGCGGACTCCGCGACACCGCACCCGCCGACCAGTTCGTCCAGTCCGATCCCGTCCACCGTGACCGCGAAGGCGTCCGCCAGACGCCGGCGGGCCGCCGTCTCGTCGTCGAGCAGTGGAAAGACCGCCTGCACGGTCGAGACGAGACCCGCCTCCGCGGCCGCCCGGTCCACCAGGTCCTGGGTGAGCCCCAGATCCTCGCCGGTCGTCCAGACGTGCTCCACGTACGGGCGCACGGCCCGCAGAAAGCGAACGAGAATCCCGAACGCCTCGGGGGCGCGCGGGTCACAGTCGATGCCGCCCTTGGCGCCGCCCAGCGGGATGTAGCGCGCCCGGGTGTTGTCGGCGTCGAAGTGCAGGGCCTCCTTCATGGTCATGCCCCGCGCCAGGCCCGCCACCTCCGCGAGGGTGCAGCCCTGCCTCATGCGCAGCCCTCCGCTCGACACGCCGCGCACCAGGCGGTCCACGACGAGATAGCCCTCGGTCCCGGTGACGTGGTCCGTCCAGGTCAGGGAGATCAGCGGGGCGGTGGAAGGGGGCGTCACGGTGCGGCTCCGGGATGTATCGGCGTAATTTACTGAACAGCGAGTCAGTATCGAGAGGTGTGCGCCGCCTGTCAACGCGCGGAATCCGGCCGGATGCGACCGGTCGGCACCCCGTTCGCGGAATCCTGGAGCCGGTACGGACGTTGGAGTCGGCATGACGGACTTCGAACCAGGGCGCGAGGCGCTGCTCCGGCTCCTCGGCGAGCACGACGGCGGTGTGCTGGTCACGATCAAGCGTGACGGCAGGCCCCAGCTGTCCAATGTGAACCATGCGTACGACCCGGACGAGGGAGTGATCCGGGTGTCCGTCACCGAGGGGCGGGCGAAGACCCGTAACCTCCGCCGGGACCCGCGCGCGAGCTATCACGTGACCAGTCACGACCGGTGGGCATGGGTCGTGGCGGACGTCTCCGCCGAGCTGACTCCGCCGGCCGAGGACCCTCACGACGAGACCGTGGAGCAGCTGGTGCGGCTCTACAGGGACGTCCGGGGTGAGCACCCCGACTGGGACGAGTACCGGCGTGCGATGGTCGAGGAACGCAGGGTCGTCCTGACCCTCCGGATCGAGCACGTGTACGGGCAGCCGCGTGCCTGAGGCTCCACCCGCGGTCGGCGGGGCGCCGGGAGAGTCCGCGGAATGCTCCGTTCACCGCCGATCTCTCGCCCCGTCCGGACTCCCGACCATAATGAGACGACACCCACTCCCTCAGGAGAAGCTGTGACCGGCGCCGACAACCAGCCCTCGCTCCGCACCCGACTGCGCTCGTTGCGTCCGGACGCCTTCGGGGCGGATCCGGCCGGGGCGAGGATGGAGCGGATCCGCCGCTCGCCCAACTTCGCCGACGGGGTCTTCCAGAATCCCGAGGGGACCCGGACCAGGCCGTCGGGGTCGATGCTCGAATTCGCCAAGGTCTTCTTCCGCAAGGAGGAGCGCGTCCGGCGGTTGCCCACGGGCACGGTCCCCATCCACGCCACGACGCTGGCCGATCTGGCCGCACCGCCGGAGACGGGCCTCAGGCTGACCTGGCTGGGCCATTCCAGTGTGCTCACCGAGATCGACGGTGCCCGGGTGCTCTTCGACCCGGTCTGGGGCGAACGCTGCTCGCCGTTCGCCTTCGTCGGGCCCAAGCGCGTGCACCCCGTGCCGTTGCCGCTCGGCTCCCTCGCACCCGTGGACGTCGTGGTGATCTCGCACGACCACTACGACCACTTGGACCTGCCCACCATCAAGGCGTTGGCGGGGACGGACACCGTCTTCGCCGTCCCCCTCGGTGTCGGCGCGCACCTGGAGCGCTGGGGGGTGCCCCTGGACCGCATCCACGAACTCGACTGGAACGAGACCGTGCAGATCGCGGGCATCAGCCTGACCGCCACCCCGGCCCGCCACTTCTGCGGGCGCGGGCTGCGCAACCAGCAGCACACGCTGTGGGCGTCGTGGGTCGTCGCGGGGCCGGACCACCGCGTCTACCACAGCGGGGACACCGGCTACTTCTCCGGGTTCAAGGGGATCGGCGCCGAGCACGGCCCGTTCGACGCGACCATGATCCAGGTGGGTGCCTACTCCCAGTACTGGCCGGAGAACCACACCGGCCGCACCCCGCTTCCCGGAGCGTGGCCGGACATCCACATGTCACCTGCCGAAGGAGTCCAGGCGCACCTGGACCTCCAGGGCGGACGCCCGCACGGGGTGCTGCTGCCGATCCACTGGGGCACCTTCAACCTCGCACTGCATGCCTGGGCCGAGCCGGGTGAGTGGATGAAGGACGCTGCCGAGGAAGCAGGGCAGGTGGCAGTCTTCCCCAGGCCGGGCGAGCCGTTCGAACCGGCGGGGAAGCTTCCGTCGGACGCCTGGTGGCGTGCGGTGTCGGCTCCGGTCGCCCGCCCGTGGCGCCGAGCCGAGAAGGTCGACGCGGCATCGGTTCGGACGTCGGACGTCGACCTGGCCGGAGAGCGCTGACGGGGGACGGAACCGGTGCGCCGATGCGCCGATCCCGGGGAGCTTCGGGCTGACCCGTGACCCGCGGAGCGGGTGGGGATTCGGCGCCCGGCCCCCGCCCCGCCTCGCCCCGGACCCTGTCCGGTCCTGGACACGCTCGCCCCGCCCTCGCCGTGCTTGTGGCGCCCGGTCCTGGAAGCGCTCGCCCTGGCTGCGCCTTCGGCGCCGGTCCTGGCTGTCCTGGCTTCCTCGTTGCCCGCGCGGGCCGTTCGGGTGAGTGACCCGGGCTTCGAGGCCGCCGGGATGACACGAAATTCGAACATGCGATCTAATACGGGAATGGATGGCAGCGTCTTCCCCCACGAACTCGTCCAGGCCCAGCGAGACTGGAACACCGCCTACGCGGAACTGGCCCGGCCACGGGCCCGCCGCTCGACCGAACTGCGTCGGACCCTGCTGCGGCTTTCCGTCTGGATCCAGTGGCATCCGTACTGGACCACCAGCGGCGCCGGCCCGGCCGCCCGGGTGCGGCTGCGCGAAGCCGCGCGCACCCGGACAGGGCGTCAGGGTGTGAGGTCGGCCTGACGCCGTGCCCCGCCCCCGCACTCATCCAGCCGTGATCCGCAGGACGCCTGTCACGGTGCCCTGGAGGTAAGCCCCGTCCGGTGCGACCGTGCCCGCCATCTGCAGGGTGTCGTACAAGGAGCCCACCCCGACCTTCGCGGAACGCGTGACCTCACCGCTGTCGGGGTCGATCTGCACGTAGCGGTACGGGTCGAGGATGCTCGTCCCCCTGGTGCCGGGGATCAGCGGATCACGTACGACTGTGTGGAGCAGCCCGTCGGCCGTCGACAGCTTGGGCACGGCGGCCGAACGCAGGGTGTTGTCCCACTTCAGCGAGCAGCCCGTCCCGTCCGCCCGTACGTCCACCCGGGTGAGCCCACCGGCGAAGTCGGCCGACGCGGGCGCGCTGGCGCCGGCCCCCTCCGGGGCGGCGGGGTACGGGTACCCGTAGGTGCCGGCCACGAAGACGCTGCGTCCGGCACCCACGGGCGAGTTCTCGCTGCCGGGGCCGCCCGACGCCCGGAGTACCGGGACCGAGCAGACGGTCGACCCGTCGGAGGAGCGGTACACCTGGAGGTTCGCCGAGGAGTCGGCGTTGTCGACGACCGTGAGGTACTCCGTCCCCGTTCTCGGGCCGAAGAACGTCGGGGTCGATCCGCTGCCCCAGCTCAGCAGACCGGGCTTCCGAGCCGACCCGCGGTCGTACTCCTTGCGCCAGACGACTTCCGGGGTCCCGTCGGTCGTGGTCAGCAGGTAGGTGGCGTGCGTGGTGGTGACCGCGGTTCCCTCCGGTGCCGTGGAGATGCTGTTGGCGACGCGCTCACCCTCGGGGAGGGCGAGCGCGTTCACTGCCCCGGTGGTCTCGTCCGCCGTCCCGACCACGCCTCCGCCGGTGGCGAACCACACGCGCCCCTTCCAGTCGGGCGACAGTCCTGTTACCGCGTCGCCCTCGGGTATGACCGAAGCGAGGGACAGACTCCGGTCGACGGTGAGGGACCATTTCCCGTCGCTGTTCCTGTGGTGGCCGACGCGCAGCAGGCTGCGGCTGCCGTCCGCGACGACGAGCCGGTCCTGGTGGTCGATGTAGGCGTACACGCCCCCGAGCAGTGACCCCTTGGTGAGTTTCAGGGAGGTGAGGGAGGAGCCGTTGCCCGGATCGAGCAGATGCACCGTCGGAACCTGTCCGAAGATCGGTGTGCACAGGGCCACCGGGTAGCCGTCGGCTCCCACCAGGACGGTCGGGCAGGCGGAGGCGAGCGCGGTGCGTGAGGACGACAGGGCTCCGGTACCGGGACCGGCCAGGGGCGTGGTGTCCGAGGAGCCGGTGTCCCCGTGCATGGTGGCGGTGCCGTCGGGGCCCGCGTAGGGATTGTGCGGGGGCGTCGGGCCGAACGGCGCGGAGGAGAGGGCGGACGCAGGGCCGGCGCATCCCAGGACGAACGCGGCGAGCAGGGCACCGACGGGCTTCCATCGAGCAGTTCGAGCAGTTCGATTGGTTCGATCAGTTGGATCGCTTGGATCGGTTAGGTGGTGACCGCGGAAGGTGGACACGACGAGGTGGTCCTCTCTGGGGCGGAAGTGTGGGAATGGGCGAGGAGTTGGCGGCCGACGGCGCCCCTGCCCCGACACGTAGGACGCGCGTACAGGTCCGTGACGGATGTGCCAGCCCGCGACGCCCATGCCCACCGGCGCTCAAGGCCGGGGGCCGGGCGCGCCGATGTGAGCGGATCCGTGCGTGCCGGGCCGCCGTCAGGAGCGAGGCGCGGACGCCGATGAGCGCCGGTACTCCTTCATGGAGAGGACGAAACCGCGTCCGGTCCGTCGAGGAGCAGGGATGATCGGCGCCGACCGGCCGGCCATCGGCAAGATCAGTACGCTCGGAGACAATAGGCGCGGAGACAGATCGCGCGGAGACACATCACAGGGAGAGAGGCCGCGCGGAGTCAGAGGGCGCGAAGACAGAGTGCGCCGGCGGTACGCGCGAGATCGACGTGGCGTCGTCGCGTGAGTTCCCGGCTGCGCTTCATGCGGGTGATCCAAGCAGCATCGCTGACAAGCGGTCAAGACCGGTCCAGCCCTTGGCGCCCGGTGTCAGGGCACCGTCGTCAGCGACCGGCCCGTGCGGTGCCGATGCCCGGCCCCGGGCCGTGCGCGGCGAGATTTCGGCGGACGGTGCGGCGGGCGCGGTCCGAGCCGGAATGATGGACGGAGCGGCCGTACGTTCGCAGCCGGTGCCGTCCGGCACCCGTGAGACCCAGAGGACCTGATGACCGACGCGAAGCGCTACATCATCGAGTCGTTGGACACCGGACTGCGCCTCATGCGCCTCTTCCTCGTCCACGACAGCCTGTCGGTCACCGGCGCGGCCAGGGAACTCGGAGTGGCGCGCTCCACCGCGCACCGGGTGCTCACCACCTTGGAGGCGCGTGGATTCGCCACCCGGGACACGTCGGGGCGTGGCTATTCCGCGGGACCCGAACTGGTCACCCTGGGACGCCCGGCGGGCTACGGACCGGAGATCGCTGCGCGTCTGGAGATCGTGCTCGACTCGGCGGCGGAAGCGACGGGCGAGACGATCAGTGCCGCTGCCCTGATCGGTGACCAGGTGATCATCACGGACGGCCGGGAGTCCTCGCACGCCGTACGGGTGGTGCTGGAGACCGGCCGGGCCCACCCGGCCCATGCCACGGCGGCGGGCAAGGTGCTGCTGGCGCAGCTGACGACCGAACAGGTCTGCGCCCTCTACCCTTACGAACAGCTGCCAGGGGTCACCGAACGCACCCTGACCTCGCGCACCGCCCTCCTCGCCGAACTGGAGCGCACCCGCGCCTTCGGCCGGGCCGACTGTGCGGGTGAGGCCGCCCGGGGCATGAACGAGGTGGCCGTGCCCCTGATGGGCAGCAGTTGGCGGGACCGATTGGCCCTGACCGCCTCCATGCCCGCGGACCGGGGGAGCGAACCCGAGCTCTCCCGGCACGCCGCGGCGTTGCGTGCGGCCGCGACGTCACTGCCCGCCGCGACGTCACTGCCCCCGGCGGCCCCGTGATCCACGTCGTCCGGGCGATCCTGTCCACGAGGGCCGCCTGATCCATACCGGGGGAGGCCCGGCCCAGGGGTGCTAGTCCCCTCCCCGGGACACCCGTCCCGCTACCGGAACGCCCGTCCCGCTACCGGAGCAAATCGCACGCGCGGACGGCATCCGGCCCTGCGTGCGGTTGCGGCCGCTTATGTAATCGGCTGCTCGTGCGAGGCGTCATACCAGAGCGGGACGCCTGGCGGGCAAGTTCGACAACTGCACGTCGAGCATGGGCGATTGACGACTACCGTGTGTGGTCGGTGATCAACGGTGGGCTCATATCGGTCGAGCCTGCCCCAGCCGTTGACCCGGTCCTGACCGACCACCGTAGGTGTCACCACACGAATGCCGATTCCTGGTGCCCCCACGTACCGAGGACGCTGATGTCTCAACTTCGCGCACCCACCGCGCGACCGGAACGCCGTGAGGGTGGACGGCACGGCCGTCCGGGTGGCCGTTCACACTCGGCACCGAGCCGGCCGCGTGCCGCACAGCCCACAGCACCCGAGGGCCGCCTGCGACCGCAACTGCTGCGCGCCGCCCTCCTGCCGACCGTGGCCGCGGTCCTCAGCGGGGCGGCAGCCGTCATCTTCACCATCCGGGCCTCCGGCGTGCGCCCGTCAGGCAGTCTCGTCGCGGCCCTCGGAGGTTCCGGGGCGCTTGCCGTGGCCGCCGTGGCGGCGGCCTTCATCGGCGCGGGCCGCGTCACCACCGGGGTCCTCGACCGCTGCCTCGCGCTGCGTCGTACGAGTGCCCGTCACCACGCCGAACTCAAAGGGCTGGTGGAGCAGCTCCGCGACGGTGAACCCGTGCCCGCCCGCCCGGCCACGCCTCCCGCCGCTCCCCACGCCGACGCCTTCGACCTGCTCGCCCACGAGATGGGACGCGCGCAGGACGAGGCGGTGACCGCGGTCGTGCAGGCCTCCCAGTTGTTCCGCGGCAACGGGAACGAACAGAAGGTCGAGGTCTTCGTCAACCTCGCCCGGCGGCTTCAGTCCCTGGTGCACCGCGAGATCCAGATCCTCGACGAACTGGAACACGAGGTCGAGGACCCCGACCTGCTCAAGGGGCTCTTCCACGTCGACCATCTCGCCACCCGCATCCGGCGGCACGCCGAGAACCTCGCCGTGCTGGGCGGTGCCGTGTCGCGGCGCCAGTGGAGCAGTCCGGTGACCTTGACCGAAGTGCTGCGCTCGGCGATCGCCGAGGTCGAGCAGTACCCCCGGGTCGAGCTGGTCCCGCCCATCGACGGGACCCTGCGCGGACACGCCGTGGCCGACGTGATCCACCTGCTCGCCGAACTCGTCGAGAACGCAACGGTGTTCTCCGCCCCGCACACCCAGGTCCTGCTGCGCGCACAGCGCGTCACCGCGGGGCTCGCCCTGGAGGTCGAGGACCGCGGGCTCGGTATGCCCGGGCCCGAGCAGAAGCGCATGAACACGCTGCTCTCCGACCCGGACCAGGTCAACGTGGCCCACCTGTTGCAGGACGGTCGCATCGGGCTCTTCGTCGTCGCCTCGCTGGCCCGCAGGCACGGCATCGCCGTGCGGCTGCAGAGCAACATCTACGGGGGCACACAGGCCGTTCTCGTACTGCCCCAAGTCCTCCTGGGCATCGACATCGATGCCACGGCTGCTCCGGGCACGGCGGCCGTGGCGCCCTCCGGGGCCGCGTCCCTCCCCGCCGGCGACGTCCAGCCCGCCGGCCCCGCGCCACAGCCGTTCCCCGGCCAGGGACAGCAGCCCGCATCCGGGGGGCGCCAGGAACAGGGGCCGCCGCTGCCGCTGCGCGCTGAACGGGTCGACCGTCCGAACCCGGCCGCCTTTCCCCCGGTCGCCCGGACCGCGGAACCTCTGGGTCCTCCGGGGGCGGGGGTGTCCGAGGCGGCCCTCGCTCCGGCCGTGTCCGCCGAAGGCACCGGCACTCACTCAGCCCCAGCCCCGGCCCCGGCTCCGGCGGCGGCGCCCGAGGGCGCGGGCCGCCCGCAGCTTCCGAGGCGCAGCAACCAAGAGCATCTGGTTCCCCAGCTCCGCGAGGCACCCGTCCCGAGAGCCGAGGACGACAACGCCCTGCACGACCCGGGCCTGATGGCCGCCTTCCGTCGCGGGATCGATCTGGCGGAGGCCCAGACCGCCGACGAGGTGGAACCCGCCGGGTTTTACGGCGCGGCGGGCGCCGAGCCCGTGACCACGGCCGTGACCGTCGGCGCACAGCGTTCCCACGGCCTCGCCCCGCTCCCCTTCCGAGGATCGGCCGGAACCGTCGCGGCCGGAACGGATCCGCGAGGCACGGGCCGTCCGGTACCGCAGCCGCCCGATCAGGACCCCCGAACCGAGAACTCGTTCAAGGAGTAGATGCACCATGACCAGCGAAATGCCGTCCGGTCAGGTCTCGGACCTCGACTGGCTGCTGAGCGGCCTCGTCCAGCGTGTGCCCTACACGCGCAGTGCGGTCCTCCTCTCCGCCGACGGGCTGGTGAAGTCCGTCCACGGAATGGACGCGGACAGCGCCGACCACATGGCCGCGCTGGCCGCCGGCCTGTACTCCCTCGGCCGCAGCGCGGGCGCCCGCTTCGGTGACAACGGGGATGTGCGGCAGGTCGTCGTCGAACTCGACTCGACACTGCTCTTCGTCTCGACCGCGGGTTCCGGAACCTGCCTCGCCGTCCTCGCCGGCCGCGAGGCGGACGCCGCTGTCCTCGGCTACGAGATGGCCATGCTCGTCAAGAGTGTGCGGCCCTACCTGACGACGCCGCTCCGGCAGCCGGCCGGAGCGCCGTTCACTCCGGGGCTGTGAGGGTGCCGGCCCCGCAGGACGGGCCGTTGCTCGACGACGCGGCCGGCCGGCTCATCCGCCCGTACACCGTGAGCAACGGCCGCACGAGGCCGACCACTGTTCTCGATCTGCTCTCTCTCGTGATGGCCACGGGAAACACACCTCGGGCGTACCTCGGCCCCGAACACACCGTCGCGCTGGAACTCTGCGAAGGCCCCACCTCCGTGGCCGAGGTCGCCGCCCACCTCCGGCTGCCCGCGGTCGTCACCAAGGTCGTCCTGTCCGACCTGGTCGACTGCGGGGCGGTCACCGCACACGCCCCCGCATTTCATGACATGCCCACCGACCGATCTCTGCTGGAGGCAGTGCTCGATGGTCTACGACGACAGCTCTGACAGCTCCGAATACTTTCCCGTGGCCCTCAAAATCCTGGTCGCGGGTGGGTTCGGCGTCGGCAAGACGACGTTCGTGGGCGCCGTCAGCGAGATCGCGCCGTTGAGCACGGAGGAGCTGCTGACGCAGGTCAGCGCTGCCACGGACAGTCTCGAAGGCATCGAATCCAAGACCGCGACGACCGTGGCCATGGACTTCGGACGGATCACGCTCTCCGAACAGCACGTTCTCTATCTGTTCGGCACCCCCGGTCAGGAGCGGTTCTGGTTCATGTGGGACGAGTTGTCCAAGGGTGCGCTGGGCGCGGTCGTGCTGGCCGACACCCGGCGGCTGGCCGAATGCTTCGCCGCCGTGGACTTCTTCGAGCGGCGCGGCATCGGTTTCATCGTCGCCGTCAACGAGTTCGACGGCGCCTACCGCTATGAGCCGGACGAGGTGCGTGCGGCACTCGACCTCGGGCCGGAGGTCCCGGTCGTGCTCTGTGACGCCCGCATCGCGAGCTCGGGGACCGGTGCGCTGGTCACCCTCGTCCAGCACCTGATCAACGCCACCGCGCCGGCCCCGCTTTCCGGCTCCGGGGCCGCTCAGGCCTGAACCGGGCGCGTCCCGTCGCGCGGGAGGTGGAGGGCCGGCCGACCCTCCACCCGCCTGCGCCGACAGCGGATGCGTCTGCGGCGGCTCCGTACGGCGTTTGGCCCGCGTGCGTCGTGATCCCGGCGCGTTCAGCGCGTTCAGCCTTCAGGTCAGGTCGTCAGGTCAGGTCAGGGCGAACGCGTCCGCGAGCTGGTCGAGCTGCGTGGTGAGCAGGGTGTCGCCGGTGTGTCCCATCCCCGCGAACTGTCCCGCCGCCTCCAGCCCGACCGAGCCGTGCAACTGCGCCCACACGAGGACTGCGCCCGCCAGTCCGTACGCCGCGCGCCGTTGGTCGCCGGCGGCGTCCGGGGCGTAACCGGCGACCCAGGAAGCCACCCCCGCGGCGTCGGCGGCGAGCCATGCCGTCATCTCGGCCACCAGGGCGGAGTGGCTCGTCCCCGGTGAGCCGTCGGCGAAGAGCGGAAGGAACGGGCCGAGAACCGCCCTCGCCCGGTCGCGCGTGTCGTCCGGGGCGATGTAGCCGGGGACGGGAGCGCCCTGGATCAGCAGGTAGCGGTGCGGCTCGGCCACCGCCCAGGCCCGGTAGGCCCCTGCCAGTGCGTGCAGGCGTGCGCGCGGGCCCAACTCCCCGGCCTCCGCCTCGGCGGCCGCGTGGGCGACGGCCGAAGCCGCGTCGTCGTAGGCATCGCGGATCAGCGCGCTCAGGAGGTCGTCCCGGCTGGCGAAGTAGCGGTAGAGCGCAGGTCCTGACAGACCCATCTCCTTGGCGATTCGGGTCAGTGCGAGCGCCCCGGCCCCCGATTCGGCCAGCTGACGCAGCGCGGTGTCCTTGATCTCCGCCCGGGTCTGCTCCCGGTACCTGGCGCGCGGGCCTTCCTGCGCTCGGGCCATCACCGGCTCCTCCAGTCGATAGACGACGCATGCGAGGCGCTGCGAGGCGCGCTCACTTTTGTTACGGAGTCTAACCCTGCCTCTTGTGATACATCATCGCTGGAGTTACAGTCTCTAACAGAAGGAAGAGTGCATCACGATAAGCGTTGTCGTTCTTGAGGCGAAGGGGCACACCATGACCACCGCATCCGCTCCCCATGTCGTGCTCGGCGCTGGTCCGGCAGGCACCGCTCTCGCCCGTGAGCTCTCCGGGCCGGGTCGTAGCGTCCGCCTCGTCGACCGCAAAGGGCGGGGCTCCGCCATTGACGGCGTGGACCGGTTCGCCGCCGACGTGTCGACCGCCGAAGGTGCACGTGCGGCCGTCGAGGGTGCGGCCGTCGTGTACCACTGCGTCAACGTCGGCTACCACCTGCAGGTCGAGGTCATGCCCCGCATCCAGGCGGCGGTCCTGGCGGCCGCGGAAGCGACGGGCGCACGCCTGGTCGTCCTCGACACGCTCTACCCGTACGGCGAGACCCATGGTGCCGTGATGACGGAGGACACCCCGTGGCGGGCGACCAGCCGCAAGGGAGTGATGCGCGCCGAGCTCGACGCCCGCTATCTCGCGGCGCACGCGGAAGGCAGGCTGCGCGTCGCCCTCGGCCGGTCCGCCGACTTCGTGGGTCCCGGGGTGCTCGGCTCGACGCTGGGAGGAGCCGTCTTCCCCGCGGCGCTCACCGGGGGAGAGGTGCCCGCACTCGGGGACATCGATCTGCCGCACAGCTACACGTACCTAGGTGACGTCGCGGCGGGACTGGCCGCGCTCGGCGAGAATCCGGACGCGGACGGGCGCGTGTGGCACCTTCCCACGGAGCCCGCGGTCACCACCCGGGAGGTGTACGCCATGATCGAGGAGCGCGTCGGCCGGCCCCTCGACCTCGTGGTGATCGCCGAACCGCGCCCCTTCGGGCCCTTCGACGAGGTCTTCATGGCGGAGTATGCCGAGATGTTCTACCAGCACACCGAGGGGCAGACGGTCGATTCCTCCGCGATCGAGGAGACGTTCGGGCTCTCGCCGAATCCGCTCCGCGACAGTGTGGACATCACGCTCGACTGGTACCGGGGCTTCCTGGCCGGCCGCTGACGACCGGCCGTTGACGGCCGTCCACCAGGTGTGGTCGCGGTGGGCGAGGGCCGCTCGGAGGGCGCCGATGCCGCACGCCGGTGCCGGCGCGGTTCTGCCCTCGCCCGCCTGGCAAGGGCCCGGGTGGCGGGCCTGACCGGTGCGTTCCGCTCCTCCGCAGGGCCGGTCGGCACGGCGTGCCGTCCCAGGTCGTGGTGGTCCACGGCCGACGGGACCGAGATCAGCGACGGGAAACGGGTTCGTGAGCACCGGTACAAGTGCGGTATTGTTCTCATGCGCGTTCGGCCCAGGGGAAACCCCAGGTCAGACGGTCAGCGGGACGTGGCGCAGCTTGGTAGCGCACTTGACTGGGGGTCAAGGGGTCGCAGGTTCAAATCCTGTCGTCCCGACTCGTGAGAGTCGTTGTTCGAGGGGCCGGATCGGAACATTCCGATCCGGCCCCTCGAACGTTTTCCGGAGTATGCCCTGCCGTAGCGATGCCCAATGTCCGATGCCCGTCGCTCCCGGACGGTGCGGGGGCCGACGGGCGAGGCGGTGTGACGTGTTCGCGATCGGCGGGCCGCACCCAATGTGTCCGGTGCGGCCCCCCAGAGGCAGAGGCGTCGAAGTGATCAGGCGGTCTCGCCGGGGCCGGCGCCGATGCCCGCTCCCTCGGCCTTCTTGATGCCCTTGGTGATGTCGTCGAGGACCGAGAGCTTCGGCGCCTTCGCGTTTACGTCGAAGCCGGAGCGGATGACGACCAGCATGCTCTTCAGGTTGGGGGAGGGGAAGGCGAGCGATTCGACGTAGCCGTCGTCGCCGTTCTTCGTCACCACCTTCCAGCGCACCTTGTAGCCCTTCTGACCGGCGACCGTGACGGCCTCGGAGACGAGTTCCTCGTGCGAGGTGATTCCGCCGTAGATCTTCTCGCCGTACGACTCCTCCGCGTTCGTCCTGATGTCCGCCTCGGCCGCTGCTTTCGCCGTGGTCGGCTTGATCTTCAGGGCCTGGGCCGGGGCGGAGAAGATTCCGCCCCGTACGCACTTCTGGGACGTGTCGCCGGGGCAGGCGTAGTCGCCTGTGGTCAGGCCGGCGCCGATCGGGCCGGACTGGCCCGTCCAGCCGTCCGGCACGGGGATGCTGATGCCGCTGGCCGCGTCGGTCGCGTACCCCTTCTCGGTCTCGGGCATCTGCCGGCCCGGGTTCCCGCCCTCGCCGCCGTCCGGGCCGCTGTTGTCGCCGCGCCCCTGGCCGCCGTCAGGTGCGCCGGGGAGACGGGGGCTCTCCGAGGGGTTCGGGGGCGCCCCCGCGGAGGCGTTGTCCGTGTCGTCGGAGCTGCTGTTGCCCAGCATGTAGGCGCCGCCGCCGACGGCGGCCAGGAGCACGACACCGGCGGCTATTCCCGCCCCGATGCGTATCCGCCGGCGTCGGAGGGTCGCCGGGGCGATCCGGAGCTGGTCGGTCCAGCGGCTTCCGTCCCACCAGCGTTCCTGCGCGGGGCCGATTCCTGAGTGCCCGGGGTCTGAGTGCCAGCCGGGCGGGGTCGTCTGCGTCACGAGAGCACCGTAGGCGCACTGACTGAGAATCGTATGAAACTCACAGGGTGGTCGTCGTCACGTTCCCTGGCGCTCGCGTCCCTGTGCGTGCACGCGGTTGCGGCGCTCACGCCGACCGCGCCCGAGCTCCGGCCGCGCCGGTCCTACGGCTCGATCAGTCCGGCCCTGATGGCGTACCGGGTGAGCTCCAGGCGGTCTCGGAGGCCGAGCTTCTGGAGCAGGTTGGCCCGGTGGCGTTCCACCGTCTTCGGGCTGATCACCAGGAGGCCCGCGATCTCCTTCGAGGAATGGCCTTCGGCGACCAGCTTGAGGATCTCCTCCTCCCGCTCCGTGATCGCCCGCGCGGGCAGGTCTCCGCCCTCCTCGGCCCGGTCCAGGTAGTTCCGGATGAGGGCCGTCACCGCGCCCGGGTAGAGGAACGGCTCGTCGCGCATGGCCGCCCGGCACGCCTCTACCAGGTCCCGGTCGGCGACCGACTTCAGCACGAACCCCGAGGCGCCGGCCTTCAGAGCCTCGAAGAAGTACTGCTCGTTGTCGTACATCGTGAGCATGAGGATGCGCAGGCCGGGCATGACCCGGGAGAGTTCGCGAGCGGCCTGGAGGCCCGTCAGGCGTGGCATGGCGATGTCGAGCACCGCAAGGTCCGGGCGCTCCGCGCGCGCCATCTCGATCGCCTCGGCGCCGTCGCCCGCCTCGGCGACCACCTGGAGGTCCGGTTCGCCGTCCAGGATCAGCCGCACACCCCGGCGTACCAGGGCGTGGTCGTCGGCGAGCAGGATGCGGGTCGGGGCGGAGCCGGTGGGGGTGTGGGGCATCGTCAGGCACTTCCGTTCCGTACGGGCACGTCGAGGCGTACGTCGGTGCCGCCCGTGGCCCCGGTACCGATGGTGAGCGTGGCGCCGATGAGCAGGGCGCGTTCGCGCATGCCGCGCAGGCCGGCGTTCTCCGGGACGTCCCCGATGCCCCGGCCGTCGTCCTGGACGCGGAGTTCCACACCGGCCGCGCTCCGCCGCAGGGAGAGTTCGAGCACGGTGGCCCCCGCGTGCCGGACGGTGTTCGTGACGCACTCCTGGGCGATGCGGTAGACGACCAGCTCGGCCTCCTCGCCGAGTTCGGGGAGGTCCTTCTCCAGGCGCCGCCTGATGGCCAGCCCGTTGGGGGTCGGTGTCTCGGTGGACAGGGCCGTCAGTGCGCTGACCAGACCCAGTTCCTCCAGCACCCCGGGGCGCAGCCGCCGGGCGATCCGGCGGATCTCGTCCAGACCGCCCCGGGTGATCTCCTGGACCTGTGCCAGTTCGTCCCGCAACGGGGCCGGTGCGTGGCCGGTGACCCGCTTGAGTTCGAGCAGGACCGCGGTCATGGTCTGGCCCACCTCGTCGTGCAGTTCCCGGGCCACACGGCGGCGTTCCGCCTCCTGGGCCCAGAGAGCCCGTGCGCTGCTGGTCGCGCGTTCCGCCTCCAGACGGTCGAGCATGCTGTTGAACGTCTCGATGAGAGCCGCGACCTCCCCCTCCCCGGCGACCTCGGGACGGGGCCGCGGGCTGAGCAGGTCGATGGTCGTCATCGCCTTGGTGACCCGTTGCAGCGGAGCGAGCCCCAGCCGCAGCAGGAGGGCGTTGGCGCCGAGCATCAGCGCCATGCCGCCGGCCAGGATGAGGGCCTCGGTCAGTACGACGGGAGCCGAGACGGTGATCGGGCCGAGCAGCAGGAGTGCCCCGGCGGCCACCAGCACCGCGGCGTTGAGCAGGAAGATGCGCCAGAACAGGGACAAGACCGCTGGGCCTCCTTCGGACGGGTACGCGGGCGATCTGCCTCCCACTATGGCCGTTCCGTGACGGCGTAGGGCTGCACGAAGGCTCCTCAGTCGCGTCTGCATGGCAGACCCCCCGCAAGATGGGTGCCAACCCCTATGGTCTCCGGCCCCCGTTCGCCCCGACGATGGAATCGGCCCAACGGGTGCTGATCCGGGAGGGAGTCACCATGTCCGACGACTACGAGGGGCTGAGCGGTCTCGGGGGCGGGCCCCAGGAGGCCGGGCCCGAACGCGGGGGTGCGCCTCGGCGCGACACCCCGCGCGGGCGCGGCTACGGCCGTGCCTGGCTGTGGCTCGCCCTCGGCATCGCGGGGCTGGGGGCCGGGATCGTCATCGGCCACGGCCTGCTCATCGCCGCGGGCCTGGTGCTGGCCGGTGCGGCCGGCCAGCTCTTCGACCCGGAGCGGCGCAGGACCCGGAGGCGGATGCCCCGCCCTCGGTGAATCGTCTTCGCCGAATCGCGTTCGCCGAATCGCGTTCGCTGCACGGCGGGTACGGTCCGACCACACGACCTGTGTGACATAGTCGGCCCATGTGTATCGCCCGGAACAGGGAGTAGCGGATGCCCGTCGAGTGGCAGCCCGTACGGCAGTCGCGCACCCACGAACTCGTGTTGCAGAGCATCGAGGAGCAGGTCCTCGCCGGAGAGCTCAAAGCGGGCGACCGTCTGCCGCCCGAGCGGGAGCTGGCGCCGGTCCTGGGGGTCAGCCGGTCCGCACTCCGGGAGGCGCTCAGGGTGCTGGAGACCATCGGTGTCCTGGTCGCCCAGCCGGGACGCGGCCCCGACTCGGGTGCGCGCATCGTGCGCAACCCCGACGACGCGCTCGGCCGTCTGCTGCGTCTGCACTTCGCGCTGGGCAGCTACAGCCTGCACGACGTGCTGGAGGCGCGAGTCGTGCTCGAGCGGTCGAGCTGGGATGCCGCCGCGCGGCACTCCCGGGCCGAGGATCTCGACGCGGCGGAACAACTGGTCGACCGGATGGGACAACCTGACGTCGGTGTGGCCGAGTTCAACGACCTGGACACGCGCTTCCACGTCCTCATCGCGGGCAGTTCGGGCAACGCGCTGACCTCCACACTCACCTCGGCGGTTCGCGAGTCGGTGCGCCCGCTGATCCTCCGGGCGCTGGAGAACGCCGACGACTGGCCGGCGACGGCGGGCGCGCTCAACGGCCAGCACGCGCGGCTGCTGGGGCTGGTCCGCGAAGGACGAGGGGGCGAGGCGGCGGACCTGGTCGAGGAGCACATCCGCGGCCTGCACGGGACGCTCGTCGACAGCGACAGCGACAGCGACAGCGACAGCGACAGCGACAGCGACAGCGGTGCGTCAGAGGGCCGCGCGCCCAGCCGGGACACGACCCCCGGGCTCGCAAGCGAGTGAGCCCCGGGCTCGGCTGCGGGCCAGGCTGCGGGGGCGCCCCCGGCGATCGGCGATCCTCGGGTCGCGTGCCCCGTCACCGGCTGCCGGTTCGCCAGTGATCCGTACGCGCGTAGGGCGGAGGACCCCGGCCGTGGCCGGGATCCTCCGATCGCGGTCATCGCCTCCGGACGGTGTACGTCAGGTGCGTCACCTTCGGGGAGGGCTCCGAGCGGACCTGCGTCAGCGCCACCCGGCTCGCGTCCACCCCCTCGAACAGGCGGATTCCGGAGCCGAAGAGCACCGGGGACAGCGCGATCGAGAACTCGTCGACCAGGCCCGCGTTCACGTACTCCAGGATCGTCTCGCCGCCGCCCGCGATGCGGACGTCGCGGTCGCCGGCTGCCTCGCGGGCCCGGTCGAGTGCGGTCTCGATGCCGTCGTGGACGAAGTGGAACGTGGTTCCGCCGGGCCGTTCCCAGGGGTCACGCTTCTCGTGCGTCACGACGAACACCGGCGTGTGGAAGGGCGCTTCCTCCGGCCACATCGTCTCTCCGGCATCGAACATGCGCTTGCCCATGATGCTCGCGCCGGTGCGCTCGAACGTCTCCCGCGCGATGTCGTTGTCGCGGCCCTCCTCGCCGCCCCTGCCCAGCTTCAGGTTCTCCCGGAAGAACCGCAGCGGGAAGATCCACTGCTGCAGTTCCATCCACTGACGCCCCATCAACTCCTCGGAGGACTGGGGCGCGATGAACCCGTCCAGCGACATCGACACACTGAAGAACACCTTCCCGGCCATCAGCCCTCCGCTCCCTTCCGCAGGGTTTCGGTGACGTAGGCGGCCAGGTTGCCCAGGGTCTGCCGGCCGGCCTCGACGGCGTGGTACTTCTCGACGGCCTCGTCGCGCAGTTCCTTGGTCGGGAACAGCGTGCGCATCTCGATGCGGGTCTCCGGGCCGTCGGCCGCGAACGTGAATACGGACTCGAAGGCGTTCGGGTCGTCGTGGGACTCACCGTGGAGCAATGCGATCCGCTCGGGCGCGGTGATCTCGGTCCAGGAGATCCACTCCTGGTAGTCCGTCCCGTCCGGTCCGTGCATCACGAAGTCCCACGCCCCGCCGACGCGGAACTCGAACGCTCGCGTGGTGGTGGTGAATCCGTCCGGGCCCCACCACCGTGACAGGTGTTGCACCTCGGTGAATGCCTCGAACACCAGCTCCCGCGAGGCGCTGATGGCCCGGGAGATCACGATCTCGCGGTCGGCCGCAGCCGACTGCGGGGACGCGTCACGCGCTGTCGCTTTCATGGGTCAGTCCTCCTGTTTTTGCTGCTTGAGTTCCTGCACGTACTCGTCCAGCCGGCCGAAGCTCGCGTTCCAGAAGGCCTCGAACCCGCCAGTCCACTCGTGAACCGGTCGCAGTCCGCGGGCGTCGAGGCCGTACAGGCGCTGCTTGCCCGCCCTGCGGTCCCGCACCAGCCCGACCTCCTTGAGCACCCGCAGGTGTTTGGACGTGCCCGGCTGGGTCATCCCCAGCTCCTGGGCCAACTCGTTCACCGGCCGCTCGCCCGCCCGCAGCAGCACCAGGATCTTCCGGCGCTGCGGCTCGGCGATCGCGTTGAAGACGTCCGACGTCGTCGCTGCTCGTGCCATGGCCCAATCATATTCCGATATAGGCATGCGTCAACCGCAGTGATCATGCCGACCCCGGAGAGCTTGTGGTGCCGAGGTGTCGGGATCGGGTTCCGCCACTTCGGGTGTGGTTCTGGCGCGGCGCCCCCGCGCGGCGGTCCCGACCGTTCCTTGCCGCCGCGTGCGCGCGGCCGCTTCCCGATTCGGACCGAGGCTAGTATGGTCGGACCATAACTTCCCGAGGAGGCCCCATGCGTATCGGACTCTTCGCCACCTGTCTGGGTGACACGCTCTTCCCCGAGGCGGTGAAGTCGACCGCGTTGCTGCTCGCACGCCTGGGCCACGACGTGGTGTTCCCGCCCGGCCAGACCTGTTGCGGCCAGATGCACGTCAACACGGGCTACCAGCGCGAACCCGTGTCGCTGGTGCGCAACTTCGCCGAGCAGTTCGGGGACTCCTCGATCGACGCCGTCGTCATGCCGTCCGGTTCGTGTGCGGGCTCCGTACGCCACCAGCACGCGATCGTCGCCGAGCGCTACGGTGACGCGCCGCTGCGCGCCGGGGTCGCCGCGGTGAGGTCCAAGACGTACGAACTCTCCGAACTCCTCGTCGACGTCCTCGGCGTCACCCGGGTCGGGGCGTACTTCCCGCACCGTGTCACCTATCACCCGACCTGCCACTCCCTGCGCCTGCTCGGAGTGGGCGACAAGCCGCTGCGGCTGCTGCGCGCCGTCGAGGACATCGACCTCGTCGAACTGCCCGAGGCCGACGCCTGCTGCGGCTTCGGCGGCACCTTCGCCGTCAAGAACGCCGAGACGTCCACCGCGATGCTCCAGGACAAGATGCGCCACATCTCGGACACCGGTGCCGATGTGTGCACGGCCGGGGACTCCTCCTGCCTCATGCACATCGGCGGAGGTCTCTCCCGCATCAGGTCCGGCACGCGGACCCTGCATCTCGCCCAGATCCTCGGTTCCACCCGGACCGCGCCCTACGCCCCGCTGGAGGCCACCCGATGAGCACGTTCCTCGGCATGCCCGCAGCCCCGCCCCGCTCGCCGTACGGCACGGGAAACCTGCGCGGTGACCGCCCGTTCCCGGAGGCGGCCCACGACGAGCTGCGCAACGAGCAGTTGCGGCGGAACCTGGGGAGGGCCACCCGCACCATCCGGGCCAAACGGCTTCACGTCACCGCCGAACTCCCCGACTGGGAGGCCCTGCGCGACGCCGGATCGGCCGTCAAGACGGACACCATGAACCGGCTCCCCGACCTCCTGGAGGAGCTGGAACGCAACGTCACCGAACGCGGCGGCACCGTCCACTGGGCGCGTGACGGTGCCGAGGCCAACGAGATCGTCACCCGGCTGATCCGGCAGACCGGCAGCAGCGACGTCATCAAGGTGAAGTCCATGGCCACGCAGGAGATCGGCCTCAACGAACACCTCGAGGCGGCGGGCATCACACCGTACGAGACCGACCTCGCCGAGCTCATCGTGCAGCTCGCCGACGACAAGCCGTCGCACATCCTCGTGCCCGCGATCCACCGCAACCGCGACGAGATCCGGCAGATCTTCCTCGACGAGATTCCCGGCGTCGACCCCGAGCTCGACAACGTGCCCGCGCACCTGGCGGCCACCGCCCGCACGTACCTGCGGGAGAAGTTCATGACGACGCGGGTTGCCGTGTCCGGCGCCAACTTCGGCATCGCCGAGACCGGGACCCTCGCCGTCGTCGAGTCGGAGGGCAACGGCCGCATGTGCCTGACCCTGCCCGACACCCTCATCACCGTCATGGGCATCGAGAAGGTCCTGCCGCGCTATCAGGACCTGGAAGTGTTCCTGCAGTTGCTGCCGCGCTCCTCGACCGGGGAGCGGATGAACCCGTACACCTCTATGTGGACGGGGGTGACCCCGGGCGACGGGCCGCAGAACTTCCACCTGGTCCTCCTCGACAACGGCCGCACCGCCGCGCTCGCCGACGCGATCGGCCGCGAGGCCCTCAACTGCATTCGCTGCTCCGCCTGCCTGAACGTCTGCCCCGTGTACGAGCGAGCCGGCGGCCATGCCTACGGATCGACCTACCCCGGTCCGATCGGAGCGGTCCTCACGCCCCAGCTCGCGGGCATGCACGCGGCCAAGGACGACCCCAACAGCTCGCTGCCGTACGCCTCCAGCCTGTGCGGAGCCTGCTTCGACGCCTGCCCCGTCAAGATCGACATTCCCTCGATGCTCGTCGAACTGCGTCACCAGCACACCGAGGAGTCGGGCACGACCGCGGAGAAGCTGGCCATGAAGGCCGCGGCCGCGGTGATGAGCAGGCCCAAGCTGTTCACGGCGGCGCAGAAGGCCGCCGCACTCGGCCGGGTCGCCGGCGGACGGGACGGGACGATCTCCCGGCTGCCCGCCCCCTTCGACGGCTGGAGCGACAGCCGGGACACGCCCGCCCCGCCGAAGCAGTCGTTCCGCTCGTGGCTCGCTTCGGCCGAGGGATCGGCGGCCATGCGCGCCGCCGCCGACGAGGGCGCCCGGGGCACTGCCCAGGACGAGAAGGAGGACCGGTGACCACGACGGACGCACGCAGCACCGTGCTCGGCCGGATCAGGGACGCCCTGGCTCTCGCCCCCGCGCCCGAGGCGACGATCCCCCGCGCCTACCGCACCGGGCGTACGCTCCCCGACGACGAACGGATCGGGCTCCTGACCGACCGACTCGTCGACTACAAGGCGCAGGTCCACCCCTGCACCGCCGACCGCACGGCCGACGTGATCGGCGCGATCCTGCGGGAGCGCGGCGCCCGGCGCATCGGTGTGCCGCCCGGCCTCGACGAACAGTGGCTCACCGGATACGACGGCGAGACGCAGCGGGACTCCGCCGACATTCCCGCACCCTCTCTCGACGCACTGGACGGGGTCGTGACCGCCTCGGCGGTCACCTGCGCCGAGACCGGGACGATCTTCCTGGACGGGTCGCCGGACCAGGGCCGGCGGGCGCTGTCGCTCGTACCCGACCTCCATGTCTGCGTCGTCGACCTCTCCTCCGTCGTGGCGGGGGTGCCGGAGGCGGTGGCCAGGCTGGTGCCGGAGCGGCCGACCACCCTGATCAGCGGGCCCTCGGCCACCTCCGACATCGAGCTGGAGCGGGTGGAGGGGGTACACGGCCCCCGCACGCTCGCGGTCGTGATCCGCACCGACGTGTAGCCCGCACCCCGCGCGCGCCACGAGGGATGCCGGAGCACGCTGTCCGACACGTCAACCGACGACACGTCGGCCGACGACCCGTCGGCCGACGACCCGTCACTTCCCGGAACCACCGGGGCGCACCACCCGGTAGCGGAGGTAGAGGGCGCCGGCGGCGAAGGAGCGCGTCTCGACGAGTTCGAGGTCGGACCGGCGCTCGTGCCGGGGAAAGTAGGGAATGCCGCCCCCGACCAGTACCGGGTGGACCACGGCCCGGTACTCGTCGATCAGATCCAGATCGGCCGCCGCGGCGGCCAGGGCCGCGCCGCCGATCGCGATGTCGCCCTCGCCCGGCGAGGCCCGCAGCCGCTCGATCTCGTCCGCCAGACCGCCGGAGGCGAGACGGGCACCACTGCCCTCCACCGTCGACAGCGTGGTCGAGAACACCACCTTCGGGAGCGGCTTCCAGAGTGAGGTCCACTCCCGCGACGCGTCGTCGAGAGCCGGGTCCTGGTCGGCGGTCTCCCAGTAGAGCATCGTCTCGTACAGGCGTCGCCCCAGCAGATGGACGCCGATGTCCCGGATCTCGTCGATCCAGAATCGAAAGACCTCCGCATCCGGCTCCGTCCAGTCGAACCTGCCGTCGGGTCCCACGATGTAGCCGTCAAGGGAGACGCCCATGGAGTAGGTCACGTTGCGCATCTGAAGTCCTCCTCGGTTCGGCTCCGACAGTACGGCCGCCGGGCGGTGGCCGCCGCAGGACTCGGCACGGCTCGCGGGATTCCCCCGGATGTGTCCCGCCGCGAAGCGGTGTCCCGATGCGGGGCGGAGCCCGGACCGGGACTCGACGGCCGGGTGCCGGCCCGTAAGGTCCCCGTCCCCTACGGCGCGTGGGTCACCTCCAGCGGCGCGAGGGCCACGCGGGTGACCGCGCCGTCGTCCGCCCAACGCACGGTCACCTTCTCCCCGTTCACCTCCACCGAGTCCACTGCGGCGTCGAGCGGGACGGCGTCCGGATCGGCCGTCAGCGAGGCCACGGCCACCAGCAGCTCCGTGCCCTCCACCTGGGCGGCCAGCCGGGGCAGCACCGCCCACGGCGTGAACGCCGTGCCCTGCGGCGCCCGTACGGTCTCCTCCTCCGTCCAGCCGCACAGGGGGTGGAGCGCCGAACGCACCGTGCCCACGGGGTCCGTCGCCCACCCGGTCTGTTCGGCCCGGGCACCTGCCGGTGCGCCGATGACCCGGTGCACCCGCAGTTCGTGACGCCCCCGGACCACGGTCACGCTCTCCACCCGCAGCCCGGGTGCGGTGGGCGGGCCCTCCGGGAAGACGGGGCGGTGCCAGGAGGCAGCCCACCCCCAGCCGTCCCCGTGCCCCGCGCCCAGCGGGTGGATCCGCACCCGGCGGCTGCGCGAACCCGCCACCAGGATCGCCAGATGGTTGTCGGCGGCGTTGCCGGAGGCCGTGGGGCCGGTGGCCGTCGAGTAGGCGAGCCGGGCGTAGAGCGGGTCCGACACCTGCGCCGTGTCGCCTTCATGGGGCCGGACGTGATCGCTGCCGTGGTTGTGCAGCCGCACGATGCCGTCCGCCCGGGTGGACTGCACCAGCAGTCCCGGCGACGGCAGGGACAGCACCCGGTCGGGGCCCTCGCTGGGAGCGGGTTCCTCGGGCGCCGTCCACAGCGGGTGCTCCTCCGGCGCGAGCAGCGCCACGAACGCCTTCGACGCCCAGTACGGCGACGAGGGACCCGAGTACTCCTGGAGCGTGGCGTCGTGCGGGCCGTGCCATCCCAGGCTCAGCAGGCCGTCGTCCCCGGCGGCACCCCGCTCCAGGAAGTATTTGAGCGAGCCGCTGATCAGCCGGCGCGAGACGCCGGGGGACAGCGGCGTGTGACCGGTGACCGCGCCCATCGCGACGGCCGCGCCCGCCGCGAAACGGTAGGTGAGCGAGCGGCCGAAGTGCATGGGGGCACCGTCCGCGCCGAACATCAGCGAGAAGCTCTCCAGATGCTCGCGCAGGCGCGCGCCGTGGGGTGCGGACAGGTCCGTCTCCCCGGACAGGTAGCCGTCCAGAACGGGATACAGGTGCAGCGCCCAGCCGTTGTAGTGGTCGAAGGCACGCCCGTCCCCGTCGGAGTACCAGCCCTCGCCGCGGTACCACCCCTCCAGCAGGTCCAGCGCCCGCTGCCGCGCCCGGGCGGTCTCCCCGTCGCCCCGGCCGACCGATTCGAGGAAGCCGGCCACGGAGTAGGGGAAGAGGTACCAGTTGTTCGGGGCGGGGGTGTGCCGCAGCGCGCCGCGCAGCCACTCCTCCGCCCGGTCCTGGGTGCCCGCGTCCAGCCGGTCCCACAGCCAGGGCCGGGTGAGCCGCAGGCCGATGGCGACGGACGCGGACTCCACCATCGGCTGCCCGAACACGGTGTGGTCCCGGATCAGGGGCCAGGACTCGGCGTCGTCCCTCCCGGCGGTGAGGGTGCCGGCGGTGAGGCCGTCTGCGTAGCGCTCCAGCCGGTTGTGCGGGTCCTTTCCGTCCGCGCCGGCGACCCGGAAGGCGGCTGTGAGGAACGTGCGCGCGTAGCCCTCCAGACCGTCGGAGCGGACACCGGAGCGCGAGGGGCGCCCCGGCAGGTCGAGCATGGCGCCGCCGGGGGTGGCCCACTTCCAGGCAGCGTCCAGCAGGCCGTCCGCCACCGCCTCCCAGTGCGCCCGGGTGAAGCCGGTGTACGGGCTCGAATCACGGTCCTCGGAGGGGAGTTGAAAGGGAGTGGAGGTCATGCGAGGAATGCCAGCCTTTCGCGTCGTACGGGATGGGCGAAGCCGTCGCCCGCCGCCCAGCGGGCGACCTCGCCGACGGCCAGGTCGGCCAGCCGCCGCAGTTCGTTGCCCTGGGAGCCCGCGAGGTGAGGAGTGATCAGGGCGTTGTCGCAGTCCCACAGCGGATGGTCCGCCGGCAGCGGGTCGGGGTCGGTGACGTCGAGCACCGCCCTGATCCGTTCGGCCCGCAGTACGTCGGTGAGGGCCTCCTGGTCGACGACCGCCCCCCGGGAGGTGTTGACGAGGACGGCGTCGGGCCGCATCGAGGTGAGCAGGTCCCGGCTCACCAGCCCCGTCGTCGCGGGCAGCAGGGGCGTGTGGACGCTCACCACGTCGCTCCCGGCGAACAGGGCGGGCAGGCCGACGGGGTGGACGCCCAGAGCGGCCGCCTCGGCGTCCGTGACGTACGGGTCGTGGAGGAGGATCCGCAGGTCGTAGGGCCGCAGGAGTTCGATCACCCGCCTGCCGATCAGCGAGGCGGACAGGATGCCCACTGTGCGCCGGTAGTTGCCCACGTCGGGGGGTGTGGCGAGCCAGACGTCGCGTGCCCGGGTGGCGCGGTAGTCGCGGGCCCGTTCCAGGACCCGCTTGCCGGACAGCAGGATCATGGCGACCGTGTACTCCGCCACCGGCAGGGCGTTGGCCGCGGCGGCCGACGACACCTCGATGCCCCGCTCCCAGCACGCCTCGGTCACATGACCGCGTACCGTGCCCGCGGTGTGGACGACGGCCCGCAGCGCCGGCGCGGAGGCGAGCACGCCCGCGTGGATCGGCGGGCAGCCCCAGCCGGTGACCAGGACCTCCGTGTCCGCGAGCACGGCACGGGCCGCTCCGGTCGAGAAGTCGTCGAGCACCGGCGGCGCGAGTGCGCACACCTCGGACAGGGCGGCCAGGGAGTCCGGCGAGAGCACCGCGGCGGCGGCGTCCGCTCCCATGGCGAGTGCGGCGCGCGGCCGGCGGCGGGCGGGGGGAGTGCTGGGCATGGTTCTCCTGTGCGGTCGTCCGGGCGGGGCGGTACGGCTACTTGACGGCGCCCGCCGTCAGTCCGGAGCGCCAGAAGCGCTGGAGCAGGGCGAAGGCGAGGATCAGGGGCAGCACCGCGAGGAGCGATCCCATGATCACCACGGGGTAGTACTCGGGCGACACGGACGCGGCACTGTTCCAGGTGTAGAGACCGAGGCTGACCGGATACAGGTCCTGGTCGGAGAGCATGACCATGGGAAGGAAGAAGTTGTTCCAGATGGCGGTGAGCTGGAACAGGAACACGGTGACCAGCCCGGGTCCCAGCATGCGGAGCGCCACCCGGAAGTAGGCGGCCAGTTCGCCCGCGCCGTCCATCCGCGCGGCTTCCAGCACCTCGTCCGGCACGTACCCCTGGCTGAAGATCCGGCCGAGGTAGACCCCGAAGGGGTTGAACAGGACGGGGATGAAGACCGCCCAGAAGGTGTTCACCAGCCCGGCGCCGGACGCCATCAGGTAGAGCGGCAGGGCGAGCACCGTCTGCGGCACCATCACGGCCGCCAGGACCATTCCGAACAGCTTCTCCTTGTGGGCGAACCGGTACTTGTCGAACGCGTAGCCGCACGCGACGCTGATCAGCGCGCCGAGCGCGGCCCCCACCACCGCGTACAGCAGGCTGTTGCCGTACCAGCGCCCGTACAGCCCGCCGTCGATGGCGAACAGGTCCTTCATGTTCCGTACGAAGGAGAAGTCGCCCAGCGACAGGATGTTGCTGCTGAACAGCGCGTCCCGGTCCTTGGCGGAGGCGAGCACCAGCCACAGGACGGGGAGCAGGGTGTAGAGCACGGACACGAACACCACGAGGTTGACGACGGAGCGCCCGAGCAGCCTGGGACGCAGCGGCAGGACGGTACGGGATGCGGTCGGCGCGCTCATCGGGCGCCCTCCTCGGCTGCGTCGGAGCGGTTCGTCCAGCGGGTGACGCCGTAGGAGAGGGCGATCGTGAACAGCAGCAGGATCACCGAGGCGGCCGCCGCGAGACCGTAGTTGTTGCGGGTGAAGGCGGCGTCGTAGATGTACATGCTGGGTGAGAAGCGGGAGTTGATCATCGGGGTGGACTGGCTCAGCAGCATCGGCTCGGTGAAGAGCTGGAGCGCGAAGATCAGGGTGAACATGGCGACCATCACGATCGACGACCGCACCAGCGGGGCCTTGACCCGCAGCGCGGTACGGACCGGGCCCGCTCCGTCGACGACCGCCGCCTCGATCACCTCGCGGGGCACGGCCTGCAGGGCTGCGTAGAAGACGACCATGTTGTAGCCCAGGTTGCTCCACAGGGCGATGTTCACGATGGACGGGAGCACCGTGTGCACCCCGAGGAAGTCGACGGTGATGTCGGCCCCGGCGAGCAGGTCGATCACCGGGCTGATGCCGGGGGTGTAGAGGTACAGCCAGATCAGGGCGGCGATGATGCCCGGCACGGCGTGCGGCAGGAAGAGCGAGAGCTGGACGGTGGCCCGGAGGCGGACCACGCCGGAGTCCAGCAGCAGTGCGAGGGCGAGCGCGCCGGTCACCATCAGGGGGATGTAGACCAGGCAGTACAGGGCGACGACGCCGAGCCCGCCGAGGAAGGTCGGGTCGGCCAGGACGGCGGTGTAGTTGCGCAGTCCGGCGAAGACCGTGCGCTCCGGGCCGAAGCCGAGGCCCGGCTGGTCGTCGCTGAAGAAGCTCAGGTACACGGCGGTGGCGACCGGGATCAGGAAGACGGTCACCAGGAGGGCGAAGAACGGCGTCATCAGGACGCCGCAGGCGCCGAGTTCACGCCGCCGTGCGGACCTGCGGCCGGCCGCGGGCGCTGCCGCGGCCGGACTCCGTGGCGACGGGCGGGCGGGAGCGTCCGGCGCATCCGCCGGGACGGACACGGGGGTGGCGCTGGTCATGGGTGTCACCTGCCTCTCTGCTGATGGTTACGGGATGCCGGCCGCCGGTCAGCTGGAGCGGCGGGTGGTCGAGAGGCCGAGTGCCTTCAGGTCGGGCATGGTGCCCTCCTGCGCCGCCCGGACCGCTCCGATGATGGAGCCCTGGCCTCCGCTCGCCCGGGCCAGTCCGTCCTTCATGAGCTTGCCGGTCGCCGTCATCCGGGGCCCCCAGATCCAGCCCGGCCGGATCTTGTGCGCCTCCTGCTCGAAGAGGCTGTAGATGTCCTGGCCGCCGTAGTAGGCGCGGTCGAAGGCCTGCCGCCCCACCTCGACGAGCCCCGGTGCGGCCGGGTACTGGCTGCTGGCCCCGCTGGAGAGCCGGGCGCGCAGCGCGTCCGGGTGTGAGACCTGCCATTCGATGAACTCCATCGCGGCCTCGGGGTGGGCGCTGTCCTTGGTCACGGCGAACGTCGATCCGCCGTGGGTTCCGACTCCGGGGTCGCCCGGGTCCCACTGGGGGATCGGGGCGAGCGCCCACCGGCCCTTCTGGCCGGGGCGGGCCTTCATCTGGGCGCCCGCGTCCCATGCGCCGCTGAGCCTGCTGAGGACCAGGCCGTTGCCGATCTGGACGTCGCTGTGCCGGCTCTCCACCGCGTTCATGAAGACCAGGTCCTGGTCGGTGAGCCGTTGCCAGAACGCGGAGACCCGGCGGGTCGGCGCGTCGGCCAGTGAGACGTTCCAGGCGCCGCCCGCCGTGTCGAACCACTGCGCGCCGGCCTGCCACGCGAACGCGGCGAGATGGGTGTCGCCGTCCGTCGGGAAGAGGGCCATCCGGCGCTCGGCGCTCCTGCGGCGTACGGTCCTCGCCGCGTCCTCGAAGTCCTCCCAGGTCGCCGGCGCGGTGAGCCCGTACCGCTCGAAGAGGTCGGTGCGGTAGTGCAGCACCATCGGCTCTATGTCGAGCGGGACGCTGAACACGCGCTTCTCGAAGGTCGTCAGTTCCAGCGCCTGCGGCAGGAGTTTCGCGCGGAGCGCGTCGCTGACCAGGCCGGTGACGTCACGGCACACCCCGTCGATGGCGAAGCCGGGCACCTGGGGGTACTCGATGGTGGCGACGTCCGGGGCGTTGCCGGCCCGGGCGGCGTTGCTGAGCTTGGCGTAGCCGCCCTGCGCCCCCGAGGGGATCTGCTGGAAGTCGACGTGGACGGTGCGGTGCCCGCGGTTGAACGCGTCCACGACCTCCTGGCTGCCCCGCAGCGCGGACCAGAAGGTGATCCGCGTCCTCCCGCCGGTCCTGCGGCTCACGGTTCTGCCGGTACTGCTCGTACCGCCCGATCGTGTGTCCCCGCCACCGCTCCCGCAGGCGCTGAGCGCGCCCGCGAGAGGCAGTGCGGCGATCGTGGCGAGCACGGATCGACGGCTCTGTCGACCGGACATGTGCGCCTCCCGCGGCTCTGGTTCGAGACACGGGGAATACTGATCGGCTGATCGATAGCGGTCAATAGATCGATCAAAAGAAGATTTAAGTGTTCAAACGATCAGCTCTCCGGAGTGCTCAGCCTCAAGGTCGATCCCCGCACTTCGAGACGGGGCAGCAGCTCGATCCTGCGCACCGGACCGGTGGTGCCGGCCGGATGCCCCAGCCGGTGCAGCAGCAACTCCGCGGCAGCCCGCCCGATGTCGGCCCTGGGCGGGGCGACGGCGCTCAGTGAAGTGGTGCCCAGGGCGGCGACCACGTCGTCGTACGCCACCACGGAGCAGTCCCGCGGGACCCGTATCCCGCTCTCCGCCAGCCGCTGGACCAGCATCAGAGCGTCCTCGTCGCCGTGCAGAACGGCCCCCGTGACCCCGCGCTCGCGCATCAGCGCCGCGAGGTCCGGTGCGGCCTCCTGGGGGCCGTCGCCCGGGCCCGCCGTCGGTGAACTGAGCACGACCGACCAGTCCTCCACCTCGGGACGGGCCGCCGCGATGTCGGCGAAGGCCGCCCGGATCGCGCGCGCGGTGGGGCTGTCGTTCCTGGCGGCGAGCACCAGGCGCCGGTGACCGAGCGAGACCAGGTGGTCGACCGCCAGATGGATTCCGTACCAGTGGTCGGAGCAGACCGAGTCCAGGGCGTGGAGCGCGCTGCCGGGACGGGCGCGCCGCTCCATCAGGACGGTCGGCACCCCGATCCCGGAGAGCCAGCCGTAGTCCGCCTCCTCGACGGCCGCGCTGCGCCACCGCGGAGCGATGAGCAGTCCGCGCACACCGGCGGCCAGCGCCCGCTCCACCTGGGGCCGTTCGGCTCCGGCGGCCTGCGGGGCGATGCGCAGGGTGATGCGGACCCCGGCCTCCTCCAGAGCGGTCCTGGCGCCGTGCAGGGTTTCGTACAGATACGAATGCCGCTCCGGGACGACGAGGGCCACGGCGCCGCCGTCCCCGCCGGGCCGCCCGCCCCGTGCTGTGGGCTCCGGCTCCGTCGGGCCGGCGTCCTCCATCGGGCGGACCACCCCGTGCCCGCGCCTCAGCATCCCCGCCACGGCGAGTTCCTCGACGTCCCGCCGCAGCGTGACCGCCGAGACGTCGAGCTCGGTGGCGAGCGAACTCACCTTCACCGCGCCCCGCGCGTGCACCACCGCGAGTATGCGTTTGCGCCTCAGCTCGACCGGCTCCCGCATGCTGGCCCCCTTGCCTACCGCTGTGCCGTGTTCGTTTGAACGTTTCGTGAGCGGTCGCAGCATAGCGAGCGGGGCGGGTCGCGGTGCGATCGGAAGACGGGACGATGATCCGCCCAAAGGAATATGTGTCTACCATCTGACCCGCAATGGACACCATCACACTCTGGCAACTGGCCGCGCTCGCGGCGGCATCCACGCTCGTCGGCTTCTCCAAGACCTCCGTGAGCGGTGCCAACACGATCAGCCTCGCCGTCTTCGCCGCCGTACTCCCGGCACGCGGATCGACCGGCGTGCTGCTCCCGATCCTGATCGCGGGCGACATGCTCGCCGTGCTGGTCTACCGCCGCCACGCGCACTGGCCGACCCTGCTGCGGCTCTTCCCCGCCGTCGCCGTGGGCGTGCTTGCGGGCACCGTCTTCATGATGTGGGCCGACGACGCCGCCGTACGCACCTCGATCGGCGCGATCCTGCTCCTCATGGCCGGGGTCACCGTGTGGCGACGGCGGGCGCGCCCCGACGAGGCCACGGAGGAGGACACGTCCGGCCCCACGCGCGGAGGGCGCCTCAAAGCCCGCTCGTACGGAGTGCTCGGGGGGTTCACCACCATGGTCGCCAACGCGGGCGGCCCCGTGATGTCCCTCTATCTGCTGTCCGCCGGCTTCCGGAAGCTGGGCTTCCTCGGGACGTCGGCGTGGTTCTTCCTGATCGTCAACACGTCCAAGGTGCCCTTCAGCGTCGGACTCGGCCTCATCGACGCGCAGTCGCTCCTGCTCGACGCCGTCCTTGTGCTGTTCGTCCTCCCGGGCGCGTACCTGGGCCGCGCCTGCGTCGGCCGGATCAACCAGAAGCTGTTCGACCGGATCGTGATCGGGGCCACCGTCCTGGGCGGCCTTCAGCTGCTGCTCGTCTGAAGGCCGCCCAGGGGCGAGGTCAGACGATGCCCTCGGCGATCTCCGCCTGCTCACGGGCGTTCCCGTAGGCGACCGGCGTGCTGTACGTACGCCGCGCGACGAACCACCAGACCGTGGCCAGCACCAGGACGGCGACTAGGGCGATGGACGCGTAGTTCATCGAGTCGATGGTCACCGGCGAGGACTGCGGCAGCAGGAACAGCACGGTCACGACCGCCACCCACGCCACGGCGATCCAGCCGATCGGCTTCGACCAGCGGCCGAGATGCCAGGGACCGCGCTCGAATCGGTCCCCGGCGCGGAGCTTCAGATAGATCGGGATGGCGTACGCCGGAGTGATCCCGATGACGTTGATCGCCGTGACGGCCCCGTACGCCGTCGCGGAGTACAGCGACGGCACCGCGAGCAGCGCGGCGACGGCGACGGACAGCCACACGGCGGGGACCGGCGTCTGTGTCCGCGCGCTCACCCGGCGCCACAGTGCGGATCCCGGCAGCGCGTTGTCACGGCTGAAGGCGAAGACCATCCTGCTCGCCGCGGCGACCTCCGCGTTGCCGCAGAACAGCTGCGCCGCGATCACGATCAGCAGCATCGCGGTGGCGCCCGCCGTACCGAGGGCGTCGATCAGGATCTGGGCGGGCGGCACCCCCGTGGAGGTGTTCTGCGTGCCCGCGTAGTCCTGGATGGCGAAGGTCAGTCCGGCCAGCAGGACGAACCCGGCGACCCATGACACCCAGATGGCCCGGACGATCCCCTTCGCCGCGGTCACCGACGCGTTCGAGGTCTCCTCGGAGAGGTGGGCCGAGGCGTCGTAGCCGCAGAAGGTGTACTGGGCCAGGAGCAGGCCGATCGCCGCGACGTAGACCGGGTTCTCCCAGCCGGTACCGTTCACGAACTCGGTGAAGACGAACGAGGGGGACTGGTGGTGCGAGGGCACGACCGCCAGCACGCCCACGATCACGGCGACACCGCCCAGGTGCCACCACACGCTGATCGAGTTCAGCACGCTGACCAGGCGCACACCGAACAGGTTCAGCACGGCGTGCAGCAGCAGGATGCACAGGAAGATCACCATCGTCGACCCGGGGGTGGGGTCGAAACCCCACTGCAGGTTCAGCAGCGCACCCGTGAACAGGGCCGCCCCGTAGTCGATTCCGGCGATGGCTCCCAGCAGGCCCAGCAGATTGAGCCACCCGGTGTACCAGCCCCATTTGCGGCCGCCCAGCCGGTCGGCCATGTAGTACAGGGCGCCGGACGTCGGGTAGGCGCTGGTGACCTCGGCGAGAGCCATGCCCACGCACAGCACGAACAGACCGACCCCGGCCCAGCCCCAGAGCATCACGGACGGGCCGCCCGCCGACATGCCGAAGCCGTACAGAGTCATGCAGCCGGAAAGGATCGAGATGACCGAGAAGCTGATCGCGAAGTTCCCGAAGCCGCCCATGCGGCGCGCCAGCACCGGCTGGTAGCCGAGTTCGCGCAGCCGCGCCTCCTCGTCCTTCTGGGGCGCCGGGGCCGTGCTCGACGGTGTCGAGGCGGATATGGACATGGAGATGACCTCCGGTGGGGGACGGGTGTGTGGGGGGACTTGGGGGGAGGGCGCCGGCCGGTCAGCCGTGCGGGTCCCTCCCGGGTTCGTGCTCGGCGGCGAGACAGCGGCTCCGGGCCCGCAGGAACACGTCCTCGGCGCCCGCCGGGCCCTGCGGTGTGCGGGTGCGGTGGGCCCAGGGGGCGGACGTGTAGTACGGGCCCATGGCGTGGAAAACCGGTGCTGCGTCCGCGAAGCGGAGCGAGCCCCACAGCGCGTGGGCCAGATGGTTGAGGTCGAGGAGCGATCGGGCAGCCGGTTCGGCCCGCGCGAACCAGACGGCCAGCGCGCGCCGGGCGTCGCGTTCCCCGTCCTCGGTGACCCAGTGCAGGTCCAGCGCCTTCTCGTTGCCGTTCTCGCGCCGGTAGCGCTCCACCCGGACGTACAGCGGCAGCGCATGGAGCGGCGAGCCCTCAGGGGCCGAAGAGGACGCCCACTGCACGAAGTTGACGGCCTCCGACAGTGTGCCGCCCGACTGGCGGGCGTACACGAACTGCAGCATCCGGTGATAGGCCTCGCGGTTGAACGGATCGCGCTTGTCGGCCTCCGCCAGCAGTCCCCACGGCCCGGGGAACAGCATGGGACCCGGCGGAAGCATCCGGTGCTCCTCCAGGCGCTGCCCCTCGTCGAGCTGCGACAGCGCCAGCAGGCAGACCCAGGGCACGGGGTCCTCGGGCGAGGCCTGCGCGGCGGCCCGGCACCCCTCCCACGCCTCGTGCCACAACTGCTGGGCACCAGGGCGCCGCTCCCGGTGCGCCCGGACCGCCCGCTCCACAGTCACCCGGGCGTGCATCACCCGCGCCGCCGAGCTCCGTGGCTCCTCGGCCAGCCAGGCGTGCACCGTGTCCGAGCCCGCGGCCACGGCGGCCAGGACCTGGGTGCGCTGGGTCCACAGGGTCCAGTCCGGGGTGCTCTCCAGCAGGTCGCGCATGGAGAGCCACCGGCCCGTGCGCAGATCCTGGGACGCCACGCGTAACGCGTGATCGGGGCCGGCGGGATGGTATACGGGGCGGAATTCAGTGGATGCCATGTACGGGCCCCGCCCCTGGACGCGCGGTGGGGACGGGGCGGTGTGCCGGGCATGGCGGCACGGCGCCGGATCTGCTGGTCATGAATCCTCTAGGACGTGGGGGGTCGGGTCCTGTCGGTGGTCGACCGTGCTCGGTCATCGTCCGGTCGACCGCACGGCGGTGAGTTTAGAGCGCCGCGCGACCACCGGCGGAGGACTTTGCGGATCTTACTCAAGTACGGTCCGTGGACAGGACATTGAACTTCCGCGACGGTGCCGTGCGAGAGGTCCTCGCCCGGCTTGACGTCGACCCCGGTCTGCACGACTGTGGGCGGGGCACCGGATGATCACGATTCCGCCCGGGACGGGGCGGCCCGCACGGCTGGAGCGTCGATTGACCCGACCGGTACTCGCCATCGACCAGGGAACGTCCGGCACGAAGGCGCTGGTGATCTGCCCCGAGCGGGGCGTGATCGGTTCGGGTTCCGCGCCCGTACGCCCCCGCTACGGCGCATCGGGCCTGGTGGAGGCCGATCCCGCCCAGCTGCTCGGCTCGGTGCTGGACGCGGGACGGGAGGCGATGGCGCGGGCGGGCGAGCCGGTGGCGGCGGTCGGTCTCGCGAACCAGGGCGAGACCGTGCTGGCCTGGGACCCCGCGACGGGGCGCCCGCTCGCGCCCGCGGTCGTCTGGCAGGACCGGCGGTCCGCAGGGCTCTGCGCGGAACTCGCCTCGCATGCGGAGGAGTTGAAGCAGATCACCGGGCTGCCCCTCGACCCGTACTTCGCCGCGCCCAAGATGGCCTGGATACGCCGGGAGTGGACCCGGGAGGGAGTCGTGACCACCAGCGACTCCTGGCTCGTCCACGAGCTGACCGGTGCGTTCGTCACCGACGCCGCCACGGCCGGGCGCACCCAGCTCCTCGGCCTCCACGATGTCGCGTGGTCGCCCGCGGCCCTGGAGGTCTTCGGCCTGTCCGGCGAACGGCTGCCCGCCGTCGTGGACTGCGCCGGCCCGGTGGGCACCACCACCGCGTTCGGCGGCGAGATCCCCCTGACGGGCCTCCTGGTCGACCAGCAGGCAGCGCTGCTCGCGCAGAACGCCCTGGAGCCGGGAAACGCCAAATGCACCTACGGCACGGGGGCGTTCCTGCTCGCCCAGACCGGTGGGCGGCCGAGCGCCGGCTCCGCGGGGCTGGTCAGCTGCGTCGCGTGGCGGCTCGGCGGAAGGACGGACTACTGCCTCGACGGGCAGGTCTACACGGCCGCCTCCGCCGTGCGCTGGCTCACCGATCTCGGGGTGATCTCCGGGGCCGCCGACCTGGACCCCGTGGGCGCCTCCGTCCCGGGCACCGGGGGAGTCACCTTCGTGCCGGCGCTCGCCGGTCTCGCGGCTCCCTGGTGGCGCGGTGACGTGCGGGGCTCCGTGACGGGACTCGGCCTGGACACCACCGCGGGCCACCTCGTCCGCGCCCTGTGCGAGGGCATCGCCGCGCAGGTCGTCGCCCTGGCCGACGCCGTCGAGACCGACCTCGGCTCGCCACTGACGGCACTGCGCGTCGACGGCGGCCTGACCCGCTCCTCGCTGCTCATGCAGACCCAGGCCGACCTCCTCCAACGGCCCGTCGAGGTATCGGCGTTGCCGGACGCGACCGCACTCGGCGCGGGCGTCGTGGCCAGGCTCGGACTCGACCCGCGGCTCTCGCCGCGGCTGGCGACGCCCCGGTCGGAACCCTCGGCCGTGTACGAACCCGGGATCGGTCCCGACGAGGCCGCCGAGCGCCTCGCGCGCTTCCGGGCCGCGGTGGACTCCCTGCTGGAGCGCGCATGACGCACACCCTCACCACGGCAGGGCCGCTGCCCGCACAGGACGCGGACGGCGGCTACGACGTCACGGTCGTCGGCGCGGGCGTGGTCGGGGCTGCCATCGCCCGTGAACTGGCCCGGCATCCCCTGCGGACCGCTCTCGTCGACGCGGCCGACGACGTCGGCAGCGGCACGTCGAAGGCCAACACCGCGATCCTGCACACCGGTTTCGACGCCGTCCCGGGATCGCTCGAAGCGCGCCTCGTGCGCGAGGGGTACGACCTGCTAGCCGTCTACGCGGCACAGACCGGAATTCCGCTGGAGCGGGTCGGCGCCCTCCTCATTGCCTGGGACGAGGAGCAGCTCGCCGCGCTGCCCGGGCTGCTCGACAAGGCCGTGCGCAACGGATACCGCGCCGCCCGCCTGATCGGCGGCGACGAGCTGCGGGCCCGCGAACCCCTGCTGGGCCCCGGGGCGCTCGGCGCGCTCGACGTCCCGGACGAGAGCATCATCTGCCCCTGGAGCACGCCGCTCGCCTTCGCGACCCAGGCCGTCCGGGCGGGCGTCCACCTCCATCTGAACTGCCGGGTGAGAGCGGTGGCCCAGGGCACGGACGGCCACGTCCTCACCACCTCGCGCGGCCCCCTGCGCACCCGCTACGTGGTCAACGCGGCCGGGCTGTACGCCGACGAGATCGACCGGATGCTCGGCAACGACGTCTTCACCGTCACCCCGCGACGAGGGCAGCTCATCGTCTACGACAAGCTCGCCCGGGACCTCGTCGGCCACATCCTCCTGCCGGTCCCCGGGCCCGGCGGTAAGGGCGTCCTCGTCGCACCCACCGTGTTCGGCAACGTCCTCCTCGGCCCGACCGCCGAGGAACTGGACGACAGGACGGACACCGCGTCCACCGCCGAAGGCCTGCGCCTGCTGCGCGAGAAGGGGAGCCGCATCGTGCCCGGCCTCGTCGAGGAGGAGGTCACGGCCGTGTACGCCGGCCTGCGCGCCGCCACCGGCCAGGAGGACTACCGCATCCAGGAGTATCCCGCGCTGCGCTACGTCGCCGTGGGCGGAATCCGCTCCACTGGCCTCACCGCGTCCATGGCGATCGCCCGTCACGTCGTGGAACTGCTCGGGGCCACCGGGCTGGAACTCACCGGCCCCCACGACCTGCCGCCGCTGACGATGCCCGCCCTCGGCGAAGCCTCCCCGCGGCCCTACCGGAGCGCCGCCCTGATCGCCGAGGACCCGGCGTACGGCAGCCTCGTCTGCCACTGCGAACAGGTCACCCTCGGGGAGATCCGGGACGCACTCGTGTCGACGATCCCGCCGCGCTCCCTGGACGGCCTGCGGCGGCGCACCCGGGCCCGCGGCGGCCGGTGCCAGGGCTTCTACTGCGGCGCCGCCGTGCGGGCCCTGTTCGAGGAGGGCACAGCCGGGACCGGCGACGACGAGGAGGCGCGAGGGTGACCGGAAGCGAAGGGAACGGGCGGACCGCACGCGACGTCGACGTACTGATCGTCGGCGCCGGCCCCGCCGGTCTCGCGGCAGGCGCCGAACTCGCCGCGGCGGGGGTGGAGCGGGTGGAGATCCTGGAACGCGAGCAGCAGGCGGGGGGCATCCCCCGCCACTGCCACCACGGCGGATTCGGCGTACACACCGGCCTCCTCGCCCGCGCCAGGGCCCTGGCCGGCCGATCCGACGGCGGCGGTGGGGGAACGGACGGGCCCGCCTACGCACGGCAGTGCGTCATGGAGGCCGTGTCGGCGGGTGCCGCACTGCGCACAGGCGTCACCGTCACCGGGTGGGCCGGCTCCCGCACCGTCGAGACCACCGGACCCGCCGGCCTGGAGCGGATCACCGCACGGGCCGTCGTGCTCGCCACCGGCGCCCGCGAACGCCCGCGCAGCGCCCGGCTGATCCCCGGCACCCGGCCGGCCGGCGTCTACACCACCGGCGAACTCCAGCAGGCCGTCCACCTCCACGGGCAGCGCATCGGCAGCCGCGCCGTCGTCGTCGGCGACGAACCCGTCGCACACGCGGCGGCCGGCACGCTGCGTGCCGCCGGCGTCCAGGTCGTCGCCGTCGTCACCGGCCAGCGGGAGTCACGGCTCCGCCCCCGCGGGCGTGTCCCGCTGCTCACCGGCACGACCGTCACCGGTCTGCGGGGCAGGGCCCGGCTGTCCGGGGTGGAACTGCGCCACGAGGACGGCCGCACCACCACCCTGAGCTGCGACACCGTGGTCCTCACCGGCGACTTCGTCCCCGACCACGAACTGGCCCGGCGGGGCGGCCTGGCCCTGGACCCCGGCACTCGCGGGCCCGCGTACGACGCCGCGTTCCGCACCTCGCGGCCGGGTGTCTTCGCGGCCGGCAACCTGCTCCACGCCGTCGAGCGCGCCGGGTTCGCCGCCCGGGAGGGCCGGGCCGTCGCCGTGCCCGTGCTCCACTGCCTGCTCGGCACGGGGGAACCCGCCGGACGGGGGCCGTCGCTCGTCGTGGACGCACCGCTGCGGTGGATCGCGCCGAACACGGCAGGGCCGGGCGGGACACGCCCGCCGGAGGACCGGTTCCTGATCCGAGCCGCCCGACCGTTGGTCCGGCCCGTGCTCGTCGTGGCGCAGGACGGACACGAACTCCACCGGCAGCGGACGCTGTCGGTGACCGGGCCCGGCCGCTCCCTGCACCTGGCGGCGAGCTGGCTCGACCGGGTCGATCCGCACGGACCGGCGGTGCGGATCTCGGCGCGGTGAGGACGCGGGCGGTCCGGGAGGGGGACTCCGGCCGAAGGCAGCCCCGTGGGAGGGGGACTCCGAGCGGGGCCCCCGGCCGCCCGGCCGTCAGGGAATGAGCAGCCAGTCCGCGCCGACCGCCGCCACCAGGCCGATCGCGAGCAGCCAGCTGCCGAGGCGCGTCCGGCCGTTCCTGCTGAGCTCGATGACCACACCGCAGAGGATGAGGGCGAGGCCGTACACCCCGACGACCAGGACGGAGGAACGGCTGGCGATGCGCAGCGCCAAGACGACCGCCATCACCGCCATGCCCGCCGAGGAAAGGACGATCCGCAGCCGCCGTGCCTGACGCGGCGTGAGTCTGCGCTCCCGCTCGGCGGGCTCGGCTATCACCGCGGCCGTGGCGTCCGGGGCCTCGTCCTGCTCCGGGCCCTCGTCCTGTTCCGGGGCGGCCTGGTCCTGTTCCTGGTCAGAAGTGCTCATGAGGCCGGATCGTAATGGCTGCGCACGTGGATGTTCGCCGGACGGCCGGATCGCCGGGCGTGTTCAGGCGATCGACGCCGACACGATGGCGGACACCGCCAGGTTGCAGGCCGCGGTGACCCACACCGCCGGGTGCGGCTCCCGCTCCACCAGCGTGGCACCCAGTTTCCCGGGCGTCACGAGGTCCACGACGAGGAAGGCGACGGCCATCATGACCAGCCCGAGCAGCCCGAAGGCGGCGGTCGAGACGAGCCCCTTGCCGAAGTCCTCGTACGTCGTCCAGATCGACGTGAACACGATGCCGCCGATCCCCAGGAGCGCCGAGCTCAGGAGCACCGAGGCGTTGCGGTTGCGCTCCTCCCATATCTGGCGGCCGAGCCTGCCCGGGGTGAGGGCGTCGATCAGAAGGATTCCGAGAACGAGCAGTACGACGCCGAGGGCCCCGTATGCGGTGGCACGGCCGAGGCCGTTGATGATGTCGGTCATCGGGGCGTCCGTCTCCTGAGCGAGTGGTCGAGGAATGGAACTTGAGAGTGACAGGCGTGATCAACACGCCGTCAGGAAAGCCCAAAACCTATCGCACTCGGATGCTCACTTCCCGGGCCGGTCTCCCCGCAGCAGCCAAGGAGCTTCCGCGGCCGCGTCCACGACGGGCACGCCGCTGTTCTCCGGGACGCCCGAGCCGTCCGCCCCGGGGTCCACCCGGCCCGCCAGGTCCAGGGCCCAGCGGATCAGCCCGTCCACCCCGATCCCGTGCGGATCGACCCCCCGGAACGCCTCGACGGCTCCCGCCCCCCGCCTCAACAGCCGTGCCCCGCCGGCCGCGTTGCCCCGAGCGGAGTGCGTGAGACCCACCGCCATCTGGGCCAGGCCCCGCCACAGCTCGCGCTCCGCGTCGGGCCCCGACTTCCACGCGTCCTCGAAGACCTCGTGGGCATGGAAGGGCATCCCCGCGTCCAGCAGTCGCTGCGCCTCACGCACGGTCCCGCCGGGGGAGCGGAGCACACCCTCCGGCTGCCGCTCCACGCCCTCGGTGCCGTACGGGAGGGGGCGCCCCAGCCCGTCCCGGGGGCGCGCGTTGCGCGCCCGTCCTTCCTCGTCACGGTCCCTGCGCGATTCTTCCACCGTCCGATTGTGCCCCGTACCTGCGGAGAACCGGCTGAACCCTGTCCGTGGACACCCGCGCGCGACTAGGCTCGGAGGCCTCCGCAATCACCCTGGGAAGGGGAGGCATGAAGCCGTCCCGGCCGTTGTACGAGCGCGAACCGGAACTCGCCGCAGCCGCACAGGCGGTGGACGCCCTCTGCGGGGGTCAAGCGGCAGGCGGGCTACTGGTGTTCAGCGGTGAGGCCGGCATCGGCAAGACCGCGCTGCTCACCGAGATCCAGAGGATGGCCGCCGACCGCTGCACCATCTGGTCGGCGCGCGGCGGCGAGACGGTGACATCCGTGCCGTTCCACGTCGTACGCCAGCTCCTGCAGCCCGCCCTGGACCGGTTTCCCGCCGACGAGACCCGCGCCCTCTTCGGCGACTGGTTCGAGATCACCGCGCCGGCACTCGGCCTGGCCGAGCCGAGCGGCCCCCAGCCCGACCCGCAGGGCGTCAGGGACGGCCTCGACTTCGTGGTGTCCCGGCTCGCGTCGCGCCTCAGCCACCGGCCGCTGCTCCTCATAGTGGATGACGCGCACTGGGCGGACGGCGAATCCCTCGCCTGGCTGGCCGGCTTCACCGCCCGGCTCTCCGAACTGCCCGTGCTGGTCATCCAGGCCCACCGGCCCCAGGAACTCGAGGACCGCAACGCCGACTGGGCCATCGGCCGGACCCCGGAGAACGGGGGCACCCAGGGCCACCCCGCGCTGATCAGGGTCGCCCTGCGCGCCCTCACTCCCGACGCCACGGCCGAACTGGTGCGGGCCGGACTGGGCGACCACGCCGACGACCCCTTCTGCCGCGAGGTCTGGGCCGTCACCGGGGGCAACCCCTACGAGGCGGTCGAACTCGTCGCCAAGGCACAGGACACCGAGCTCCCGCCGGTCGAGGAGTCCGCCGGGATGCTGCGCGAACTCGGCGCGTCCGCACGCGGCAGCGGCCTCGTCGCCCGGCTCGAGCGTCTGGGCACCAACGCCAACCGCTTCGCCTGGGCGGCGGCCGTGCTCGGCACCGAGATCTCCCAGGAGCTCGCCGCCACCCTGGCGGGAATGAGCTCTGCGGAGGCCGCCGACTGCACGGCCCGGCTGCGCGACGCCCGTATCGTCAGCGGATTCGACCCGCTGGAATTCGTCCACCCGCTCATCGCCAGCGCCGTGTACCGCTCCATCCCGCCCGCGACGCGCACCGCCATGCACGGACGCGCCGCCTGGGCGATCACCCAGGCCGGACTCGGCGCCGCGGCGGCCTCCCGCCATCTGCTCGAAGTCCACCCGGACGACGACCAGGAACTCGTCGCCCAGCTCCGTGACGCGGCCCGCCAGCACCTCGCGGTGGGCGCCCCGGAAGCCGCCCGGCGCTGCCTCGAGCGCGCGCTGGAGGAACCCCCGCGCCCCCACGACCGGGCGGCGCTGCTCTACGAACTGGGCTGCGCCACACTGCTGTCCTCGCCCGCCACCACGGTCCAGTACCTGCGTGCCGCACTTGACACGCCGGGACTCGACGGGGCACTCCGGATCGACGCGACCTTCCGGCTGGCGTCGGCGCTCTCCCACAACAACCAGCTCAAGGAAGCGGCTCTCTCGCTGGCCGCCGAGGCCTCCCGCACCGCTCCCGGTCCCGGCTTGATGCGCCTGCAGGCCGCGCACTTCCTCTGGGAGGGCATGCAGGCCACCGAGGACGACGGCCCCGCCCGCTCGGCCCGGCTCGCCCGCAACGCCGACCACCTCAAGGGGCGCGACAACGCGGAACGGGCCCTGCTCACCCTGCGGGCCTTCGACGCCATGCTCCGCGGCGAGAACGCCCAGGTCGTCGTCGACTTCTGCGAACGCGCGCTGGTCGACGGCCGCCCCGCCCGCGGGCTCGGCTGGACCGACTCGGAATGGGGCTTCGAACTCCCCGCGATGGCCGGCATCACCTACGCCTTCACCGACCAGCTCGACCGGGCCGAGGAACTCTTCGGCGAGGCGGTGCGCGCCTTCGAGATCTCCGGCTGGAGCGGCGCCCATCTCGCCTTCGCCCACACCCTCCTCGGCCTCGTGCACCGCCGCCGCGGACGGCTCGCGGAGGCGGAGGGCTTCCTGCGCGAGGGGCTGCGGCTCGCCGACCGCGCGGGCAGCGGGCTGCCCGTCCACTGGGACGCGGCCTGCCTGCTCGTCGACACCCTGGTCGCCCGCGGCCGGACGGCGGAGGCGCGGCTGGTGGCGGACCGCTACGACTTCGGCCCGCCCTATCCCAGCGCCATGGTCCTGCCGGACGCCCCCTGCGTGCGGGGGCGCCTGCTGCTCGCCGAGGGCCGGACCAAGGAGGCCGTGGCCGAGCTGGAGGCGGCGGGAGCGGCACTGGAACCCCGGGGCCGGTACAACGGTGTCTGGGCGCCCTGGGCCGGTGACCTGGCCCGCGCGCTCGCCGACACCGACCCGGTCCGCGCGGCCCAGCTGGCGACCAGTGCCCGCGTGCACGCGGAGCGTTTCGGCACGGACACGGCGATGGGCGAGGCCCTGCGCTGCGTGGCCCTCTTCGCGCCACCGGAGGAGGCCACCGCGCTGCTGGCCGAGTCGGTGCGCCACCTCGAGGCGTCCTCCTCGGCGTACGAGCACGCCATGGCGCGTTTCGAGTACGGCGTCGCCATCCGCTCCCAGCGGGAGGTCGCCCGCGCCCAGAAGCTCGCGGTGGCCTGCGGCGCGGAGGGACTGGCGACCCGCGCCCAGCAGGTACGGACGTCGATGCGGTCCTCGGAGTGAGGTAGTGTTTCTCCTGCGCGGCCACCCGGGAAAAACGGGCGGAATCGCATCGGGACGTGGCGCAGCTTGGTAGCGCACTTGACTGGGGGTCAAGGGGTCGCAGGTTCAAATCCTGTCGTCCCGACTGGAGACAGTCGCAATTCAGAGGGGTCCTTCGGGGCCCCTCTTGATTGTTTTCGGAGGTGCCGTCTCACACATTCTCGCGAATGCTGTTGATCAAGGTCAGCCGAGCGGCTTGGCCGGCTTCTCCGAACCCGCCTTCAACGACGGCGGATCGGGGCGCACGCAGGTCTGCTTCGTAACCCGGGGTCCGAGAGACCGGCCCATGCGGAGACCGCCGGGTCCCTCCGGCTTTGCCCCGCTGGTGCCGTGGGGTGACCGGCTCGGTGGGCGCCGGCGCTGCGCCGGATCTATGCCCCGTCGGGGTCAGGTACCAGCTGCGCCATTACGGCGGTTGGCAGAGACGGGTTGGCGGCAGCGGCTTCCACCACTTGCCAGTCGTGGTCGGCAAGCAGTTCGGCGATGACCTCTGGCGGCAGGGCCGGATGCCCGGCGGCCATCCGCCGTGCCTGCCTGTCCGCCAAGCAGACGAGCAGCGCCGGGCCGGTCGCGTGGGGGTGCCGGGCGATCTCGCGCAGCGCCCTCTGAACAGGCGATATGTGTCTGGTCAGGTCCTCCAGCAGGGCTGGCGGGGTCTCGGGGTTGGCCGCTACCTTGGCGGCGACCCGGGCTCCGTGGCGTTCGACCATGGACCGCAGCTGAGTCTCCGAGAGGCCGGGGTGGCGCGCGATGGACTTGACCACCTTCGCGTCCGGGTCGTCGGCCAGCATGTCGCGGATCGTGGCCGGCAGATCGCGTCGTTCGGCCAGGAGCATGCGTACCACCGGATTCGATGACCTGGACAGTCTCTCGGTCTCGGACGGAGAAGCGGAGGCGATCCGCGGCAGCAGAGATGGGCGGATCTTGGTGGTGGCGGCCAAGTCGGACAGTACGTCGAGTGGCACGCGGGGGTTGTGGGCCAGTCCGCGCCGCACGTCGTCGCTGCGGTCGGCGGCCAGCAGGCGGATCAGGACGTCGTCGAGCGCAGCATTCTCCGCGAGTTCGGCCCGCACACCGGGATCGGGGTCACCGGTGAGTCGCGTCGCCGTCGACAGCGGCAGGTCGGGGCGGGCGGCGAGCTGACGGCGCAGCAGCGACGAAGGGTGGTCGGCGAACCCGAGGAGGACCTCGACCGGAGTGGCGGGGTTTCGCACTGCCTGCTCCGCCAACTCGTAGAGGGTGGACTCGTGCGCGCCGGAGCAGGAGGCACACGACGGCAGGTCACAGTCCAGTTGCGCGCCGTTGGGATCGTGCGTGCAGGGCACTTCCTTGCCGTCGCAGACCGAGCACCGCTCTGCCGGTGGCAGCCCCTCGCCGGTGATCAGCGCGGCCAGGACCTGCGGTGGCGTCGCCTCGTTGGCCGCCACCGTGCGGCGGACCCCCGCGTGCGGGTGGCGCGCCAGACGGGCCGCCAGGTCCGCCGTCGTCCACAACGCGAGTTCCGCGACGACCCGTACGTCCCTGTCGGCGGCGAGCGTCTCCCTCACATCGGCCGGAAGTCCGGGACAGGAGGCCAGCTTCTCCCGGCGCTCGGCGTCTGGGTCCTGGGCGAAGAGCCGCGCCCACTCCGGGTCGCCGGCACGCTCGTCGAGCAGGGCGAGCGCCGCCCGCGGCTGTGTGAGGGGGTTGATGTCGGCAGTGGTCAACCGGCCCTCGTACGCGAGTCGCACAGTGCATTCTTCGACTCGCGTGGCCAGGTCGACCGCTTGCTTGCGGCTGAGGTCCGCGCGGCCGGCGAGGCCGTCGGCTATGTCCGCGTCCGCGACGGCGATCAGACGCCCGACCAGTGTGAGCGGAAGGGCCTCGTTGGCCGCGAGGCCGGACAGTACGTGGTTCACAGGAAGACATCCTGCCCTGACCGCGGTCGAACGGCCGATGGATTCCGACGTCCAAGGGCCGCTGCCGGTGCACGACCACCTCCTGAGCGCTTCAGGGGGCCGAGCCGGTCACTATGCTCCACGTCATGATCAGTGATCTCGGATTCCTCTGCTCGTGCTGTGGGGCGCACCACCCTGAGCTGCCCATGAACTACACGGCCGAGGCCCCGGCCGTGTGGGATCCGGCCTTCGCCGACGCGGACGACTGCCTGCTTTCGTCCGACCAGTGTGTGATCCGGGCGCAGCACTACTTCGTCAAGGGGCTGATCGAGATACCCGTCATCGGCAGTGATGAGGTGTTTTCCTGGGCTGCCTGGGTCTCGCTGAGCCGCGAGAACTTCTCCCGCGCGGCGGACTTGTGGGACACCACCGGCCGAGAGGCGGAGGAGCCGTACTTCGGCTGGCTCACCACTGACCTTTCGGCCTACTCGCCCACGACTCTCAACCTGAAGACCCACGTCCACACCCGGCCGGTCGGCGAGCGCCCCTTCATCGAACTCGAACCCACCGACCACCCCCTCGCCATCGAACAGCGCAGGGGAATGACCCGGGACCGGGTACGAGAGATCGCCGCCGCGATGCTTCACCCCTCCCGCGACAAAAAGCAGCCATGAGGGCCGACACAGACGTGCCGCTGACCCCTCGGGCGCCAGAAGGCCTGAGCCGCCGGGCCCGGTACTTCGTCGAAGCGCACGGGCTGCGTGTTCCCCGCCGAGACATCAGGCCGTATCGGGACGTATGGCTCGAGCACGGGATACCCGCCGTGGAGATCGACCGCGCCATGGCCTTCCAGGAGACCTGGGGCGGCATTGCCCTGCCCCCGGCCCCCGCGTACGAGGGCGGCCCGCGCGTTCTCGAAGCCGACGTCCCCGAGGGCCCGGCCGCGGACGGATGGCGCTTCCCGGTCGGCGACTGCCGCGTGTCCATGGCCCACGGATTCATGATCGGGCCCGAAGGCGAGTTCGGGATCGACGCCGACCGTTGGACGCCTCTGCACGCCGGCGTGGAGGGATGGGTGGAAGCCCTGGCACTGGCCCACCACGCGGGCTACTGGGCCAGGACCGTCACGAAGATCAAGGGCGGCGCCGTCGAACAGGTGGACCTCGACGGATTCGAGCCGGTGCCCGAAGTCCAGGGACTCGCCGACACCTGGTGGCGGGGCAAGGACTCGCTCATCGCCATCTACCGCGGCGAAGCCGTCGGCTTCGCCGCCCCCCAGTGCCTGCAGGCCCATATCTACGGCGGACTCGACGCGTGGGGCCTCGGCGGCCACTGACTCCCGGAGACCACGCCTTCGGGCTCGGCCACCCGCTGAGCGTTGACCTGGTGCGGTGCTGATGCCCCAGGCGCTGGTACGCGTCGGTCTCCTGCGAGCATGTCGGCTGTACGGACGGCTCACCCGGGGCTGTGGTCGCTCGGTGTTTCGGACACGCGCCCCCCTCGGCCCGGTGGGCTGACGAGGGAGACGCGTGTCCGGAGCGGGCCGTGGCCGACTTCTACGAGTTGAACGCCTCCGCCTTCAGGAGCGGCTTGTCCGAAGTGAGGGCCTCGGCGGGCCAGGACACGGTCAGCGTCCGGGACTCGCCGGGAAGCAGCCACAGGTAGTTGTCGCCGTACAGGGCCGGCAGCACCCGCCGGCCGGTCCTGCCGTCGAGCAGCGACAGCCGCACCATGGCGGCGACGGTCGATCCCGGGTTGCGTACGGTGGCGGTCAGCTCGTGCCGGGAACCGGACCGGGAGGCGCGCCCGGCCTTGACGGACACCTTCGTCCGCGGCATCCGGGTCAGCGCCCGCATGGCCGCCGCGGTGCGGTAGCGCCAGTAGGTGTTGCGTGACAGCACCCGGCCGTCGCCGTCCTCCAGGGTGAGGCGAAAGAGGTGCAGGTCGGGCAGATCGTCGGTCCAGCCGAGCGTGAACGCCTCTGCCGTGGCGGCGGGCGCCACATCCAGCCGGGTGGTCCTGGTCCTGCCCACCTGGCGGCCCGACAGGTCGAGGAGGCGTGCGGTCACGACAGCGCCCTTCAGATGCTTGCGCGTGTGGTTGACCGCGATGACCTGCCCCTCGGGGTCGGCCTGGACGTGCAGCGGTTCACAGGCGGAGCGGACGCCGTAGTACATGCCGTTGACGTCGAAGTCGTAGTCGTAGGTCTGCCACACGGTGCTGTGCCAGGCAGGGTGCGACATCCACAGCATGAGACCGCTGGCGTTGTCCCACAGGTTCGCGTTCCACGCCTCGAACATGGCGCGGCCGTTCTCGTAGTTGACGAACTGGGCCTTGCGGGCGAAGTCGTCCAGGTCCTCGGCCGTCCCGAGCCGGGACTCGATGGCGGCCTTGTAGTTCTGCGGCGCCTGGTTCCCGCGCTCGCTCCAGTCGTGGTAGTACCACGCACCGCCGATCGGCCACTCCGGTTCGTCACCCGTCATGTTCCGCATGCTGGCGGCGGTGGAGACCACCGGCATACCGATCTCGGTGTGGAAGCCGAAGTCCTTGCTGCCGTAGGTCGACGGGTCGAAGTAGCGGTCCGGCTCGACCCAACCGTAGGGGCCGCCGCCGGTGGCGATCCCACCCGCCGAGTTGTTCTGGTAGAGGATTCCGGGCGCCTGCTCCTCGACGGCCGCGCGCATGCCCCGGTCGATGGCGGCCGGCGGATTGCCCTCGTTGGCCCCGCACCAGATGACCACGCTCGGGTGGATCCGGTAGCGCAGCACGGTGTCCCGGGCGATCGAGTTGAAGGCGCCGTGGTCCGGCGGGTCCATGGCCCAGGCGTTGGGGAAGTCGTTCCACACCAGGATGCCGTGCGCGTCGCAGGCCGCGAAGAACTCCTCCCGGTCGCTGGTGCCGACCCAGTTGCGGATCATCGTGAAGTTCATGTCGCGGTGCATCCGCACCGCCGCGTCCATCCGCTCCGGCGGCATCCGGCGCAACAGCTCGTCCCAGCCCCAGTTGCCGCCGCGGGCCATCACCCGTACGCCGTTCACGCTGATTTTCAGCGGGTCGGGGGTGTTGGACACGGTCTTCACGTCGGTCCAGGCGTCCCCGTCGTCGGACACCTGGACGACATAGGTCTTCGGATAGGCGGGCTCCCACACGATCGCCACCCTGTCGAACCTCCGAGCGGAGCCCAGGTCGACCTGGATCCACTGGTGGTCCTCGTACGCCGACGACCAGCGGGTGCCGGGTTTCCCGTCCGTGGCGTTCCCGGCGGGGTGGTCGGACTCCGCGGTGGAGGCGCTGGCGTCCCGCCCGAGCGCCAGATCGGTGCCCGGCTCGGCGCTGTCGATGACACCGAGGGACCACAGGGAGTTGCCCCAGCTGGTGTTGCGCACCCCGCAGGCGATCCGTACGTACCGGGCGGTGCGCGCGGCGAAGTCCTCCACCTGCAGACTTGCGTTTCCGTTGCTGAAGGGCAGCGGGACCGCGCCGTTGTCCACCGACGCGACATCGGTCCAGGTGGCGTCGTCGGAGGAGACCTGCACGACGAACGTCTTGGCGTATGCCTGCTCCCAGACCAGGTCGATCCGGTCGAAGGTCTGCTGTGAGCCCAGGTCGATCCGGATCCACTGGTCGTCCTCGTACGACGACGACCAACGGGTGCCCGGGTCGCCGTCGGTCGCGTTGGCCGGGCCGCGCCCGTCGCCGTCCTGGCTCGAAGCCCCGGCCGGTGCGTGCAGGGCGAGGTCGGCCGTCGGCCGGTCGCTGTCGAAGACGGACAGGGTCCACAGCGAGCTGCCCCAGTCGGTGGCCCTGGTCAGGCACTTGACACGTACGTAGCGCGCCTCACGGCGGCCGAAGGTGACGGACTGGGTGCAGGAGTCGCCGGTGGCGGAGAACGGCAGCGGGATCTCGTACTCGTAGTCGAACCGGCGGATACCGAACCGGGTGGTGCGGCGGTCACTCTCGGTGCCGCCGACCGACGCGACGAGGGTCAGATCATGCAGGGCCGGCTCGCCGAGCCCGTTGGGCCACCACAGCTTCGGGTCGCGCACCCGCAGCCGGCCGTAGGCGTCGGGGGTGAAGACGACATCGGTGCTCCCGCCCGCGGGCACGGTGACGGTCTTCGCGACGTGTATGCCGTCGAAGGACGCCGAGACTGTCGTCCGGTGGGCACTGGTGTCCGCGTTGCGGACCGGGACGACGACGGTCAGCTCGGCCACCGACACATCCGGCAGCTCGGGCAGGACGGTGTCGACCCGGGGATCGCCGATCACGACGTGGCCGGTGGATCTCAGCCGGACGTGGTTCCAGATGCCGGCCGCCCGGTCGCGCACCGCCGGCATCCAGTCCCAGCCCGATGCGGCGAGATAGGTCGGGGAGTTCAGGTTCATCTGCTGGGCACCCGCGTCCACCCAGGCCTCACCCGCGGGTCCCTTGTCACCGGGACTGCCGGGCACCGGCATGGGCGCGATCTTCACCGCGAGGGAGTTGGCGGCGCGTGTGGTGAGCAGCGCCGTCACATCGTGCGCCGAGCGGGCGAAGGGGAAGGTCAGGTCGCCCACGCGCCGGCCGTTCAGCCAGATGTCGGCCGTGTGGTTGATGCCGTCGAACTCCAGCCAGATCCGGCGGCCGGCCCCGGTGGGCAGACCCCGTGGCACCTCGAAGTCCCGCTTGTACCACCACGAGTGGCGGGACAGGGCCTCGGGGATCTGGAGGTTGTTGAGTCCGGCCACCGGGTCGGGCAGCTTGTCCTGGTCGACGAGGGAGCCCAGAACCGTGCCGGGCACGGTGGCCGGCAGCCAGCCGCTGGTGTCCACGCCGGACCCCGACAGCTTCGCGCCGTCCGCGCCCGCCCAGTCGTCGAGGGTGAGCCGCCAGCCGGACTCCAGCGGTACGGTGCCGTCGTCGGCCACCAGCAGTTCGGGGGCGGGACCCGGGTGGGTGCCCCAGTCGGTCCAGCCGGTGGCGGCCGGGCGGCTCCCCTCGGTGGTGCCGTACACCTCGAAGCCGTTCAGGCCCAGGGGGTGGGAGCCGGAACGCTTGCGCGAGGTCATACGCACCCAGCGGGCGCGGACGGGGCGAGCGAGTTCGATGTCCACCACACCACCGGTGCCGGCCGTAGTGCGGTGCACGCTCGTCCAGGACGTGCGGTCGGTCGACGTCTCGACCACGAAGTCGACCGCGTAGCTCGACTGGATCTCCTGGCCCGTGGTGCCGCCGGCCGGATTGCCCGTGGTCGGAGGCGTGAACACCGGGTCGCTCGCGTCGCCTTCGAAGGTCAGCCGTATCGACGTGACCTCGCACGCGGCCTGCAGATCGATCGAGATCCACTGCGGGTCGCCCGCGCCCGCGCGCCACCCGCTGCCCCGGACGCCCTGCGCGGTGAGCCGGTCGGTGACGAAGGAGCCCGGGGTGGGCGCGTAGGCCGTGGAGGAGACGGTGACGGGACGGTGTACGGCGAGTTCACGGGGCGCGGAGGCGCTCCGCGAACTCGTGACCGCCGCGGCGGCGGTCGTCGCGGGCGCCAGCGCGCCGAGACCGAAGCCGGCCAGCAGGGTGGAACCCGTCGTGACGACGGATCGCCGCGACACGCGGCGCGGCGAACTCGACAGATCTGTCATGAGAGTGAGTGCTCCTCAGGAAACAGCGGCGCGGCCGGACCCGACGTGATGCGCGGGAGGCGATGACAACGTTGCCAAAGGCTCGGACGTCGGAAGATTCTTGTCAACCCTGTCGACGGGACCGATCCGGTGCTCACGCGGCACTCCGTCGCCGGGGCACGTCGCACGCCCACTCCGGCGCACCGGGTGACGATGATCACAGCCCCTGACTCTTCGCCCGTCAGCTGCCGTTCGCCACCGGCCGCTGGCCGTCCGTCGCCGATCGTCGAGTGCCCCTGGCCCGCCGCCGACCGGATCGAACCCCTCCCCGGCTCTGGCCGGGCGCCCCGGGCATCCGAGGGAAGCCGCGGCGGACGCCGGTGCGCCGCGTCCCGGGCGTGCCCCCCCCGGAACGGTCGGGAGAAGTGGCTGCTGTGGTCTAGTCCAAGCCCCTCCCGTCCCCGTATCCTCATGCGTGTCGGCGGCACACCATCCCCCCACCCCGGTTGCGTGCCGACGCGGGCGAGCGATGCCCACTCAGCTCTGTCCCCAGCAGCCGGGTGACCTCCCCCCACTCACCGCCTCCAGGAGGCCATGGTGAAAGTACGCACCAGAATCACGGCGCTCATCGGAACCGCCTGTTTCCTCGCATCCCTGAGTCTCGCGACGGCGTCCGCCGGCACGGAGCCGCCGCCGGCCGTCGTCCTCACCGAAGTGGCCCGGGCGCAGACGCCGTCCGCCGGCGCCGCCGGACCCGGCGACACGGTCTGGATCGCCGAACGCGCCGGAACCGTCCGGGTTCTGGACGGCCAAGGTCTGGGCGAACCGGTCCTCGACATCACCGACGAGACCACCACCGACGGTGAACGCGGGCTGCTGGGCATCGCGTTCGACCCCGCGTTCGCGCACTTCTACATCTCGTTCACGGACCTCGAAGGCACCAGCACCGTGGACGAGTTCGGCGTGCGCGACGGTGCGATCCTGCCGGACACCCGGCGCACCGTGCTCACCCAGACCCAGCCGTACTCGAACCACAACGGCGGCGACATCAAGTTCGGGCCCGACGGATACCTCTACATCGCGTTCGGCGACGGCGGGTCGGGCGGCGACCCGCACGGCAACGGTCAGAACCTCGACACGCTCCTCGGCAAGCTGCTGCGCATCGACCCGGGCGGCGCCGAGCCGTACGCCGTCCCCGCGGACAACCCGTTCGTGGACGACCCGGCGGCGAGGGACGAGATCTGGGCGTACGGGCTCCGCAACCCGTGGCGGTTCTCGTTCGACGCCGGCACCGGCGACCTGCTGATCGGCGACGTGGGCCAGAGCGACTGGGAGGAGATCGACTGGGCTGCCGCGTCCGGCAAGGGCGGTGAGAACTACGGCTGGTCCTCCATGGAGGGCACCCATCCCTTCCGGGGCGGCACCGAGCCGGCGAACCACGTGCCGCCGGTCCACGAGTACGACCGCACCGGCCTCGGCTGCTCGGTCACCGGCGGCTTCGTCTACCGGGGCGCGGCCATCGAGGACCTCGTCGGGCAGTACGTGTTCAGCGACTACTGCGACGGCACGATCCGCACCCTGCGGATCGAGGACGGCGAAGTGACCGCCGAGGGGGACCTCGGCGTCCAGGGCGGCGAGGTCATCTCCTTCGTGGAGGGCGGCGACGGCGAGCTGTACGTCCTCGCCATCGGCGGCAGCGTCTCGCGCATCGACCCCGCGTGAGCCGATGACGCCCTGAGCCGTACGCGCGCCACGATGCCCCCGCTCCCGGCGCACCGGGAGCGGGGGCATCGTGACCGATGGCCGTCGTACGCCGGTCAGCCCGCGTCCTGCACGGCCTTCAGGAACCTGGCTGCCACCGGGCCCGCGTCGGCGCCGCCGGAGCCACCGTCCTCCAGCATCACGCACCAGGCCAGGTCGCTCCCGCCCTGGTAGCCGATCATCCAGGCGTGGGTGCGCGGCGGCTTCTCCTCGCCGAACTCGGCCGTCCCCGTCTTGGCGTGCGGCTCGCCGGGGATGCCCGTCAGCGCGCTGCCCGCCCCGTACGTCACCGTCGCCCGCATCATGTCCCGCAGTGAGTCCGTCACTGCCGGGTCGAGCTTCGCCGTCGCCTCGTGCTTCTTCTTGACCGCCTCGGGCACCAGCACCGGCTGCTTGAAGGTGCCCTCCTTGACCGTCGCCGCGATCGAGGCCATGACCAGGGGCGAGGCCTGCACCCGGGCCTGGCCGATGGTCGACGCCGCGAGGTCGTTGTCCGACGTGCTCACCGGCACCGAGCCGTCGTACGTCGTGTCACCGACGTCCCAGACTCCGCCGATCCCGAAGGCCGCCGCCGCGTCGTGCAGTGCGGAACCGCCCACCTTCGCCCGGTGCCCCACGAACATGGTGTTGCAGGACTTCGCGAACGAGTCCTTGAAGGTCGAGCCGGCGGGCAGGGTGAACTGGTTCTGGTTCTCGAACTTCTGCCCGTCGACGTGGGCGAACTTGGGGCACTCCACGACGTCCGAGGGCTTCATCCCCGCCTTCAGCATCGCAGCCGCCGTGACCACCTTGAACGTCGAACCGGGCGGGTACTGCCCGGCCAGCGCGCGGTTCAGCCCGCCCGCGGGACGGTTCGAGACGGCCAGGATGTTTCCCGTCGAGGGCTCCACGGCGATCAGCGCCGCGTTCACCTTCAGCCCCTCCATGGCGGCCGCCGCCGCTCCCTGGACCTTCGGGTCGATCGTCGTCCTCACCGGCTTGCCCGGCTCGGCCGAGCTCTTGGTCAGGGAGGCCTCCGCCTGACCCGACTGCCGGTCGGCGATGACGACCTCACTGGTGGCCGCGCCCCCGCCGCCCCGCAGCTGCTTGTCGTAGCGGGCCTCGAGACCGAACACGCCCTTGCCCTGCTCGTCCACCGAGCCGCGCAGCGAGGCCGCCTGAAGGTCGTCGCCGTTGGTGTCGAGCACGGCGGCCCGCTCGGCCACCGTCTTCAGCGCGAGCGTCTGACCGGGCTTCAGCCGGGGGTGGATCATCGGGGAGGCGAACTCCACGGTCCACTCAGTGGCCTTCACGACGACCGTCGCCTCGGATTCGTAGGCGAACGTGCCGACGGCCGGGATGGTGAAGCGCGCGGTGAACGGGACGGTCACGCCGCCCTTGTCGTTCTTGTCGCCGTCCCCGGCCGTCAGCTCCGACTTCGTCGGTTTCAGGTTGGTCATCACCGAGGTCAGCAGCGACTCCGCGTTCGACGGGGAGTCCGACAGGGCCGCCGCCTTCGCCGCCTCGCCGGCTCCCCACGCGTCGAGGAACGACTGCAGCCGCTCGGTGGCGGCGGCCACCTCGGGGTCCTGCCCCGCCCCGTCCCCGGACCACGCCCGGTATCCCCACCAGCCCGCGCCCGCCGCCAGGACGACGGCCACCGCCACACCCAGCACCGGTGCTCTGCGTGGTCGGCGACGGCTCGCGCGGTCGTGACGTGCCATCTGCTGCAAGGTGGGGTCCGACACTTGGCGTTCTCTCCTCGTCTGCTGCGGATACCTCTCCCGCGACCGGACCGCTCCCGATCACCTGTCCGACACGCTAACCGCTGCCCCCGGGCGCCGGGCCACCCCGGAGAGCGGCGGGAGAGTGAGCCGAGAGCGGCCCGGGAGCGGGGCAGCACGACGAGCGGGCCGGCGGCGCTCCGCACGGTCGCGGAGTGCCGCCGGCCCGCCGGGCCTTGAAGGGTGTCCGGTCAGGCGCGGGGGGTGAAGGCGACCACGTCGCCCGCCTGCTCGCCCCCGGAGAGCTGCCCGAACCGGTCGGTGCGGATGTAGACGCGGTGCAGCCACCGGTCCGCCCCGTCCCAGCGCGGCGTGAAGGGCGTACGGGCGTGTGTCGTACGGAAGTTGTCGACGATCAGGACGTCACCGGGGACCAGGTGCACGGCCTCGGTGACCTCGTCCAGCGCCTTGGACAGCGACTCCACGGCTTCGACGTCCCGGGGGTCCTCGGGGGCCAGCAACTCCCGGTCGTAGCCCAGGAGCGGGTCGGAGGCGTCGCCGTAGAGCGGCTTCACCCGGGCTATCGCGCCCGGGTCCTCGACGCCGCCGCGGAACGCGACGTCCACACAGCAGGGCACTCTGCGGTCGAAGAGGTGGCTGCGGAAGCCCTCCGGGACCAGGCGCAGCGCCTTGCGGACCGAGCCCACCAGCGTCGCGGCCCTGCGCTCGTGGTCGGCGCGGGAGCAGGCCAGCATCACGTAGTTGGGCTGGAGCCGGTGGTACGCCATCTCCGTGTGGAACTCCAGCAGGGTCTCGGAGGTCTCCGAGGACAGGTGGTGCGCGCCGGGGGAGGGGTACACGTCGTGGTAGACGGTGCCGCTGCGCAGCTCCTGGTACCCCGTGTGCAGGCCGAGCCGGCAGCCGACGATGCCGAGCATCGCCTCCATCGTGAGGAGCGGGCGCTCCAGCGGCGCGGGGGTGGACTCGGGGGTGCGGGGGAGCTGGTCCTCGGGCTCCACGGGGAGACCGCGCAGCAGGAGGTAGCCGTCCTCGTTGCCGGAGACGTTGAATGCGTCGAGGGCTTCGGCGAGGCGGGCAGGGAGGTCGGCGGACGCCGCCTTGGCGGCCTCCAGGAAGGCGGGGAGGTCCGCGCGCGGCACCGCCGGCAGGCGCGAGGCCAGTTCCAGGAGTTCGTCGCGGAGTTCGGAGCAGTCGATGACGGTCACGCGTCGTTCCTTTCTTTGATGTGAGCACGGGCGTACTGGTAGAGCAGCTCCGCGCCTATCTCGGTCGCGAGGACGGAGGTGATCCCGGCGTGGTCGTAGAGCGGCGAGACCTCCATGACGTCGAAGCCGACCGGCCGCAGCTCGCCCACGCAGCGCAGCAGGGCGAGGACCTCGCGGGAGGAGAGGCCGCCGGGCGCCGGGGTCCCGGTGCCGGGGGCGAAGGCCGGGTCGGCGACGTCGACGTCGACGGACACGTAGACGGGGCGGTCGCCGATGAGCTCCTTGATGAGGGCGTGGGTCCCGGCGACACCGGTCTCCACGAACTCGTCGGTGGTGACGACCCGCACCCCCTTGCCGCGGGCGTAGTCCAGCGAGTCGGGGCGGGGGTTGTGGCCCCGGATGCCGATCTGCACCGTGCGCGCGGGGTCGATGACGCCCTCGTCGATGCCGTGCCGGAACGGGGTCCCGTGGTGGAACTCGCCGCCGTAGAAGGCGGGGTTGGTGTCCGAGTGCGCGTCCAGGTGGACCACGGCGACGGGGCCGTGCTGCTCGGCCACGGCGCGCAGGGCCGCGAGCGTGAGCGAGTGGTCGCCGCCGAGCATCAGGAAGGCGGCGTTGTCCTGGAGGAGGCCGCGCAGATGGCGGTGGGCCGTCTCCATCGCGATGTGCATGTTGAACGGGGTCAGGTCGATGTCCCCGCCGTCCACACAGTCGATGAGTTCGAAGGTGCCCGGCCCCCGGTCGATCCCGACCCCGTGGATGAGGCCCGACTCGTTGCGGATGGCGCGCGGGCCGAAGCGGGCGCCCGGCCGGTAGCTGGTGCCCCCGTCGTAGGGCGCACCGATCACGACGACGTCGCGCCCGGTGGGCTGGGGGTCGTGCGGCAGACGCATGAAGGTGGGGATCTGCGCGTAACGGGGCGAGATCGCGGTGTCGACACGTTCCACGACGTCATCCCTCCTGTCGGATGGGCCGCGGGCGGCCGGTACGGAGTAGGGGGCGGGTCACTCGGTCTCCTTCAGCCGTGCGGCCACCCGGTGCACGGCGTCGGCGGTGCTCACCTCGGCGGGCGGCAGCCCCTCGACGACCACCCGGTCGAAGATCTCCCGGACCACGAGTGACTTGGCCCGGTGGACGTCCGCCTCGGGCACCCCGGCGTCGATCAGCAGGAGGCTGAAGGAGGACGTCGTCCCGGAGCCCTCGTGCACGCCGAGCTTCGGCCGGTTGACCGTCTCCTGCGGGAGCAGCGGGCTCATCGCCTCGCGCAGGACCCACTTGTCGCGGCCGTGGCGCCGCTTGAGCCCGGCCTCCAGCGACACGAGCAGGTCCAGGACGTCGCGGTCCCAGTAGGGGTGGGTCGACCAGTGGCCCTGGATGCCGGAGAGCACCGGGGTCATCTCGTTGAGTCCGTCGAAGGTGGCCATGTCGAACGCCACCGCCGTGTCCAGCTGTGGCAGCCGGTCCTCGCGGTGCATGCCGGCGAGCGGGATGTCCGCGCCGTATCCGGTGAGGATGCGGCGGGCGGGCCCGTCGAGCGCCCGGTACAGGGCGGTGAGCGGCAGCAGGTACTCGATGATGTCCGGGTCGACGGACTCGGAGGCCCATATCGCGTACGGGAGCTGGCCGAGCAGGTCGGCCGTGGGAACGGTGATCTCCCGGTGCGCGGAGCCGAGGTGGGTGGCGACCACCCGTGCCTCGGCGAACTCGTCCGAGGTGTCGGTGCCCATGGACAGGGTGTCCAGGGGGCCCTCGGTGTGGGCGGCGGCCAGTGCGGCGACGCCCGAAGAATCGATTCCTCCGGAGAGCACCACCAGGGGAGTGGTGCCACCGGTGCGGGCCCGGACGGCCCGTCCGAGCGTCTCGCGCACGGCGGCGGTGGCGTCGGCCTCGGGGAGGATCCGCCGGGACACCGGCGGGGTCCAGGTCCGCGAGGGCGCGGCGGTGCCGGTGCGGACGTCGAGGTCCAGGACCGTCCCGGCCGGGACCTGGTGAACCCCCGGTACGCGGCGGATCCGGCGCGCGTCGGCGACGGGCCGCCCCGACAGCGGGGCCCGGGCCGCCGCCGGGACGAGGGCCTTGATCTCGGTGGCGGCCAGCACGCGGCCGGGCGCCGGGAGGGTGTAGAGCGGGACGGAGCCCGCGTGGTCGGTGGCCAGGAGCACCCGGTCGCCCAGGGCCGCGGCGGCGGCGAACCGCCCGTTGAGCAGCCGGAAGGCGTGCAGGTCGTAGACGTCCAGCAGGGCGAGCACCAGTGCCGCGTCCGTGCGGGCGTCGGCGCCGGACGGGAGGAGGGTGAGCAGTTCCTCCCGGTTGTAGAGCTCGCCGGCCAGGACGAGGGCCGTGTCGCCGGAGCGGGCCACGGCCTCCCCGGCCGAACCCGAGTGCACGAGCACGGCGTTCAGGGTCTGGGTACGGAGGGCCTCGGCCACGGTCTCGTGGGCGCCCCGGGTGGCGAAGACGGGCCGGGGGCCCCGGTCCCCGCCCTGATGGGCGGAGACCAGGAACCCCGTGGCGGCGGGGAATGTGTGCGCCATGATCAGATGCTCAGGGCACCGAAGCCGCCGGAGGTGAAGTCGTAGTTCACCGGGACCTCGATCAGGAACGGGCGGCCGAGTCCGGCCCCCTTGCGCAGCGCGGCGAGCAGGTCCTCGCGGGAGTTGGCCCGGACGGCCTCCACGCCGTTGGCGCGGGCGAGTTCGGTGAAGTCGACGCCGGTGAACTTGACGGCCGGGTCGTGGGAGCGCTGGTGGCCGAGGTTCTGGTACAGCTCGATCAGCCCGTTGGTGTCGTTGTTGACGACGACCGTCACGATGGGCAGGTTGAGCCGGGCGATCGTCTCCAGGTCGGCGCTGTTGGAGTGGAAGCCGCCGTCGCCCGCGATGAGGAAGGTCGGCTGGCCGGGGCGGGCCATCTGGGCGCCGATGGCCGCGGGGATGCCGTAGCCGAAGCTGGAGCAGCCGGCCGAGGTGAGGAAGCCGAAGGGCTGGTCGGCGCGGGCGAAGAGCACTCCGTAGTGCCGGAAGAAGCCGATGTCGGAGACGATCGTGCCCTCACCGGCGGCGGCGGTCTCCTCCATCACCGTGTTCATGGAGTCCATCACCTGGTGGACCCGCATGCCGTCCTCGTACTCGGTGGGGTCGGCGAGGAACTCCGCGATGCGCTCGCGCAGCGGGGTGATGTCGTGCGGGGTCTTCTTCGCGAGGTCGGCCGTGGCGGCGTCCAGGTGCTCCACGAAGGCCAGCACGTCGGTGACGACGTCGACGTCCGGGCGGTAGACGCGCGGGATCGGGTTGACGGTCGGGGAGACGCGCACGGTCTTCTTCTCGCCGCCGCGGGCCCACATGGAGGGGCGCAGGTCCTCGGCGTAGTCGTAACCCAGGGTCACGACGACGTCCGCCGGGCCGAAGAGGGTCTCCAGGGCCGGGAAGGACAGGATGCCGTCCATGTAGCCGGTGACGGCCCCGTAGTTGAGGTGGTGACCGTGCGGAAGGACGCCCTTGGCGATGTACGTCGTGATGACCGGGACGTCCAGACGCTCGGCCAGGGCCCGGATGGCGGGCACCGCGCCGGAGCGGATGGCCGCCGCGCCGACGACGAAGACCGGGTGCTCCGCGCCTGAGACCAGCGCGGCCGCCTCGTCGGCGGTGGCCTCCCAGCCGGCCTGGACGGCGCCGACGGGCTTGGCCGGGGTGTGCGCGGCGGGGTGGACGACGGAGGTGTCGATGTCGGCGCCGAGCAGGTCGACGGGCACCGAGATGAAGCTGGGTCCCACGGGCTCCGTCATCGCCGCGGCGACGGCCGAGTCCACCAGGTCGGTGATCTCGTCGGGGCGCTGGAGCTCGACGGCGTACTTCGTCATGGGGCGCATGACGGAGACCGAGTCGAGGCACTGGTGCGTGTCGTTCGGGAAGATGTCGTGCGACTCGGACTGGGCGGCCAGCGCGATGACGGGCGAGCGGTCCAGGATCGAGGTGGCCACGCCGGTGGCGAGGTTCGTCATGCCGGGGCCGAGCGTGGCCCAGCAGGCCTGCGGCCGGCCGGTGATGCGGGCCAGGACGTCAGCGGCGACGCCGGCGGTGAACTCGTGCCGGGTGAGGACGAAGTCGATGCCCGGCGCCTCGTCGAAGAGGATGGAGGCGGCCTCACGGCCGACGACACCGAACACCGTCTCCACACCGTGCTCGTGGAGACGCTTGAGCAGCGCGTGTGCGGCCGTCGGGTTGTTGCTGGGCTTGGTCGATACACGGGACATGCGGCGTCGTCTCCAGGATGTCGACGGGATGCGGAATGCCGTCACCGTGCCGGTGGCCTCTCTCCACCGCCTCTCCAGCGCCTATCCGACCGCGCTGTAGTGCGCTTCGAGGCGGCCCGCGGCCGGTTCCGGCCCTCCGGTGCCGTGTCCTGTGATAGATGAATAGACATACAGTCGAGCGTATAAAGAAGCCACTGAGGGAAGAAGGCGATCATGACCTCTACGACGACCCGGGACCCCGCGGGGTTCGTGGTGCACACGGCTCCGGTGGGACTCGCGGGTGACGGGCGGGACGACTTCACCGTGCTGGCGTCGACCGTGCCGACGCAGGTCAGCGCGGTGTTCACCAAGTCGCGCTTCTCCGGCCCGAGCGTGGTGCTCAGCCGCGCCGCGGCGGCCGACGGACAGGCGCGCGGGGTGGTCGTCATCGCCCGCAACGCCAACGTCGCCACCGGACCGGAGGGGGAAAGCAACGCCCGCGAGGTGCGTGACTCCGTGGCCGCCGCCACCGGGCTGCCGGAGGACGAACTGCTGATCGCCTCCACCGGCGTCATCGGCCTCCAGTACCCCATGGGCCAGATCCGCGATCACATCAAGACGCTCTCCTGGCCCTTTCCGGAAGGCGGGTTCGACCGGGCCGCGCGCGCCATCATGACCACCGACACCCGGCCCAAGGAGGTCAGGGTGCGGTGCGGTGACGCGACGCTGGTCGGCATCGCCAAGGGTGTGGGCATGCTGGAGCCGGACATGGCGACCCTCCTGACCTTCTTCGCCACGGACGCACGGCTGCCCCGGGACGTCCAGGACCGGGTCTTCCGCGGCGTCATGGACCGCACGTTCAACGCCGTCTCGATCGACACCGACACCTCGACCAGTGACACCGCGGTGCTGTTCGCCAACGGGCTCGCCGGCGACGTGGATCCGGTGGAGTTCGAGGAGGCCCTGCACGAGGTGGCGCTCGCCCTGGTGAAGAACATCGCGTCGGACGGCGAGGGGGCGAGCAAGCTCATCGAGGTGCGGGTCACCGGGGCGCGCGACACCGCGCAGGCCAAGCGGGTCGGCAAGACCGTCGTCAACTCACCGCTGGTCAAGACCGCGGTGCACGGCAGCGACCCCAACTGGGGCCGGGTGACGATGGCGATCGGCAAGTGCACCGACGACACCGACATCCTCCAGGAGGACGTCACCGTCGAGTTCGGCGGGACCCTGGTCTACCCGCAGCGCGCCGACGGCCCCGGTGACGCCGAACTGCGCGCCGCCGTCGCCGAGCACATGCGCGGCGACGAGGTGGTGATCGGCATCGGACTGGGCATCGGGGACGGGGAGTTCACCGTCTACGGCTGCGATCTGACGGAGGGGTACGTGCGGCTGAACTCCGAGTACACGACCTGATCCGCGGCCGTAACCAGGGGGTGGCGGCCGTCCGCCACGCCTCGGGCCCCTGACTCAAATGCGCCGCCTCGTCCGCATCGCTCCGTAGTGTGACGCGTGATCAGCACAACGTGAACGAGGTGGCGCATGGGTCAGTCGCGAAGGTCGGTTCTGCAGGGCGCGTTCGGCGCCGGGGCGGCGGGGCTGCTGGTCGGCGGCGCCGCCCCCCTGCCGGCCGCACAGCGGCGCCGGATGTCCAAGGGTGCCGATCTCGGGCTGCGCTGGCTGGGTGTCGCCGGGTGGGAGTTGTCCTTCGCGGGCCGCAGCGTGCTCTTCGACCCGTACCTGAGCCGGATGCCCTACGCCGGGGAGGGCGGCGCGCTCGACCCGGCACTGCCACTGCGCCTCGACCCCGACGCGGTGGAGCACGTGGCGGAGAAGGAGCTGACCGGGGCGCCGGAGCTGATCCTCGTCAGCCACGGCCACTTCGACCATCTCGCCGACGTCCCGCACCTGCTGTCCCGGCCGGGGTGGACCGGCCGGCGTATCCGGACGCTGTGCGACACCACGTCGCGTCACCTGCTGGGCGCGATGGGCACCCCCGCGCACCGCATGGCGGACGTGGTGGCGGTCGAGGGCGGCGACCACCTCCAGTTCGACGGCTACAGCGTGGAGGTGTTCCGCAGCCTGCACAGCAGGCAGGACGACTACACGTCCTTCGCCCCGGGACGGCGGGACGCCGTCCCTCCGCGGCCCCGGACCCTCGGCGACCTGGTGGAGGGCCGGACGCTGGCCTTCCAGGTGTCGGTCGACGGGGGCCCTTCCGTGCTGCTGACGGGCACCAGCAACGTCGCGGAGCGTGAAGTCGCCGGCGCGCGGCCGGACATCGCGGTGATCGGGATGAGCGGGCACGCGGCCGTGCACGGTTACCCGGACCGGCTGCTGGCCGCGCTGGGATCGCCGCCGGTGCTCCTGCCCTGCCATCACGACGACATGGTGACCCCGCTCGGCGATGCGGGGATCTCGCGCACATCGTCCCCCGACGCGGTGGCGGCGCTCGCGCGTGCGGCCGAGCGGAGGGCGCCGGGCGGTGGCACCCGAGTGCTGACGCCTCGTCACCTGGAGCTTCTCGATGTGACCGGGGCCGCGTGACCCTGCCGCGGGAGGGCCCGTTGTGCGGGATCGGGACGCCGCTGTGGGGCCTATTTCGGCCGCAGAGGCGCCCGATCCCGCTCACCGGACGCCGCACACCGGATTCCGGTACGCCGGTTCGTCCGTGCCTTCGAAGCCGCGTACGGTTTTTGCCATCAGAGGTATAGACCACTGGGGTGATCTCTCCGCGTCCGGATCGATGCGCTGGGTAACCACACCCTCCATGCCGGGCCCTCATGTCCTTCACACCGGACGCACATCTTCCGCAGAAGCGTGACGTTCCGGGGGTTGCCGGACGCCGTGTCCGGACTGCCGTGCGGGCCGGCGACTACTCCCTGCCATACGTGATCATGAACCCTCGGCCACCCGGTCCGGCGTGCGTTATCCGCGTTTTTCCCGCGCCCTCATTTTGTCTCGCATCGGTACGACAGTTTTCAGCCGTGCCCGTCCGGGCGTCGTTGACGCAGTCCGGATGGCTTATTACTGTCCCGACTCGATGAGGCAGGGGGCTGCTACGCGCGTAGTGACCGCAGCCACGACCACTGCATTCGCTCCATCGATCAGCGCAGCCAATGACATTGCGTGTGAAATCCAGCAGTTCATGGCAGGGGAATTGAGTCATGGACAGGCAGAACGGGAGACCCCCCTATGGCCGGCGTGCAGATTCGCATACTGGGTCCGATCTCCATGCTTTCCCGGAACGTGCCGGTCCCGCTCGCCGGACAGCGGCAGCTTCGGGTGCTCACCGCTCTCGCACTTGTGTCGGGGAGGGCGGTCGGCACGCCCGAACTCATCACCCATCTCTGGGGTGAGCGTCCGCCGCGGACGGCCCCTGGCCAGCTCCAGACGAGCGTCTGGATGATCCGCCGCTCGCTGGCCGCGGTCGGCGCGCCGCAGGACACCGTCCTGTCGACCGCTTCCGGATACCAGCTGGACTCGGCTCTCTGCGAGATCGACAGCGATATCTTCCGGCGCAACGTCGCCACGGCGAAGAAAATGGTGAGGGCCGATCTCAAGGAGGAGGCGCTCGACCTGCTCAAGGAGGCGCTGGCCCTCTGGCGGGGACCGGCTCTGGCCACGATTTCGAGCAGTGCGCTGCAGACCCGCGCGGCGAGGCTGGAGGAGGAGCGCGTCGCAGCACTTCAGCAGCGTATTTGCCTGGAAATAAATCTGGGGCAATACGAGGAGGCCATCGGAGAACTCACGGATCTGATCGCCCTCCACCCTTTGCGCGAGGAGCCCTACGCGCATTTGATGCAGGCCCTCTATCTCTCCGGGCGGCAGGCCGACGCGCTCGCCGTGTTCCGCAGGGCCCGCAACACCCTGACCGACGAGCTGGGAATCTACCCCGGACCCCGGCTGACCACCCTGGAGCGGGCGATCCTCCGTCAGGACGCCGACATGCTCTCGGCGGTACCCGGTATGGCCAGCCGCTGACAGGCGTCAGGACGGCGCACGGCTGCGTCCCCCGGCCCGGGGGACGCAGCCGTGTTTCGTGCGCCCGGGGACGCGTGGTCCCTCCCCGCACCGCGCGGGGAGGGACCACCGGGAGCCGCGGGTCAGAGACCCATGCCCTGCATCGTCCGTTCCAGGGAGTCCGCGTACAGTCGCGCGCCTCCGACCTTCGGGTGGAACGACTGCGCGGAAGCGCCGAGTTGCAGGATCGGCCAGTCGATCGCGGGCTCGTCGCTCTCCACCAGGTCCAGGACGATCCCGTGGACCTGCTCGGGGTCACCGCACACGGCCTTGCCCGCGAAGTTCTGCGCGGGGTTGGAGTACCAGGCCTTGGTGCCGGCGGCCTTGGCGTCGTCCACGGCGCCCTGCATCTCGGTGGCGAGGGTGCCCGCCATGCCGTTCAGCCAGGGAGCCTCCTCGGTACCGATGCCCGGGATGCACGACCCCGACCGTTCGAGCAGCGGCGGGTAGCCCATCAGCACGATCTTGGCGTTGGGCGCCTTCGCCTGGATCTTCTTCAGCGCGTCGGTGATCGCCGGCCGCACCCGCTCCTTGGCGAGGCGTTCGGCCGCCACACCGATGTCCAGCCCCTGGTACGCGGCGTCGTCCACCCGGGAGTCGTCGTCGTCGAACTTCTGGTTCTGGCACAGCGTCGGCCAGCCCACACCACCGAAGATGCACTTCTGGATGATGTAGGCGAACCGGGCGTCGTTACCGCCGATCGAGATGGTCACCAGCGTGGTGTTCTGGTCGAGGTAGCCCTTGGACAGCTGGGGCAGCTCCCCGTTCTCCCCGACGCTCGCGATGTTGTACGTCCGGGCCCCGGAACAGGCGATCAGGTGGTAGTCCATCGCCGCCGACCTGCTGTCGTCCATCGCGCCCACGGACGCGGTACGCCCGGGGATCGTGGCCTGGCGCGACCACGCCTTGGTCGAACGGTGGCAGGCGTCCCGCGTCGAGGGGTTGCTCGCGTCCCGGTAGTTCGTCTCCTTGTAGTAGTCGACGCCGCCCGCGGCCGAGGCGCCCTCACCCGAGGAGTAGGAGTCGCCCATCGCGACGACCATGTCCTTGGGCTTGGCCGACAGCGGCTGGAAGCCCGCCGCGTCCCATGCGACGTCCTCCGACCCGCTGCCGTCGGCCGCGTGCGTGGAGAGGGAGATCTTCGGGGTGGAGGTGAACTGGAACACCCCGAGGGAGACCCACTTGTTCTCTCCGACGCGCTGCGGATGCACGCGTACCGGACTCGTGCTGTTCGTCCCGGAGACGGTGTACGAGGCCTGCCGGGTGTGGGCGCCGTGGTCGGGCAGGTGCACCCAGACCCGGGCCCAGCCGGTCATGCCGTTGGTCAGGGTCCAGGTGCCGGTGGTGCGCATCCGGGCGCCCTCGGTGGTCGCCTGGTTCCTCGTGTGCGAGAACCAGAAGTGGTTGCCGTAACCGGCCCCGATCTGATGGGTGTCGATCTTGCCCGGGTAGTTGGCGCCGTCGGCCGTGAAGGTGAAGCCGAAGGAGCCCGGTGAGGTCGTCGCCCCGCAACTTCGTCCCGACGAGCCCGCGGGTGTGACGCCCGAGGCCACGTCGTCGATCACGTACGTCCCCGAGGGCAGGCCGCTGGAGCACCGGGGCGGGTAGGCATTGCCGTCCGGCTGTTCCGGGTAGGTGGCGTCGAAGCGGTGCAGGGCGTAGCCGCAGGCACCGCCCGCGCAGCTCTTCCAGCTGCTCTTCTTGTTCCACCAGCAGTGCAGGAAGAACTCGTCGGCCGGGTTGTTGAGCTGGCACGCGCCGTTGGTGTCGGTGTCACCGTCCTTGATCTTGGTCGGGTCGCAGTTGTTGGATGTGTCGCAGAACTGTCCGACGGGCGGCTTGGCCCGCGTGCGCTGGTCCGTGGCGGTCCACCAGGCGGCCCGGTAGCCGGGCTGGAAGTCGCCCGGGGCGAACATCGCGGAGATCGGGCGAGCGGCCCAGCCGATCACCTTCTCCTGGTAGGGCCAGTCCTGGGGGTGGGCGGCGTGCGAGTAGTCGTCGCCGCCGCCCGAGTTCTCCAGGAACGGGGTGCGGTTGGCCTTCCACAGCGCGTTGGCCGGGTTGTTGGTGTAGCCGACGCCCCAGTGGCCGCCGTGCGAACCGGCGCTGGACTGCGGGTAGAAGCCGGAGTTGTACGCCCAGAGCGCGAAGAACCAGTTCTCGATGTACGAGGGGCCGCCGTCGTTGACGGTCATTCCGGCGCTGTACGTCTGGTTCCACTTGTCCACGAGGATGTTGACCCCCGCGGCGATGTTGGCGGTGTAGTCGAGGGCGACGGCCTCCTGCTTCTGCACGGACAGCGCGGTCTCGCCGGGCTTCTCGTGCCCGGCCTTGCGCATGCCGTCGGTCACCTGGACGATGCCGTAACCGCAGTCGGCGTTGGCCCAGTTGATCGCCCACGGGTCCGGGGCCTGACCGTCGGATCCGTGGCTGATGCCGTAGAAGTTGCCGATCAGGGTGTTCGCCGTGACGCCCGGCACCGCGAAGCGGGTGGCCTGCCACATGTTGGATTCCTGGGCGGTGACGCCCAGCATCACCTGCGCGGGGATGTGGTATTCGTCCGCCGCGTCGGGGGTGCCGTTGGGGTCGCCCGCCATGGTCTTGAGGGGGAAGAGGGACTGCGGCTGGTAGGCCGACATCCCGGTGTTCTTCCAGTTGGCGGCGCGCGAGACGTGCGAGTTCAGCTTGCCGACCACGGCCTGGTCCACCGCCCACTCCACCTGGCGCGGGGTGGGCTGGAAGGCCTGCTTGCGGACGTCGCCGCGTGGCACCGAGCAGTAGCGCTCGTCCTCGACGGGGTTGGTGGGCGAGGCGGCGGCGAGCTTCGCGGAAGCCGCTGTCGTCCCGGTCCCGCGGGTCAGCGCCGGGGACGTCGCGAGACCCGCGGCCGTCCTGGCGGTGGAGCCCACGGCCGTGCCGGGCCGGGCGTGAAGGGTGACGTTGCGGCCGGTCTCCAGGAGCTTCATCGAGGTCCGCGCGGTGCGTGCGGACGCGGCCTCCTGGGGAGAGATCCGGGAGTCCTTGCCGTCGGCCCAGGCGGTGGTGACGGCGGCCTCCCCCCGGGTGGAGAGGGCGGCACCCTTGGCCACTCCCGCGGGCATGCGCACGGACGACGGCAGGGTGCCCGCTGCCTCGGCCTCGCCCGTGACGTACACCGTGCCGGTGCGGGCCGAGCGGGCCAGGTCGAAGTCGGTGAGCGCGCCGGTGGCGAGGCGCTGGGTGCCGCCGGCGGCCTTGGCGGAGCCGAACAGCGCCGCCGGGGCGCGCCGGACCTCGGCCCGCTCGGTGCCGGACCCCGCGGCAGGGGCGGTGCGGTCGATGTAGACGACCGAGCCGTCGGCGGCCGCCGTGAGCTGGAAGGGGGCGGTGCCGGCGCGCGCGGCGACGCGCACGTCGCCGGAGGGCGCGACCCGGACCAGGCGGGATCCCTGCGCGGCGGCGTAGCCGTCGGCGACGGGGACGGCGGACGTGACCTGGCCGGGCAGGTCCAGCGGCTTCGCCGCCTTTCCGCTCGCCGTGTCCACTCCCACGAGACGGGTCTCGTTGCGCTTCGACGCGTCGTCGGAGAACTGCGAGAAGACGGCCTTCTCCGTCGTGCCGCAGCCCGGCGAGAAGTAGCTCAGGCTGGACTGGACGGGGAGCTTGGTGACCGCGCCGGTGGTCAGGTCCACGACCGCCGTGAAGGCTCCGCGGGTCATCAGCGCCGGTTTGTTGGTGAAGGTGCGGGGCGCGTACGTGACGGCGGCGCGCTTGCCGGAGGCGGTGAGGCAGGCGTTGCCGATCCAGGTGTCGGTGTCGAAGCCCGGCTCGGCCAGGGTCGCGGCGGTCCGCCAGCGGTAGCCGTCCTCGGCGGCGGCGACCATGACGTGGAAGCCGGTGGCGTCCCCCGACGTGGTCCAGGCCAGGTCGTCCGAGGCGCGGTAACCGGAGCCGAGCAGCGCTGTCCGGTCGTCGGCGGGGACGGCCTCGGGGAGCTCGGCAGGGCCGGGCTTCGGGGCGTCCGCCCGGTCCTTCTGGCTCCATCCCTGGGCGGCGCCCGGGGGAGGGGTGGGGGTCTTCGCCATCGACACCGACGGGTAGCCCGCCAGCAGTGCCGTCGCGGCGACAGCTATGACAGGTGCATGCCATCTTTTTCTTCGGGGCACGTTCGTCTCGCCTTTCCTGCGTACACCCGCGGCGCGCGTGGGGGGAAGCGGGCGTCCGCTTCGCGCGTGGGGGACGCGAGCACATCAGCCGGACCTCTTCACCGCCTCTCACCCGTCTCTCCCGCTATACCGACCCGCGGTCGGCTATGCGCCCGTACCCCGTCACGGCGCACCGCGGACCCGCACCACCGCAGAATGGCGCGGAAATCACCGCGAGAAGGGCTGGGACATGGAGACCGAACAGTCGGGCAGCACCGGCTTCGACGCCGCCGTCGACGGCGTGTTCGCCCCCACCGACAAGCTGGGCGGGACCCTCCGCCTGGTGCGCACCGACGACTTCGACTCGCTCGATCCCGGCAACACGTACTACGCCTACACCTGGAACTTCCTCCGCCTGATAGGCCGGACCCTGGTCACCTTCGACACCGCGCCCGGCAAGGAGGGCCAGCGGCTGGTCCCCGACCTGGCGGAGTCGCTGGGCGAGAGCTCGGACGGCGGCCGGACCTGGACGTACCGGCTCCGAGCCGGCCTCCTCTACGAGGACGGCACCCCCGTCGTCGCGGCGGACGTCAAGTACGCGATCGCCAGGAGCAACTACGGCACGGACGTGCTGGGCGTCGGCCCCACCTACTTCCGCCACCTGCTGGGCACCGACTACGGCGGCCCCTGGCGCGAGCCCGAGGTGGACGGCCCGGTCACCGTGGAGACACCCGACGACCGCACCCTGGTCCTGAGGCTGAACGAGCCGTTCGCCGGCATGGACCTGCTCGCCACGATGCCGAGCACCACACCCGTCCCGAGGAACCGCGACACCGGCATCGGCTACCGGCTCGGGCCCGTCGCGACCGGCCCCTACCGCGTCGAGTCCTACGAGCGCGGAAAGCTCGTGGTCCTGGAGCGCAACCCGCACTGGGACCCCGGGACCGACCCCGTGCGACGGCAGCGGGCCGAGCGGATCGAGGTCCACCTCGGCAAGGACCCGCACGAGGTGGACCTGATGCTGCTCTCCGGCGACGCGCACGTCGACCTCGCGGGCTTCGGGGTGCAGCCCGCTGCCCAGGAACGCATCCTGGCCGACCCCGCGCTCCGGGCCAACGCGGACAATCCGCTGACCGGCTTCACCTGGATCTACTGCCTGTCCAGCCGCATCACGCCGTTCGACAACGTGCACTGCCGCCGCGCGGTGCAGTTCGCCACGGACAAGGCGGCCATGCAGGCGGCCTACGGCGGGACCGTGGGCGGGGACATCGCCACCACGATCCTGCCGCCGACCATCGACGGCTACCGGCCCTTCGACCGCTACCCGGTCGGCGACGACGGCACCGGGGACCTCGACGCGGCCCGGGCCGAACTGGCCCTCGCCGGCATGCCGGACGGGTTCCGCACGAAGATCGCCGCCCGCAAGGACCGCCTCAAGGAGTACCGGGCGGCCCAGGCGCTCTCGGCCGGACTGGCCCGCGTCGGCATCGAGGCCGAAGTGCTGGACTTCCCGTCCGGCGACTACTTCGACCGCTACGGCGGCAGCCCCGAGTACCTGCGCGAGCACGGCATCGGGATCATCATGTTCGGCTGGGGGGCCGACTTCCCCGACGGCTACGGCTTCTTCCAGCAGATCGTCGACGGACGCGCCATCAAGGAGCGCGGCAACCAGAACATGGGCGAGCTGGACGACCCGGAGATCAACGCCCTCCTCGACCAGGGGGCCGTCAGCGCCGACCCGGAGGAACGCGCGGCCATCTGGCACCGCATCGACCGGCTGACCATGGACCACGCCGTGATCGTGCCCTACCTCTACCCGCGCTCCCTGCTCTACCGCCACCCTGACGCCCGCAACGTGTTCGTCACGGGATCCTTCGGGATGTACGACTACGTGGCGCTGGGCGCACGCTGAGAAGGCGGGGTGCGGCCGGTGGCGGACACGCCGGCCGCACCCCGCACCGCCGCCTCAACTCCGGCCGGCGACCGCCGGCCGCACCGCCGCACGGTCGGGCGCGGCCCGGCCCGGGCGCACCGCGCCACCCCGGGGAGTCCGGTGCGCCCGGCGCTGCGTACCGCCGGACGGCCCGGCCGGCGGAGCGTCCCCCGGCGCCGCGCCCACCGCCCTGAGTTCGGCCTCGAAGCCGGCCAGCCCGGCCAGGAACTGACGCGTCGGCGCCGTCAGGTCGGTACCGCGTGAGCTTCGCAGCAACAACCGCGCACCGAGCCTGAGTTCGAGGCGGTGGATGCGCCGGGTGAGGGCCGACTGGCTGATCGAGAGCACGGCCGCGGCACGGTTGATGCTGCCGTGGTCGGCCACCGCGCGCAGCAGATGAAGGTCCTCCACGTCGACCTGGACCGACTCGTCGGGCAGGGCCGGCGGGGCCTGCGGCCCGCGGGCGGCGGCGTCGGTGCGCCGCTCCAGCCCCGCACGCTGCCCGCGCAGCCAGTCGGCCCACCACGGATCGCGCAGCATGTCCCCGTGCTGCGCGGTGAACCTGCTGAGGCAGCGGGCCGTGAGCAGCGCCGCCAACTGCTGGGCCAGGGAGCCGGGGACGACGGCGGGATCGACGAGCAGGCCCGCGGCCCGCCGGGGCCGCTCCACCAGCGAGCGGCGCACCAGCGAGGGAGCGAACACCGCGGGGCAGGCCGGGGAGCCCAGGCCGACCGCGTCGCCGCGCCGCAGCATCCCCCGCGCGACCGATGCGCCGGTGACCTGGATGCGGGCGGGCGGAGTGAGGCCGGCCGACCGGTAGACCCCGCTCACGAGGACCTCCGCCTCCGGCCCGGCCTCCGACACCCAGTTCTCGTCGCGCAGATCGGCGAGGGAGAGCGCGTCGCGGCCGGCCAGCGGATGGCCCAGGGGCAGCGTCACCCACAGGGGGTCGTCCAGGACCTCGTACGTCCGCACGGTCCGCTCCACGCCGTGCGAGAGGGCGCTGAGCCCCCAGGTGTGCGCCGCGTCCACCCGGTAACCGTCGAGCTGCCGGAGCACCTGCCCGGGTGTGTCGTGGCTGACCGAGAGGAGGATGCCGAGGGAGTCGGCCGCGTCCTCGACCAGATCCTCCATCAGCGGTTCGGCGGTCGCGATGTTCAGGATGCGGGGGGCGTTCAGCGCCTCCGCGCCACGCCCGTAGATGTCCGTCTGCACGGCCTGGTCGACCTGGCGGAAGAACCGCCGCCCGGCGACGAGCACCCGCGCGCCGTCAGGACTCAGCCGGGCGGTACGCGCGTCCCGCAGCGTCAGCGTCAGCCCGGTGGCGTGGTCCAGCCGGTCCAGCCGGCGCTGGGCGGCCGGAGGTCTCAGCCCCGCTCTGCGGGCGGCTTCGGCCAGGTCACCGCACTGCCCGATCGCGTCCAGCAGCCGCAGATCCGGACGCGACAGGGGCAGGCGCGTCAGCCGGTCGGGGACGGAGGGCACGTGTATCGCAGAAGGCACGGACGGCTTCCTTACGGTTATGGATGACGCCTCTTCTTCACCTGTGACGGCCTGATGCGGCTCACGTTAGGCAGGCGTTCTCTTCGCTCGCTCCTCTCGCCCCCGAGCGGTCCTCGAGCGGCGCGGACGGCCCCGGGCAGCACGAAGGCGGGCACCGCGCGACGCGGTGCCCGCCGTGAAGACGTGCCTCAGGCCTGATCGGTGGGGCGGATGAAGATCTCGTTGACCGTGGCGTGCGGGGGAGCGGTGACGGCGTACAGCACCGCCTCGGCGATGTCCTCACTCTGCAACTGCCTGATCTTCGCGACGCGTTCCGTGATCGCCGCCTTGGAAGGCGCGTGCGTGATGTGCTCGCGCAGCTCGGTCTCCACCGTGCCCGGCTCGATGACCACCACCCGCACCCCGCGCTCGGTCACCTCCTGCCGCAGGCCCTCGCTGAAGCCGTTCACGGCGAACTTGGTGGCGTTGTAGACGGCGCTGCCCCGTCCGACGACCCGGGCGGCGATGGACGAGATCTGGACGATCGTCCCCTGGTTCCGGATCAGTTCCGGGAGGGCGGCGTGGGTCGTGTACATCAGGCCCATCACGTTGGTGTCCATCATCCGGGTCCAGTCGGTGGTGTCGGCGTCCTCCACCGGCCCGAGCAGCATCAGCCCGGCGTTGTTCACCAGGATGTCGAGCCGGCCGAGCGTGTCGACGGTGGTGCGCACGGCCGCGGCCACGGCCTGTTCGTCGGTGACGTCCAGTCCGAGGACCAGGACGGTGGCGCCCTTCGCCTCCAGCTCGGTGCGCAGTTCCTCGAGGCGGTCGAGGCGCCGTCCGGCGACGGCGACCGAGGCCCCGGCCCCCGCGAGGGCGCGAGCGGTGGCACGGCCGATTCCTGATCCCGCTCCTGTGACGAGCGCGACGTGTCCCTGTAGCGATGAACTCATGTGGTCCTCGTTCTCGGGGTGTTGGGCCGGACCGGGAATCCGGCCGAAAAGCGTCCGACGGTACGGCGCGCCGACCGTACCAGCCGGGTGTACGCACGGTGAACGGCCTTCGGCGGCCGTTGTTATGTGCGTTCGTGGCTTGTTATGCGGGTCGGGGCCCCCGGAGGGGAGGCCGGGCGGCGGGCGGTGAGGATGGGGCCGCTACTTCACGTCGGCATGCCCGTGCAGCGATAGGTGGGACCCATGACGCAGGACGCAGCATCCCCGAAGGTGACGGCCGCACCGTCCTACCCGATGGAGCGCGTCTCCCCGATCGATCCGCCGCCACCGCTCGCCCTGCTGAGGTCCGGCCCGGCCGCGAGCCGCATCACGATGTGGGACGGCAGCCAGGTGTGGCTGGTGACGGCCCACCCCCACGTCCGCGCGGTGCTCGCCGACCGCAGGTTCACCGCGGTGACCAGCGCCCCCGGCTTCCCGATGATGACGACCACGTCCGTCCTCGTACGGGACAAGCCCCACACCGCCTCCTTCATCCGCATGGACGATCCCGACCACTCACGTCTGCGCTCCATGCTCACCCGCGACTTCCTGCACGGCAGGGCGGAGGCGATGCGGCCCGTCCTGCGGGAGCACCTGGACGAGATGCTCGGCGCCCTGGTCGAGGGCGAACGCCCGGTCGACCTCGTGCGCGGGCTGACCATCCCCGTCCCCTCCCGGGTGATCGCCCTGCTCTTCGGGGTCTCCGACGAGCAGCGCGAACTGATCGAGAACCGCGCCGGCATCCTCATCGACCGCGGCTACCGGCCCGAGCAGGTCGCCGCCGCGCGCGACGAACTGGACGGCCTGCTGCGCGAGGTGGTCGAGGAGCGCATGCGGACCCCCGAGCCCGGCGACGACCTGCTGAGCCGGCTGGTCGTCGACCAGGTGCGCAAGGGCACACTGACCGTCGAGGAGATGGTCCCGATGTGCCGGCTGCTGCTGGTGGCCGGCCACGGCACGACGACCAGCCAGGCGAGCCTCAGCCTGCTGAGCCTGGTTACCGACCGGGGCCTGGCCGACGCCCTCGCCAAGGACCCGGAACTCCTGCCGAAGGCCGTCGAGGAACTGCTGCGCTACCACTCCATCGTGCAGAACGGGCTCGCCCGCGCCGCGCTGGAGGACGTGGAACTCGGTGACGTGACGATCCGGGCCGGCGAGGGCGTCGTCGTGTCGCTGTCGGCCGGGAACCGCGACGAGTCGGTCTTCCCCGACCCCGACGCCCTGGACCCCGGCCGGGACGCCCGCCGCCACCTGGCCTTCGGCCACGGTATCCACCAGTGCCTCGGCCAGTGGCTGGCCAAGGTCGAACTGGAGGAGATGCTCGCCGGTGTACTGCGCTGGATGCCCGGCGCCCGGCTGGCCGTGCCCTTCGGCGAACTGGACTTCCGGCACGAGGTGTCCAGCTACGGGCTCGCCGCCCTGCCGGTGACCTGGTGAGCGCCGGCCGGCTGACCGTGGCCGTGGACACGGAAGCCTGCTGCGCGATGGGCCGGTGCGCGGCGACCGAGCCCCAGGTCTTCGAGCAGGACCCGGACAGCGGCACCGTCGTCCTGCTCATGGCGGAACCACCGCCCGAACTGCACGAGACGGTCCGGCTGTGCGCCGAGCTCTGCCCCTGCACGGCCATCACTGTCACCGAGGACTGACACCACCGGTCGCCAACGGCCGTCGAGGAGCGATGATGATCGATCTGCCCGGTTCCGACGCCTCCGTCCACCCGGACGCGCAGGCCGCGCTCGACGGGGACCTCACCCCGCTCGGTCGCCGCACCCACTGGGCGGTGGAGCTGCTCACCGCCCCCGCGGCTCCCCGGGAGGAGGACCTGTCCGGGGCCTTCGTCCCCGTCTTCCTCGCCCGGCATCCGCAGGGCTTCGCCGCGACGGTCGGACAGTGGCGGGGCCTCGGCCCGTTCACCGTCACCGACTACCAGCCGGTGGCCCACAAGTCGTGGGTCACCCTGGAGGGCCCGGCGGGAGTCCGCTCGAACCTGTCACTGACCCTCGACTCCACCGGGCTGATACGCGTACTCCACCTCGGGCCCGAGGTCGTCACACCCGAGGTCCGCGCCTGGGAGGACCTGGATCGGGCGCTGGAGCAGCCCGGAGTGACCTGGTCGGCACTGGTGACCCGCGAGCAGGACGGCGTCACCAGGACGCTCTACGCCAAGGACGCAGACCGGCCGATGCCCAACGGCTCGTCGTACAAGCTCTACCTCATGCGCGCGCTGGCACAGGCGGTCGCCGCGGGCTCCGTGCGGTGGGACGACCGGGTGACGGTCACCCCGGCCCTGCGGAGCCTGCCCACCGGGGACATGCAGGAGCTCCCGGACGGCACCCGGGTCGGGGTCCGCGAGACCGCCTACAAGATGATCGCGATGAGCGACAACACGGCGGCCGACCTGATCCAGGACCTGCTGGGGCGGGACGCCGTGGAGCGGGCCGTGGTGGAGGGCGGGCACAGCGATCCGTCGCTGCTGCGGCCGTTCCTGACGAGTCATGAGGTCTTCGAGATCGGCTGGGGCGACCCCGGAACGCGGGCCGAGTGGGCCTCCGCGGACGAGGACGGCCGCCGGCGGCTGCTGGAGCGGATCGAGGGCCCGATGACCGTGCGCGGGTCCGACCTCGGCCCCACCGTGCACCAGCAGGGCCTGGACTGGCACATGAGCGCCTGGGACGTGACACGGGTGCTCAGTGCCCTGGCCGACGACGCGGTACGGGACGCGAGTGGCGTCGTCGACGGCATCCTCACGGCCTATCCCGGGGTTCCCGTCGACTCCGCCCGCTGGCCGCGCGTCGTGTTCAAGGGCGGTTCGTGCCCGGGCGTCATGATGTTCTGCTGGCTGCTGGAGGACCCCGCGGGCGTGCGCCACACACTGGTGCTCCAGCAGTGCGCCGACGACCAGAAGCTCATCGGCGACGGACAGTTCCTGAGGGGCATGGGCGCCCGCGTCATCGAGTCCGGCCTGCTCGGCGGTACCTCCCGGTGACCGCCCGGGACCGTTCGCTGGCCGTCCTGGTGGCCGTGCTCTGGGGGCTGAACTTCCTCGCGGTGCGGGTCGGCCTCGACCACTTCCCGCCGTTCTTCCTGGCAGCACTGCGCTACCTGGTCCTCGCGGTCCCGGTGGTCCTCTTCGTGCCCCGCCCCGCGGTGCGGCTGCGCTGGCTCCTCGGATACGGACTCGGCTTCGGCGTCGCCCAGTTCGGGCTGCTCTTCCTCGCCATCGAGCAGGGCATGCCCTCGGGGCTGGCGTCCGTCGTGGTGCAGGCCTCGGCGCCGTTCACCGTGCTGCTGGGGGCCCTGCTGCTGCGCGAGCGCGTCACCGTACGGCAGTTGGCCGGCATCGGGCTGGCGGTGCTCGGCATGGCCGTGATCGCGGTGGACCGGGCGCGTACCGCGCCGCTGCTGCCCCTGGTGCTGACCGTGCTCGCGGCGCTCGGCTGGGCGGTCGGCAACCTGGCCAGCCGGCAGGCGAAACCGGAGTACCCCCTGCGGTTCGCCCTGTGGATGGCGGTGATCCCCCCGCTGCCCCTGCTCGCGCTGTCCGCGGTGATGGAGGGGCCCGCGACGGGCTGGCGCGCCCTGGGGGCATCCTTCGGCCCGCAGGGCTGGCCGGGGCTGGTCGCACTCGTCTACATCGCTGTGCTGGGCAGCGTCGTGGGCTCCGGGATCTGGACGGCGCTGCTCAAGCGCTATCCGGCGGGTGTGGTCGCGCCGTTCTCGATGCTCGTGCCGGTGGTCGGCATGGCCGGCGCGTGGCTCGCGCTGCACGAGCGGCCCACGGGATGGGCCGTGACGGGCGGGGCGGCCGTGGTCGCGGGTGTCCTGCTCGGCACGGGCTGGCTGCCGCGCTTCCTGCGCGAACGCGACGACACGGCGGCAGCCCCCCGCCCGTCGGAGGGCGGAGGGCGGCCGCCGGGCGGTCAGCCGGCCGGTGCGACCGGCGCCTCCCAGGAGACCAGGCGTTCCTGAGGGACGAAGCCCATCGCCCGGTTCAGGGCGATCATCGGGTGGTTGTCGTCGGCGTTGGCCGTCTCGACCAGCCGTACCCGGGGCTCGTACTCGCGTATGTGGGCGAGGTTCGCGAGCTTCAGCAGCAGCCCGAGGCCGTGGCCGCGGTGGCCCCTGGCCACCACCGTCATGCCCTGGAGCAGGTGTCCCGGGTTGCCGGTCGTCTTCGAGGCACTGGTGAAACCGGCGAGTTCACCGGTCTCCTCGTGGACGGCGCCCACGTGGTAGGCGCGCCGTCCACGGCCCACCCGCATCCGCTCGTATCGCCGCACATGGCTCGTGCGGACCGCCTCGGGCCCCTCGCCCCAGGTCTCCGGGAGGCTCTCGCCCAGCGACTGGCCGAGTTCGGACACGGCGATCGCGAACCCGTCCGGTGTGACGGTCCCCCACCGCTGGAGCCGGTAACCGGCCGGGACGTCGGGGACGCCGCCGGACAACGGGTCGTGCCGGTCCAGGTCGAGCCACTGGTGGACGCCCTCGGGGCCGTCGGACCGGGTGGCGCCCAGAGAGGCGGCGAACGCGGCGGGACCCTCGTGGCGTACGGGACCTCCCGGCAGCGCCTCGACCACATCGCCCACGAGCAGGGTGCGGCCGTGCTGCCCGGCCAGCGCGCGGGCCCGACGGAACAGGGCGGTCCCGATTCCCTGGCGGCGCTCCTTCGGCGCGGTCAGCAACTGGTCGACGACGGCGACCGGCGCCCCGTCGGGAAGCACGAGCCGGAGCGCGCCGACCGCCTGCCCGTCCAGGAAGGCGACCTCGCCGGCCAGCGCGGTGTCCGGCGGCGCGAAGCGCACCGAGCCGGTCAGGTCCGCCGCGCAGGGCGGGGCGGCGGACAGCGGGACGTCCTCGGCGCTGTCCGTGGTCAGCCGGAGCCAGGCGTCCGACGTGGCCGGGTCGCCGGCGTCCAGCGGGACGAAGCGGAGGTCCGCTGCTGCGTAGTTCATACGGTGTCGTTCTCCCGGTCGGTGCGGGTATCGGTCACGCCTATGGCCTGGACGTCGTACAGGCCGAAGGCGGGGTGGACAAACACATTGGTGGTGCGGGGGCCCCTGTAGTGAAGGGTCTTGTCGTGGACCAGCGGCAGGATCACCGCGTGGTCCATGACCCGCCGCTCCACCTCGCGCCACAACTCGGCACGGGCGGCGGGGTCGGCGGTGTGCAGCCCCGTGTCGATCAGCTCGTTGACCTTCGGGTCGTCGAGCTCGGCGATGTTCCAGTTGCCGCCGCCTGGGCGGATCAGCCGGCCGTCCACCAGAGGGGCCAGGAAGCCGTACTCGGTGGGGAAGTCGGCGCCCCAGTCGGTGACGATCAGGCCGAGCCCGTGCTTGCGGATCGTCTCCGGCGAGCCCGCACCCCGGCTGAAGTAGGTCGCCACGTCGAGTTCCTTGACGGTGAGCCGGATGCCGACCCGGGCGAGGGACTCGACGACCGCGTCGGCGACCAGTCTGAACTTGCCGCGCTGGGTGCCGATGACGGCGTCGAAGCCGTCGGGCAGGCCGGCGGCGGCCAGCTCCGCGCGGGCCGCGTCGAGGTCGCCGCGCAGACCGGGACCGGTCGGATACCGGTCGAGCGCCTGATGGGCGGGGAGCTTCGGCGGGAACAGCGCGGTCGTCAGGTCGCCGCCGGTGACCGGGCCGCCGCGGGCCTCCTGGAGCAGGATCTTGTCGGCCGCGTAGTGCACGGCCCGCCGCACGTGCACGTTGTCGAACGGCGGGATGTGCGGCTGGAGCGAGACGAAGTGCAGGAAGCTCGTCTTCGGGTTGTCCGTGCGCGAGCGCAGCACCGGATCGTCCGCCAGGCGGGCCTGCGCCGCGTGCTGGAGGCCGCGCCCCTCCAGGTTGATGTCGAACTCCCCGGCCGTCAGGCGCTCGTCCATCTCGTCGAGGCCGAGCCCGATCGTGACGTCCACCAGGTCCGGGAGCGCCGGCCGCACCGGATCGGTCGCCCGGTCCCAGTACGGGTTGCGTTCCAGCAGGAGCCTGCTGCCCGGCGCGTGCTCGGCGACCCGGTAGGGGCCGGAGCAGCGCGGGTCGTCGCCGTAGCGTGCACCGGTGTCCGCCTTCCGCGGCACGGGGGAGACGCACGGCTGCGCCATCAGGTGGTCGAAGTCGGAGAACGGGGTGCGCAGCCGGAACACGATCGTGCGCGCGTCGGGGGTGAGCACGGCGGGCAGGCCGTCCTCACCGGCGTCCCGGTAGGGCCCGGCGTAGGGCCGGTCCGGGGCGTCCAGCAAGGGCACCAGATACGTCGGCCCGCCGGGGAGCACGTCCTGCGCGAAGATCCGCTGTACCGCGTACCGCACGTCCGCCGACGTCACCGGGGTGCCGTCGTCGAAGCGGACGCCCTCGCGGAGCCGGTAGGTCCAGGTCCGGTTGCCGTCGCTCGCCACGCCCGGGGCCTCGGCCAGGTCGGGGACGGGCACCAGGCCGGCCGGTCCCGGATCCGTGGGATAGGCCATCAGGGTGCGGTTCAGCAGCCGTTGCAGGAGCCACACCCAGACGTAGTAGGTCCGCGCGGGGTCGAGGGAGTCGACGTCGGCGGAGGAGACCAGCCGCAGGGTGCCCCCGCGCCGGTCCGAGGGGTTGACACGCGCTCCGACGGCGGCGTTCCAGCCGCCGCCCTCCTGGGAGCCGGTGGCGGAACTCATCGTGTGGTCGTCTCCCGGTCCTCGGCGGCTGTGCCGGTGGTGTCCTCGGTGCGGGGCAGCGGCAGCAGGTACGAACGCTGCTCACTGACCCGGCAGCCCCGGGCCAGCTTGGCCTTGACGCTGCCGATCCCGGCGTGCAGGACGGTGGCGCCCTCCTTCGCGGCGGCGTCCAGCACCTCGTAGTACAGGACGTCGTAGTAGAGGGGCAGCTTGCCCTGGGCCTCGTAGTCGAACCCGGCGCGGTGGCCGTACCACTGCTCCTCCCCGCGGGCCCGCGACCGGAGCACCATCCCGAAGCCGATCACGGTGCCGTGCTGCCGGGCCACGGACACCAGGACGTCGTCGCCCATGATCTCGGCGATCCGGCCGATCATCCGCGCCGAGCCCTCGTCGCTCGCCGGATTCCCGTACTTGCGCAGGAGGTTGGCGTCGAGCTGCCCGAGGCGCGGGCAGAGCTCCTGGGTCAGCGGTTCGACGTTCACCTCGACGCCCGCCTCGGCCAGCGCCCGGCGTTCCAGACGCACCCGGCGGCGCCGGTGGGCGCTCATCTCCTCCACGAACTGTTCGAAGCCGCCCTCCGGGATGTCCAGCCAGGCGTAGTGGTCCGAGGGATGGTGGCGGTAGCCGCGGCTCTCCAGCAGCGCGACGAGCGAGGTGTCCCGCACGTCCACGTGCGGGAAGCAGACGGTGGCCGCTCCGCGGTCCGCCGCCATCGCCTCGGCCCTGTCCAGCAGCGCGGCGAGGTCCTCCCCGGTGGCGTCGGCGGACGCGAGCGTCCGGGTGCGGCCCAGGTGCCGCCCACCGCAGACCAGGGAGGGCAGCAGGCTGTCCGGATCGCCCCCGGCGACGTCGCGCAGCACGTCGGCGGCCTCGGGGACGTCCTGCTCCAGGGCGCGCCTCAGCATCGCGTCCGGCCGTGCGAGCAGCCAGGCCACGGACGTGTCGGCCCAGGCGGTCACCAGCCCGGCGACCGGGGTGCCCTTCCGTTCGCGCACCAGGAAGTCCATCGCCGTACCGGAGTTGTGCTCCTGCACGGTGAGCCAGCGGGGGGTCTGGAAGAAGTCCTCCGCCCCCAGCAGCAAGTCCCAGCCCGCCGCCTCCAGCCCGGCCGCACCCGCGACCGCCCGCACACCGTCCCGGCCCTCGGTGTACGGGCTCACCGGAGGTCTTCCTCGACGACGAAGTCCAGCAGGGCGGCGGCCTTGTCCGCCAACTCCTGGGCGGCCACCCGGTCGGGGCCGTTGCAGTAGGTGAAGCCCACGCAGGAGGAGTTGTCCATGCGCTGGAGCAGGTGGTCACCCTTCTCGACGTGCAGCAGCACCTGCACGTTCTCCACGGCCTCCGCCGCCTCCAGCCCGTCGATGCGGGCCAGCGTCCCGCGCCGGGCCGGGTAGATCATGCGCACGGCCGCGCCACCGTTGTGGACGACCGGCTCGATCGGCGGGGTGACCCCGATGGTGAGCAGCCAGGCGTCCAGGATGGGGCTGCGGCCGGTGACGTCGGTGACCAGCATCGTCATGCAGCTCGACGGGGTGCGGGGGTTGGCCTCGATGATCCGCCAGCCCGACTCGGTGCGCCGCACCTCGGTGTGGCAGGGGCCGTGCCGGTAGCCGATCATTTCCAGGGTCGTGCGGACCACGTGGTACAGCTCGTCGCGCTCGTCGTCGGACAGCGGCACGGGGAAGGTGTGCCCGCACTCGATGTAGGCGGGGTCGCCGAAGAGGTCCTTGGACGTCACGCCGAAGACATGGGTGTGCCCGTCCACGGTCATCGTCTCCACGCTGACCTCCACGCCCTCGACGTACTGCTCCAGCAGCACGTCACCGCTGCGGGGCTGGCCGCGCAGGCTGTGCCGGACGGTGGAGAGCTCCTCCCACGCCTCGACCAGGCCCGCCATGTCGTCGACCCTGCGGACCCCGTAACTGATCGCCTCCGCAGGGGGTTTGGCGATCATCGGGAAGCCGAGACGGCGGGCCGCCTCGTCGAGCTGGCTCCGGTGGCCGACCAGCACGTGCGGGATGTTGAAGGGCTGGTCGCCGAGAGCGATCCGCAGGTGGTCCTTGATGTTGGCGGTGCGCACGGCGGCCGGGTCGGGGCCGGGCAGCCCGAGGCGGCGGGCGGCCTGGGCCGCGAGTTCCGTGTGGTAGTCGGAGAACGACGTGATGCCGTCCACCATGGGCACCCCGTCCTCGCCGGTGACGACGGCGAGCACCGCGTCGAGGTCCGTGGTGTCGACGTCGATCACCCGGTCCACGATCGCCAGCGGGTGGGTGTCCCAGTCGTGTCCGTGGGTGTACCAGGACCGGTCGCCCGTCAGCAGCCACACTTCGAGGCCGTGTTCCTGGGCCTGCCTCAGCCCCAGGACGAAGGGGTGGTTCTGCATGTGCTCGACGATCGCGATCCGCTTCCCGGCGAACCGCGCGTAGTCGGCCAGAGGTGTTGTCATCGGACGCCTCCCGTGTGGGTGATGTGCAATCGACCGGTTCCGGGCTCTCGGGGATCAGTTGAACCGTCTCCGGGCCGGCCGTGCCATGCCCCGGGAGGCAGGACGCATAGGCGGCGGGCGAGGCGCATAGGAGGTCCGGGGGGCTGCGCGGGGCGCCCGGGCCGCCGACCGCGCCCTGAAGCGCCGGTCGCGGCGTGAGGCGCCTGTCACGGCGTGAGGCGTCTGCCGTGGTGTGACGTGCCGACCACGCACTGAAGTGCGGGCCACGGCGTGAGGCGTCTGCCGCGGTGTGGAGCGTTCGCCGTGCGGTCGAGCGCCCGCACGGAAGGGAGGCGGTACCGGACAGGTCCGGTACCGCCTCCCACCCGCTCCGGGCCTCAGGCGCCGCGGTCGTCCTCCTGGATGTGCAGTGCCGCCTCCTCGGCGGAGGCGGCGCCCCCGTCGATGCCCACGTCGCGGCCCATCACCCTGTTGTTGCGCAACTGGTCCGCCTCGTCCGCATCGGCGACGCGACCCGCGCGCTCGTTCCCCGCGTCGTCCTCTTCCGGGCCGTTGTCCTCGGGCCCGTCCTCCAAGAGCGGGTCCTGCTCCGGTTCCTCCTGCGACAGGCGCAGGTCGAGGGACTCGCCCTCCCGCTGCTCCTCGTCGGTCGTGCCGTACTTCGTCACGCCCAGGGGCTTCTCGGGCGGGGAGTAGCCCGAGTCCAGCACGTCGTCGAGGTCGGGCTCGCCGAGCACGTTCTCCGGATCGAGCTCGTCCGTCGGCCGGTTGTCCGCATCGGACCCGTCCGGCTGATAGACGTCGTCACCGCGTCCTTCGTCCGACATCCGGTCGCTCCTTCCGTTGAGGTATGCCGTGTCCGCCGTAGCCCGTAGCCGGGTCGTGCGGCGTCGCTCTCCTGCCCACGCGAGGGCGGGTCATTGATCCGTCCTCGCACGGACGGCCGTCCGCCCTCCCGGGCGGCCCCTCACGACAGCCGTGGGAACAGAAGGCCTGGTCAGCCCCATCGAGGCCGCTACCCCTCGGCCCCGGCAGCTTATGGCCGATCCCAGGACGGTGCGACCGGGGGCCGGATCGCCGGTCCCGCCGGGCGCGGGGGCGGACCGTCGCGGCACGGCAGGTCTCAATCGGCCGGGAGCGGGCAGACGGCGAGACGCCGGGATCCAGCCCCGCACCCACTCGCCCACGGGGCACCGAACGACGGGAACGACATGCCGACCGACATACCGGAGAGACCCGCAGCGCTCGCGGACGCCCACGCCGCCCGGTCCTCGTATCCCGCTGACAACGCCGTGCCCCTGCCGTCCCGGACCGGCGGCCGGGCCGGTGACGTGAGCGCGCGACGGGCTCCGGAGAGCGCGGGGGGAAGCGGCCGGGCCGTGGGGATCATCGCCTCGACGGCCGTCTGCCAGGCCGCACTGATGGTGGGCCTCGGGCTGCTGATCACCGGTCCGGCCGCCGGCGTCTGGCCGATGACGGCCGAGGACGGGGTGACCAACGGGCTGGAACGCGTCCGCACCGGGACGCTCGACACCGTGTCCCTCGTCGTGTCCGAGGCCGGGAACACGGCCACGGTCGTCATCGGCACCCTCATCAGCTGCCTGGTCCTCCTGCTCGTGCCCAGGCTGCCCCGGTGGCGCGACGCGATCTTCCTGGCCGTGGGAGTCTCGCTGCAGTCCCTGGTCTTCCTGGCCATCACCGAAGCGGTCGACCGCGACAGGCCGGACGTCGAACGCCTCGACGCCTCACCCCCGACGTCGAGCTACACCTCGGGCCACACGGGGGCCGCGACGGCGCTCTACGCCGGTCTCGCCGTGCTCGTCCTGCACCGCGTGAAGGGACCCTGGCGCAAGATCCTCGCAGCCGTGCTGCTGCTCGTGCCCCTGCTGGTCGGCCTCGCCCGGATGTACCGGGGAATGCACCACCCCACCGACGTCGCCGGCGGCCTCCTCAACGGTGGTCTGTCCCTCCTGATCGTCGGCCGCGCCCTGCTGACCGGCCCGCACGTCCCCGCGCCGGCACCCGCCGTCGAAGCGGTGCCGGCCCCCCGCACGGCCCGGCCGGAGCAGCGGCCCGCCCGTACTACGGTCGTGTTCAACCCCACGGTCACCGACGACGACGCCCGCAGCGCGCTGCGGCAGGTTCTCGAGGACCACGGCCACCACGGGGCCGCGTTCGTGCCGACCACCGCCGACGACCCCGGTGAGGGGCAGACGGCGGACGCGATCCGGGACGGCGCCACGCTCGTCGTTGTCTGCGGAGGCGACGGCACGATCCGGGCGGCGGCCGAGGCGCTCGCGGGCACCGACGTACCGCTCGTCGTGGTGCCGTGCGGGACGGGCAACCTCCTGGCGCGCAATCTGGGCCTGCCCGTCAGACCGGCGGAGGCACTGGCCGTCGCGCTCGGCGGCGCCCCGCGCCGGATCGACCTCGGTCTGATCGAGGGCGACGGGCTGGCACCCACGCACTTCACCGTCATGGCCGGGGCGGGCCTCGACGCGGCGATGCTGGAGGGCACCAGCGACCGTGCCAAGGCCGTCATCGGATGGCCCGCCTATGTGATGGCGGGTCTGCGCGAACTGCGCGCGCCCCGGATGCGTCTCACGGTCTCCGTCGACGGGGCCAGGCCGCTGCGGCGCAGCGCCCGGATGGTGCTCATCGCCAACACCGGCAAGGTGCAGGGCGGGGCGGCCCTGGTGCCGGACGCCCGGCCCGACGACGGCGTGCTCGACCTGCTGATCCTCGACCCGCGTGGACCGGCGGGATGGCTGGGGGCCGCCGCGTCCCTCCTGCGCCCCCGCGCGCACGCGAAGTCCCGTCCGGCCGTGAACCCCCGGCCGGCCGTGGCGTCGGACAAGGCCGTCACATCGGGCCCGGACGCGGCATCACGACCGGACCCGAACTCGCGCACGGACGGCACACGGGCTCCCGGGCCGCACCGGTCCGTCGAGTACTTCACCTTCCGCCGCGCCGAGATCCGCTTCGACGTTCCACAGCCCCGTGAGCTGGACGGCGACCCGATCGGTTCCGGCCGGCACCTCACCGCCCGCGTCCGGCCCGGCGCGCTGACCGTGCTGATGCCCGCCCGGGGGGAGTGACATGGGTACCGCCACCAGGGTCCCGCAGACCCGCGACATGATCGGCAGCGAACTCTCGGGTGACGAGGCGCTGGCCACCCTCAGGCGCTACGGCCGCTGGCCGCTGCTCCGCGACTCCTTCGTCCGTTTCCGGTACGCGGACGGCTTCAGCCACTCCCGGGCGCTCGCCCTGCAGACCGTGCTGGCCGTGGTCCCGCTCGTCATCGCCTTCGTCGGGCTGTCCACCGCCCTGCACACGGAAGACCTGGGCAGGGTGGCAGAACTGACGATCCAGCGGATCACGGCGGGGCCCAGCGCGCAGGTGGTGGACGACGCGCTCGACCGCAGCCGGCGTCACGCCGACGACGGGGCCCAGCTGGCCCTCTGGTTCGGACTGGTCTTCTCCCTCACCAACACGACGACCGCGATGTGCCAGATCGAGCGCGGTGCCAACCGGATCTACGGGGTCGAGCGGGACCGGGTCTTCCACCGGAAGTACCTCCGGGGCCTGGTGATGTCCCTGACCGCCGGGATCCCCCTCGGCATCGGCTTCGTCGCCATGGTGGCGGGCGGCGACCTGGTGGCCGCCGTCGTCGACGTCTACGACCTCGGAGACGGATCGCGGTCCGCCTGGGACCTGCTGCGCTGGCCCGGCGGTGTGCTGCTCGTCATCCTCTCGGCGAGCGCGATCTTCCGTCGCTCACCCAGGCGCCGGCAGCCCGGCTACACCTGGCTCGCCTTCGGCGCGGCCGTCTACCTGGTCCTTTGGACCACGCTGACGTGGCTCCTGAGCCTCTACCTCTCGGTCAGCGGTTCCTTCGACACCGTGTACGGCCCGCTGACGGCGTTCATGTCGCTGCTGCTGTGGGCCTACCTCACCTCCATCGCCCTCTTCCTCGGCCTCTCCTTCGCCGCCCAGCTCGAAGCGGTGCGGGCCAGGCGCCCCGGCCCCGCAGACCCCGATCCAGGAGCCTGAATGTCTGTCCGTCCCGCCGCCCCTGCCGCCCCACGACGTACGCGCCAGGACGCCGACCGGAGGTTCGGCATCCGGCTGTTCGGCTCCGTCGCCGTCGGAGCCGTCGCGGCGGTCCTCTTCGGCCTCCTGCTGGTCCTCGTGGAGAGCGGATGGCTCCCGCTGCGGCGCCTCGACGCGGGAGCTGCCCGGTGGCTGAACCGGACCGCCCTGGACCATCCGGCCTGGACCGGCACCCTGCGCTTCTTCTCGGACGTGGTCTGGGATCCGGTGACCCTGCGCGCGGCGGTCGCGGTGATCGTCCTGTGGCTGGTGTACCGCCGCGCGTGGCGGCTCGCCGCGTGGTCGGCCGTCACGGCGATCGCCGGAGGACTGACGGGGCTGCTGGTGAAGACCGTGGTCGAACGGGCGCGGCCGGCCCTCCCGGATCCGGTGGCGCAGGCGCCGGGCTTCTCGTTCCCCTCCGGCCACGCGATGACGGCCACGACCTCCTTCGCGATCCTGCTGCTCGTGCTGCTGCCCATGGTGCGCAAGGGCCTGCGCCCTCTGTGCTGGGCCGTGGCGGCGGTCTCGGTGCTCGGGGTGGGTTTCACCCGTGTCGCGCTGGGTGTCCACTGGTTCAGCGACGTGGTCGGCGGCTGGACGCTCGGGCTGGCGGTGGTCGCACTGACCGGCTGGTCCTTCGAGGCGTGGCGCGCGGACGCGGGGATGGGCAGGACCGAGGTCGCCGAGGGACTGGAGCCGGAGCTGAGCGGCGACGACCCCGAGTCGCAGGAGCCCGGGTCGCGGGACCCCGGGATACCCGGTCCGGAGTCGCCCGGCCCTGATCCGGCAGGCCCACGGTAGGCGGGCGCCGGGCACGTCCGGTCTCACGGTGGGCCGTCCACGATAAGGGAACGCTTGTTCTAATTCGCGGCTAGACTGGTTCCCATGCCCCTTCCTCTCCAGGGTTCGCTGTTCGACCAGGCCGGCGGTCCGGGCCTCGGCCCGCTCGCCGGAATGCACCGCACGGTCCTGGGCGACGGGGCCTGGATCGATCTGCTGCCGGGCTGGCTGAGCGGTGCCGACGACCTCTTCGCCAAGCTCGTGACCGACGTCCCCTGGCAGGCCGAGCGCCGGCAGATGTACGACCGTATGGTCGACGTGCCGCGACTGCTCGCCCACTACCGGGAGGGCGACGCGCTGCCCAGCCCGGTACTCGCCGACGCCAGGGAGGCGCTGTCCTCCCACTACGCCGAGGAGCTCGGGGAGCCCTTCACCACGGCGGGGCTGTGCTACTACCGGGACGGCCGCGACAGCGTCGCCTGGCACGGCGACCTGAGCGGGCGAGGCAGGCACGAGGACACGATGGTGGCGATCCTCTCCCTCGGTGCCCCGCGCGACCTGCTCCTGCGCCCGGTCGGGGGCGGCGACGTCGTGCGCCGGCCGCTGGGCCACGGCGACCTGATCGTCATGGGCGGGTCCTGCCAGCGCACCTGGCAGCACGCCGTTCCCAAGACCGCGCACGCCAAGGGTCCGCGGATCAGTGTGCAGTACCGCACGCGCGGAGTGCGCGGAGTGCGCTGAGGCGGTCCGGCCGGGAGGGCCGCGGGCGGCACGTCGGCGGAGGCACCCGGGAGGAGTGCGTACGCATCGGCGCGGCGGCCACAGGGCACGCGAGCCGCACGCGGCCCACCGGCACGTCCGTCACGCGAGGAGTTTCTGCTTCGCCTTCTCGTACTCATCCTGGTTGAGGTGGCCCTTGTCCTTGAGCTCCGCGAGCTTGGCGAGCTCGGACACGTGGCCACCGCCGCCCGACGGCTCACCGCCGGAGCCGGCGGCCTGCTTCACGTACTGGCGGAAGGACTCCTCGCGTGCCTCCGCCTCCTTGGCCTCGCGGCGCCCCATGCCCTTGCCGCGCACGATCAGGTAGATCAGCACGCCCAGGTAGGGCAGCACGATCACGAAGATCACCCATACCGCCTTGGCCTAGCCGTTCAGCGAGTGGTCGCGGAAGATGTCCGTGACGACCTTGAACAGCAGGAAGAACCACAGCACCCACAGGAACAGGAACATCATGGTCAGGAAGAGGTTCAGGAGCGGATAGTCGTCCACGGGCCTACTCCGATCGTGCGGATGGTCCCTTATTGGTACATCCGCTCACGTTCGCCCGCATTTCCTGCCGGTCAGGCTGCGAGCAGGTCCAGGAAGGCCGACAGCTTGGTCCGTGTCCGGTCGATCTGCTGTTCCACGGTCAGCGACTCCTCGAAGCGTCCTCCTGGCGCGGGTGACTTCCTGCCGCGCACGTACAGCGAACAGTCGAGGTCCGTGCAGACGTAGATCCCCACCGAGTTGCCGTCCCTGCCCGCCTGGCCGCGCTTGCGGGCGGTCATCAGGGAGACACCGCTGCCCGGGTGTGTGGTCAGGCAGACCGAGCACATGCTGCGGTGCAGGAAGCCTCTCTGCTGCGACGGGAAGCGGAGAGTGATCCCCGTCAGTTCGCCGCGCAGTTCGGTGACGATGTAGCTCCGGTCGGGTGCGGAGAGGTCGCGCCACCCCAGGAAGTCCAGATCCTCCCAGGGGCGCTCCTCCAGGTCGCGGGGCATCGGCAGACGCTTCGCCTCGCCCTTCGAACAGTTGACGAACGACGCACGGATGTCCTGCTCGCTGACGGCTCTCATGCGGCGAAACTAACTCTGCCTATGAGGCCTAGGCAAATGCTTAATGCCTATAGGTCGCGGGTCGTGGCCGGGACCGCGGCGCGCGGCGGAGTGGGCCCGATCGGCAGATGATGGGCGGCCGGGTGCCGGATGCCCAGCTCGGGGCGCCAGGCGGCCAGGATCTGGGCCGAGGGGTGGAACAGCGGACCGGGCAGCTCGTCGACGGCGGTCCACCGCCACACGCTGATCAGATGGGGTTCCGTGACCCGGGCGGTCTCCGAGCCCGCCCGCACCAGAGCCCCCATGCTGATCCTGTTGATGCCGCCCACCACGTCGTGGAGCATCGCGAAGACGGTCACCGCCTCCTCGGGTACCCGAAGGCCCGTCTCCTCGCGCAGTTCGCGGACGGCGGCCGCCGCCACCGATTCGTGCGTCGGGTCGATCTTTCCGCCCGGCAGCTCCCACGTTCCGTCGCGGTGCCTGCCGAGGAGGATCCTGCCCTGCTCGTCCTCGACGACGACCCCCACACCGAACGCCGCCTGGGCCATCGGCGGACGGGTGTTGCGGGTCGGGACGTCCGTGACATCACTGGCCATGCGCTGCACTGCTCCCGGTCGGTCGGATGCGGGTCGAAGGGCTCCGCCATCCTCACACGCGCCGCTACGCGACGAGATGGAGCGAGGTGTCCGAGACCCCGAGGCGGACGGACTGGCCCCACGTCAGTTCCAGTGCGTCGGACTCCATGCCGTCGCCGAACACCACCATCCGGTCCGACTCGACGGTGAGCCGCAGGCCGTCCTCCCGGCCCAGCTCACCCGCGACCACCGAGGTGCCGGTGACCGGTGAGGGCCACGCCTCGCGAACGAACCAGACCAGCCGGGGTTCGCAGGGGGCCGGCAGCCGGATCCGGCTTCCGCGTTCGAGCCAGAGGGAGCGCAGCCAGCCGGTCGACCCCGTGCCCGTGCCGACCAGGACCCCCGACGAGGCCTGGGTCTCGCCGGCCTCGGGGCCGGCGTCCGGTCCGATGCGGTAGCGGGCGGTCTGGTGCCCGGGCGGGCCCAGGTAGATCTCGTTGAGCGCGAGGAGCCGCTGGGTGTCGTCCGCGACGGCCTCGGTCATCGTGAGCGCGTCGGTCCGGGCGCCCGGACCGACGGCGGCCCGGCAGAGCGCCGCCGTGTCCTTCGCCCGGTGGCGCACCAGGATTCCCGGATTGCGTCCCGGGTCGGTGTCGATCCCCACCACCGGCTGGCCGGACAGGTACTTCGCGACGTTGGCGACCAGACCGTCCTGCCCGACCACGACGACCACGTCCTCCGGGCCGAAGAGGAAGCGGTCCAGGTCCGCCCGCTCCACGCGGGTCCGGCGCCACCGCAGCGGCAGCGCCGCGGCGACGTCGCCGAGCGCCCGGGCGTTGCGCCGGTGGCGCTCCGCGACCTCGTCGAGGGACCGGCCGCGCCCGGCCAGCACGAAGGCGGCCTGACCGTGTGTCCCATGACGCGCCAGCAGCTCCTCGTACTCGGTCGTGCGGTGCACGAGCACCGCGCGCGGGGCGAGGCTCACGCTCCCGCCTCCGGCCCGGCCTCCGGCCTTCCGAGCCTGGCGAGCATTCCGGTGAGCACGTCGGGGGAGAGGGTGAGGCTGTCGATGCGGGGCAGGTTCTCGGCCAGCCTGGTGGCCGCCAGGGCGTGCAGGGTGCGGGGGTCCACGTCCGCGTGTGCCCGGAGCCATGCGGCCTGCGCCTCGGCGCGGGCCGCGCCGGTTCCTCGGGCGGCCTCCGCCTCGGCGGCCGCCAGGCGGACGGTGCGGGACGCCTCCGCCTCCGTACGCACCCCGTCCGCCGCCGACTTCTCCTCGGCCTCCCGGCGCGCGTTGGTGCCGCGCTGGTCCACCAGTTGTTCCTCGCGCCGCGCGAGCTCGATCCTGCTGGCCAGTTCGTTCTCGGCGATCGCGCGTTCGCGTTCGACCGCGACGGCCCGCCGTTCGTACACGGAGCGGTCCGCCTCCTGCTGGATCTGTTCCCTGGCCGGGGTGCGCAGGGCCCGTTCGACCTCTGCCTCGGGGCGGATGGCGACGACGCGCACGGCCACCAGGTCGATGCCGGTGGCGGGCAGCCGTGGCTCCGCCGCCAGGCCGGCGGCGACCCGTTCCCGTACGGCGGCAACGCCGTCCACGAGCGCCGTGGCGAGCGGTGTCCGGGCCAGGACGTCCAGGGTGTGCTGCTGCGCGGTCTCGGTCAGCAGGGTCGCGATCTGCTCCAGGGGTGTGCCGCGCCAGACTCCGGTGTCGGGGTGCACGGAGAAGTCGAGCCGGGCGGCGGCCTCCGCGGGATCGCTGATCCGGTAGGTCACCGTGGCCTGCACGGCGACGTCCTGGAAGTCGGCGGTGCGGGCGTGGAACGCCATCGCCAGTTCGCGGTCGTCCACCGGAACCTCGGAGATCGCCGCGGTCAGAGGGCGGAACCAGAAACTCGCACCGGGACCGTCGTGGGCGAGCCGGCCGCGCTTGTGGTGGCGGATGTGGGCGGTGGGCGCGGAGCGGACATGCCGCCAGCCGAAGCGCCGGGTGATGTCGGCCATCTCGGTACCCCCTCTTTTCTCGTCATGAAGACGATAAGGGGTGGTGCGCAATATCGTCAAGAGGACGAAAAGGGAGGTGTGAAAACGCGGCAGGCCGGCGGTCTCCGTGGAAACCGCCGGCCTGCCGTTCGTGCGCCGACCCCGTCCCCACGGTGCGGCGCGCAGGTGGACCGTCGTCATCCGCTGGAGCGACGGCCCACGTTCATCGTGCCCCGCCCTCCGGGGGGTCGGTCGGGCAGTTGGGGAGCCCGAGGGAGGGGAGTACGGCGCACTCGATGAAGCGGGTGAGGAACGCCGCGTCCGGATAGCGCCCCTCCAGCAGCGGCCTGCTGCGCATCGCCCCGATCACCTGAGCGGCCACGAAGTCCGCGGCGGGGTTGTCGGCCGCGATCTCCCCGCGCCGCACGGCGCGCTCGACCATCGTGTCGATCGCGGCGATCGACGGCGCGATCAGCGTGGAGCGGAGCGCGATCAGCAGGTCGGGATTCTGGAGCGCGGCGTGGCCGAGCGCGTGCATCAGGGCGGTGTCCTGGCCGGACGCCGCGTCCACCGCCCGGGCTGCCTCGTGCAGATCTCCGCTCAGGCTGCCCGTGTCGATGTCCGACAGCAGTGTCCTCCTGGCGCAGCGCAGGGCGGCGACGACCAGCTCCGGCTTGGATCCCCACTGCCGGTAGAGCGTGGACTTCCCGCACCGTGTGCGCGACGCCACGGCCTCCATCGTGAGTGAGTCGTACCCGCTCTCCCGGAGCAGGTCCAGCACCGCGGCGTACAGCTCCTGTGCACGTTCCGGTGTGATCTTCGACCGGCGTGACGTGAGCGATGTCTCCTGTGCGGAACCGGGCGACGGCATCTGATTCCCTCTCTGCGGCTGCGGCGGGACCCCTCGGTACGCCAGTGTACCGAAACGCATGTGTACCGATACGCCGACGTATCGGTACACTGGCGTATCGATGCGGCACGGAGTGGCCATGCCGCCACGACGCGATGGCAGCGCACCGTCAGCAAAGGGGCACGGGTGATGTACACCCGCAGCGAGCCTGCGGAACGGGAGCCGGACACCTCAGCCCGACCGCCCCTCGTCCGCGAGCTCCTTCTGGTCGCAGGACTCTTCCTCGTCTACAAACTCGGCCGCCAGGCCGCGAACGGACACGTCGAGGAGGCCTTCCGCAACGCCGGACACGTGTGGAACTTCGAGCGGGCGGCCGGCCTGCCCGACGAGGGAACCGTGCAGGGCGTGCTCATGCACGGCCGCCACCTCGTCGAAGCGGCGAACACCTACTACGCGACGGTGCACTTCCCCGCGACCCTGGCCTTCCTGGTCTGGCTCTACCTGCGCCGACCGCGCCACTACATCTGGTCGCGCCGCGTCCTCACCGCGCTCACCGGCGCGGGACTCGTGCTGCACCTGATCTTCCCGCTCGCACCGCCGCGCATGCTGCACGCCGCCGGCCTCGTCGACACCGGTCGCGTCTACGGCCCCTCGGTGTACGGGGACGGCCCCGCGGGCGACTCCCTGGCCAACCAGTACGCCGCGATGCCGTCCCTGCACTTCGGCTGGGCGCTCGTCGTCGCCGTCGGCCTGATCGTCGCCACCCGCTCCCGGTGGCGCCTGCTCTGGCTGCTCCACCCCCTGATCACCCTGGTCGTCATAGTGGGCACGGCGAACCACTACTGGCTCGACTCACTCGTGGTCTCGGCCCTGCTCTCCCTGGCCTACGCCGCACTCCACCTGCCGCGCACCGGAGGCCCCGCCCACCTGTCGTGGCCCGGCGCCGTGCCTGCCCAGGCCTACGCCTCGCCGGCCTTCGCCCGCCCGGGGGTGCGCCGGTGAACGCCACCCTGATCGCCGTCGCGCTCTCCCTGGTGTCCGCCGCCGCCTACGCCACCGCCGCGGTGGCCCAGGCTCGTCTCGCCGCGAGGACCGACTCCTCCACGGGGACGCTGCGCCTGCTGGGCCGGGGCGCCTGGTGGTCCTCGGTCGGCCTGAACGCGGGCGGGGCACTGCTGCACGTCGCCGCCCTGAAGTACGGTCCGCTCACGCTCGTCCAGCCGCTCGGCGCGCTCACCCTCGTCGCCGCGGTGCCGCTCGGCGCGCACTCCGCCGGCCGCCGGGTCAGCCGCACGGAATGGCGCGGCACACTCCTCACCCTCCTCGGCCTCGGCGTGCTGCTGCTGGCCGCGGGCGGCGCGGCGCCCCACGAGACCCTCAGCCTCCCCGAGGCTCTGGGCGTCGGTGCGGTGACCATGGCGCTCGTGGCCACCCTCAGCCGCCCGGGCGCCCGGCCCGGCCTCCGGCACGCGGCGGCGTCGGGCATCACCTCGGGAGTGGCATCCGCCCTCACCCAGACCCTCACCGTCGCGGCCACCGACCACTCCGGTCCGCTGCTCAGCTGGCGGCTGGTGAGCGTGGCCCTCCTCGTCTCCCTCTTCGCCGTGGGTGGCCTGCTGCTCGCCCAGACCGCCTACCGCGGCGGTCTCGGAGCGCCGCTCGCGGTGGTCACGCTGGCCAACCCGGTGGCGGCCGCCGCGATCGGGCTCGTCCTCCTGGGCGAACGGCTCCAGGGCGGGGTCGCCGGACTGGCCCCCGCGCTCATCGGCGGCCTCGCCGCCGTGCGGGGTGTGGTCCTCCTCAGCCGGGCACAGGCGGCGAGCCCGGCCGAGCAGGCCTCTGCACTGCCCGTTCCGCCCACCCCGTCGAGGATCGTCATCTCGAACCCCACCCCCGTCGCTCCGCGAGCCGCGGAGCAGGTTCCCGTACGAACGGCGGGATCGTTCGCCGCGAGGCCGAGGCCGGCCAGGGTGCTCAGGAGGCGCACGCTAGAGACCGCCGGGCGAGGGGCCGGCCGCGACCGGCGGGCCTGAACCGTCCAGGTCCTCGATCGCCCGGCCCAGCCAGCCCGTCCAGAAGGTCTCCAGATCGATCCCGGCCCGCAGCACCAGGTGGCGCAGCCGGTCCTCGTCCGAGGTCCGTCCGGGAGGGAAGTCCCTCTCCTCGATCCCCTGGTACTCCGCCAGCTGCGCCCGGTGCAGCGCGAGGTGCCTGCGCAGTTCCCCGGCCAGCCCCTGGGCACCGACCACGGCCGCCGCCCGCATCCGCAGCAGCAGCGGATCGCGGACCGGCCGCGGGTCCTCGGCGAGCCGGACCCAGGACGACAGCTCGTCGCGACCCGCGGGCAGCACCTCGTACTCCTTCTTCCGGCCGCGGGCCGGCTGCGCCGCCGGAAGCTCCCGGATGTGCCCGGCCTGCTCCAGCCTTCCCAGCTCGCGGTAGATCTGCTGGTGCGTGGACGGCCAGAAGTAGCCGATCGACCTGTCGAACCTCCGCGTCAGCTCCAGCCCGGAGGAGGGCTTCTCGAGCAGAGCGGTGAGGATCGCGTGCGGGAGTGACATGGCTGCATCCTAGAGACGCGGCCGGGGGTGGCGTCACAGCTCCGCGGCGACCTCCGTGCCCTGGCGGATCGCACGCTTGGCGTCCAGCTCGGCGGCCACGTCCGCGCCCCCGATCAGATGAACCGGCCGCCCGGCGGCGCGCAGTTCCTCGTACAGGTCGCGGCGCGGTTCCTGCCCGGCGCAGAGCACCACGGTGTCCACCGGCAGGAGGTGCTGCTCGCCGTCCACGGTGAGATGCAGCCCCTCGTCGTCGATCAGGTCGTACGACGCGCCCGCGATCATGGTCACCCCGCGGTGACGCAGCTCGGTGCGGTGGATCCACCCGGTGGTCTTGCCGAGTCCCGCCCCTACCTTGGTGGCCTTGCGCTGGACCAGGTGCACCGTGCGTCCCGGCTTCGGACGCTCCGGGGCCCGCAGCCCGCCCCGGTCCGCGTAGTCGGTGTCCACGCCCCACCGCCGGAAGAAGACCTCCGGGTCCAGGCTCGCCTCGTCGCCCCCGTCGGTGAGGAACTCCGCGACGTCGAACCCGATGCCGCCCGCACCGATGATCGCCACCCGGTCACCGACGCGGGCTCCGTCGCGCAGGACGTCGAGGTAGCTGACGACACTGGGGTGAGCGACGCCCGGGATCGCGGGGGAGCGCGGCTCGACACCGGTGGCGAGGACGATCTCGTCGAAGTCATCGAGCGCGGCGGACGTGGCGCGGGTGCCGAGCCGGAGTTCGACGTCCTCCTCGGCGAGCCGGGTGCGGAAGTAGCGCAGGGTCTCGTCGAACTCCTCCTTGCCGGGGACCCGCCGCGCGACGTTGAGCTGGCCGCCGATCTCGTCGGCCGCGTCGAACAGCGTCACCGTGTGCCCGCGCTCCGCCGCGGTGACCGCGCAGGCCAGCCCCGCGGGGCCGGCCCCCACCACTGCGACGCGCTTGCGGACCCGGGTGGGCGAGAGGACGAGTTCCGTCTCGTGGCAGGCACGCGGGTTCACCAGGCACGAGGTGATCTGCAAACTGAAGATGTGGTCCAGGCATGCCTGGTTGCAGCCGATGCAGGTGTTGATGGCGTCGGCCCGGCCCTCGGACGCCTTGCTCACGAAGTCCGGGTCGGCGAGGAAGGGCCGCGCCATCGACACCATGTCCGCGCGGCCGGAGGCCAGGATCTCCTCCGCGAGTTCGGGGGTGTTGATGCGGTTGCTGGTCACCAGTGGCACGGAGACCGCGCCGCGTACCTTCTCGGTCACCCAGGTGAAGGCACCGCGGGGGACGGAGGTGGCGATGGTGGGGATGCGGGCCTCGTGCCAGCCGATGCCGGTGTTGATGATGGTCGCGCCGGCTGCCTCGATCTCGCGGGCGAGGTGGACGACCTCGTCCAGCGTGGAACCGCCGGGCACCAGATCGAGCATGGACAGCCGGTAGATCAGGATGAAGTCCGGGCCGACGCGCTCACGGACCCGCCGCACGATCTCGACGGGGAAACGGATGCGGTTCTCGTACGCGCCGCCCCAGCGGTCCTCGCGGTGGTTGGTCGCGGCGACGATGAACTCGTTGATCAGGTAGCCCTCGGAGCCCATGATCTCGACACCGTCGTAACCCGCGTGCCGCGCGAGTTCCGCGGCGCGGACGAAGTCCTCGATGGTCTCCTCGACCTCGTCGTCCGTCAGCGCGTGCGGGGTGAAGCCGCTGATCGGAGCCTTGAGTGCGCTCGGCGCCACCAGATCCGGGTGGTGGGCGTAGCGTCCGAAGTGCAGGATCTGCATCGCGATCCGGCCGCCCGCCGCGTGGACGGCCGCGGTGACCCGGGAGTGCTGTTCCGCTTCCGCCTCCGTGGTCATCCTGGCCCCGCCGGGGAAGGAGCACCCCCGGTCGCTGGGCGCGATCCCCCCGGTGACGATGAGGCCCACCCCACCCGCTGCGCGGGCCGCGTAGAAGGCGGCCATGCGCTCGAAACCGCGCTCGGCCTCCTCGAGGCCGATGTGCATCGACCCCATCAGCACCCGGTTGGGGAGTGTGGTGAATCCGAGGTCGAGCGGGCTCAGCAGGGTGGGGTACGGGCTCATCCGGGTCTCCTCGCACGTGTCGTCGAGCCAGTTGTAGACCACCCGAACGGGGTTATGCAACAAGTTGCACAATGACGTGCGTCGCAGTTCCCCATGCCCCGTGCCGAGGCGCCGCGGGGGTCGCGTCTCCAGTCCCCGCGGGACCGCGTCCCCATCCGCGTAGGGCTACGTCCCAGTCCTCGCAAGGGCGGTCCACGAATGGCGTAACACCTTCGGACTCCCGCGCCCGGGCCGAGGACAGTGGATCGCGTACGGCTCCGCGCCGTACCTCCTCCTCGTCGACAGGAGAAACTCATGAGTTGCAGCTGCATCAACCGGCGTGACCTCGGACTGCTCGTGCTCAGGGCCGGTACGGGCGCCGTCCTGGCCATCCACGGCGCCCAGAAGCTGAGCCATCTGTTCGGTGGTGGAGGGCTCGAAGGGACCACCGCGGCCATGGAGGCCATGGGCTTCCACCCGCCGAAGCACAGCGCCCTGGCGGCCGGGCTGGGCGAGGCGGGCGGAGGAGTCCTGCTGGCCCTCGGCCTCGCCACTCCCGCGGCCGGTGCCGCGGCGGCCGGCACGATGGCGGGTGCCGTCGCCGTACACGCGCCCGCGGGCTTCTTCTCGACCGGCGGCGGATACGAGTACCCGGCCTTCCTCGGCTTCACGGCCGCCGCCATCGGGCTGACGGGCGCCGGACGCTACTCGCTGGACCATGCCACCCGGCACGTGTTCGACCAGTCGTGGTTCGTGGCCCTCGCCTTCGCGAGCAGCGCTCTCGCCGCTGCCGCCGTGGTCGGCCGCCGTGCCAAGGGGCAGGCCGCGCAGGGCCAGGCCGCCGACGAAGACGCCTGACCCCGAAGCGGGCGCACGGCGTTGCCGCGCGGTGGCTCCCCTGCATTGATCGCCGTTTCAGGGGCACCAGGCAGTGCATGAATGCGAACGCACTGTCGACGAACGCAAGCGGTCAGGCGAGAAGAGCCGCGCGGAGCCGGGCCATGGACATCGGGGCCCGCGCGGGCTTCGTCGCGCGCGGCGTGATCTACCTCCTGGTGGGGATCCTGGCCCTGCGCATCGCCTTCTCCGACGGGGGCGGCAAGCAGGCCGACCGGGGCGGCGCCATCGCGGAGATAGCCGAGAAACCCTTCGGGAGCGTGCTCCTCTGGGCGCTCGGGCTGGCGTTGGCGGGGATGGCGCTGTGGCGCCTCTCCGAAGCGCTGTTCGGCCAGGCCGGCGCCGACGGCGACAAGCCCGGCAAGCGCGCCATGGCGGCAGCACGTTTCGTCTTCTACGCCTTCGTCTCCTACTCCGTCCTCTCCTACGCGGCCGGCGACACGTCGAGCGGCAGCGGGTCGAGCGACCGCCAGACCGACGACGTCACCGCACGTGCCCTCGAATGGACAGGCGGTCAGTGGATCGTGGGGATCGCCGGCGCCGTGGTGACGGGCGCGGGCCTCTGGATCGCCTTCCGCGCTCTCGCACGCAAGTACCACAAGCATCTGAAGATGGCCGAGATGTCGAAGAGGACCCGTCAGGCGGTCGATGTCGTGGGCGTCTTCGGCGGCACCGTCCGGGGTGCCGTCTTCGCCACGGCGGGCGGATTCGCCATCGCCGCGGCGATCCAGCACGAACCGGGCCGGGCCAAGGGCATGGACGACACCCTGCGTTCCTTCACCGAAACGCCCGCCGGCCCCTGGCTGCTCGTCCTCATCGCGCTCGGGCTGGCCGCCTTCGGCCTGTTCTCCTGGGCCAACGCCCGCTGGCGCAAGATTTGAGCGGACGGCGGCGCCGGCCCGTCAGTCGAGGCCCCTGGCCTTCTTGAAGCGAGCCAGCCCCTCCGACAGCCCGACGACCGGCTCCGGATAGCCGGAGCCGGACCGCTCGCCCGCCGGCAGTTTCCAGGGCTCGAACACCGCGGAGCCGGAGACCCCGGCCAACTCGGGCACCCAGCGCCGTACATAGGTGCCGTCCGGGTCGTACCGCCTGGCCTGCGTCACGGGATTCAGCACCCGGTTGGGCCGGCTGTCCGTCCCGGTGCCCGCCACCCACTGCCAGTTGAGCTGGTTGTTGGCGACGTCCCCGTCGACCAGCAGGTCCAGGAAGTGCCGCGCCCCGGTCCGCCAGTCCACGTACAGCGTCTTGGCGAGAAAACTTGCCGCGAGCAGGCGTCCACGGTTGTGCATCCACCCCTCATGGCGCAGCTGCCGCATCGCCGCGTCCACCAGCGGATAGCCCGTGCGGCCCTCCTTCCAGGCGTCCGTGTCGTCCGCCACCGCCTTGCCGGTGCGCCAACGGTCCTGCCGCGGCCGGTAGTCCGTGTGCGACGCGGCGGGGCGGGCGGAGAGGACCTGGTGGTGGAAGTCCCGCCAGCACAGTTGCCGGACGAAGGCCTCCGCGCCGGGACCCCCCGCGGAGCGTGCGCGGTGCACCAGCTCGACGGACGACAGGGTGCCGAAGTGCAGGTGGGGGGAGAGCCGTGAGGTCGCGTCCCCCGCGAGGTCGTCGTGCAGATCCTCGTACGAGGCGATTCCGCTGCGGCGCCATGCCGCGACGCGCTTGCGGCCCGCCGCCTCGCCGCCCTCGGCGAGGCCGGGGGAGAGCCCCTTGACTCCCGTCCGCGACGGCAGCGCGGCGGACCCGGGGCCCTCCGGAACGCGCACGGTGCGAGGGGCCCGGAAGGGCTCGCGCAGACCTTCCGCGGACCACTTGCGGAAGTAGGGCGTGAACACACCGAAGTGGTCCTTCCCGGAGCCGGACGGAACCAGGGCTCCGGGCGCGACCGCAGTGACCACGGCATCGTGAACCCGCAGCTCGCATCTCGTGGAACCCAGCGCCTCGCGGAGCCGCTCCTCGCGGCGGTGGGCGTAGGCGCTCACCCCTGCCGCCATGTGGACCGACGCCGCGCCGGTCTCGGTGACGACGCGGCCCACCTCCTCGGCCACGTCGCCCTGCCGGACGATCAGCCGGCCACCGCGCTCGCGGAGCCCCGCGTCCAGGTCCCTGAGACAGTCGGCGAGGAACGCACGCCGGTTGGGCGCGTCGAATCCCGCGGCTTCCACGGCCTCGTCGAGGACGAACAGCGGCACCACCTCGTCGGCGGCCGTCAGTGCGGCGTGCAGCGGCGGATGATCGTGGAGTCGAAGATCGGAGGTGAACAGGACGACGGCGGTGGTCATGCCGGACCACCCGTCCTTCCCTGATTCGCCGCCCGGGCGATGTTTCGGGCCATCCCGCCGAAGACCACCGCATGGAACGGCGACACGCTCCACCAGTAGGCGTGACCGAGGAGCCCGAGGGGATGGAAGATGGCGCGCTGCCGGTAGTGCGACCGGCCGTTCTCGCCCCTCTCCGCGTACATCTCCAGCCAGGCCAGCCCGGGCAGCCGCATCTCGGCGCGCAGCCGGAGCAGGCGGCCGGGCTCGATCTCCTCGACGCGCCAGAAGTCCAGCGAGTCCCCGACCCGCAGCCGCTGCGCGTCGCGCCTTCCCCGGCGCAGGCCCACCCCGCCCACCAGCCGGTCCAGCCATCCCCTGAGGGCCCAGGCCAGGGGGAACGAATACCAGCCGTTGACCCCGCCGATGCCCTCGACGACCCGCCAAAGGGCCTCGGGCGAAGCGTCCACGTCGAGTTCGCGGACGTCCGTGTAGAGACTGCCGCCGGCCCAGTCCGGGTCGGTGGGCAGCGGATCGCTGGGAATGCCCGGGGTCGAGGCGGAGGACCACCGCGTCGTCACGTTGGCCTCACGCACCCGCTTCAGAGCCAGGGTCAGGGCTTTGTCGAAGGAGAACGGCTGCCCGGGGCCGTCCGGGACGTACTGGGTGATGTCGTGTTCGCCGCACACCACCTCGTACCTCAGCGACTCGGCGAGCGGACGGGCGAGCTGGCGGGGGACGGGGGTGACCGCGCCGATCCAGATGCTGGACAAGCCCGGACTCAGCATCGGTACGGGGAGGATCACCCGGCGGAGGCCCGCCACCCGTGCGTACTGCTCCATCATGTGGCGGTACGTGAGGACATCGGGCCCGCCGATGTCGAAGGCGCGGTTCACGTCGGCCGGCATGTGGGCGCTGCCCACGAGGTACCGCAGGACGTCCCGTACCGAGATCGGCTGGATCCGGGTGGAGACCCAGCTGGGGGTCACCATCACCGGGAGCCGTTCGGTGAGGTAGCGCAGCATCTCGAAGGACGCCGAGCCCGACCCGATGATGACCGCCGCGCGCAGTACGGTCGTCGGCACGCCCGAGTCGAGCAGGATGCGCCCGACCTCCGCGCGCGAACGCAGATGGGGTGACAGCTCCCGTGCGGGTACGTCGTCGGGGGTGAGCCCGCCGAGGTACACGATGCGTCCGACGCCGGCGGCGCGCGCCTGCTCACCGAAGACGCGGGCGGCCTCGCGGTCGGTCTTCTCGAAGCCCGGCCCACCGGCCAGCGCGTGCACCAGGTAGTAGGCGACGTCGATGTCGCGCATCGCCGCGGCGACCGAGTCCGCGTCGGTGACATCCCCCTTGGTGACCTCCACGTCGCCGGTCCACGGGTAGTCGCGCAACTTCTCCGGGCTGCGGGCCAGGCAGCGCACCCGGTGGCCGGCCTCCAGGAGCTCGGGCACGAGCCGGCCCCCGATGTATCCTGACGCGCCCGTCACCAGACACCGCAGTCCGCCGCTGTCGTCGTTGCTCTCCATGACCCCTCGCTCCGGCTCGTGTGTCCTACGTCCACCGTGTCCCGGTACGGAGTATTCCGCTTGTCGGCGGCGCTTCAACACGCCGAAGCCCACCCCAGGGATGGCGGAGTGGACATCAGTGCGGGTGGGGCGGGGTGCGAGTGTGAGTGCGGGCGCGTGTGAGCGGGGGTGGGTGTGGCTGCGCGGAACTTCCGGTGCGGACGCGGGGGCCCGGGGCCGCGGCCGTCAGTTCGGGCCGGGCTTCTCGGTCGCGGTGCCCCGGATGACGCGCGGATTCCCGGCGTCGCCGGCCTGCCCGTCCACCGGTGTGACGGACGAGGTGCCGTCGGACTTCAGGGCGCGCGCCTCGCTCTTGAGGATCCGTGCCGACTTGCCCAGGGAGCGGGCGAGTTCAGGCAGTTTCCTGGCGCCGAAGATCAGGACGACGATGACGAGGAAGATCGCGATCTCGCTTATTCCGAACATGACGACTGTCTACTCCCAGATCGAAGTGGGGTTGCGCACCGGTCGGTGGCCGGGTTCCAGGACGGCCGGCTGCGGAGGGGTGCAGCAGGGCTCCGGGAAGTTCCGGGGAAGGTCGGGGAAGGCAGGGGAATGTCTGGGAAGGTCGGGGAAGGGCGGGCGTTCAAGGGTGTGCCGGGCAGTTCTCAGGGACCTGTCGAGCGGTTCTGAGTGACTGGCGAGCGGTTCTGAGGGACCCGCGAGCGGTTCTGAGGGGTGGCCGAGCGGTTCCGAGGGGCGGCCGAGCGGTTCCGGCCTGTCGGAACCGCTCGGCGCGCGGATGAAGCTACTGCACTGGAGAGGGAGAGCGAAGCCGGAGGGGCACCGCGCACCCCGTCCGGAATCTCATCCCTCCTCGCCTTCCTCCTGCTCCCCGTCGTCCCCGTCGCCCTCGTCGCCCTCGAAGAAGTCACCGACCTCGTCGATGACTTCGGCCGCCACCAGGCCGCCCACCACGCCGACCGCGACGCCTGCCGCCCCGGCCGCGACCACGGTTCCCATACCCGGGCCCGTACGGTGGTGCTCCTGTCCGGCGGCATGGCCGTACGCCGAATGGCCGTGGGGCGTGCGGGAGACGATCAGGGCTTCGATCCGGCTGTCCATCTCCGCGGCCCAGTCGCGACCGTGAACCTCGTGATGGCCGATGACGAACCGGCAGAGGGTGTCGCCGCCCTCGGAGAGGAAGCCTCCTCGCTTGTCAGCCTCCAGCACGACTTCGAGCCCGCCGGGTCCGGCGAGGAAGGTCACCTCGATCTCGTTGACCCGGTCGGCGTACCGAGGTGCCGGTGAGAGCTCGATCTCCTGGTAGAAGGGCAACTGCTGGCCCGTGCCCTGGATGCGCCCGAGCTCCAGGTCCGCCGACCTGAAACCGAAGCCGAGCTGCCCGAGTGCCTCGAGCACGGCTTCCTGGGCGGGCAAGGGGCCCACCGTGAGCCGGTCGAGGTCCCCCTTGTCCCGGGCGCCGGATACGGAAAGCTCCGTGCGTACGCCGAGCACGATGCCGAGGTCCTGGCCGTAGAGCTCGGTGACGGGCGTCTCCCAGGGCAGCGCCACGTCGAAGGGGATGACACGCTCCTCGCCCCGGGACAGGGTGAAGCTCCCCGCGACGGTGAAGCGGTCGAAGGTGAGCCCGCCCTCCGGCTCGCCGTCGTCGTGCTCCACCTCGACGCGTGCGACGAGCTCCAGCGTGATGTGCTCGATCGCGAAGTCGGCGTCGCCTCCCTTCAGGCGGACCTCGCCGCCGAGGCTGCCGCCGGGGGTGGAAGCGCCGGGGTGCAGGACCGTGTCCACGGTCGGGCCGCCCACGCCGAGCGAGCCGAGCAGCTTCTTGAACACCATCGTGGCGTTCACTCCTTCTTCCGTACACGGGAACGCGTTCGGTCGCGCTTCTACGCAACTGTAGAAGTGTAAAGGCCGGATGAGCTGCGCAAGCGGTCTCCGCGTGCGTCGGCCGAGGAAGTCCGGAAGTCGTCGCCCGGCCTAGGATGGGGCGGTGGACAGTGCAGACGACCCCCGCGACGGATCGCGCCCGGAAGTGACGGGGGTGTCGGACCTCCAGGCCCTCGCCGTGGAGTTGCGGCGGATGAACAGCGAGATCAATCGTCTGGTCCACGCCTTCGCGCACGCCCAGGGCCTCCATGCCACCGACGTGCAGGCGCTGGGCGCGATCCTCGACTCCGAGGAGCCCCTGACCCCGGGCCGGCTGCGCGAACACCTCGGTCTGACCTCCGGTGCGGTCACGGCGTGCCTGGACCGGCTCGAACGCGCCGGTCACATCCGGCGCGCGCGCGAGAGCGCGGACCGGCGGGTCGTGCATCTCCACTACGAGTCCGGGGCCAAGGCGGCCGCGCGCTCCTTCTTCATGCCCCTAGCCCAAGCGGCGGCGGGTGCGCGCTCCGCATCCGAGCCTCAGGAGCTCGCGGCGGCGCTGCGCTTTCTCGGGCGCATGAACGAGGAACTCTCCGGGATGCAGGTTCCGCGGCGCTGAGGCCGTGCCATTCGGGTAGGCGGTGCAACGCCACACTGTTCTGCATGTAATCTCAATCATTGAGATACATCATGATTGAGAGATCGCGGCCGACCCTGGAGTGCCATGTCCACCGCATCGAAGCCGGTCCGCCGGCTGATTCTTCTGCCTGTCTTCTTCGTCCTCGCATGGCTGGTCGTCGGGGGAGCGTTCGGCTCGTACGCCGGGAAGCTCGGCGAGGTCGCCACCAACGACCAGGCCGCCTTCCTGCCGCAGAGTGCCGAATCCACCCGTGTCATCGAAGCCCAGAAGGCGTTCAGTAAGCAGGAGACCGTACCCGCGATCGTCGTCTGGACATCGGAGGGAGAAGGCGAGCCGCTGGGCGCGGCGCAGCGGCAGGCGGCGACGGCCGCGCTCGCCTCGGTCGAGGGCGGGCCGGGAGTGGCCGGAAAGGTCAGCCCAGCGCTGCCTTCCAAGGACGGCAAGGCGCTGGAGGGCGTCGTCCAACTGCGTCCCGACCTCGGTGACGAACTTCCCGACGCACTCGAGGACATCCGGGCCGCGGCCGACCGCGTCCCGGGGACGGTGGTCCAACTGGCAGGTCCCGCCGCCTCGCAGGCCGACCTGTCCGACGCCTTCGCGGGCATCGACGGACTGCTGCTCGGAGTCGCCCTGGTGACCGTGCTCGTCATCCTGCTCCTGGTCTACCGAAGCGTCCTGCTCCCCCTGATCATCATCATCGGTGCGGTCTTCGCGCTCGGCGTCGCTTGCGCGATCGTCTATGTGCTGGCGGATCACGATGTCGTCCGGGTCGACGGGCAGGTCCAGGGCATCCTGTCGATCCTCGTCATCGGTGCGGCGACCGACTACGCCCTGCTGCTCACCGCCCGGTTCCGTGAGGAGCTCGGACGCATGCCTGACCGGTGGACCGCGATGCGCGCCGCGCTCCGCGAGTCCGCCGGCCCGATCGTGGCCAGCGCCGCGACCGTGGCACTGGGACTGCTCGCCCTCCTGCTCAGCGACCTGACGAACAACCGTGCCCTGGGGCCTGTGGGTGCGATCGGCATCGTGTGCTCCGTCCTGACCGCCCTCACCTTCCTTCCTGCCGTGCTGGTCCTGCTCGGCCGGGCGGCGTACTGGCCCTCCGGCCCGAAGAAGGGGGAGAGCGAACCCGATTCCGGTTCGACGGGCATCTGGTCGCGGATCGCGGCGCTGGTCGACCGCGCACCGCGCAAGGTGTGGGCCGTCACGCTGGTCGGCCTGCTGGCCTGTGCGGCGTTCATGCCGACCCTGAACTCCAAGGGTGTGCCCCTGGAGGAGATCTTCGTCAACGACGCACCGTCCGTCGCCGCGCAGGAGACCTTGAGCCGGCACTTCCCCGGCGGTTCGGGCAACCCTGCCGTCGTCATCGCCGACGCGGACCGGTCGGAGCAGGTCGTGCAGGCTGCCGAGAAGGTGACCGGTGTCGCGAGTGCTTCCGTGCTGACGACCTCGGGCCGTCCCGGTGGCGGGGAACCGCTCGTCGTGGACGGCCGGGTGCGCATCGATGCCACGCTGTCCGCCGCGGCGGACAGCGACGCGGCCAAGGCGACGGTCACACGCCTGCGCGATGCGGTACACGCCGTGTCCGGGGCCGAGGCGCTCGTCGGTGGCTACACGGCGCAGCAGTACGACACGCAGAAGACCGCCGAACACGACCGCAACATCATCGTGCCTGTCGTGCTCGTCATCATCCTCGTCATCCTGATCGGTCTGCTGCGGTCGTTGCTGATGCCGGTGCTCCTGGTGGCGACCGTGGCTCTCAACTTCCTCGCCACCCTTGGCATCTCGTCGCTGGTGTTCCGTCACGTCTTCGGGTTCAGCGGCACCGACTCGTCGGTACCGCTGTACGGATTCGTCTTCCTGGTCGCACTCGGCGTCGACTACAACATCTTCCTGATGTCCAGGGTGCGAGAGGAGTCCCTGCTCCACGGCACCAGGCAAGGTGTGCTGAGGGGACTCACCACCACCGGCGGAGTCATCACGTCCGCCGGTGTCGTCCTGGCCGCGACCTTCGCCGCCCTGGGCGTCATTCCGCTCGCCTTCCTGGTCCAGATCGCGTTCATCGTCGCCTTCGGTGTCCTCCTGGACACCCTCGTCGTACGGTCCCTTCTGGTGCCCGCTCTGGTCAGGGACATCGGGCCCACCGCATGGTGGCCCGGCGCGCTCAGCCGGACCGACAGGGGGACGCAGGCACCTGACGGTGTGAAACCTCTGGCATAGCCTGTAGCGATGCAGACCGGGAAGATCGAACTCCACGTCCATCTCGAGGGTTCGATACGTCCGGCCACGTTGCTGGAGATCGCCCGGCGCAACGGCGAAACCCTGCCGGCCGACTCGGCCGAGGGCCTTGCCGCGCTGTACACGTTCACCGATTTCCGGCACTTTCTCGACGTGTGGAGGATGACCACCAACTGCCTGCGCACGGCGGACGACTTCCGTCAGGTGGTGGTGGATTACGCACGGGAGGCGAGCGGCCACGGCGCCGTGTACATCGAGGCCATCTTCTCGCCGGCCGAGCGGGTGGAGTCCCACGGCATCGCGTGGGACGAGATGTACACGGGCTACGCCGAGGGCGCGGTCGAGGCGCGGGAGAGGTTCGGGGTGACCGTGACGTTCACCCCGGATCTCTACCGAGGCTGCCCGGTGGAACTGGCAGAGGAATGCGCCGTGGTGTCCGCGCGCTACCGGGACCGGGGAGTCGTCGGGTTCGGCATCGGCGGCGACGAACGGCGAAGCGCGCTGGCCCCTTACGCCACCGCTGTCCGCATCGCGCGGGACGGCGGCCTCCCGTTCGTCCCGCACGCGGGGGAGACGGACGGCCCGGCATCCGTGCGGGAGGCCCTCGCACTGGGCGCCGCCAGGGTGCGGCACGGATTCCGGGCGGCCGAGGATCCGCATCTGCTTGCCGAGATAGCCGAGCGCGGTGTCGTCCTCGACGTCTGTCCGACGTCCAACCTCCGCACGGGTGTGGTCGCCGACCTCTCCGGGCATCCGCTGCCTTTGCTGCGCGCGGCCGGAGTGCACTGCTCGGTCAACACGGACGACCCTGCCATGTTCGGCACCGATCTCGGCCGTGAGTACGAACTGGCGGCGCGGTTGGGAGTGACCGCCGAGGACGCCTGTGCGGCCGGCATTGCCGGGGCGTTGTGCGACGACCGCACCCGCATGAGGCTCCGGCGAGGGAGATACGGGGCCTGACCGTACTTCCGCGCGCAAGGGATCTGGGGCGCCGAGGAAGGGCGTGGCCGGGGCGCGGCCCGGATGAGGTGCGGAGCTCGGCAGGAACCTGCGGTCACGTTCGTCGTCGCTCATGAGTCAACCGTGGCAGCGGCGTGTGCGACATACCTCCCCCGCGCGTGGAAGGCGTCTCCCTCCGGCGGGGGATGTCCCGGCGGCGGGTAGCCGGGAGCATTGACCACGAGATTCGCTGCGGATGCAGGTGCTCGTGCCGGTACTTCTATGTGTGCCCTCGGACGGTTGGACGGTTGCTCCAAGCGCCGTGAGGCAGCCGGAGCGTTGTCCCGACAGCCACGGGCGCCCGCGGTCCGCCGGCAAACCGAAGAAGTTCCAGTGTGTCCAGTGCGCAGCCCACCGAGTCAACTGCCGAGCGGAACTTCGTGGTTGCCTGCCTGCCGCTTTGTTCTCACGCGATCCGCTTCGAGACCACCGTTTTTGTGTCGCGAACAACGAAAGGCTGTGACCTGCAATGGTAATTGGCTCGGTTCGGCAGGGTTTCGTGCTGACCTCCGTCATGCCTCGCGATCCGCGAGCGGTCGCCGGAGGAAGACGTCCCAGAGTTCCTGTCCTTGGGCGCCTCTGTCGCGCACCAACCGCGGCCTATTCGCGTCCTACCGCGGTGCAGACGCAGACCTTGTTGCCCTCGGGGTCGGCGAGCACCGTGAACGCCGGGGCCTGCGAGTCGTCGATCAGGGTGCCCCCTGCAGCGACGGCCGCCGCTACGCGGGAGTCGGCCACTTCGGGAGCGAGCCAGAGGTCCAGGTGCCAGCGCTGGTGCGGCACCGGGTGTGCGTCGCTGGGCTGGAACCACACGGCCGGGATACGGTCCGACGGGTCGAAGATCGTGTCGCCGGCCAGACGGCCCGTTCCGCCGGTCAGCAACGCTGCCCAGAACGGCTCTGTCTCCGCCAGGTGGACGGTATCGAGAGCGAGTTCCACGCACGCGACCTCACCGGGGACCGGAGCGAGTTCGAACGACTGGGCGATCCCGCTGATGACTGCGGCGAGTTCGAGGTCCTTGGCGGTGACCCACCGGCCGCCGGACCCGTCCACGCTGAACAGTGCCACGTCGACGAGTCCGCGCCCCAGCCGGATTTCCGGAACGGCGTGGCCGGCTGCCGCTGCGGCCTGTGCGATCGCCGCCACGAAGGCGGCACCGGCCACGTCGTCCTCGGCGCGGAAGCGGGCGGCGATGGGTTGGGCGAGCTTGCGCCAGTCGCTGAGCTCGCCTGCGGTCCTCGCGAGAATCTCGGGTGTGCTGACGGGATCCATGTTCCTGATGGTCCCAGCATTCCCGCCGGACGTCCCGGGGAGCAGGAACGTCAGGAAGGCGACGACCGGGAAGGCGGGCGGCAGGCGGCAGGCGCATGGAGGAACCCCTTCGCGTAGGAGGCGGGCCCTGACCTCGCAGGCCCGGGTGGCGGGACGTGACGCGCACAGCCCCGACTTGTGGTCTCATCCCTCGTTTTGTCGCGCCGGGACAATAGTCCCACTGGGACATTTTAAGGTGTACGGTGCAACTATGAATGCGACAGGGAACGGTCCGGAACGGCGTGGCCGCAAGGCGCGCAGGACCCGGGAGGCGCTCGCGCGGTGCGCGCTCGATCTGGTGATCGAGCGCGGCCTGCGGGGCGTCACGGTCGAAGAGATCGCGCAGGCGGCAGATGTCGACCGGCGCACGTTCAGCCGGTACTTCTCCAGCAAGGAGGCCGCGGTCCTCGACGTCGTAAGGGGCGACGGCGATCGCATCAACCGGGCGCTGCGTGCCCGTCCGCCGGCCGAGCCGCCCCTCACCGCCTACCGCCTGGCCGTCCTCGACTGGCTGGACGACCCCGCGGCGGAACCCTGGCATCTGCGCCCCCGCGTCTTCGACCTGCTGGCGATGGCCGAGGAGGAGCCCACCCTCTACGCCGCGTACCACCACATCCGTGTGGACGCCCAGGAGGAATCGGTCGCGATTCTCGCGCACCGCCTCGATGTCGACCCCCGGGTGGATCTCCGCCCCGCGGTAGCCGTCGCGGCGGGGGCGGGAGCACTGCTCGCCGCGCAGACGGCGTGGATTCGGGGCGGCCGTCCTGCCGCACTTCCCGAATTCGTCGTACAAGCCTTCGACGCCCTCTCCACGAACCTGCGGGAACTGCCGCAGGCCGGGCCGGAGCCACACAGCACCAAGCAAGGAAGTACCTGATGACCACCAACCTCCCCACCGCCTACGAAGCAGAGTTCGACGGCAGGATCGCCCTCGTCACAGGCGGCGCCTCCGGAATAGGTCTGGCACTCTCCAGGCGGCTCGCCGCGAGCGGCGCGACCGTCGTCGTCGCCGATCACCAAGAGGAGAGCGCCCGCGAGGCGGCCGACGAACTGCGGGCCACGGGTGCCCGCGCAGCCGCCGTCGTCCTCGACGTCACCGACCCCGCATCCGTTGAGGCCGGTGTGCGGTTCGCCGTCGACACCTTCGGTGCCCTGCACCTCGCCGTGAACAACGCGGGCATCGGCGGTCCCGCCCGGCCCACCGGCGTGTACGGGATCGAGGACTGGAACAGGGTCGTCGCCACCAATCTCAGCGGCGTCTTCTACTCCATGCGTTACGAGATCCCCGCCATCCTGGCCGCCGGCGGTGGCGCCGTCGTCAACATGTCCTCGATCCTCGGCACCAACGGCTTCGCGAACTCCCCGGCGTACGTCGCCGCCAAGCACGGTGTCGTCGGCCTCACCAAGACCGCCGCACTCGAGTACGCCGCGCAGAACATCCGTATCAACGCGGTGGGGCCCGGCTTCATCGACACGCCCCTGCTGCGTGACACCGACGGCCCGGCCCGCGAGCACCTGATATCCCTGCATCCCGCGGGCCGCCTCGGCACCTCGGAGGAGGTCGCCGAGCTCGCCGCGTTCCTGCTCTCCGACCGGGCGTCCTTCATCCACGGCAGTTACCACCTCGCCGACGGCGGCTACTCCGCCTCTTGAGCCCCGAGTGGCACGCCACCGCCATGGGAGTCACAAAGGAACAACGGAGAACGAAGGAGAGTCATGAAGGCCGTCCAGTACCGCACTGTCGGCGCAGCCCCCGAGGTCGTCGACATACCGGAACCCGTAGCGGGCCCCGGGCAGATACTGCTCAAGGTCAGCGCCGCGGGTGTCTGTCACTCCGACATCGCCGTGATGAGCTGGCCCGCCGAGGGTTTTCCCTACGAGCTGCCGCTCACGCTCGGTCACGAAGGCGTCGGCACGGTCGCCGCGCTCGGTGAGGGTGCCGTCGGAGTGTCGGTCGGCGACGCCGTCGCCGTCTACGGCCCGTGGGGCTGCGGCACCTGCGTGAACTGCGCGGAGGGCCGCGAGAACTACTGCCTGCGCGCCGCGGACCTCGGCATTCATCCGCCCGGGCTGGGCAGTCCGGGCGCCATGGCCGAGTACATGATCGTCGACGACGTCCGTCATCTGGCGCCGATCGGTGGTCTCGACCCGGCCAGGACGGTCTCCCTGACCGACGCGGGACTCACGCCCTACCACGCCATCAAGCGCTCGCTGCCGAAGCTGCGGCCGGGTGCCAGCGCGGTGGTCATCGGCACCGGCGGCCTCGGCCACGTCGCCATCCAGCTGCTGCGGGCCATGACGGCTGTACGGGTCATCGCCCTCGACGTCACCGAGGAGAAGCTTGCTCTCGCGCGCGCCGTCGGCGCCCACGAGACCGTGCTCTCCGACGAGAACGCCGCCGCCGCGGTCCGTGAGCTCACGGGCGGCACCGGTGCGGAAGTGGTCCTCGATTTCGTGGGGGCCGAGCCGACGGTGAAGACCGCCGGTGCGGTCGCCTCCGTCGACAGCGACGTCACCATCGTCGGGATCGGTGGCGGGCTGCTGCCCGTCGGATTCGGCGTCCTGCCCTTCTCCACATCGGTCACCGCGCCGTACTGGGGGTCGCGCAGGGAGCTCGCCGAGGTCATCGAGCTCGCCCACGCCGGCTCCGTCGACGTACACGTCGAGACGTACTCCATCGACGAGGCCCCGCTCGCATACGAGCGGCTGCACGCGGGCAAGATCAACGGTCGCGCGGTGATCCTGCCCAACGGCTGATCGCGGACGCGACGGCCCGTCGGGCGCCTGCTCACGGCCACCCGGCTCATGGGGGACCGACGGCACCGCCGGCCCCGTCCCGACGGCACGCTCCCATCCTCGGACCGGATACCCGCCGGGCTTCCCTTCAGGGCCTCCCGGCGGGCCGTCCGTCGCCTGTAGGCACAGCGGACCGCTGTCACCCGGCCCGTACGCACAGTTGGGTTGCTGCGACCCGGCCCGTACGCACAGGTGGGTTGCTGCCACCCCGTCCGTACGGCCAGGCGGGCTGCTGTCACCGGGCCGTACGGTGAGGGGACTGCTGTCATTCCGCCCGTCGGCTCAGGGGGCTGTGGTCACCGCGTCGGCTCGGGTCAGGCGTACCGGGTCGGTTCCGGACGAGCTGTGACGTTCGGCCCAGTTCTCCAGAGCGGTACGGCAGGCGTGGTCCAGGTGGTTCAGGCCGGAGAGGTCCAGCGAGATGGGCCGGTCGTCGGGGAGGGCCTCCAAGCTGTCCAGTATTTTCGGCAGCCGAAGGAATGTGGCGTTGCCGGACAGCCGTGCCCGGATGCAGCCGTCGCTGCGGTCGACCACATCCAGCTTGATGTGCGAGGCGTCCCAGGCGGCCTTGGCCACCGAGAGCGCCAGCCCGGTCAGAACCCCCTCGAACATGTTGACCGTCACGATCGCCACGGCGGTGACGACGAGGATCAGCGCTTCACCCCGGTGCTCGCGCCACAGCGTCACGATCGCGCGCAGCGGGATCAGCTTCCATCCGGCGTGGATGAGCACACCGGCGAGGGCCGGCAGGGGGATGAGCTCCAGCGCGGAGGGGAGCAGGGCCGCGAAAAGGAGCAGCCAGACACCGTGCAGCACGCGTGATGCCTTGGTCCGGGCGCCTGCCCGCACGTTGGCGGAGCTACGGACGATCACGGCGGTCATCGGGAGGGCGCCGAGCAGCCCGCACACCGTGTTTCCGGCACCCTGGGCCATCAGCTCCTGGTCGTACCGGGTGCGGGGTCCGTCGTGCAGTCGGTCCACCGCGGCCGCGCTGAAGAGGCTCTCGGCCGAGGCGATCAGGGTGAAGGCGACGATGGTTCCCAGGAGCCCGAACACCGCCGCTCCGCCGAGCTCGTCGAAGTCGGGGAGACGGACGGCGTCGAGCACGCCCTGCACCCGCACGGTGGCGACGGGCAGGCCGAACACCAGGGTGATCACCGTGGCCAGGGCGACGGCGGCGAGGGCGCCCGGAACGGCGCGTACCCGCTTCGGCGTCCTGTTCCACGCCACGACCAGGACGATCGTCCCGGCACCCATCGCCAAGGACGTGAGCGCGGTCGTGCTGGACGCCGCCTCTGCGAGCATGTGCGGAAGTCCGGCGATCTTGCCGGTCCCGGTGCGCGGTGCCGCGATACCGGCGGCGGCGTAGAGCTGGCCGGCGATGAGGACGAGACCGATGCCCGCCAGCATGCCCTCCACGACGGAGACCGAGATGGCCCGAAACCAGCGGCCGAGCCGCATCGCGCCCAAGGCGAGCTGGAGCAGCCCCGTCGCCAGCACGATGACACCGAGTGCGGCCGCCCCGAACGACTGCACCGCCTCGAAGACGAGCACGGTCAGACCGGCGGCGGGACCTGAGACCTGCAGGCTGCTGCCGCGCATGGCCCCGGTGACGAGTCCGCCCACGATGCCGGTGATCAGCCCCAGCTCCGCGGGAACCCCGGATGCCACGGCCACGCCCACGCACAGGGGCAGCGCGACGAGGAAGACGACGACGGACGCGGCGAAGTCCTGCCGCAGATAGGGGAATTTCGTTCCACGGTCCATGGCGGCCCTCACCCCGTCCGGAGGGGCGTGGGACGGATGCCGCCGGGCGGGAGCGCCCAGGCCGCGGTGTCGCTGAAGCGTAGGACCTCTGACGTCGCGGGATCGACAAGACGTTGCATAGCAGTGGTTCCTCCTGGCGTGCCGGAGGACGGCACGTCGGTATACGTACGAACTGGGGCTCGGGAGGGCCGGAGGACACGGCTCCGCGCCGACGCGTCACATGGGGACGCCGACAGGAGCGGGTCTTCGAGCGCCTCGGGTCAGCTCAGCAGCGGAACACTTGGAGTACGTGCGAGGAGTGCGCGGTCGAGGATCTGGAGGTGTGCTGCGCGTTGCCCATCGCCGCGACGGCGGCGGGGGCGAGCAGGCCGGCCGAGTCGTCCGCGACGGCGGACCGCGCCGGGGTGTCGACGGCGGGGGCGGTGGTGGACCGATGGCGGTCCCGGTGGCGCAGAAGGCCGTTCGGCTCGCCCCGTCGATCGGGTGCGCCGCACGTGCCGTATTCCCGGTTCGGCTTCTCGGACGCCGTTTCCGGGGGCCGGTCCGCGGTAATTCCGGGAGTGGAGGCGTGGGTATGCGGTCCGGATGAACCGGAGAGCGGGAGGTGCGGTGCGAGGAGGAGGCTCATAACGAGAGCGAGTACGAAACGGACTGCCGCTGATCGCACCTTTCTCCTCCCTCCGTACTCCGCGCACTCCATGCCTTCTTCGTGACGCTAACAGGCGGAAGCGCTTATGGAGTTAACCCTTTGTGAAGAGTCCGGAAGTCGACGCGCGAACGAGTTGGCATGTGCGCCGGGGTGCCCATGGCCTGCGTAAGCACCACCGTCGCGCCGTCGGTCCGTGATGAGCGTGAGGCCCGCGGCGATGTGCGTGGTCGCTGAATCCGTAGAAGTGTGCGAAATGCGCGATATTCGTACATCGGTTCGGCGGCGCGTGGTGGGCGGCTGGCGTGAAATGGCGGAAACGGAATGGGGAGCCGGTGGCCGGGAGGCCGGATACTGAATTGGGTGTCGAATATCGGCCGCAGGCGGGGTTGTTAATGGCCGGAAATGCGTGTCGGTGAAAGGTTCGCGTCGAGTACGCCCCGCTGCCCGCTGCCCGCTGCCCGCTGCCCGCTGCCCGCTGCCCGCTGCCCGCTGCCGGGTGCTCAGTGGCCGGAGCCGAGGCGCACCTGGCGGTGGCCCGCTGCCACAGCACCGGGCGGGCACCGGCCCTGTGGGATGCTGGGCGTGTGAACCTGGAGGACCTCGTCCGGCTCCGCCGGGCACGTGACCGGATGGACCGTGACTACGCGGAACCGCTGGACGTGCCCGCCCTCGCGCGCACGGCCCTGATGTCGCCCGGTCACTTCTCCCGCAGCTTCCGCGCCGCTTACGGAGAGACGCCGTACAGCTACCTGATGACGCGCAGGATCGAGCGGGCCAAGGCGCTGCTGCGGAGGGGCGACCTGTCGGTGACGGACGTCTGCTTCGCGGTCGGATGTACGTCGCTGGGATCGTTCAGCTCCCGGTTCACCGAGCTCGTCGGCGAGAGCCCCAGCGCCTACCGGGCCCGCGACCACGTCGACGGTGCCGCCATCCCCGCCTGCGTCGCCAAGATCCACACGCGACCGGTCAGGAATGGAGAAGCAAAACCCGACCCCCGCCCGTAGCGTGACGGGCATGGACATCAAGCTCTCGCAGTGTTTCATCGCCGTCGACGACCACGACAAGGCACTCGCCTTCTACCGGGACGTTCTCGGCCTGGAGGTGCGCAATGACGTCGCATTCGAGGGAATGCGCTGGGTGACCGTCGGCCCGCCGACGCAGCCCGGCGTCGAGATCGTCCTCGAGCCGCCGCTCGCGGACCCCAACGCGTCGGCCGCCGACAAGGAGGTCATGGCGGAACTGCTGGCCAAGGGCCTGCTGCGCGGCGTCATCTTCACCACCGACGACTGCGACGCCACCTTCGAGCGGATCCGCGCCGCCGGCGCCGACGTACTCCAGGAGCCGATCGACCAGCCCTACGGCGTCCGCGACTGCGCCTTCCGCGACCCCGCGGGCAACATGCTGCGCTTCAACCAGCCCCGCGAGCGGTGATCCCTGGCCCCGCGGCGGGGCGGGCGCTACGCTGCCGGGCCTGAACGCCCCGGGCGGCGCCCCGCGCACACTCCCTCCGTCCCGGGAAGGGCGGACGGAACCGAAGTACCGTCCCCGGCGCGGGTCCCGCACCCGTGGGGCGGGGAAACACCGGCGGGGACCGTTTCCACGGCCCCGCGCGACGGATGGAGACAGGAAGAGCATGGCCACGAGGACGGGCAAGCCCACGCCCGAGCTGGACGCCGCCGACAGTCACGATCTGATCCGTGTGCACGGCGCGCGGGTGAACAACCTCCAGGACGTCAGCGTCGACATCCCGAAACGACGGCTGACCGTGTTCACCGGGGTTTCCGGATCGGGCAAGAGCTCCCTGGTGTTCGGCACCATCGCCGCCGAGTCGCAGCGGCTGATCAACGAGACCTACAGCGCCTTCGTGCAGGGTTTCATGCCGACGCTCGGACGTCCCGAGGTCGATGTGCTGGACGGCCTGACGACCGCGATCACCGTCGACCAGCAGCGGATGGGCGCCGACCCCCGCTCCACGGTCGGCACCGCGACGGACGCCAACGCGATGCTGCGCATTCTCTTCAGCCGTCTCGGCAAGCCGCACATCGGACCGCCCAGCGCCTACGCCTTCAACGTCCCCTCCGTCCGGGCGAGCGGTGCGATCACCGTCGAACGCGGTGCGAAGAAGGCCGTGAAGGCCACCTTCAACCGAACCGGCGGCATGTGCACGCGCTGCGAGGGCCGCGGCTCGGTCTCCGACATCGACCTCAGTCAGCTCTACGACGACTCGAAGTCCCTCTCCGACGGCGCTTTCACCATTCCCGGCTGGAAGTCGGACAGCTTCTGGACCGTCCGGGTCTACGCCGAGTCCGGTCTCCTCGACCCCGACAAGCCGATCCGCAAGTTCACGAAGAAGGAGATGCACGACTTCCTCCACCACGAGCCCGTCAAGGTGAAGGTCGAGGGGGTCAACCTCACCTACGAAGGTCTCATTCCCAAGATCCAGAAGTCGTTCCTGTCCAAGGACAAGGAAGCGATGCAGCCGCACATCCGGGCGTTCGTGGAGAGGGCGGTCACCTTCACCACCTGTCCGGAGTGCGACGGGACACGGCTCAGTGAGGGAGCCCGGTCGTCCAGGATCGGGCGGATCAGCATCGCCGACGCATGCGCGATGCAGATCAGCGACCTGGCGGAGTGGGTGCGCGGGCTGGACGACCCGTCGGTGGCGCCCCTGCTCACCGCGCTGAGCCGGAGCCTCGACTCCTTCGTGGAGATCGGACTCGGTTACCTCTCGCTCGACCGGCCGGCAGGCACGCTGTCCGGCGGTGAGGCACAGCGAGTCAAGATGATCCGCCACCTCGGATCCTCCCTCACCGACGTCACCTACGTCTTCGACGAACCCACCATCGGACTTCACCCCCATGACATCCAGCAGATGAACGGCCTGCTCCTGCGGCTGAGGGACAAGGGCAACACGGTCCTGGTCGTGGAGCACAAGCCGGAGACGATCTCGATCGCCGACCACGTCGTCGACCTCGGGCCCGGCGCCGGGTCGGACGGTGGCACCATCTGTTTCGAGGGCACCGTCGAGGAGCTGCGCGCCGGGGACACCGTCACCGGCCGTCACTTCGACGACCGGTCGGCCCTCAAGGAGACGGTGCGCAAGCCCAACGGCGCGCTGGAGATCCGCGGCGCGACGGCCCACAACCTCCAGGACGTCGACGTCGACATCCCGCTGGGGGTGCTCGTCGTCGTCACCGGTGTCGCGGGTTCCGGCAAGAGCTCCCTCGTGCACGGGTCGATCCCGGCCGGCGAGGACGTCGTGTCCGTCGACCAGAGCCCGATCAAGGGATCGAGACGGAGCAACCCGGCGACGTACACCGGACTCCTCGACCCGATCCGCAAGGCGTTCGCCAAGGTCAACAGTGTCAAGCCGGCGCTGTTCAGCGCCAACTCGGAGGGTGCCTGTCCCACCTGCAACGGGGCCGGCGTCACCTACACCGACCTCGGGATGATGGCCGGCGTGGCGACCGTGTGCGAGGAGTGCGAGGGCAAGCGGTTCCAGGCGTCGGTGCTCGACTACCACCTCGGCGGACGCGACATCAGCGAGGTGCTCGCGATGTCGGTCGCGGAGGCGGCCGACTTCTTCGGTGCGGGGGAGGCCCACACGCCGGCCGCGCACCGCATCCTCGGCAGGCTCGCAGACGTCGGGCTCGGATACCTCCGCCTCGGCCAGCCGCTCACCACGCTGTCCGGCGGCGAGCGGCAGCGGCTCAAGCTGGCGACGCACATGGGCGACAAGGGCGGCGTGTACGTCCTCGACGAGCCGACCACCGGCCTGCACCTCGCCGATGTCGAGCAGTTGCTCGGCCTCCTCGACCGGCTCGTGGACTCGGGGAAGTCGGTCATCGTGGTCGAGCACCACCAGGCGGTGATGGCCCACGCCGACTGGATCATCGACCTCGGCCCCGGGGCAGGACACGACGGTGGGCGGATCGTCTTCGAGGGAACCCCGGCCGACCTGGTCGCCGACCGCTCCACCCTGACCGGCGAGCACCTGTCGGCCTATGTGAAGGCCTGACCGGCCGACGGCAGGCCGGCAACGCGTCGAGGGGTCCGCGTCCGTCCGGTCACGGACCCCTCGACACCGGTGCGGAACCAGGACCCGGTGCGGGAACCCGGCCGGTGGGACTCAGCGGCAGCGTGCGGTGAAGCCGTTCGCCGCGAGACCCTGGCAGAAGGACGCCTTGGCCGCCGTGTATCGGGAGAGCCGTCCGTCGACGAACCAGGTGGTGTCCGGGGCGAAGTCGAAGCTGCCGTCGTCGATGCCGTCCCATCCGTAGCGGAAGTCCAGGTTGATGTAGACCACGGAGCGGATCACGCCTCTGAGGTCGTACTGCCCGGAGAGGTTGGGGATCGGTCCCTGGTAGTTCATGAGCGAGAACAGGCGCTTCACCCACAGGTCGCCGCGCTGCTGTTCGAGGCCGTCGGTGGCGCCGCCGTCGGCCGTGAAGTTCATCATTCCTGCCTCGGAGAGCACGACCGGCTTGCCGTGGTCCTTGGCGAACTTGACGAGCTTCAGCACGTTGGCGTCGTGGTCGAAGTTCCGCCACACGGCGGCCGGGTTGCCGTGCTGGTCGGTCCCCACGTAGGCGTTACGGCACTGGCTCGCTCCGACGTCGTAGTTCTGCGGCGGTGTGCCGTTGTAGAGGTAGCCCCGGTCGTACACCGGCAGGCAGAGCTCGTGGGCGAAGACGGAGACGCCCATCCAGTCGACCGTCGAGTCACCGGGGTACATGGCCTCGAACTCCCCGCGGACGGGGTGGAACACGTAGTCCAGGTTGTGCGCCGTGGAGCGACCGTCCAGATATGACGCCAGGCGGTTGAAGGCGCCTTTGTAGGACGAGCAGCTCGCATCCGTGCAGTGGTAGAAACTGCTCACCTCGTAGTCGAGCCGCAGCTTGAACCGAGCGGCCGGGTGACTGTTGGTGAAAGCGAGGAGCCTGTCGAGAGAAGCGGTGTGCCCACCGGCGGCGATCTCCGCGGTGACCGCGCGCGACCGTGCCGCCTTGGCGTTCTCGTCCCCGCCGTTGAAGCCGGGCGGGTTGTCCTTCCAGCTGATGCCGACCTGGACGGTCTTCCCCTGGTTGGCGAGCAGCGTCGCGAAGTCGCGATGGGCGTTGTTGACCCAGTCGCCGCTGCGGAGTTCGTAGTAGACGGAACCGCCGTCGGCGTTCTGCCCGAAGCTGTTGAAGTCGTCCAGGGCGCCCCGGGTCGACTGCCCGAGCAGGAGCTCGGGGGCTGCGGCGGCGGCCGCCGTCGAGGGGGAGGCGTGGGGGGTGGCGTGGGCGGCTGTGGCGCCCGGCCAGACGAGCAGCCCGGCGAGGGCGGCGGTGGCGGCGGACCGCAGCGCGGCCCGGAGTGGTCGTCCGATCAGCATGTGACAGCTCTCCGTGGTGGGGGTCATGTGATCCCGGGTGCCGTACGCGGGGAGGCGTACGGCACCCGGCGGTGAGCACCGTCGGCTCAGGGGGCCGTCCAGCGGTAGGTGGGTGTGGTCAGCTGGCTGGTCTGCGTGGTGGGCTGGTAGTTGAAGGAGTACGACAGCGTCTTCCCGGAGGGCACCGACACAGGCAGTTCCCATCGGTTGTCCGCCTGATCAAAAGTCAGGAAGTAGTTCTGCTGGGCGCCTTGATCGATGCGGTACTGCACGGTGACGAAGGTGGCCTTGAAACCCCTGGGGGCGAACCAGACGGATGTGCCGGACACCCCCTGGGTGAAGCCGTTCTCTCCGGGGTCGGTGGGGGTGGGCGTCGGAGTGGGGGTCGGCGTCGGGGTAGCAGTCGGGGTCGGGGTGGGGCCGGGGCCCGAGGCGCCGTTGGTCCAGATCGGCTTCTTGATCTCGCTCACGAAAGCGGCCAGCACGGTGGGGTCCGCCTGGACGCGCGAGTCACCCCAGTTGCCGTTGGCGCACCCGGGCCCGCCCGCCTGGGCTCCGGCCGCGCACTGCCACTGCGTCTGGGCGTCCCAGTTGGTGTTGATGTAGGCGGCGGAGCGGATGACGTCCTTGTTGCGGTCGACCCAGTCGAAGTAGCCCGCGTGCCAGCCGTCCCAGATGGCCTGGCCGCTGGACGGCGCAGGGCTGTTGCGGAAGATGCAGCTCGACGTCTTGGCCCCCGTCCTCGCGCCCTGGGGTGCGGCCTCGGAGACCATGGCCGGCTTGCCGTGACCGCGGGCGAAGTCCAGGACCCTGTTCTGCAGCCCGACCGGGTCGGTGTCGTGCGAGCCGCAGCCCCACTGGGTCTGTACGGAGCGGGAGTTGTAGAAGGACGAGAGGCCGACCCAGTCGACGTACTGGTCACCGGGGTACCAGGCGTTCAGGTGGCCGGGATCGGTGACGATGTAGTTCCACTCGGGGTGGTCGGTGCTGGTGTTGACCGGCCATGCGGCGCTCTGCCAGACGGTGGCGACCCTGGTGGCCCCGAGTGCGTCGATGCGGCCCTTGATGTAGCGGAATGCGTCCTTGTAGAACTCTGAGCTGTAACAGTTCCAGGGGCCGTCGAACTCGTAGCCGATACGGAGCAGGATGTCGCGGTCGTAGCTCTTGAACCGCGTGATCATTTCGTCGACCTTGGCGCGGTAGCGCGTGATCAGGCTGGGGTTCCCCGCGGTCACGTCGGCGTCGTCGCGTCCGATGATGGCGCGCAGCGGCTGGTTGTTGCAGCCCGAGGTGGCGTCGGAGAGGTAGAGCCCGACGGCGACGGCCGCTCCGGGGTACTCCCGCATCGTCCGCGCGAAGTCGACGGTTCCCGCGCCCCAGTCGGCCGGACCGTTCATGCCCGCCAGCGGCTCCGGCGTACCCCCGAGGACCAGGTTGGTGTACAGGGTCACGCCGCCCGGAGCCGGTGCGCCCAGGGAGGACTTGGCCAGCACGTCGGTGCGGTAGTCGGAGAGGGTGTCGCTGTCCTGGCCCATGACGAGCATGACCTTGCCGTCGGCGGGGACACCCCGTCCGGTGACGGAGGCTGCCGTGGTACCCGCCTCCGCCGACGAGCTCAGTCCGGCGAGGGCGATCAGAGCGGTGGCGGCGACGGCCGCCCCCGCCGTTCTTCGGACGTGGCGGTGTCCCGTGTACCTCATGGGTGTCTCCGGTCTCTACGGGGAGGGGCCCACCGGCGGTCGCCGCGGGGCGTTCGCATGGTGGGGGCGTGTGAGGGGCGCGGTCAACACCGCGCGAAAGTTTCGTAGTCCGTCGCAGCTCAGCGCGTCGACGTTACGAAACATCAAAGTGGCTTCAGTCGTTAAGAGTTCATCGGTGCAGGTCAGTGGTGTCCGTGTCCGACAGGAGAGCCACATCGGAAGATTCCCGGAAATCGGATCGTGATCCAACGATAAGTTTCGCGAAACTATTGACAGGGGTTTCGGGTGGACCGCACCGTGGTCGCACTCATCCAGCTCCCCTGTCCGGAGGACCACCATGGGCCGTACGCGTGCCCGCAGAACCGTCGCCGCGCTCGCCGCCGCCACCGCTCTCGTCTCCCTGTCCGCCTGCGGCTCCGACTCCGACGAGGCGGGCGGGAAGACCACCCTCACCGTCGCGACCTTCAGCGACTTCGGCTACAAGCCGCTCATCAAGGAATACGAGCGCACCCACCCCGACATCGTGGTCAAGGAGCGCATCTCCCAGTTCGACCAGCACCACAACCAGCTGTCGACCCAGATCTCCTCCGGCAGCGGCGCGGCCGACGTGGTCGCCATCGAGGAGGGCTACCTCCCCAAGTTCCGTTCGGTGAAGGACAAGTTCACCAATCTCGCCGACCACGGTGCGATGGACCGCAAGGACGAGTACCTGGGCTGGAAGTGGGAGCAGGGGACGCTCGGCACATCCGACTTCGTCATGGGCTACGGAACGGACGTCGGAAGCCTCGCCATCTGCTACCGCAAGGACCTGTTCGCCGAAGCCGGCCTGCCGACCGACCGGACCGAGGTCGCGAAGCTCTGGCCCACCTGGGACGACTACTTCGCCACCGGCGAGCGGTTCCAGGCGAAGGTGAAGGACAAGGCATGGTTCGACAGTTCGGGCAACATCTTCACGGCGATGATGAACCAGACCGAGTTCGGCTTCTTCGACGCGCAGGACGAGTACATCGGGAACAGCAACCCGAAGGTGCGGGAGTTCTTCACGGCCACGGCCAGGGCCACGGCGGACAAGCAGTCGGCGAACCTCCAGCCCTTCAGTCAGCAGTGGAACGCGGGCATCAAGCTCGGCCGCATGGCGACCATGACCTGTCCCGCCTGGATGACCGGACAGATCAAGACGGCTGCGGGAGAGGCGAACGCCGGCAAGTGGGACATCGCCCCAGTCCCGGGCGGCGGCGGCAACTGGGGCGGGTCCTTCCTGACCGTGCCCAAGCAGAGCAAGCACGTCGAGGAGGCCGCCGAGCTGGCCGACTTCCTGACGTCGGCCGACTCGCAGAAGAAGATCTTCACCGGCCCCGTGGGCGCGCTGCCCTCGCTCGTGACCGTCCTGGACGACGCCGAGGTGAAGGGCGCCACGCAGGAGTACTTCAACGGCGCGCCGACCGGTGAGCTCTTCGCCGCGTCCGCCAAGAGCCTGAAGCCCAACTACCGCGGAACGAAGGACCAGCAGGCCCGCATCCCGTTCGGCAACGCGCTGCAGCTGGTCGAACAGGGCAAGGCCGACCCCGGCAAGGCCTGGGACAAGGCGATCGAGGAAGCGGCCAAGAACCTCCGCTGAGAGCCCCCAGTCCCACCCCGGACACCGTCCCGCGCACGGCCCGGCCGCCCTCCCGGCCGGGCCCGCGCACCGACCTTCCACACCACTCGGAGAACCGGCATGGCGCTCCAGGCCACCGACCCCAGCACCTCACGCACCCTCGCGACACCCGGCCGCCCGCCCAGGCTGCGCATGGAGCGGCACCTGCTGCCCTACCTCTTCATCGCCCCGTTCTTCGTCGTCTTCGGGGTCTTCGGGCTCTACCCGCTGCTCCAGACCTTCTGGGTGTCGCTCCACGACTGGGACCGGCTCGCCGGCCCGGGGGAGTGGGTCGGGTTCGACAACTTCAGCCGGCTGCTGTCGGACTCGGACTTCTACACGGCCACGTACAACACACTCAGCATCTTCCTGCTCTCCACGGCACCGCAGCTCGTCGCCGCCCTCGGACTGGCGTGGCTGCTCGACCGGCATCTGCGGGCCACCAGCGTGTGGCGTGCGCTGGTGCTCGTGCCGCAGTACGTGTCCGTGGTGGCCGTCGCCCTCGTCTTCTCCCAGCTCTTCGGACGGGACTTCGGCATCGTCAACTGGGCCCTGGAGGGCCTGGGAATCATCAGCGATCCGGTCGACTGGACCGCCGACACGTGGAGTTCGCACCTCGCGATCAGCTTCATGGTCATGTGGCGCTGGACCGGCTACAACGCGCTGATCTTCCTCGCCGCCATGCAGGCGGTGCCCAGGGACCTCTACGAATCCGCCCAGATCGACGGCGCCGGACGCCTCCTGACCCTCCGTAAGGTCACCCTGCCCTCCATCCGCCCCACCATCGTTTTCACCGTGGTGATCTCCACCATCGGTGGACTGCAGCTCTTCGCGGAACCCTTCCTGTTCGACCAGCAGGGCAACGCGGAGGGAGGCGCCGAGCACCAGTTCCAGACGCTGACGCTGATGCTCTACAAATACGGATTCATCAACAACGACGCCGGCTACGCCTCGGCCGTCTCATGGGTGCTCTTCCTCGTCATCGCGGTCATCGCCGCGGTCAACTTCCTGCTCGCACGTCGCTCCGACCGCGGCTGACCCGGGCAACCAGGAGAATCACATGGCCGTCACCACCCCCACCCGGGCGCCCGCCCCGCGCCCCCGGACCCGTACCCGTCGCGAAGGCCGTCCCGCCCCGGCCCACGGTCCGGGGCGGCTGGACAGAGCGGGGCCGTTCGCCTACGCGATCCTGGCCGCCGTCACCGCCGCGTCCGTGTTCCCGCTCTACTGGAGCTTCGTCGTCGCCTCCCACGACGACAACTCCGTACTCGCGGGCACCACCCCGCCACTCGTCCCCGGCGGCCATCTCATCGAGAACATCCAGCGGGTCTTCGAGCTGTCCGCCTTCTGGCAGGCGCTCGGCAACTCCCTCGTCGTCGCCGGGACGACGGCCGTCAGCAACGTCCTGCTCGGCTCCCTGGCCGGCTTCGCCTTCGCCAAACTCAGCTTCCCCGGACGCAACGTCCTGCTCGTCTGTGTGGTCGTCACCGTCATGGTGCCCACGCAGCTCGGCATCATCCCGCTCTACATGCTCGTCACCGACATGGGTCTCTACGGCAAGCTCTCGGCCCTGATCGTGCCCGCTCTCGTCTCCGCCGTCGGCGTGTTCTGGATGCGCCAGGCGGTGGAGGAGAACATCCCGGACGAACTCATCGAGGCGGCCCGCATGGACGGTGCCGGACTGCTGCGGACCTACTGGTACGTCGTGGTGCCCGGTGTCCGCACCACGGCCACCGTGCTCGGCATGTTCACCTTCATGTTCGCCTGGAACGACTACTTCTGGCCCCTCATCGCGCTGCCTCCCGAGAACGGCACCGTACAGATCGCCCTCAACCAGCTGGCCGCGGGCTACTACACGGACTACACGCTCATGCTGGCCGGCGTCGTCGTCTCCGTGCTGCCCGTTCTCGTCGTCTTCACCGTCCTCGCACGCCGGATCGTCTCCGGCGTCATGGCCGGTGCCGTCAAGGGCTGAGCGAGCCTTCTACTCCCTGGAGAAACCGATGACCGCCGTGCCCACCGCCTCCGACCAGGACCGGCCCCGCCGCCGAAAGCCCGCGGACGAGCTACCCGCGACCATCGCGAACCCGGTGCTCCCCGGCTTCCACCCGGACCCCTCGATCCTGCGCGTCGGAGACGACTACTACATCGCCACCTCCACCTTCGAGTGGCTGCCGGGAGTGGCCGTGCACCACTCCCGCGACCTCGTGAACTGGCGGCCGCTCGGAGGCATCCTGCGTGAGGAACGCACACTCGACCTCACGGGCCGGCCGGACTCCGGAGGAGTCTGGGCCCCGTGCCTCTCCTACGCCGACGGCCTGTTCCACCTCGTGCACAGCGACGTCACGAACCTCTCCGGAGCCTTCAAGGACGTACGCAACCGCGTCATCACCGCCCCCACGATCGACGGGCCGTGGTCGGACCCCGCGCCCTTCCCCTCGCACGGCTTCGACCCCTCCCTCTTCCACGACGACGGGCCGGAGGGAGACGGCCGCAGCTGGGCGCTGTGGATGGAATGGGACCACCGCACCGGACACCACCCCTTCGCCGGCATCCTCCTCCAGGAGTGGGACCGAGTGGAACGGCAGGTCACCGGCCCACTCCACCGCATCTTCGACGGCACATCCCTGGCACACACGGAAGGCCCGCACCTCTACCGCAGAGGCGGCTGGTACTACCTGATAACCGCCGAGGGGGGCACGTCCTGGGACCACGCCGTCACCGTCGCGCGTTCACGGACACCCACAGGGCCCTACGAGGCCGACCCCGACGGACCGCTGCTCACCTCCGCGGGCCACGAGACATGGCCCCTGCAGAAGGCCGGCCACGGCAGCCTCGTCGAGACGCCCGACGGCCAGTGGTACCTCGCGCATCTCACGGCCCGCCCGCTCACGCCCATGGGCCCCTGCGTGCTCGGCCGTGAGACCGCACTCCAGCGCATCGAGTGGAACCCCGACGGCTGGCCCCGGCTCGCCGCCTCCGGCACCGCGGCCGACGCCGGGAGCCTGCCCCGAACCGTCGTGCCCGGGCCCGGCCTGCCACCGGCACCCGTCGACCCCACGCCCGCACTCGACCACTTCGACGGCCCGGACCTGGCCACCCCCTGGTCCACGCTGCGCCGCCACCCCGACCCGACCTGGCTGAGCCTCGCGGAACGCCCGGGACACCTGCGGCTGCGCGGCGGCCAGTCCCTCGGTTCCACCCACGGCCAGAGCCTGGTGGCACGCAGGCAGCAGGCGATGTCCTTCGACTTCACCGCGCGACTGGACGCCGAGCCCCGGTCGCCGCTCCAGATGGCGGGCATCGTCCACTACTACAACTCGACTCTCTGGCACTACCTGCACCTCACCCGGGACGAGCGGCTGGGCCGGGTGCTCCGCGTGGGACTGTGCGACCACGGCAGGTACACCGAGCCCGTGCCGGCTGTCGTCGTGCCCGACGGCCCGGTCGATCTGCGCCTCGCGGTCCGCACGGCGCAGGCGCACTTCGCGTGGCGGGCCGCCGACGCGTCCGCCTGGCGCGGCATCGGACCCGACCTCGACGTCACCCGCCTCTCCGACGAGAGCGCCACCCAGGGCGACCCGGTCACCGGGCACTTCACCTCGTGGGGCTTCACCGGCGCCTTCGCCGGACTGTGCGTCCAGGACCTCACCGGTGCCGCGCTGCCCGCCGACTTCGCCTGGGCTGAATACCGGGAGACGGACTCCGGCCACCAGGTGGAGGGGTGAGAGCGGTGCAGGGATCGTGGCAGACTCGGCGGTCACTGCCCCGGAAGGGTTCAGTGCGGACTTCTCAGCGGAACGGACACCTCGGATGACCTCGGACACGGCCCACAGCCCGGGCAGGGTCACCCTGAACATGATCGCGTCCGAGGCCGGGGTCTCCGTCTCCACCGTCTCCAAAGTGCTCAACGGCCGTTCCGACGTGTCCGCGGACACCAAGGAGCGCGTCGAGTCGGTCATGGACCACCTCGGGTACCAGCGCCGTCCCGCCCGCAGACGCGGGGCCGTCATCGACCTCGTCCTCAACGAACTCGACAGCCTCTGGTCCGTGGAGATCATCCGCGGAGTCGACGAGGTGCTCCACGAGGCGGGCGCGAGCATGGTGCTCTCCGCCGTCCACGGGCGGAGCTCCGACACCCGCGAATGGATCGACCAACTGGCCGCCCGCCGCAGCAACGGGGCGATCCTGGTCGTCTCCGACCTCACCCAGCAGCAGCGCAAGCGGCTCACCGCGCTGGACGTGCCCTTCGTCCTGCTCGATCCCGTGGGCAGCGTCGACGCGCTCGTCCCGACGGTCGGGGCGACGAACTGGGCCGGGGCCGTCAGCGCCACCGAGCATCTCATCGGGCTCGGCCACACCCGCATCGCGCACCTCGCGGGACCGCGCCAGGTGCTGTGCAGCCGGGCCCGCGCGGACGGCTTCCGGGCCACGATGGAGCAGGCGGGACTGCCCATGCCCGCGGGCTGGGTGCCGCACGGGGAGTTCAACGACGCCTCGGGCCGCGCCGAGACGGCCCGGCTGCTCGACGGCCTGGAGGCATCGGGCGAGGCGCCGCCCACCGCCGTGTTCGCTGCCAGCGACCTCCAGGCGCTCGGCGCGTTCGAGGTACTGCGGGACCGCGGCCGTGCCATCCCGTCGGACATCAGCATCGTCGGCTTCGACGACCTCCCGGTCGCCCGCTGGACACACCCGCCCCTCACGACCGTCCGGCAGCCCCTCTTCGAGATGGCCTCGGTGGCCGCGAACACGCTGCTCCGGGTGATCGACGGCGAACCGGCGGACCAGTTCCGGCTGGAACTCGCCACACAGCTGGTGGTACGCGGCAGCACGGCACCCCCGCCGGGGAGCGCCGCGCCGTCCGTATGAGGGCCCGGGACGTGGGGCCGGGACCGGCCGGCCCCACGTCTCACGCGGCCTGAATCACCGCCCGTACACCTGGAACTCGTACAGCGAGACGCCGTACGGTGTCGCGCGGGTCTGCCCCAGCACCCGCACGTAGCGGCCGCTGCCGGACACGTCGAGAGTGTCCGTGCCTCCGTCGCCGGTCGTCGTGGAGTACAGGTCCGTCCACGTTCCGAAGGCCGGGTCGTCCGACACCTGGACGCGGTAGCCCCGGGCGTACGCGGCCTCCCAGTCGAGCACGACCCGGGTGAGTGTCCTCCGGGCCCCCAGATCGACGTTGATCCACTGGTTGTCCTGGAAGGCGCTGCTCCAGCGGGTCGAGCGGTCGCCGTCCACCGCCTGGCCGGGCGAGTTGGCGCCGTTCTCGGACGAGGAGGCCCACGCGCTCCGGCCCTGGGACAGCAGCGTGCCGTCACCGCTGCCGGCCGTGGTGCTCACAGCGAGGGCCGCCGAGGCCGCCGACGCGTTCCCGGCGACGTCCCGTGCCCTGACGGTGTAGCTGTACGCCGTCGCGGCCGCAAGTCCGGTGTCCGTGTACGCCGTTCCGGTCGTGGTCCCGACGGCCACGCCGTTGCGCAGCACGGTGTAGCCGGCGACTCCGCTTCCGCCTGCGTCGTCACTGGAGGCGTTCCAGCCTTCGGCAAGTGCCTGGAGGTGGCGGGCGGAGCGGGCGCCACGGCCAACGGCAGCGGCGTCGGCCTGTGGGACTGCTGGGGCGGTGCCAACCAGAAGTGGACCATGGGTGGCGACGGCACGCTGCGCAACCCCAACTCCGGCCGGTGTCTGGAGGCCGCGGGGCAGGGCACCGGAAACGGCACCCGGATCCAGATCTGGGACTGCTGGGGCGGCGAGAACATGAAGTGGGACGTCAGGTGACCCCGCGCAGCGGAATGCGGCTCACCGCGCTGACAGCCGCCGCCGTGCTCGCAGTGACCCTTTCCGGCCCCGCGGGCGGCCGGCACCTCGACGCCCGCAACGCGGCGGCGGAGACCGAGGTGATCACGGTCGACACCGGGCAGCAGTCGGGCCCGCTGAAGAAGGCGGGGCTGGGCACGCTCTTCGGAGTCGCGACGACCCCCGACACCCCCGCCGCGCTCGCCGACGGGTCGCAGGTGCTGCTCTCCCAGCACCAGAGCCGTGACGGTGACACCTCCTATCCGAGCTCGACCGAGGCCGTCGCCGCGAAGCTGCGTGGCACGGGCGTGAAGATGGTCGCCCGCTACAACGACCTCATGGGCGGATGGCCGTACGTCTGGAAGGGCCTCGACGACTGGATGGGCAAGGTCGACAGCGCCACCCGTTCCATCCAGAAGTACAAGGACGTACTGCACTCCGTGGCGCCGCTCAACGAACCCGACAACAAGCTCGGTCCGCAGGCCGGCAGTCCGTTCATGACCGACCCCCGGGTACCCGGCGGAACGTACGACGCCAAGGTCAACTGGCTGTGGACCGAGACCGTCCGCCGGATCCGTGCCCTCGACTCCTCGGTGAAGGTCATGGGCCCCAACTACGAGCACTACAACCCCTGGGAGGCCGCGGACCGGCAGCCCCGGATGCGTGACTTCCTCGTCAACGCGAAGAACACGGGGACACTGCCGGACATCATCGGCTGGCACAGCCTCGGCCCCAGCCCCGGGGACGTACCGGAGTCACTGACCCGCTACTACAGGCCGCTGGAGAAGGAGCTCGGCATCTCGCCGCGCCCGGTGATGATCGAGGAGTACGGCCCGGGTAACGGCGAGTTCGAGGGTGTGCCGGGCACGATGATCAAGCACTGGGCCGAGTTCGCCCGCTACGGGGTCGACTCGGCGGCCATGGGCATCTACACCAATCCCGGGCTGCTCGAAAACACTCTGCGGCGGACCTCGGACGGACTGCGGCCCAACGGCGGCTGGTTCACGATGAACTGGTTCCGCGAGATGCGGGGGACTCAGCTCGCCGTCAGCCGCTGGGACACCCGCCACTACCAGGCGTCCGACGGGGTCGCCTCGTGGGACCCGGCCTCGCGCACCGTGACGGTCCTGGCGGGCGGCGACGACGGGGACGTCGACGTGAGGCTGCTCGGACTGGCGGCCCGGGGTCTCGGACCGCAGGTCAGGGTGCGCGTCGACTACGCCTTGTGGACCACCGACCCGCTCGCCGCCGACCGGAGGCCGGACCGCGCGGGCGATCCGCAGAGCGCCCCGTACAACGTCTACGACAAGGTGCTCACCCTGGACGGAGGCGGTCATCTGACCGTCCCCGTCCGCCGGATGGAACGCCTCAACGGCTACCGGATCACGGTCCAGCCGGTCTCCGCGCCGTCCGTCCATCCCGGCAAGTACGAGGCCGAGGACGCGAGGGGCACCAGCATCGTGCCGCACCTGGGAAGTGACACGGCGCCGGCCTCGGGGCGGGGCTACGTCGGGGGCATCGACCGTGCGGACAGCGCCGTCAGCTTCACCGTCGACGTGGCCGAGACGGGCATCCACGTGATGACCGTGCGCTACGCCAACGGGACCACCGGGCAGGCGAGTCACAGCGTCACCGTCGGTGGTGAGCGCCAGGGCGACGTGGAGTACGCGCCCACCGGGGGCTGGGCGAACAGCACGATGCGCACCACGACCGCACACGTCGTGCTGAAGGCGGGCGCCAACACCGTCACCCTCGCCAAGGGCGCCGGTTACGCGGAACTGGACTTCATCGAGGTACGCCCCGACACCCACCGCTACGAAGCCGAGAACGCCGCGGTCACGGACGCCGCCCTGCGGCACTTCCAGTGGAACGAGTTCCCCGACTACGTCGGAGGGATCGACCGCCCCACCAGCGCCGTGGAGTTCGCGGTGGACGCGCCCAGAGCCGGGGCGTATCTGCTGGACGTCGGTTATGCCAACGGCCTGGCGGGCGTGGCCGACCACGTCGTCACCGTGGACGGCACCGAGGCCGGCCGCATCAGCTACCCGTCCACCGGGGCGTGGCTCGGCACCGACAAGCAGGACGCGGTGGAAAGGGTCGCCTCGGTGCGGGTCACGCTGCGCGAGGGTACGAACCACGTCCGACTGACAGGAGGGCAGGGTTACGCGGAGCTCGACTGGGCTTCTCTGAGGCTGACCTGACGTTATGTCATACCACCGGAGCCGTGGAACCGGAGGGCCCTGCGAGCAGGTGGGGGCAGCGAGTGCGCCGCAGATGTTGACATGCTCAGGGCTAGTCTCGATGCTGTTACCGCGTGCCCTTCCATCGATGTAAACGTCGGGGTCGGGACAGAGCCACGCCTGACGGCGGCCCTGTCCCGACTCCGGCGCGTCCTGCCCGGATACCACTCCCGGATCCCGGGGGCAGGAGTCCGCCCGGCGCCCAGGAGGCGGCGGTCAACCAGGGAACGAGGCCATGAAACTCTCTCGCTGTCTTTCCGGCGTCGCGGCACTCGCGCTGTCCGCCGTCGCCGCCACAGTGATGTCCGTATCGTCCGCCGGCCCGGCCCGGGCCGAGCAGACCGGTCTGCGGGCCGCGGATCCGAGTGCGCTCAGAGTGGGCGGCACCTACCTATCGGTGCAGTCGACCGGCGGCGGGATCGCGGTACGGCAGGCGTCCTCCACCGGAGGGCTCGCTTCGGCGTCCCCGCGGCAGGTGTGGTCGGACGCGCGCAACCTCGGCGAGGTCTGGGCCCCGGAGATCGTGGTGGACGGCGGCCGGTACTACATCTACTTCTCGGCCGGCCGGGGCTCCGCCCACCGGATGTACGTGATCAGCTCCGGCGCCCCGGACAGCGGCTACGGCACCGAGTCGAAGCCCGCTCTGCCGGACGACAAGTGGGCCATCGACGGCAGTCTGTTCACCTTCAACGGTCAGCGCTGGTTCGTCTGGTCCGGATGGGCCGGCGACACGAACGTCGAGCAGAACCTCTACGTCGCGCGGATGAGCAGCCCGACCACGCCGACGGGTGGCCGCTCCGTCATCTCGCAGCCGCGGGAGGGCTGGGAGCGGGTCGTCGGCAACCCGTTCATCAACGAGGGGCCCGAGCCCATCAAGGACCCCAACGGCCAACTGCACATCGTCTACTCCGCCAACGGCAGCTGGAGCGACCAGTACTGTCTGGCCGATCTGCGGCTGCGGGCGGGAGGGGACCCGGCGTACGTCTGGGACTGGTACAAGTCCAACGGATGCCTGTTCGGCTCCAACCGCGCGACGATGATGGCGGGCTGGGACCCCACCCTGCACGTCAACGGCCCGGGTCACCACACCTTCGTCCTGCTCAACGGTGACGTCAACACGAGCCCGCCCGCCGGCCCGAAGTTCCCGTCGATGTTCCACGCGGTGCCGAAGGGGACCCCGTACGCCTGGGAGAACCGCTACTGGTACACGGGCACCTTCGCCTGGTGGGGCAACACCACCTACAGCCGATCCAATGTCCCGGGTCCGAACACGGACACCGGATGGAGCCTCAAGTTCTTCGAGTAGGAGGCCGGCTCCAACGGGCCCGCTGCCCCGGTCCGGCGGCGGTGGCGCGAGGGACCGGGGCCCCGCCCCGGTGCCGAGGCGTTCGGACCCATGGCCCGGCGTCGTGGCGGCGCGGGCGGAGATTTGCCGTGGAGGGCCGCCACCTCGCAGGCTGTCCGTTCCTGATCCCTCCTGACGGGCAGTCGGTAGGGGGACAGCAGCAGTCAGCCGAGGGAAGGAACCCGCCCCGTGTCCACCGGACTCTCAGACGACCTCAAGAAGCTCATCGACGACACCCCCGTCTTCGCCACCCTGGCCACGATCCAGCCGGACGGCAGTCCCCAGCTGTCGGTCACCTGGCTCGGCCGGGACGGGGACGACCTCCTGGTCTCCACGACGGCCGGCCGCCGGAAGGAGAGGAACCTGCGCGCGGATGCCCGTGTCAGCGTGATGATCAACCCGCCGAACGCGCCCTACACCTATGCCGAGGTGCGGGGCTCTGCCGTCCTGAGCACGGAGGGCGGACAGGAGCTGATCGACGTGCTCTCGCGGAAGTACACGGGCAAGGCCTACGCCGACTTCAACCCGAATTCGAGCGAGGACGCCGAGCGGGTCGTCGTCCGCATCACCCCGCGCAAGGTGGTGGGCTCGATCTGACGCCACCGGCCGTCGCGCACGACGCGCCGTTCCCATGCCCGGCCGCCCGGCGCCGCTCCCGCCCCATGGGCGCTGGTGCGGCGCCCGTCGCCGGTTCGGTGGCGTCCCGTTCCGCGTGCTCGCCGCAGATCCGGCCCCTCTTGCCCGGCGGGCCGGCGGCGCTCTACCTTACTCCGAAGTAAGTTTACTTCAGGGTAAGGGGGTTGTTCCGGTGGCCTATCGGACTGTCATGGTCGGCACGGACGGATCGGAGTCGTCGTTGGCGGCGGTCGAGGGCGCTGCCCGGCTGGCCGCCGTGTGCGAGGCCGAACTCGTCATCGCCTGCGCGTACATGCCCATGCGTGGGCCCGAACTAGCGCTGGCGCAGGACCAACTGGGCGCCGAGGCGTACCAGGTGGTGGGCTCGGCGCCCGCTGAGGACACCCTGCGCGTCGCCAGGGACCGGGCTCGCGGCCAGGGCGCGGTGACCGTGCGATCGGTCGCCGTGCAGGACGAACCGGTCGCCGCCCTCACACGGATCGCCCGGGAGACCTCGGCCGATCTCCTGGTCGTCGGCAACCGCGGACTGCGCTCGCTCGCGGGGCGCATCCTCGGCTCCGTACCCGCCGGCATCGCCAGGAAAGCGGGCCTCGACGTGCTGATCGTGCACACCACGTGAGTGCGCCGGAGGACGTACCCGCCTCGCCCGGCGAACCGCACCTGACCGTAGAGAAGGTCCTGCTCGGCGGTGCGCGCGTCTGGACGAGGCGGGACGTCGTCGAGCGGTCCGGGGTCGGGCCCGGACGCACCGTGCAGATCTGGCGTGCGCTCGGCTTCCCGGTGGTCGACGACGACGCGAAGGTGTTCACCGACGCCGACGTCGACGCCCTGCGTGCTGGGGAGCGGCTGATCGAGGCCGGACTCATGACCGAGGAGAGCGAGACGATGATGGCCCGGGCCCTGGGACACCATCTGTCCCGGCTCGCCGAATGGCAGGTACTCGCCCTCCGGTCCTGGGTGAACCGCGAGGCAGGCGACCCCGCCGACGCGAACGCGTGGCCGGCCCGCGCGGGAGAGTTGCTTCCGGAGCTCGAACTGCTCCAACGGCATGTATGGCGCCGGCACCTCGCGGCGTACGCCGGACAGGTGCTCGCGGCGGCGGAGGAGGACGAGCCGGCCGGCCGGGGGGCCGGGCCGGGAGACCCGGGGGAGGCCGGGGTCGCGCCGTCCAGGGAGGACGCCGACGTGCGCGACCGGGCGGTGGGCTTCACGGACATGGTCGGCTACACGCGCATGACCCGTGGACTGGACAGCGGCGCACTCGTCCGGGTGCTCGACCGCTTCGAGAGCCTGACGGGTGATGTCGTCGCCGAAGGGCACGGGCGGGTGGTGAAGACCATCGGCGACGAAGTGCTGTTCGTCTGCGAGTCCGCCTCCGCCGCCGCGGACATCGCCCTGGAACTCACCGCGCGCGCCGAAGCCGAGAACGGCCTGCCGCAGATGCGGACCGGACTGGCGCACGGTGCCGTCCTCGGCCGCTACGGCGACGTGTACGGGGCGGCGGTGAACATCGCGGCGCGCCTCACCGCCGTGGCCCGACCCGGCACCGTCCTGGTGGACACCGCGTTCGCCGGTGAACTCGCCGGAATGACGGCGTACGCGCTCAAGGGCCTCCGCCCCGTGTCGGTGCGTGGGTACAGCAGGCTGCGTCCGGTGGTGCTGCGGCCCGCCTCAAAGCGCTGAAGGGCTGTCCCGTGACCACACACCGAACCACTGCTCGGCGCCGTACTCCTCGAACCGCTCCACCTCGGTGAACCCCAGCTTCGCCGCGAGGCGCATCGCGCGGTCGTTGGCTGTTCGTGTGGAGAGCACCAACGGTTCGCCCGGAAGGGATGCGGCGAACCATTCGAGTGCGGAAGCGCACGCCTCGGAGGCGTAGCCGCGTCCCCACGCCTCCGGGAGGAACAGGAAGCCGAGCTCGGCCTCCTGGGCCTCCGGACGGACGTGGCCCCGACGTTGCGCGTCGCGCCGATCGAACGTGATCATGCCGATCATCACTCCGTCCAGATCGACCACGAAGAAACCGGGGCGCCGGCCGGGTACCGCGGGCACCGCACCGTCGAGGTCGTCACGCCGTCGTGGGCCACCGATGTACGTGCCCACCTCGGGCGAGGCGAACAGTTCGATGAACGCCGCACGGTCCCGGGCTTCGGACGCGCGCAGCACGAGCCGCTCGGTGCGCCTCGCGGCGGGCGGCCAGGCGACGGATCCCGGTGCAGTCATGCCGGGCAAGGTATCGCACGCTCTGGCGCACATCTCCCACACGGAGCAGAGGGGAGCGTCCGAGGTCCGAGGGCGAACTGGCCGCCCTGTGCCGGGGCGGTGCCACGGTCGACCGTCGGCGGCACTCTGCGAGGTACGCCGCCCGGGCCCGGAAGGGGTGCGCCAGACGCATGGGCGTCAGGGCGCGCCCGGCCCTGCCCGGGCCGACTTCAGATCCAGGCAGGTGTGTCGGCGGCACGGGCGCCGTGACCACCGTGCGGAAGGATCTCCTTGATGCGGGCGAGATCGTCCTGGGTCAGTTCGATGCCGACGGCGGCAATGTTCTGCGCCACTCGGCCGGGGTTGCGGCTGCCCGGGATGGGGACGACGTGCTGTCCCTGTGCCAGGACCCACGCCAGAGCCAGCTCGGACATGGTGACGCCCTTGGAGACGGCGAATTCGGTCAGCCGGGCGACCGCCTCCACGTTCTTCTCGAAGTTGCCCTCCTCCCACCAGGGGAAGGCGCCCGATCCGGAATGACGGGCATCGGTGACGTCGTACTGGCCGGCCGGCTTGACCGCGCCCGTCAGGAACCCCCGGGCGAGCGGCGAGTAGGCGACCAGCCCGATGCCGAGCTCGTCCAGCGTCGGGAACAACTGCTCCACCTCCCGCGCGAAAAGGGAGTACTCGGTCTGCAGTACGGAGATGGGGTGGACGGTGTGAGCCAGGCGCAGCGTCTCGGGTCCCGCCTCGCTGAGGCCGAGGTACTTGACCTTGCCCGCGTCGACGAACTCGCTCATGGTGCCCACGACGTCCTCGATCGGGACCGCCGGGTCGACCCGGTGCTGGTAGAGGACGTCGATGTGGTCTACACCCAGGTGACGGAGGCTGTTGTCCACGACCTCACGGATGTGGTCGGGGCGGCTGTCGTACCCGTAGTCGCGGGTGAAGCCGAACTTCGTCGCGATGACGACGTCGTCACGGAACGGCCTGACCGCGCGGCCGACGACCCTCTCGTTCGCGCCCCAGCCGTAGAGCTCGGCGGTGTCGAAGAAGGTCACCCCCAGCTCGTGGGCGTGCCGGATGGCGGCGACGCCTTCCTCCTCGTCGGCCGGACCGTAGGCCAGGTTGATGCCCATGGATCCGTATCCCATCGCGGAGACGGTCAGGCCCTGCCGGCCGAGGGTGCGCTCGCGCATGGTGTTCCTCCTGCTGATCGACTGCTTTTCGCGCTCATGGCGCGCTCTTGGCTCTCGTGGCGCTTTTCGTACTCATCGACTCGTGCTCATCGACGAATACTGTCACTGTACGTCAAAGCTGTCAGAGGCTGCCAAGGTCGGCAATGTATGCTGCATATATGGGGCTGAGGGAGCAGACGCGCAGCGCCGTGCGCGGTGCCATCGCTGAGCACGCGCTGGTGCTCTTCGACGAGAAGGGCTTCGACGCGACGACCGTCGAGGACATCGCCGTCGCGGCCGGTATCTCCAGCCGTAGCTTCTTCCGCTATTTCGCCACGAAGGAAGACGCCGTCATCCCGGACCCGGCCGCTCCGGGCCTGCTCGTGCGTGACGCCCTCGCCGACCGCCCTGCGGACGAAGCTCCGTGGCCCGCCATGCGGGCGGCCCTGCAGCCGATCGTGGAACTGGCGGACGAGGACCCGCTTCGTACCCTCCGTGCGATGCGGGTGATCGTCAGCACCGCGTCGCTGCGCGCCCGCAACCTCGAGAAGCACATCGTGTGGGCGGACATGATCACCCCCCTCATGGTGGCCCGCCTCGGTGATCCGCCCCGAGGCGACGTGCTCGCGCAGGCCGTCGTCGCCGCCGCGTTCACGTGTCTCGACGTCGCTTTCGCGGGCTGGGTCGCCGAGAACGGCTCGGGCGGCTTCGGGGAGGTCCTGGACCTGGCCTTCGCCGGAGTGCACTCCTGATCGAGGCCTGGCCCGCGAGGTCCGAGGGCGCAGCCGGCTCCCGATGCATCACGGTTGAGTCGTGTGCCGGAACTGTGGCTTCCATCACGGCCGATGCGATCTTGTCCTGGTGAGATCACCGGATGCTCGGTTTCCTCGTCAGGCTCCTTCCCTTCTGGATCCGTGAGCCCCTTTTCATCCTCGTCGGCTCCGTCTTCGGCGTACGCATCATGTACCTCGCCCTCCACGACGGTGAATGGATCCCGGCCGCAATCGGCACGGCGTTCCTGGTGGCCACCGCGGTGCGCGTACACACGGTGGTCCGGGCCCTGCGCGCTCGCCGGAGCCCGAGTCCGGCGGCCTTCGCACACGGGCCGGTGCCCGACACCGCTGCCCAGCCGCAGACTCAGGCCGGCCAGCTTCCTGCCCCGGTTGTTCCGACTGCTCCGGCGAAGGAACCCAACGCATGGGGCCAGGCCGTCGCGGCCGTGGCCCTGTTCGCGGTCCTCGGAGTCGTGCTGTGGCTGGGCCCGAGCCTGGTGCCCACCGACGACGGCAGCACGCAGCAGGCCGCCTCGTGCGCGAGCGGGGAAAGCGAGAAGTTGCCGAGTGCCTACACGAAGACACCCCGGGCCGTCACCGGCGACGAGCTGTGCAAGGCGCTCAACAGGCCCGACCTGGCCCGGCTCCTGGGAACGCCCGCAGAGATCGCGACCGTTGCGTCGGGCACCAGCAACACCGCTCTCCTGACCGGGGGGAAGGTCGCCCAACCGGAGGCCGAGGTCCAGTTCGACACCTTCACCGTGAACGTCTCGGCCACGTACAACAAGCTGTCGATCGCCCAGTACGTGAAGCTGATGAAGTTCGGGGAGGAGACGGACGTCAAGACGCTCTCGGTCGTCGGCCGGCCCGCGGTCCTCTTCTCGGATCACACCATGAAGATCGAGATCAACCTCGGGAGCAGTGGATCCGGCGGGCCCGTCGAGCAGGGCCCCTCGGCCAGAACGCTGTCCGTGGCCTTCGACGGCAAGGACAGCGGCGGCTACTACGAGATCACCGTGTGGAGCGAGTCCGGAGCCTTCCCGGATGACAGCGCGCTACTCGACATCGCTGAGACGGTCCTGCCGACGATACCCGAACGGGCGGTGTGACAAGGCATTTGAGAAAGAGCCGGACTCGGTGAGCACGGGTCCGCGCCCGATACCACTCGGTGTCGGGCGGCTGCCGCGCCGTGCCGGCTGGGCCAGAAGTGGAGGAGTGCGAGCGCCACTTCACAGATTGGTGACAGGCCATCAGCCATGACCCAGCTTCCCGATCACCTCGGGCGTGCGTTCCCGGTCGAACGACCACTGTTGAGCGATATCCGGACCGGGTTCAATCCGCATCGATATCAGACAGGTCTGGCCCCGCCACTTACATGGCGGGGCCAGACCTCGACATCTTCATCAGCCTTCTAGCTGAACCACGCCGAGCAGGTGTCCGTGTAGTGCGGCCACCCGACCCACGACCAGTAGTGCCCGCAGATCTGCCATGAGGCAATGTCGGCGTTGAAGGTCTTGGACTTGGCGGTACCGCCATCAGTCGACACGGTGGTCTGAGTGCCGTCCGTCAGCCTCACGTTGAGGTCGGCCCAGCTCCAGTCGTCGTTGGCCCAGACCCAGCCCCAGCTGGCCCCGCTGCCCGGGCAGTTGTCGACCTGTACGGCGGCGGTGTTGTTGTTGAAGTAGTACTTGCCACCACAGATCGCGGCACCCTGAGACGCGGCGCTTGCAGGAGAGGCCACGGCCGTGGTCAGAGCGCCGAGCGAGAGAGCGATGGCTGCTCCCGTTCCGACAAGGCGCCCACGACGCTTCCCGGACTTACGACCAGTCAGAACCTGCACCAGACTTCCATTCTATCCATTGACTGCACAAGTATATGTTGTTGCGGACGCAAGAATATGTGTTTTGGTCTGGATGTCAACCTGCGGCTCCGCAATTCCTCCTCCCTCCTCTTTGGCCTGCTCCTGGCCCTGTAACGGGAATGCCGACCTCGGGTCCCGGCATGGCGGTGACCCCTGGTGCATTCGATGAGCTGGGGGTGCCGCCTGTCCCTGGAGGTGCCGTCATGGACGCTGATGCGAGATACATCCACCGCCCGTCCGACGCAATGCCGGGCACTCGTGGGATCGAATGAAGGTTGCTCTGAACCCGGGCAGGCAGTTGGGCGATGTCTCGGCGGGATCTGTTGGGTGTTCGGTTGTCCGACCGCCTTGTGTCCGATGGCTTGCCGGAACGTGACGCTCCGCTGTGGTCGGCCCGGACGCCGCGTGCGCACACTCCCGGGGCGGTTGCCGACCGATGGTCGTGCTGCTCCGCCGGGCATCGTTCACATGCTCCGCATGAACGCGAACTGGCGGCGCGTACCCGCAACTCGTCGGGTGCAGTGGGGTGGAGGACCGGCGTCGTCTGCGTGGCTGGACCGAGGTCGGAGCATGGCCCCGCCTGGACGAAGCCTTGTCGGGCAGCCTTCGTGGAGACGGGCTGCGGGAGAGGGGCGTCGCCGCGATCGGCCTCCACCGGTTCGAACGACTCCGCATCCGCAGCGAGATGTGTGCCGACTCCTCCCTTGTGCCGCGCCAACTCTCCGACAGATACGCTCGCTTGGGATGATCCAAGACCTCACTACGGAGCGATCGACAAGACCCGGTGGTCAGCGGCCTGCGGGGATGCCCGTCAACCCGGCACGACGTTCGAGGTACGCCCCGGCTTCTCTCCGTCGTGACGCGCCTGACGTATCTCGTGGGTATCGCGCAGGCAGAGGGCGACGACGGGCAACTCGGCCGGATTGACACCTGTGGCGGTGAGTTGTCCCCTCCGGCAGACACTGCCGTCGAGGTGATGGCCTCTCCCTTGGGGCGGCCCGTTCAGCGACGTGGGTCGTACGTTACGCCCAGAGTGGCTGCTGGTTCAAGATCTTACTTTTCTCCTTCGGAGGTGGTCGGATTCGTCCAATCGTCAACTCTGGAGGCAAGGTGCGACGTCCTACAACTCAGAGATACGCAGCTTCTGTTGCCGCTGTGCTTGTCGCCGCCCTGATCCCCCCTGCGACCGCCTACGCAGCCCCTGCCCCCCGTGCCGTCGCGGTTTCTGAGGGAGACGGCGGCCCCAGGAGTGCGCCGATCACGGTGACCCTGATTACCGGTGACAAGGTGACGTTGTCCCGGGCCGACGGGAACAGTTCCTCGGTGGACGTGGAGCGCGCACCGGGAGCCAGGGGAGCGGTGCGCGTCGCCACCGAAGGGGGTGACACCTTCGTGTACCCCGATGAGGCCATGCCCTACATCGCCTCAGGCCGACTCGACAGGCAACTCTTCAACATCACACAGCTGGTGGCCCAGGGCTACGATGACGCCCACACCGGAGTGCTCCCTCTGATCATCACCCGCTCCGAGGGTGCGTCCGCTCGCAGGACGGGCGCGTCCGACGAGGACTCGCTCTCCACCGCCGCACTGCCGGGAATGAAGACCACCCTGGGCCTTCCGTCCGTCCGCGGAGCGGCAGTCGAGGCCAAACGGTCGAAGGCCGCTGCCTTCTGGTCAGCCCTCAGCGGACGGAACGCCTCGCGTGCAACGGTGAGTTCCGGTCTCAGCCCGGACGGCGACGCGGCCGCCCCGTCCTTCACCGGCGGTGTAGACGAAGTGTGGCTCGACGGCAAGGCGGAGGCCGCACTGGCGGAAACCACGGCGCAGGTCGGTGCCCCGCAGGCATGGAAGGCCGGGGGCACGGGCGCCGGGGTGCGGGTCGCAGTGCTGGACTCAGGCGCGGACACCACCCACCCGGACCTTGCCGAGCGCATCGTGGCAACCCGCAGTTTCGTCGACGGCGAGGACGTCATCGACCGGAACGGCCATGGAACGCACACCGCCTCCACCGTCGCCGGCACCGGCGCTGCCTCCCACGGTACGGAGCGGGGGGTGGCTCCCGACGCGGATCTGCTGGTGGGCAAGGTCCTCGGCGACAACGGATCGGGCCCCGTCTCCGGCATCATCGCCGGCATGGAGTGGGCGGTGCGGACCGAGCACGCCAAAGTGATCAACATGAGTCTGGGCACTCCGGCGTGGCACACACAGGACGATCCCCTGAGCCAGGCGGTCAACCAGCTGAGCGCCGAGACGGGTGCGCTCTTCGTCATCGCCGCGGGCAACTCCGGCAACAGCCCTCACAGTGTGAGTGCGCCGGGAACCGCGGACGCCGCACTCACCGTCGGCGCGGTCGACTCTTCCGACCAGCTCGCAGGCTTCTCCAGTACCGGGCCCCGCATGATGGACGACGGCCTCAAGCCGGATCTGACAGCCCCCGGTGTGGACGTGCTGGCGGCGCGTTCGCAGTACATGTACGGAGGGGGTGAGGGGTACTACCGCCCGGAGAGCGGCACCTCCATGGCTGCTCCCCATGTCGCCGGGGCGGCGGCCCTGCTGGCTCAGAAGCATCCGAAGTGGAGCGGGCAGCAGATCAAGGACACGCTGATGAGCACCAGCGCGGCGACGCCCTCCTATACCCCCTACGAGGCCGGCACCGGTCGACTGGACGTCGCCGCCGCCTACTCGGGAGGCCAGGTCATCGCGAGCGGTTCGGTGGACGCGGGACTCGTGCGATGGTCGGCCGATCAGAAGCGGAAGCCCGTCAAACGGAAGATCACCTACACCAACACCACGGACCGTCCCGTTACGTTGCAGCTCTCGGTGGACCGCGGCCACTCGCCCGCGGGGGTGTTCACCTCGGCATCGGATCGCGTCACGGTGCCCGCGCGAGGAGCCTCGACGGTCGACCTGGTGGCGGACCCCGGAGGCCTTGCGCCGGGCCAGTACGCGGCCCAGGTGACCGCACGCTCCGCGGCCGGTGCCGTGCGTACAGCCGTGGGTCTCTCCGTAGAGTCCGAGAAGTACGACCTGACCGTCCGCCTCAAGGACCGGTCCGGCAAGCCCGTCAGTGGCGAGGTCGAGATCACGGGTGCGGACGGGAAGACCACCATCATGTGGGTCCCTGACGGCAGGCTCACCAGCCGATGGGCGCCCGGCTCCTACACCGTGGTCTCCACGCTGGACGTGGAAGGCCGCCACGGTGCCCACTCCCTCGGATACGCGGTACTGACCGTTCCCGAAATCGATCTGAGGTCCGACCGGCAGGTGGATCTCGACGCCTCGCGCATCCGCCAGGTCAAAGTGGAGACTCCCAGGCCGACGACGGTCACCACCAGCAGGATCGACCTCTTCCGCTCCTTCACCTCCCGTGAGCCCACTCCCAACGACGGGCAGGCCCTGCACCAGATCCTCCTGCCGTCCGCCGAGTACGACAGCCTCTGGGCGCTTCCGTCCAAGAACAAGGTGAGGAACGGCAGCTTCGTCTTCACCACCCGCATCCGTGCCAAGCAGACCCCGCTGAAGATCACGTACGGCGGACACAGCCTCGACCACACCCTGCTGGTGCAACCGGGGTCCGCTCAGCTCCGGGACGGAACCGCGCACGTCGACGCCGTCTTCGCCGGAGTCGGCGAGCCCACCGACTATGCGGGCCTGTCCGCCCGCGGCAAGGTGGTGGTCGTTCGCAGGGGCGGCGCGTTGTCCCCGACAGGCCAGGCGGCCGCGGCACACGCCGCGGGTGCGGCCATGCTCCTGGTGGTCAATGACGGCGACGGCCGCAGCAGCGACTGGTACGGCGACGCCGATGGAGCGTCGACCGGACCTGTCCCGGTCGCATCGCTGACCCTTGACGAGGGCGAGGACCTGATCAAGCGGATCAGATCTGCCGGAAAGTCCTGGGCCGGACTCACCGTTGAAGCCCATTCCACCCCGCGATACTTGTACGACCTGGTCGACTACCACCATGGAGGCGTGCCGGACGACCCCTCCGCGGCGACGGATCCCGGCAGTCTCGCCCGCATCGACAACGACTTCGCCCCGCCCGCCGGGAAGCAGGTCAGGGAGAGCCGGGAGGACAGCCCGCCGTACGAGTACTGGCCCGCTGCGTATCCCTACGCGGGGTACGGGATGACGCGCGTTCCGCCCTTCCCGAGGGAGCCCGTCGCCGCGGGACACCGTACCGACTGGGTCTCCGCGGGCAACGGCGTCAAGTGGCAGCAGTACGCGTCCATCGACGGCTGGTCCACCTTCACCGACGTCGTGAGCTACCGTCCGGGAAGCGTGCAGAGCGAACACTGGTTCGGCCCCATCACCCGGCCGCGCATGGTGAGCTTCGAGGTCCCACACCGTGTCGGCAACGCCATGGGGGGAATGATCGCCGGATTCGGGGACGGGGGATCCGCCCACAGCGGTGACACCGCCATGATGGCGCGGAGCTTCTCGCTCTACCAAGCGGACAAGCTCATAGCGCAGAACGGGGCGCGGCCCGATTTCGGAGTAGGTGACCTGGAGTCGCGGACGCTCCCGTACCGGCTTGTCGTCGACACGAAGAACAACACCGGCTTCATTCCGTACTCCACCACCACGCGCACCGAGTGGAGCTTCCTCTCCGGCGCCGCCGACGACCAGGCCATCCCACTGGCTCAACTCGACTACGGGACGGAGCTGAACCCCGCGGGACGCGCTGAGCACAAGTCAGCCCTCTCCATCACGCCAGTCGTCCCGGGAAGCGACGACGCGATGGACGCGGTCTCCTCCCTCGAACTAGAGGTCTCCTACGACGACGGGGTGACCTGGCGGCCGCAGAGCCTGAAGGAACACAAGGGCACCTGGCACACGACCGTGGTCGCGCCCTCCAAGGCGGACTACGTGTCCATCCGGGCCACCGCCAAGCAGCGCAACGGCGGGGGCGTCACCCAGACCATCACCCGGGCCTTCGGTCTCGAGTGACCGTCAGGAGCAGCCGTCGTCCCTGGCTCCCCGACGCATCGGACACCGGCTGCTCCGCCAGATCTCCCCTGGTCCGGTCGTTGCGATCCGTGGCGCACGGCGTGCGTACAGCCGTCCCGGCGGGCTGTGCAGTCGAAGCGTCCGGAAGAGATCATCTTCAACGGATTCGCTCGCAGGTCAGACGCCTCGCAGCGGGGTGTCGGCATTTGATATGCGGATACGACAGCACCCCGTCCGACCCGGCGCTCAGCGGATCGGACGGGGTGCTGCGGCGACCCCGGGAAGCTCGTGCCGTGGCATCTGCACTTCACGGAGGGTGTGGGGTGCCGGGGGCGATCCGGCACGGCGGCGATCCGTACAACCATGGCTCGCGCCCCGGACCCTGAGGCCGGGAAGTCTCCATGGCCAGGGCTCAGGGTGCTGCCCGGCAGGTGCAAGCTCAGGCTGCGTGCCGGGTGCTGCCGTAGCCCTGCAGATTCGCGACTTCCTTCCACCACACCTGGCCGTCGTATCCGGTGAGGACCATGTAGCAGATGTAGCCGATGGCACTGATGAGCACGGCGTGATCGCTTGTCCAGCCAGTGCTCTCCGCCTGCCAGGTCCCGTGCCAACCGCTTCGGTTGATCGCGATGGTGTAAAGACGGTTGTTGTCCTCGGTGTTCCGTGCGGAAATGAGCCCGGCACCGTTGTTCGCAAGGCCGATGGTCGGACGCTCGTTGGTGCTGATGCCCGGCAGCAAATTCACGAACAGCCACTGACCACCGAGGGGCTGCCTTGCATATCCGACCCCATTGCTGAGATCACGCCAGACGACGACCATTGCACCCCAACTCGGGTCGTAGGCCAGCGTGGGGGGCGAGATGCTGGCAGCGTGCGGAATGGTCTGGATGGCTCCGTACGTGGTTCCGTTGAAGTAGATCCCGTAGATGTTGGTGTTTGTGGCACCTCCCCACGTCGCATACCAGGCACCGTTCGGCAGGGCGACAGGCGAAACGGTCTCGTAAGCGGCAGTGCTGGCGTTCGGGATCGAGATCCAGTTGCCCCAGCCGGTGATCGAGCCGGAGGCGTTGAGGACCATTCCGGCGTAGTAGACGTGTCCGTCCGTTCCGGTATGGAATATCCGCCATCCGAAGTCGGTCCAGATCACGGACGGTGCGACAAAGGTCTGCGGAATCGTTCCCGACTGCGAGGACTCGAACCGTTCGGCGGTCCGGTGGTTGTAGCTGACGTAGATGTAGTTGTTGTCGAAACCTCGCCACACCTGCATCAGATTTCCGTTGGGGTCATGCCCTTCGGAAATGGTGTCCGCGGAGCGCACCGGGACGTTCGCTTCGATTTCCTTCGCCCAGTTGTTGCTTTCCGACGGCTGTGTGGCGAGGGCGGCCGGCGCGGAAATGCCGATCATGATGGCGGCTCCGGCCACGGCGGCGATGATGGCCAGCCTGGCTCTCTTGATCTTCCCGATCACGTTCGTCTCCGTAGAACATCGTCAGCCCCTGCGCGCAGCGTTCACGCAGGGGCTGGCCGAAGTTTTTGTGCTTGATGAGGCAAGTATACATTGCAAGATGATGATCATCATTCGCGCTGTCGCGGGCATTTTCGCTCGCCAGTGGGGGCCCTTCCGCATTGCGTCGCATCCTGGCCGGAGGGTCACTGACTATTCATCAGACCCGTGGTGTGCGAGGCGGGTGTCACGACGGTGTTCGACCGTCCGGCGCTATAGTCGATCTGGTGATTACCCTGTCGACCGGTCTGTCCGTCACGGAGGAGAACTTCGCCGCGATCGTGGGCCGTCTCCGCGAACATGACATCGAGTTCATGGAGATCAAGGGAAGCCGCGTGCTGAACCTGTTCGTCGCTGACCCCAACGGCCTCAGGATCGAGCTTGCCACCGAGAAGCTGGGTTATTCCGAGGGTGAGTACCTGCTGTGAGCCGAAGGCGGCCCCGGTCCTGCTGATCTGCGCAGGCCGGGGCCCCGTGCGAGTTCCTGGAAGACGTCCGTGGGCCACGATCGGAACGCCCCTGTGCTCGCGGATTCGGATGAACCGATGGGTGCGTGCGGCAGTCGGGTCGCCCCCCGTCAATGGCCACCTCGAAGACGCCTGTGGCTCGAACCCGAGGCCGGCCGATCGACTTCGACCCTGACCGCCGTGCCGGACGCAATGCCCTACCCCGGCGTCGAGCGGGCCCTGACCGCGCTCGGCTTCGAGGGTGCCTTCGCCGCCCAGCACCTGCCTGGGCTACGGCCGTGACCGGGTGGCGATCACGGTGGCGACCGTGCCCGCCGTTCCGTACAGCGTGTACAGCAGGCCCTGGCCCAGGAGGTTGCCACGCCTCCTCTCCTGGGCGTAAGTGAGCTGATCGTACGTAGCCGCGCCGGTCGAGTCGCTGCCGTTGGTGGTGTAGTCGAGCGCGCAGGTACGGCCCCGCCGCATGGGTCGGGGGGAGACTCGCCGACCGCGTGCTCCTGGAGCCCAGGGTGGTACGGGCAGCCGTAGGCCGCCCCCGTCCTCAGCGGGGCGATCACCCCCATGGGTGCGTGAGCCCCGTGAACGGTCCCCGGCACATGGAGGCGGCACTCAGGGTTCGCCCTGGATGCCAGTCCGCCGTCAAGGAAGCGCACCGGGGGGAGCGAGTGACGAGTATGACACCTATCGAACTTGACGGGCCATCAGTCTCACACGTGTACTTGTCGGGTCAATAAATAGGTTGCGGCAAGCCGCCCGGCACACTCGATCGAGGCACTGCATGAAGCAGGACGATCTCTTCTCCGGCATCAAGGACACCCCGGCGACATCGGGACCGGACGCTCTCCCACAAGCCCTCAGAATTCGCGAATACGTCCTCTCCGAGCTGCCGGCAGACCTGACTGCCGTGGCACGGCAGGAGATGACCTATGCGGACCTCGCCGGCAAACAGTGCCGGATCCTCGAAACGGCTGCCGACGCTCTCCCGCTCGGTGACATCGGCGAGGCGCGCGTCCTCCAACTCGACCTGCTCTTCATGCTGAACGGCTATCTGCCCGCCGGCCCGGAGGCGTACCCGCAGCCGCTGCTCGACGCCATATCCGTACAGTGCGCGCGCCATCCCTCGCTGGATCCGCACATGAGTTACGAGCTCCTGATCGACGTCAACAGCGAGCAGTGGCAACTTCACGGACACATGCGGGTATTCAGCGAAGGAGAACTCGGCCTTCTCGAACGTGACTTCTACCTCGGTCACCACCTCGCGGAGCCGGCGGTGCGGACAGCCTTCGACCTGCTGAGCTCGATGGTGTCGGAGCCGGCTCCGGACAGCCTCGCGCCCGGTCTGGAGGAGGCGAGCCGGAAGCTCGACACCTTCCGGCTCGACATGGCCCGCTACGGCAAACTGACCAAGGAGGCGTTCAACTCCTTCCGGCAGTACCACATGGGCCACCAGGACGGACCGCGCGGGGCCAGCGGTGCCTTCATGCCCGGCGTGCAACTCCTCGAGCTGGTTCTCGTCCCGCCGACCGAGGAGTACGAGGTCTATCTCGACCAGTCGATGCCCTACTTCCCTGTGTGGTCCCGGCCCCTCATCGCCGAGTGGCGCGGGCGTTCCGCCAAGGGCGACAACATCACCGATGCGGTCCTCGACGGCCGCCTCAAGCTGGATCAGGAGTCCGTCACCGCGCTGCTCGGCGTCCTCGACAAGTTCACCGACTTCCGTATGGTCCATCTCGGAGTGACGAGGAAACTCATCCCGGAGGCCTTCGAGGGGGCCGGGGGTATGACCCGCAGGACCATCGCCGCACAGTCCGGGGAGCGCAACATCCTGACCGGCGACAATCCGGGGACATCCGGATTCAGCGTGCGGAATGTACTCACCAACGCTGTCTACCGGCTACTGGCCGCACGCAAGGAGATCGAGTCCATCCATGCTGACGCGAACTGACCCCCGAGGAGCCGAGATGAGCCAACCGCAGGTGGCGGTCGTGGACGCCTTCAGGACGACATACGCCTACGGGGACGCATGCGCCGCCCTGGGCGCCGGGGTCATCCAGATCCAGAGCACCCCCAGGCTTCCTCCGACCGTGACACCGGTGGACCCGTCGAAGTTCACCCGGTACCTGGTGAACGACGGCGATCTCGACCATCTCACCGACACCCTGGCCGCCCTGGGTACGCAGGTCGTCATGGCTGCACGCGAGACAGGGGTGGAACTCGCGGACGCGCTCTCCGAGAGGCTTGGCCTGGCGTCCAACGGAACCGCACTCAGCAGTGCTCGTCGCAACAAGTACGTCCAGATCGAGCGTCTGAGGGCGCAGGGCGTCCCTGTCATGCGGCAGATCAGAACCGCCGACGAGGCGGAACTGCGCGCCTGGCACGAGGCACTCGGCGGCATGGCAGTGGTCAAGCCGCTCCGCAGCGCCGGCGGGTACGGGGTCACGTTCTGCGGTACGCCGGACGAGTCCGCGGCCGCACTCTCGTCGCTCCTTCGCAGTCTGACGTTCCACAACGAGCGCAACACCCATGTGGTCGCGCAGGAGTACCTGGTCGGGGCCGAATACATCGTCAACACGGTGAGCTGTGAGGGCGTCCACCACATCACCGACGTCTGGAGCACCGACCGCATTACCGCCAACGGGGTGCGGGACCTGGTCGTCGCCCAGGTGCTGCTCCGCTCGGACGACCCGTCGGTGGACGAGCTGGCGCCCTACGCCCACCAGGTGCTCGACGCACTCGGCATTCGTTACGGCGCGGCGCACCTGGAGATCAAGCTGACGCCGGACGGACCCCGGCTGGTCGAAGCGGCAGCCCGGCCCTCCGGGCTGCCCTATTTCGTGGAGGAAGCCATCGGAGAAGGCCAGTTCGAGTGGTCCGCCGACGCCTACCTCAGGCCGGAACGCTTCATGGCGCGCGCCGGGACTCCCTACCGGCGCCGAACCGCCTTCGCCTGGGCGGCACTCGCCTCCCCGGTGTCGGGACGTCTGGTCCGCTATCGCGCTCTTGACGAGGTCGAGCGTCTGGAGAGCTTCCGGGACATGAGCCTCTTGGTCGAACCCGGTGATCGCATCGTGCCCACCACCTACGATTTCGAATATCCGGCGACTCTCACCTTGAGCCACCCCGTGGAGGCCGTCCTGCGGCGTGACCTGAACACGCTTCGCTTCCTGGACGGCGCGGGGATGTACGAGGTGGAGGAGGAGCCCGAACCGTGAGCTCCCCGGTGATGCCGGCCCGCCGGCCACACCGCCACCACACATGCTCTCGCCCGCCCCACTGCCCCGCTGCCCCGACGCCCTGACGTCGGCGAACGGCTCGGCAGACGGCAGCCGCGTCCGGGGCGGGCGAGGGCAGGCCGCGTCGCGTGGAGGCGCCGCCCGGGATGAGCCGTCGCTCGTAGGGGCATCTGCATGGACGTACGCAAGGACCAGAATGGTCTTCAAGATTGTCACCGCGAGCGGGCCGCATTGCCCGCCTCGATCGAGCGTGACGGTTCCGAGTGGGATGCAGACGTCTTTCTCGTGGCGGGTGAGGTGGCGGGTGGTGGGGTGGCGACGGCCCGGAAGTCATTGAGGCGGTTGACGGTGCGTCCGAGTGTCTGTCCTGGGCCTCGTGGGGGACCTGTGGCGGAGAGTCGGGCAATCCGAGGCATTCAGGCGTCGCGCCTGAAGCGCTCAGGCCGGTCTTCTGCGTGATGATTGCGACCAGAGTCATCGCCGCAGCAGACATGAGCCGACCCCCCACCGCCGGCTCGAAAGGGGACGGCAGTCATGCCTACCTCCAGAACGGAGCGATCGGCCGCCGCCGTGCTCGCCGTGCTCACGCTCGTCATCACCGCGGCCTGCGGCAGCTCGGGCGGCGAGAAGGCAACAGCCCCACCACGCGTCGAGGTTCTCGCCGTAAAGATCGACAACGTAGCCGCAGCCCGGCCCCCGACCGGACTCGAGAAGGCCGATATCGTCTATGTGGAGCAGGTGGAGGCAGGCCTCAGCCGCATACTCGCCGTCTACTCCTCCGGCCTGCCGCCCGTCATCGGCCCCGTACGCAGCGCTCGCGAGACGGATCTGGAACTGCTCCGTCAGTTCGACGAGCCCACGCTCGCGTACTCAGGTGCCCAGTCCGCCCTCCGGCCGCTGATCGAAGCTGCTCCCCTCGACGCGCTACCGCCGTCGAAGGCACCGGACGCCTACTTCCGCAGCGGGGACCGCGCCGCACCGCACAACCTGTACCTGCGCCCGGGCAAGATCCCGTACGCCTCCAAGGGGGTGAACGCGGCCCAGGACATCGGGCTCCGCTTCGCCGCGCCGCCTCCGGGTGGCACCCCTGTCGGCGAGCGCACCGTGTCGTACCCGTCGGCACGGTTCACCTTCACCTGGGCCACGGACCCGGGCAAGTGGCTGGTGAGCATGGACGGAACCCCCGCCCGTACGGCCTCAGGGGACCGGCTCGGAGCCGCCACAGTGGTCCTGCAGGACGTGGACGTGCAGCCTTCCCGCTTCCGGGACCGAGGAGGGAACACTTCGCCGTTCAGCTCGACCGTGGGGTCCGGCTCGGCTGTGGTCCTGCGTGACGGCAAGTCGTACGCCGCGGCATGGCAACGGAGCACCGCAGAGTCGGCGACAGGCTTCACCACCAAGGACGGCGAGCCGATGACGTTCGCGACCGGTCAGGTCTGGATCGTGCTTGTACCGAACTGACACGAGGGGGCGGACATAGGTCTGAGCCGCTGGTGATCCAGGGACCGCCCGCTCGCCGTCAAGGACGCTGCCGTGCCGTAGGACGTGCTGAGCGGCGGTGGCGAGGTTATGCATCCGTGCGATACCGGCCGACTGCATACGTGCATGATGCAGTAATGTTTGGTTTGTATGCCTCCGGCGTGCACTGCCCCATTTGATAAGACGGAAAGGCGGGCTGGACGTGTTGCGTAACGGACTGGAGCCCTGGCACCTGCTGATCGTGGCGATCGTCGTCATCGCGCTGTTCGCCTCGAAGAGGCTGCCGGACACGGCGCGAGCGATGGGGCAGTCGCTGCGGATTCTCAAGAGTGAGGCCCGTGCCATGAAGGAGGACGGCGCGTCCGGCACCGCCGCAGGCCCCGGCGAGACCGTGCGTACGCCGCAGCCGGTGATCCGCAGTGAGGGCGAGCCCGCTCAGGCTCGAACCGCCCAGCAGGGTGCCGCCGGCGCCAACTGACGGCGGGCGGCGGTGCTGCTCTGTCGGAACCCCCCAGCTGGGGTGCGGTATTCGGCGCGGGCGCGCGTAGGGTCGGCCCCGCCAGTGCTGTGGCAGGCAACGTTCGCCCAGTAGTGACGCGCCGTCCAGGTGTGATCTGGACGGCGCGTTGTGCATCACGCTGGGCGCTCAGTTGAGCGTGTGCGGGTCCGAGTGAGGTGCCGGGTCCGCGGAGATCTGGCGGCTGGCCCGGAGAGGGGGTCCGTTCGAAGGCCCGGCGTCTGGCCGGGGGCGGGTGGCTCCGGCTGGAGGCGTCGGGCGCGTTCAGTGCCGGTAGGCAGCCCGTGGCTGTGCCAGACGCCGGCTCGTCCGGGTGATCATGGACCACCGGATCATCGCGTCACTGGTTGCCGGCAGCGTCTCGTAGTCCCGGGCAAGGCGGCGCGAATGCATCAGCCACGCGAACGTGCGCTCCGCCACCCAGCGCCTGGGCAGTACGACGAACCCTGTCATGTCGTCGGTGCGTTTGACGATCTCCAGGGTCAGGGCGAGTTTCTCTCGCGCCCGGTCGACGAGGCCACCGGTGTAGCCGCCGTCGGCCCAGGCCAGGGTGACATCGCGGTGCAAGGCGGCGCAGCCGCATCAGCAGGCCCGTCGCGGCGTCCCGGTCCCCGATGTTCGCGGCAGTGACCGCGACGGCCAGGAGCAGGCCAAGGGTGTCGGTCACGATGTGCCGTTTGCGGCCGGGCACCTTCTTCCCGCCGTCGTAGCCGCGTGAGGCCGCCGACACCGTCGCGGCGGCTCGCACCGACTGCGCGTCGATGATTCCCGCCGTGGGCTCGGCATCGCGGCCCTCATGTTCCCGCACCCTCCCGCGCAGCCGGTCGTGGAACTCGGCGATCAGCCCGCGCTCACGCCGGCGGCGGAAGAAAGCGTAGACGCGTGCCCATGCGGGGAAGTCCGCGGGCATCGCCCGCCAGGAGATCCCGCCCGCGACCAGGTAGCGGATCGCGTCCAGCAGCTGCCGGTGGCAGTAGCCTTCCGGCTGCCCGCCCCGGCCCTGAAGCCATGCAGGCACCGGCAGCAACGGCCGGACAGCAGCCCACTCCGCATCTGTCACGTCCGACGGATACCGGCGCACCCGGTCCGGATGGTCGGCCGCGTTGCCGTACACGTGCGCGAGGCAATCACACGATGGAGCAGCCGACTTGATCTCGACCGACTCGGACGCGTACAACAACGACACTAGGGCCTCCCGGCATTGCTTGGCCAGATTCGCATCCCCCGAGCTACCGAGAGGCAGTCCCCATCCGAGACGGTGCACTCCACTTGGGACGGCACCACCCTCTGCGAGCAGATGACGGCGAACGTCGTCCTGACCTGGAACCATGCGGGCCAACGCCCCCTGTCGCAAACAGAACGCCGCATGGACACAGACGACGAGCGCTTCTTCGCCATCGTCACCGATTTGATCGGCACTCCGACGGAGCTCGTCGACGAACGCGGCGGCCTGGCCTGGAGGACCCGCACCACCCTCTGGGGCACGACAACATGGAACCGGGATGCCACGGCATACACCCCGCTCCGCTTCCCGGGCCAGTACTTCCACGTCGAATCCGGTCTCCACTACAACTACTTCCGCTACTACGATCCGGAATCGGCCTGATCCCCCCCGGCTGGCAGAAGGGCAAGGGGTACAACCGAGCCCATCTCCTTGGCGCACAGCTGGGCGGATACAACTACAATCCGGCGAATTTCGTCACCATGCACTCCTGCGCAAATTCCCCTGTCATGCGGCACATCGAAAAGCAGGTCAGGGCGGCAGTCGAGTCCGGGGAGACGATCCAGTACAGCGTCCCCCCCGATACGATGGGAGCGACACGATTCCCACGGGCGGTTACATCGAAGCCTACGGATCGGACGGGTTCGAGTTCACTCAGCACAGAAGTACCGGCATAACCGAGTCGGGAAATACGGCATTCATGCCCAACAGGAAGAGGGGTAGCTAACACAGGCGATTAAACAGTATTCATCGTCATTACATCCAAAATTCAGCCCTAGATGGAGGATCCCCATGGCCAGTGCCCTTACGCGACTTCTCGACATCGTCCCGGCGCCGGGTGAGCCCCGTCGAAAGGATTGGAGCGAGGCCGAGCGCAACCTTGGGATCGCGCTGCCCGCCGACTACAAGGAACTGATCCGCGTCTACGGAGGAAGCAACTGGGACGACTACCTGTACGTCCTAGAGCCTGACTGCCCGAATGACAATTACGACCTCATCGACTGGGCAGCAAACCAAGCTGAAGACCTCGAAGACCTCTGGGAATTCGAGAAGAAGCCCGCGGAACTGGAGACCGAGGGATCCCGGGTCATCCCCTGGGCGACAACGGACAACGGCGAGTGTCTATACTGGCTACTTCTACCAGGCCGTGAAGCAGACCAGTGGACCGTCATGGTGAACGAGGCGCGAGGCGACCGCTGGGAGCACTTCTCCGTGTCCTGCACCCAATTCCTCGCCTCTTCCCTCGACGGAGAACTCAAGTCAAACATTCTTTCGTCCCTCTTCCCTCGAAGTGCGCATGAATCCCGCCAACTCGGTCCGGCGTGATGATTCAGTATTCAGTTGGCGCAGTGCGTGAACGGGGCTGCGGTGAAGGTCGCGATAGTCAACAGCCCGGTGGCGGACAGCAACGGCAAGGCCCTGGGTGACAGGGCTGCGCCAGGCGATGAAGCGCAACAGGGAAAGGTCGTGACGGCGCTGCAGGGGCTGATCGCGCTCGCGCCGCGTCAGGGGGAGTGCAAAGGCTGCTACCACCCAGCTGCCATGAGGTATGAGTAGCGACAGGAAGCAGACCCAACTCCGCCTCGCCCCCGACCTCCTTGCCGCAGGGAAAGACGCCGCGGCCGCAAGAGGGCTGGACTTCCACAAGTACGTAGAACGCCTCATTTCCGAAGGAACGACCGGCGCCCGCGCGGCAGGTATGGCAGCTGCCCAACGCATGATCGACACGCACGGGGGCTTTCCCGAGGATCCGGGGGGCCGACCTCGACGCCCAGCACACCCCCACGTCCCGAAACCCGGGCGCCGCCGCGTGAGTATGTCCCTGCACGTCGACCTGTCCTGGACCCTCGAAGTCGCCGAACGTGCCGGCAAGCGCGACCCCGCACCCGAGGACCTCGGCGTTCCCCTGGCCGCAGTGGCTCGCCACCGCGCGGAACTCCTCGAGCAGCCGGTTTACGGCAGCCCCTACGCCCGGGCCGCAGCCCTCGTTCATACGCTGGGCCGCTGCCGGTGGCTGGAGCGCTCCAACCTCAGCGTCGCCTGCGCGGTTGCGGTCATGTACCTCAATGCCAGCGGTATCCCGGTCGACCCTGACCGCGACCAGCTCGCTGCCCTGACCGCAGATCTGTACAATCCTCGCTCGACTGCGGTGAGTATCGCCGAACGGCTGCGCACCTGGCAGGACTGACGTAGCACGCCGCCGATAGGGCACTTGGCGCGTCCAGGAACCATGGGGGTCCAGCGGCTCTCCAACCCTGGGGCCGCGCTGGTGGCACATTGTGTGGTGCCGGGGTCTGTTAAAGAGCGTTTTGTCCATACGGGGGTGTTTGATATGTCGCGCGCTGTGAGGCGGGTTGGGGGACACGCGGAGGTGTGTGAGGATCCGTCCGTGGAGTGCGATGTGTGTGGACGTGCGATGTGGCAATGGCCGACACTGCCGACAGCCTGGGAAGAGGAGATCTGGTCCTGTTCCCCTGGTGTCACGCCTCCACCCATGTGGGGGGCGAGTGGTTCGAGGTCTCGCGACCGCCGTACTTGCCCTTGGACATGCGTTGGGAGCGGGCCGTCGCGGACGGCCTCACCGCCGACGTCTCCCATGCTTTCGGCATCTTCGACAGGACACTGTGCGGAATCCAGGTGGCCGGCATGTCACCGTCGGATTACTGGTGGCTGCCAGAGCGGGAGAACGCCTGTAACGCCTGCCGGGATATGGCGGGTGTCATCGATGGCCGCTGGCCGCAGGCGTTGAGGGGCGAGGACGCGCGGGTCAGCGTGGCTCGGCAGCTATGAGTCCTTCCAGTTCGGAGTGGACTCTCGTGTGAGCCTGCGGCTCATCAGGTCGATCATCGCGAGGCGGATCATCGCTTCGGAGCGGTGCGGGTGGGTTTCGTAGTCGCGGGCGAGGCGGCGGTGATTCATGAGCCAGCCGAATGTCCGCTCGACGACCCAGCGCCGGGGGATGACCTTGAAGCCCTTCTGGCCAGGGTCGCGGCGGGTGACTTCGACATCGATGCCGAGGGCGGCGCCGTGGTCGATGGCCTTGGTTCGATAGCCGCTGTCGGCCCATGCCTTGGTGATTCTGGGGTGGGCCTTGGCGATGCGCGAGAGCAGGTGGATCCCGCCGACATTGTCGGAGACACCGGCCGCGGTGACCCAGACCGCGAGGAGAAGGCCGAGGGTGTCGACGCCGATATGGCGCTTGCGGCCCGCGATCTTCTTGCCCGCGTCGATGCCCTGGCCGGTGGCCGGGACGTTGGCGGACGTCTTGATGCTCTGGGCGTCCAGGACGCATGCGCTCGGTTCGGCGTCCCGGCCTGCGGCCTCCCGGACACGTCGGCGCAGCAGGCCGTTGAGCTGGTCAAACACGCCGTCCTTCTGCCAGGCGGCGAAGTATCCGTAGACGGTTTCCCACGGCGCGAAGTCGTGGGGAAGATAGCGCCAGGGAATCCCGGTCCGGTCCACGTACAACACCGCGTCCATGATTCGGCGCAGGTCGTGCTCAGGCGGTCGCCCGATATCCAGGCCCTTCCCTCGCCGCTCTGCCCGCCAGGCCGACACAATGGGCTCAAGCAGTTCCCATCGGGCATCGGACAGGTCACTCGGATACGGCCGCTGTCGAGACATGTTTCGATAGTTCCGTCGAGCGACATCCCACCACAGGGCGCAAACAGGTGTGAGTGGGGGCGCCTTGGGATCAGACAGGAGTGAAGGGGCTCAAACGGACCATGGACCGTCGTCACCCGTCACAGATGCCACGAAAGTGACCGCCAGCCCCAACCTTCACAGGCAGTCCACTCGTCCAAGAGCCCACCGAACACCCTCTCCGGGACAAAACGCTCTTTTAGGGCGTGTTTTAGAAGTCCCACCTCCTCGGCTTCCCCCAACTGCAACTGGTAGCTGCCCACACTGTGGAATGGTCCCCTCACAGCCGGCGCTTCCTCCCGAACATGCCCTGGACCCGGTTTCGGCACCGCCGAAACCGATTGAGCGTGCGATCCCGACCGTGGTACCACTTCGTGATTCGTAAGATGATCACAAGACACACAAGGGGTCGGTCAGCATGGCGCTTGGAGAACTGGTGAAACTGCGGGCGATGGGTCCCGCGGACGCCGACGCACTCTGGCGCTGGAACCACGACCCTCAGGTCATGCGGTGGATGGACGACACGTATGCCCAGCCGGTGGAGCGCGTCCGCAAGTGGCTGGAGGAGCGCCCCCGCAACGCCTATGGCGACTTGCTCCTTGGCATTGAGGCGCTGGCCGACGGCCAGCTCATCGGCCTGGTCATGCTGCACGACGCGGACCCGGAGAAGGGCATCGCGAAGCTCGATATCTACCTGGGCGAGAAGGCGTATTGGGGCCGCGGATACGCCACCGATGCGGTGCGGACGATCTGCCGCTACGGCTTTGAGGACATGCGCCTCCACAAGGTAACGCTGACCGTGGTTACCGAGAACCATGCCGCGCGCAGGGTCTACGAGAAGGTCGGCTTCGTTGAGGAGGGCCGTCTTCGTCAGGTCTTCCGCCGTGACGGCAAGTGGTACGACATGTTCACGATGGGGCTGCTGGCGGGCGAGCTCTGCTGAGCCCGGGTTTGGAAGTGGATCAAGATCTGTCATGATCCACTCGTGGGGCGCGGAGATTTGACGGACGAGCAGTGGGCCAAACTGGAGCCGTTATTGCCGGTGGGTAAGAAGCCGGGACGGCCGCCGGTTTGGTCCAAACGGCAGCTGATCAACGGCATACGGTGGCGGACCCGGACCGGTGCCCCCTGGCGCGATGTGCCCGCCCGCTACGGTGAGTGGGAGACGACCTACGGCCTGTTTCGGCGCTGGCAACGCAACGGCACCTGGAAGCGCATCCTCACCCAGCTTCAGACCGTGGCAGACGCGCAGGGCCTGATCACCTGGGATGTGAGCGTGGACTCCACAGTCGCCCGTGCCCACCAGCACGCAGCCGGGGCCCGCAAAAGGGGGACCTGCAGCGGGACAAACCCGGCGGCATCGACGAGCCTGCCGACCACGGACTCGGACGCTCCCGTGGCGGCCTGACCACAAAGTTGCACCTCGCGGTCGAGCAGGGCCAGAAGCCGCTGGCGCTGATCGTCACCGCTGGCCAGCGCGGCGACTCGCCCCAGTTCCGGCCCGTGCTGGAGCGCATCCGAGTCCCGCGCATCGGCTCCGGGCGCCCCCGCACCAAGCCGAACAGGATCCGCGCCGACAGGGCGTACGGCTCCCGCGCCAACCGTGCCTACCTGCGCCGACGCGGGATCCACTGCACCATCCCGGAAAAGGTCGACCAGATCCGGAACCGCAAGAGACTCGGTGCTCAGGGCGGGCGGCCGCCCAAATTCGACAAAACCGACTACCGCGAGCGCCACGCGGTGGAGTGCGGGATCAACCGACTCAAGCGCCACCGCGCGGTGGCCACCAGGTACGACAAGCTCGCAGTCCGCTACGAAGCCACAGTCACTATCGCCGTCATCAACGAGTGGCTGTGACCAGCGCTTTCAAAACACCCCCTAGTCGCAGGCGCGTTGTGGGTGGAGCCAGACGGCTGGCCCGCTTCGTCTTCGCCAGCCGGTCGCCGGCCCGCCGCTGACCCTCGTGTGACCCGGATGATGGTGTCACCGCACCGACCCGGGCACCGCGGGGCGCTGTGCCAGCAGAGCGAGTGAAGACGCATAGGGGACCAATGTGCCGTCGATCGCTGGCCTGATGGTGGCGGCGTGGCCCGAGACCGCCCAACGACTTTCGTGGGCGAGGGCCGCACGGTGTCGCGTCTGGGGTGTCCGGCGGCGGGGAGGGCCCGCGAGTGGTTACGCGGCGAGCACGGTCTGCACGGTGGGGTAGATCCGCAGGATGGTGTCGGCGCCGACGATGCTGAACAGCCGGCTGACGGCAGTGGAGGGCGCGGCGATGCGCAGGTCGGTGCGGTGGTGGATGGCGAGCAGCCATGCCCGACCCGATGGCCGACAGCTGCTCGGAGCCGGTCTCTGCACAACCGCAGGTCAAGCCGCCGGTTTTCGCGTCGTGAGTGTTCAGACTTCCTCTTGGCTCCTGGCCTGCCCGCTCTGGATATGGAGGTGGGCGGGGTGGGGGCTGGTCCGTCGGCAGCGGGGGCCGGGCGGCGCTGCGCTGGCCTCACGGGGGCTGGGGCGGCCCGGTGTGCGCCGCAGGTGAACAGGTGTTCACAGGTGCGGATACGCTCATGGGATGCTTGCGAACCTAACTCCCCTCGAGCTGCTGGTCTTTGTGCCAGTGGCGTTGCTCCTCCTGTTTGTTCCGACGATCGTTGCTTACCGCAGGAAGGTGGAACGCCTGTGGCTGGTCGTCGTGGTCAGCCTGATCGGTGGCACCACGGGCCTACTCTGGTTCGTGGCTCTGTACATGGCGATGACCATGCGGACCCGGACAGCTGACGTCACGCCCCGGAACGCCTCCGGTCCCCGAATCGTGGCCGAGGGATAAAACAACAAACCACAGCTCGGCTACCACTCCGCCTGGTCGCTGCGACGGGCCACCGGACATCGCAGCGACCAGGCACGCCATGAGCTGGTCACTAATCCCTCCACTCCGGCCTCAACGTCGGCCGCTGCCCCTCGTGCTCGTCCTGGTCCAGCTCGGTGGCGTACGCGGCTCGGGTGTCGGTGACGGCCCGCTCCCATATCCACGCGCCGCCGTGAGTCCGGTCCAGCCGCGCGGCCAAGCCGTCGGGGGCCCGCGCACCTGCACCGGCCTGACCAACCTCGGGTACGCCATGCTCGACCGGCACAACGACACCGAGCACCTCAGTCTCCTCATGCCAGAGCCGACCCCGTGATCGCGACCTCGCGCAACCCCCGGATACAACTGGCGCACCACCGCCTCGGCGCAGTCGACATCGCAGCGGACCCCGCGTTCCCACCCCCACGTCGTACGCCTGGTGGCCGGCGACGGGCGTCAGTTCATCGCGAAGCAGCACGCGGAGCGAGACCGGTACGCCGGAGAACTCCACGCCTACTGGGCGTGGGGCACCCATCTGAGCGGCCATGATGCGGAGTTGGTCGGCCGGGATGACGCCACCCGCACCCTGCTGCTCACCGCGCTCGCAGGCGCCCGCGCGGATACCTTCGCTCCGGGCTCGCCCGAGGAGGAGCTGGCCCACCACAAGGCTGGGAACGTGCTGGGCAAGCTGCACCGAGCCACCGCCATGCCCCAGGGCGGAGCCGTCGGCGCCTCGCTCGCCGAGCGGTTCCAGCGGTGGACCGACAGGGCCGTCCACGCCGACCTGCTCGACGCCGCTGAGGAGAACCTGCTGAAGCACCACGCGGTGATCCTGGGCGCCAGCCACCTGGACACCTGTCGTTCCTTGCACCAGCTGTCCGAACTGAGCTGGACGTCTGGACTGACATCCTGAGACACGGGACCTCACGCCGCCGGCCTCGTGCCCGTGCAACGGTCGTCACGAACCTGAGGAACGTCCTGCCGTTCCTGACGGAGTACGCCGGAAAGTACACAACCCTGCGCAGGCCACCCGCGACGACATCACCGGCTTGCTCGGCAACCGGACCTATCGCGCATACGAAGCCAGTGCTTTGCGTTCGCTGTTCAGCACGCTCAAGGCCGAGCGGCTGATCTTCGCCGACCCGATGCGAGGCATCAAGGGAGGCAAGGTGCCGATCAAGATCCCCGCATCACTCGCTGCGGACGAGGTGGAGTCCGTCGTACTTGCCGCACTGCAGGATCCGGCCCTTCGAGTGGTCGTGGCCCTGTCTGGCATGCACGCGCTGCCGGCCCGCCAGATTCGCTCGATGCTGGTCGAGCTCGTGGACCTGCCGGGACGGCGACTCGACCCCGAGGACTTGGATGTCCCCTTGGCGACTACACCGCCGAGGCGATCAGCGAGTACCTCGCCTATAGCCACCGGCGATGGCCCAGCAGCACCAACCCACATCTGCTGATCACCAGGAACACCGCCACCACCGCGACGGCTGTGGGCACGTTCTGGATGGACAAGTTGGTCAGGAGATTGCCCGTGGGCGTCGACCGACTGAGGCAGGACCGCATCCTTGATGAAGCCCTTGCCAACGGCGCCGACCCCCTCCACCTCGCACACGTCTTCTCCCTCGGGGCCAAGGCCAGCCTCCGCTGCACCAGCGCAGTGACCGAACCGGAAGCGGAGCAGGAACCGAACACCCGCTGATCTTGAGCTCTACTCCGCAGGGAGCCGTCGCCGGCCCTCCGGGGTGAAGGTGAAGGTCTGGCGGAAGGGCCCAGTTCCGAAGCGCACTGCAAGCAGGAGGGGTTCCTCGTGCTCAGGTGGCCATGATTGCTCGGCTCCCGGAGCACTGCCGTTCCAGAGATCGAAGGACACCATCGGTTCCTCCGGGTTCTCCGTCAGGTAGCCGAGGGTCTTTCCGTAGTAGGGGTTGTTGCCGCCGAACAGCATGGACGGGGTGCCGAACTCGGCGACGACGTCCGACCACACACGGTCCTCAGCCGCCCACTGGCGGACCGAACCCTGCAGGACTGCGTATTCCTCAGGGTCCAGTACACGGTCATGCTTGAGCCAGCCACGGTGGTGCGCGAACTCGGCATACACCGAGGCAATGACGTACTCGTGACATCGGTCCGGGATCAGGTCACGGAACATGCCCGCGAGGCCGGTGCTGGACCCGGCGCCGCGATCGTCCCAAATGCGCCGCTGGTCGACCAATGCCTCGGGCTCGCCTCCACGAACAGCAAGTGATCCATCAGCATGCGGAAGGCCAGCTCCTTCCCGTACATTCCGGGACGGCACAAGGCCAGGTTCAACTGTTCGACGAGATACACACGTATCTCGTCGGAGGCTGCAAGCGATCTGGAAGTAGGCACACCACAGTTTCGCGCAGAATGCCGCCGGATCGCGATCATGGGCCCGGCCATTCTCCGTCTGAGCCGGATCCAGGCCCTTCGCCCAGTCCCGTTCGCTGTGGCAACCGGCCCCTTCGAGGCGGCAGAACCGCCTTCGAGCCCTTGAGTTTGCGCTGCAGAGCCTTCAGATTTCCTGCACCCACGGAAGATCGGCATCGAGAGCTTCTACTGCCGCCCGGGCATCGAAGGCGCCCACGAGAAGGGCGGAGTCGAGGGACAGATCGGCTACTTCCGCCGCAACCACTTCGTCCCGGTCCCCGAGGTGTCCTGGCTCGCCGAGCTGAACGAGATGGGCGAGCAGTGGGACCGGCAGGACGACCCCGGCAGGATCGGCTCCAGGTCCAGGACCATCGCCGAAGAGTTCGCGCTCGAACAGCCGCTGCTGTTGCCGCTGCCGGAGGAGCCGGTCGAGACCGGGCGGTTGTTCACCCCGAGGGTCGACCGCTACGGCCAGATCCCGGTCCGCACCAACCGCTACTCGGTCTCCGTCCGGCTGATCGGCAAGCGGGTGAGGGTCATCCTTCACGCCTCTCACCTGGTGGTTTACGACCAGAACGTGGAGGTCGCCCACCCGAACATCGACCCGGCCACCATCCACACCCTCGCCAGCTGCGAGTGGATCAAGAAGAGCCAGCCTCTCTGCCGGATCGGCGACTCCGGCACCGGCAACTCCCACATGCTCATCGCGCTGGGCACCGAGGCCGCGATGAAGGGCTACCGCGTCCGCTACACCCTCGCGACGAACCTGGTCAACGAGCTGGCCGAGGCCGCTGACGAGAAGCAGCTGAACAAGACCATCGCCCGCTACGGCCGCGTCGACCTGCTCTGCATCGACGAACTCGGCTGCGTGGAACTCGACCGCCACGGCGCCGAGCTCCTCTTCCAGGTCCTGACCGAACGCGAGGAGAAGAACAGCGTCGCCATCGCCTCCAACGAGTCGTTCGGCGGCTGGACCAAGACCTTCACCGACCCCCGCCTCTGCGCGGCCATCGTCGACCGCCTCACCTTCTACGGCACCATCATCGAAACCGGCACCGACTCCTACCGCCTCGCCAGCCCACATGGCGGCACCGGAGGTCGCCGCAGCGGAGCCGTGGACCGCGTACGTCCACGGTTGGAGTGCCTGCGCCGTGTGCTCCCTCGAAGCCGGTGAGGCGGCAGGCGGAAGCCTCGCGACGGGTCTGACGGAGTGTCAGGAAAGTCAGCATTGGGTCAGCATCAGTCCTGAAAAACCTGCTGACCCCTGCCTGAACATGCGACTCGTTGTACTCTCGATGGGTCGCCCTTGACCTGCAAAAACGCAGGCAGGGAGCCCAGAGCCAGGAGTTCTTCGATGCTGCGTACCATGTTCAAGTCCAAGATTCACCGGGCCACCGTCACCCAGGCCGACCTGCACTACGTGGGATCCGTGACCATTGACGCCGATCTTATGGACGCGGCCGACCTGCTTCCCGGTGAGCTGGTGCATATCGTGGACATAGACAACGGCTCGCGGCTCGAGACCTATGTCATCGAGGGGGAGCGAGGTTCGGGCGTCATCGGGATCAACGGCGCCGCCGCCCACCTCGTCCACCCCGGTGACCTGGTCATCCTCATCAGTTACGCCCAGGTCGACGACGCCGAGGCGCGTGCGCTGGTGCCGAGTGTCGTGCATGTGGACGCCCGGAACCGGATCGTCGAGCTGGGCGCCGACGCGTCGGCGCCCGTGCCGGGCACGCGTACCGAGCGCAGTCCGCACGCCGTTCCCGCGCGGAGCTGACCCGCTCCGCACGCAGCAGCGAGGAGTACCCGTCATGGCAGCAGAGCGGGCCGCAGTCGACATCCGGGACGACCGGGAGAGCGGCAGGCTGGTCGCCTACCTGGACGGGGCCGCCGCCGGGGTCGTCGCGTACTTCGTGATGGACCCCGGGCCGGGCGCCCTCGTGGCCGTGCACACCGTCGTGGAGCCGGAATACGAGGGCCGAGGCATCGCCAGCGCTCTCGTACGTGAGTTCTACTCCATGGCGGCCCGCGAAGGGGTGCCCGTCGTGCCGCTCTGCCCCTACGCCGCCGAATGGGCGCAGCGCCATCCCGAGCAGGCGCCACCGGTGTCCCAGGAGCTCGTGCGGAGCGCCGGGCTGCAGCTCGGCGCGCACCGCGAGCTGTTCTGAGGCACCCGTCCGAGCTGCTCTGAGGCACCCGTCCGGGCGTGGTCCGACGTCGTGTACGTGTGGACTCGGCAGGCGAGGGCAGCCGCACGGGGAGACGGTGGAGAGGAGATCCACTCGTCCTGTCCGATGCACTTGGAGGCACGACATGACGCATCCGTATCCCGATCCCGTACCGCCCGCGCCGACGCCCCCGCCCGTGCCGGGGCCGCCCACACCGGTGCCCTCCCCGCCGCCGGTACCGCCGGGTCCGGTCCCGCCCGGTCCCGCACCGGATCCGATCCCGCAGCCGCCGGGCCCGAATCCCGATCCGGTGCCCGAGCCCGAGCCCTCACCCCAGCCCGCGGGGCCTGCCTAGGGGCGGTCCCCGGCCGGCATGAAGAGCGCGGTCAGCGCCTCGGCGTGCCCGAGGCCGCTCTCCGCCGCCACCGAGTCCAGGGACTGCGCGTCGCGCACCGGGGCGAAGCGCAGGCCACCGGGCTCCCCGGCGAAGCCGTACACGGCCGGCCGGGGGAGACTGTTGTACGCCCACGGGGTGGAGAAGTAGTACGCCCCCGTGTCGTACAGAGCCACGAAGTCGCCCTCCCGGAGTTCCGGCAGCTCCCGGGCGTGCGCCACCACGTCCCCGGCGAAACAGCACGGCCCCGCGATGTCCTGGACCATCAGCGGCCCGCTCCGGGGGTGGCCCTGTGCGTCGAACGCGCCGATCCGCAGCGGCCAGGCGTCGGGCATCAGGACGGTCCGGGTGGCGATCTGCGCGCCCGCGTGGGTGAGCGCGACGCGGCGCCCGCCGGCGTCCTTCGTGTACTCCACGCGGGCGCCGATGAAGCCGTTCTTGGCGAGCAGGGACCTGCCGAACTCGGTGACCAGGTCGTACCGCCCGTCGAAGAGCCCGGGGACGGCCGCGCGCAGCGCCGCGACGTACTCGGAGAACGGGGGCCGGGTCTCGTCGTCGTCGAAGTTCACGGGCAGCCCGCCCCCGATGTCGATCCCCGTGACCCGGCGTGTGCCCAGCGCGGCGTTGATCTCCTCGGCCAGGGCGTAGGTCTCGGCGATTCCCGCCGCGATGAGTTCGAGGGGGCACCCCTGGGACCCGACGTGGGCGTGCAGCCGGGTCAGCCAGGGCCGCTCGGTGAACGTGCGTACGACCTGCTCGCGTGCGCCCGGGTCATGGAGTGCCACGCCGAACTTCGATGTCGGCGTCGCCGTGCTCATGGCTCCGATGGAACCGCCTCCGACCTGGGGGTTCACCCGTAGTCCGAGGACGGAGGCCGAGCCGGGGGAGCGGAGCCCGTCGATGCGGCGGATCTCACCGAAGCTGTCCGCGTTCACCGCCACGCCGAGAGCCAGCGCCAGCCGCAGTTCGTCACGGGTCTTCGCGGGTGAGTCCAGGACGATCCGTTCGGGAGGGAAACCCGCCTCGAACGCGAGGCGCAGTTCGCCCGGACCGGCCACCTCGCACCCCATGCCGCAGTCGGCGAGCAGCCGCAGTACGGGGACCAGGGAGGCGGCCTTGGCGGCGAAGGTGTGCAGCACCCGCACGTGGGGCTCCGCCGCGAACGCGTCCCGCAGCGAGGCGACCGAGGCGCGCACCCCGTCCGCGTCGAGGAACCCGGCGAGGGGCCGCGTCTCGCCGAGCATCCCCTCGGCGACGGCCAGTCGGAGCGCCTCGGCGAACCTGGCAGAGCGCTGTGCGTCGACGCCGGGGCCCCGGCCCGGTGCGGGGTCCGGAGGGATACGGCCTGTCTCGTCCATGGGAGCCTCCCAGGTCGGCCTGTGCCCTCAGGCGATCAGCGGGACGACAGCCTCCGGGGTCAGCATCCGGAAGGTGAACGCCTGCTGGAAGTAGAGCCGGATGTTTCCGGCGTCATGGTCCAGATAGCCGATGGACAGGTCCTGGCCCAGGCACAGTTCGAAGTCACCGCCCCGGGTGGACAGCAGGACACCGCCCGACACGGCGGGCGCCCACAGGATCGGGTCCTCCAGGATCCGCGCCAGGTGGGTCGCCACCGGATAGCCGTGGTCGGAGGTCTCGGTCGCCTCGGTGAACGCCTCGGCGCCGAGCAACAGCCGGTACGGCCCGTCCACGCCCGCCAGCCGCAGCCGGGTCAGCGCCTGGCTCACGGTGGCGGGGTAGTCGCGTGCGTCCGCGGGGAGTGGCAGCGGGGTGTGCGAGGAACCGTCGCGCAGTCCGGTGATGCCGGCGGCCGCGTACCCGTCGATGACGGCCATGTCCTCGGCGAACGCGCAGGTCCGAGCCGCGTCCTTGACGGGCTGCCAGTCGCTGTCCTCGGAGCCGCGTTCGACGTCGTCGACGGCCGCTCTGGAGACGGTGAACGGCACCCGCCACTCGATGACCGGGGTCGCGGTGCGGGCGCGGGCGATCACGTCGGGGGTGGGCGGGTCGATGTCGCGCAGATGTCCGTCACCGACCGCCGAGAACTCCGGGCCCTGCGGGTCGGACACGTCCACGACCCGGCGGGCCGCGACGTGCCGGCTGAACGTGCGCCTGGCCTCCTCCTCGATCTGGACCCAGGCGGCTTCGGTGACGGGGGCGAGCTCACGGTGGAGGTTGTTCATCACGGGGCACTTTCTTGCAGGCTGCCGATGCGCAGCGAACCGTCGCGCGCCGCCGCCTGGTTCCCGGGCCGTGACGTGATGGTCTGCGGCTCGGGTGCGGCCGCGGCCGCGACGGGGGAGGGCGGTGGCGGAGGGGCGTCGAGGAAGTCGGCGCTGGGTGCGTGGAAGAGGGTGCCGGTGACGGCGGTCGAGAAGTCGAGAATGCGGTCGTGGGTACCGGGCGGGCTGCCCAGGAACATGTTGCGGAGCATCTGTTCCGTGACGCCGGGGTCGGCCGCGTAGCCGATGAAGTACGTTCCGAACTCGCCCTGTTCGAAGCTGCCGAAGGGCATGTTGGCGCGCAGGATGTCGTGTTCCGTGCCGTCGGCGTCCGTGATGGTGTTCAGGGCGACGTGCGAGTCGGCCGGCTTCACGTCGTCGGCGAGCTCGATGTCGGAGAACTTCGTGCGCCCGATGATCCGTTCCTGCTCCTCCGTGCCGAGCCGGTTCCAGCCGGGCAGATCGTGGAGGTACTTCTGCACGATCACGTAGCTGCCCCCCTCGAAGCACGGGTCCTCGGCTCCGACGACGGCTGCCTTGCGGGCATCGTCGCCGACCGGGTTCTCCGTGCCGTCGACGAAGCCGAGCAGGTCCCGGTGGTCGAAGTAGCGGAAGCCCTGGACCTCGTCGACGACCTTGACGGCGCCGGCCAGCCGGTCCAGCAGGTGCGAGGCCCACTCGTAGCAGACGTCCATCCGCTCGGCCCGCACGTGGAACAGAAGATCACCCGGCGTGGCCGGCGCGTGGTGCAGCGGACCCCGCAACTCCTGGAACGGGTGGAGGCGGGCCGGCCGGGGACCGGCGAAGAGGCGGTCCCAGGCGTCCGAGCCGAAGCCCGTCACACACGCGAGACCGGCGCTCGGCACCCGGAAGCCGACCGACCGTGCGAACGCCGCGAGGTCCGGCAGGACGTCCCGCACGGCGGGCTCGCCGCCCGGCTCGATCGTCGCGACCAGGACCAGTGCGGCGCTGGTCAGCGGTGCGACGACGGGCTGGACCGCGACGGGGTCCGGTACTGCCTCGGACATGCGCGCACTCCCGTGGGTCGTGGACGGAACTCCCTGCCACTCATCCACACCACGGCTCCGCCCGCATCCCACGCCGGTCCGGTCGGGCGATCCGGCGGCCGGCGGGTTCACGGACCCGGCCGCCGGATGTTCAGCACCTCGCCCCGGCCGTGCGCGGCGGCGGCGACCCGTCGCCGCGGGGCCGCCCGTCCCGTCGAGGAGGCTCCGCGCGGGCGCGCTCACGTCCTGCCGGAGCCGTCCGAGGGCGGGTGCGGCAGCCCGGAGGCCGACGGTTCGCGCAGCCTGGGGAGCAGGTGGCCGCCGACGCGTGCGATCTCCTGTTTGTAGGGGGTGTCGGACAGGACGAAGTGGGTGACCCCGAGCTTGCGGTAGTTCTCCAGCGCGGTGGCCACCTCGTCCGGGGAGCCCACCAGCCAGGTGGTCGCGGCTCCGCCACCGCCGAATCTGCCGGGAGTGGTGTAGAGGCAGGTGTCGAGCACCTCACCCCGGGCGGCGAGGCCGAGGAGCCGCTGCTGCCCGACCGCGTCCCGCTGGTTCGGCGCCCAGTGGACCCCGTCCGTACGGGCCATCTCCGCAACTTTCGCCTCCGCCGCCCGCCACGCCTCCTCGGTGGTGTCACGCACCAGTGTGGTGATCCGCAGTCCGAACTCCAGGGGGCGATGACGGCGGCCGGTGCGCTCGCTCAGTGCCTTCAGCCGGTCGACGCGTTCGGCGATCCCGTCGAGGGGTTCACCCCAGAAGAGCTGGACGTCCGCCTCGGCCGCCGCCACGCGCTCGGCGGCCGGGGACGCGCCGCCGAAGTAGAGCGTGGGGTGGAGCCGGTCGCCGGTCGCGTAGGGGCGCGGTGCGACGGTGGAGCCGGTGACACGGAAGTACTCACCGGTGTACGTGACGTCCTCCTCCGTCCACAGGCGCCGCAGCAGGTGCATGAACTCCTCGGTGCGGGCGTAGCGCCCCGCGGGGTCGACGGTGGTGTCGCCGTACGCGCCGACGTCGTCCCGTCCGCTGACGATGTTGAGGAGGACGCGCCCCCGGCTGAGCTGGTCGAGGGTGGCAGCCGCGCCGGCGAGCTGCGCGGGCTGCCAGTAGCCCGGGCGGACCGCGATCAACGGCTCGAACGCGGTGGTCCGGGCCGCCAGGGCCGTGGCGACGGTGAAGGTGTCCGGCCGCCCCCACCCGGTGCCGATCAGGGCACCGCTCCAGCCGTGCGCCTCCGCCGTGCGCGCGAGGTCGGTGGAGTACTCGACGGACCCCCAGCCGGACGCGGTGTCGTCGCCGCGGTGACCGGGTTCGACGGTGTTGGGGACGTACCAGAGGAACTTCGGGCTCATCGTGTCTTCCGATCACTGATCGGCCCGGACCGGAGCGACGCGGGCGGGCCGTTGGTGTGGAGGAGGCAGGGGACGGTTCCTGCCGAGGCCCGGGCCGCTGGGCGGTGGGGCGTTGCCCGGCCGCGTCCGGTCAGGGACGGCGGCGTACGGGACTGGACGCGTTACGACCTGCCGCGGGCCGGAACGTCGCCGTGAACGGTCAGGACGCGGCCGTGAGGCGGACGTGCGGGCGGGGCCGCGTGAAGGGGTGGGTGAAGGTCAACACCCGGCGCCGAAGGCGCGGACGACGTGGGGACAGCGCTCGCTGGGAAGGGGCTGAACCTCGGTCATGCGGTCGAGTCTCGGTGTGATCGTCCGGATTGTCAATGAAGCCCGGTGGCTACAGGGGACGTTGCGGCCCCGGCCCGTGCCGGGCCGGGGCCGCGCGGACGGCAGACCTATTCGGTGGCGGCAGCGGGCTGAACCGCGGCCGTGTCGACGAGGAAACCGCCGGACTGGTGGTGCCAGAGTTTGGCGTAGGCGCCGTCGGTGAGCAGCAGTTCGTGGTGTGTGCCCTGTTCGACGATGGTGCCGTGGTCGAGGACGATGAGGTGGTCCATCGCCGCGACCGTGCTCAGCCGGTGTGCGACCACCAGCGCGGTCCGGCCCTCCATGAGCTGCCACAGGGCCTGCTGGACGAGGGTCTCGCTCTCCGAGTCCAGTGCGCTCGTCGCCTCGTCCAGCAACAGGACCGGAGCATCGCGCAGGATCGCCCTGGCGAGCGCGACGCGCTGGCGCTGCCCGCCGGACAGCTTGACGCCGCGCTCCCCGACCATCGTGTCGAAGCCCGCAGGAAGCTGATCGGCGAACTCCGTGACGTGCGCCGCGTCGGCAGCGGCCCGGATCTCCGCGTCGGTGGCCCCCGGGCGGGCGAAGAGGATGTTCTCGCGGAGCGTGCGGTGGAACATCGCCGGTTCCTGGGGTACGTACGCGATGAGGCTCCGCAGGTCGGACTGGCGCATCCGGCAGATGTCCTGACCCCCGATCAGGATGCGTCCCGACTGGACGTCGGCCATGCGCAGGAGCAGCCGTGTGAGCGTGGTCTTGCCGCCGCCCGAGCGTCCGACGAGGCCGAGCCTCGTGCCGCTGGGCACGTCGAGGTCGAGCCCGTCGAAGATCGGCCGGCTCCCCGCGTGTGCGAAGCGGACGTGTTCGAAGCGGACGTCGGCGGATCCCGGACGGACCGCCTCCGGGGCCGGTGGGTCGAGCACGGTGGGCGGTTCGACGAGCAGCTCGGTGAACTGCGCGGCTTCCGTCATCGAGCTTTCGAGCCGACGGTAGATCTGGTTGAACTCGAACATGATGCGCGTCGAGCCCGTGTAGTAGGTGAACGCGACCACGATCGCCTCCACGCTGCCCCCGCCCGCGCCGAAGGAGACGGCGAGGAGCAGGCCGAGGCCGTTGGTCAGCACCGACATGGGGGCGACCAGTGTGTCGATGCGGAGGTTGCCGTAGTCCCACGAGCGCAGGGTCAGTCTCCGCGACTCCGCGACGCGGGACCGGTGTTCGGCGGCCTCGCGCTCCTCGGCGGCGAACGCGCGCACGGTGTCCATGTTCATCAGGGCGTCGGACACGTGTCCCGAGACCCGTGCGATGGCCTCCTCGCGTTCGTTGACCAGTTGCTGACGGCGGCGGATGAGGGGCGCGGCGCAGAACGCGGTCAGGACGATCATCGTCAGCAGGCCGGCGACGAGCAGGGGGTCGTAGTGCCAGAGGACCACCGTGCCGAACAGCAGCGGCGCCAGGCTCCCTACGACGTTGAAGGTCAGCGTGTCGACGAACTCCTCGAAGCGGGCGGCGAAACTCAGCACCCGCTTGGTCAGGGAACCGGCGAAGTTGTCCTGGTAGAAGGAGGCGTCCTTGGCGAACAGGGCGTCCATGCCGGTGACGTACAGATGCTCGATGCCGCGGGCGTCGACCCGGTTCAGGCAGTGCAGGCCGAGCCTCCACAGGGTCTCCGCGAGGAGCAGGACTCCGGCGAACACACCGACGTAGGGGAGCGCGTCGTGTAACCCGATGGCCCCTTCCTCCGCGATCCGGCCCACCAGCTTGGCGACGACCAGCGGCGCGACGTAGGTGATCCCGATGTTGCCCAGTGCGGGGAGCAGGAGAGCCGGAAGGGACAGGTTTCGTTGGCGGGACAGTTCGTTCAGGTAGTGGCGGAGTGCGAGCCGGACCGGGCCCCTGTCCGGTCCGGTGCCTCGTGCGTGCTGCGATCCCATGCCGACCTCATGTCGTTGCGCGGGCAGTTGCGCCGGGCCCCGCCGCGGTGGCCGGCCTCCGCCCCGGGGCGCAGCGAACCACCGGGCACACGCGCTCACGGTGCGTGCGTGGCGAGGTGTCCGGGGGAGGAAGTCTTCCGTGACCGTGCGTCCGGCGTCCAAGTGTTTTCGGGGTACACCGGTGTGTTTCGGCCTGGTCGCCCGCGCGCCCCCGCACCCCCCGGTGCGCCGCGCACGGCGTGCCCGCGTGCGGTTCTCCGCGGCGCAGCACGCCCCTCACGCACCTCTGTGCGAACCCGAACCCCTGCGGCTTGGCCGGGAGGCGGCGCGCGGCCGTCAGCCCCCGGCACGCCCCTCCGCGCAGCCCCCAGGACGCGGTAGGCGGGATCCGGAGGGGAGAGCCGGTCGGGTCCAGTCCGAACAGGTCCTACCCGAACAGATCCTCCTCTTCGGGGATCAGGTGCATGGCCGCCTCCTCGGCCGAGGCCGCCGCACCGTCGATCCCCACGTCCTGCGCCGTGAGGGTGGAGGCCACGTGTCCGTCGCCCTCCTGCGTGAGGCGGCCCGCCCGGTCGGTCCCGACCTCGAGGTCGTAGGGCTCCCCGTCGCCGCCCTCGAGGTCGCCGATGCCGTCCCCGAGGTCCGAGGTCTCAGGAACCTCCCTGGTCAGGCGGCTGTCGAGGGACTCGCCCGACTGCTGCTCCGCTGCCGTCGTGCCCTTGTCGTCGACCGCCCAGGGCCGTTCGGGCGGGGAGTACCCCTCGTCCAGGACGTCCGTGATCCCGGAGTTGTCCAGGGTGTCCTCCACGTCCAGCAGGTCATCGGGGTCCGAGGCCTCCGGCTCCTGCGGCTGGTAGACGTCGTCCCCCCGGTCGCTGTCGGTCATGGCGTGCCCCTTCCTCCGGGTGCCCCTCTACGTCATTCCACTCCGGTCGGGCGGGAGACGCAACGGAAGCAGTTCACCGACGGGGATGACGCCGGTTCAGATGACAATGAAAACGATTGTCGATAACGTGTGTGGTGTCGGGCCGGACTCCCCTCCGCATGGGTGGCGTCCGCATGCCCGCGATCCCGAAGGCACTGTGAGAAGGGGGAGTTCATGGCTCACCTGTTGGTGGTCGAGAGCTGGGTCGGTTCGATGAGCAGACTGCTGCCGCGGACCCTGGGGGAGGAGGGGCACCACTTCACGTTCCTCACCCGTGATCTGATGCATTACCTCCGGGCGGCTCCCGAGGGCGCGGCGCACCCGCTGCTCACCGCGCGTAACGTCGTCACGGGGCCCACAAACGACGTCACGGCGCTGCTTCCGCAGGTCGAGCTGTTGCACGCGGCGCTGGCCTTCGACGGTGTGATCACATCCTGTGACTACTACCTGCCCGCAGTGGCCCGTATCGCCGCCCGCCTCGGCCTTCCCGGCCCCACGCCCGAGGCGATCGAGAACGCCTGCCGCAAGGACGCGACCCGGCGGGTGCTCGCGGCGGCCGGGGTGCCGGGGCCGCGGTTCGCGGTCTGCGCGGACGAGGAGGGCGCCCTGGCCGCCGCCCGCGGGATCGGCTACCCGCTGGTCGTGAAGCCGGTGGACCTGTGCGGGGGCATGTTCGTGCGCCGGGTCGACGACGACGCGCAGCTCGCCTCCGCCTGCCGCGCGCTGGCGGAGTTCCCGCTCAACGCCCGGGGACAGCGACGTGCCCCGCAGATCCTGATCGAGGAGTACCTGCGAGGTCCCGAGGTGAGCGTGGAGACAGTGGCTTTCCAGGGCGTCACCCACGTCGTCGGAGTGACGGACAAGAGCGTCGGCAGGGCCCCCGCGTTCGTCGAGACCGGGCACATGTTCCCGGCCGACCTCACCCCTGATGATCTCGCTGCCGCGGCGGACGCGGCGGTCCGCGCCGGGGCGGCGCTCGGTCTCGACACCGTCGTCGCGCATACCGAGATCAAGCTCACGCCCCACGGCCCCCGAGTCGTGGAGGTCAACCCGCGCCCCGCGGGGAACCGCATCACCGAACTGGTCCGCCATGTCACGGGGATCGACCTCGCCGCCGCGTGTGCCGACGTGGCCCTCGGGCGGGCGCCGGACCTCCGCCGGTGCGACACCGGACTGCGCAGCGCCGCGATCGCGTTCCTCGTCCCCGAGGCCGCAGGCACCCTCGCCTCGGTCGACGGTGCGGACCGGGTGCGGGACGCCGAAGGCGTGCTGGAGGTACAACTCGCGGAAGCCGGACGCGCGGTCGAGGCCGCGGACAGCAACAACGCCTACCTGGGACACGTCATGGCGGGCGACTCCGCGGGACTCGGCGCCCGCCGCCACGTCGAGACGCTGCTCGCCGGACTGCGGCCCCGGCTGGTGAGCGCGTGAACACGGCGACCCGTATGCCCCCCGCGTCCCTCGGCACCCTCGTCGGCCAGGCCCTGGCCGGAGAGCTCGGTCCGGCGCCCCGTACCCGTCGGGTCACCGTGGCCTTCACGACGGCCCAGGCCGCACGGCACGACGGGCGGCGAGGCGGATACCGCAACGAGGTCCTCAGCCTGCGCGTCGGCCGTGCCGTCGGCTCGTGCTCGGTGGAGCCGGGAACACTCGCCGCCGGGACCGTCGAGGAGTGCGCCGGTGCGGACGTCGCCGCGCTCCTCGCCCACCCGCTGCTGCCGGTGCGGGTCGCGGCGCTGGACGCCTATCTGATGGACGTACAGCCGCACAGCGCCGCCGGCGCGGAGCCGGTCACCGTCCCCTCCGGAAGCTCGCTGGACCGCTCGCGGGCCAGAGCCGCCGCTGTCGTCGATCTGCTGGACGCGGCGCCCGGCTCCGCCGTGCTGGTCGTGGGCGTCGTCAACTCCCTTCTGGACGAGCTGCGTTCCCGCGGATTCACGGCGCTTCCGTGCGATCTGAAGGGAGGCGTCACCGAGTGGGGGGAGCCCGTGTTCACGGACGCCCTCGCCGGGACCGACCGCTGCGACGCCGTGCTGGCCTCCGGCATGACCCTCGGCAACGGGACCTTCGACCCGCTCCGCCGCCGCGCTCTGGAGCTGGGGAAACCCCTCACCATGTTCGCCCAGACCGGTAGCGCCGTACTGCCCCGCTTCCTGGGTGCCGGCGTGAGCGCGGTCTGCGCGGAGCCCTATCCGTTCTTCTGGCTCGACGGCGGACCGGGCGTCGTCCACCGCTACCGCGCGGACGACGGAGGTGCCCGGTGACCACGGCGTTCCTTCCCACCCTCGCCCCCAACCGCGAGCTGCTCGCGCTCATCGGCCGCACCCCGCTGGCCAGGATCACCACGGCACTGCCCCGGCGCCACCCCGGATTCTGGGCCAAGCTCGAAGGGCATGCCGTCGGCGGCATGAAGGCACGGGCCGCGGTCTCCATGCTCCTGGGCGCCGAGGAACGCGGCGAACTCCTTCCCGGAGCACCGGTGGTGGAGTCGACCTCCGGAACCCTCGGGATAGGTCTCGCCTTCGCGGGCCAGGCGCTCGGACATCCCGTCGTGCTGGTGGGCGACACCGAACTGGAACCCTCCATGCGCCAGTTGCTGCGGGCCTACGGCGCCCGCCTGGAGCTGGTGGACACACCCGCGGATCAGGGCGGCTGGCAGGGTGCCCGCCTGGAGCGGCTGCACGACCTCCTCGGGAGTCTCCCCGGCGCGTACTGGCCCGACCAGTACAACAACCCCGACAACACCGCCGGTTACGCCTCCCTCGCGGCGGAACTGGCCACGCAGCTGGACCATCTCGACATCCTCGTCTGCAGCGTCGGGACCGGCGGGCACAGTGCCGGGATCGCCGGGCCGTTGCGCAGGCACTGGCCGGCCCTGCGCCTCGTCGCCGTCGACTCCACCGGGTCGACCATCTTCGGGCAGGCCGCGGCTCCCCGCCTGATGCGCGGACTCGGCAGCAGCATCCACCCGCGGAACGTCGCCCACGGCGCCTTCGACGAGGTGCACTGGATCGGCCCGGCCGAGGCCGTCGACACCTGCCGACGCCTCGCCCGGGGCAACTTCGTCAGCGGCGGGTGGAGTACGGGCGCCGTCGCGCGGGTCGCCGCCTGGGCCGCCGATGCCCACCCCGGAGCGGCCGTCGCCACGGTGTTCCCGGACGGACCGCACCGCTACCTCGGCAGCGTCTACGACGACGACTTCATGACCGCCCACCAACTGGACCCCCGCCTCGCCGCCGTCGGCCCCGTCGACATCCCGCACGCACGCGCCGCACACGCCGGGGGCTGGGCCCGATGCACCACCGTGACCGACCCGCTGGCCGAGCGCCCGGAAGGACAGCCGTGAAACTCACCCAGCGCACCGTCCGGCTCACCCTCACCGAGCCGCTGCGCATCTCCCGCTCGACCATGACCGCACGCGACGCCGTGTGGTTCACCATCGAGCACGACGGGCTGCGCGGCCACGGCGAGGCCGTCACCAGCGTCTTCTACGGACTCGACACCCCTGCCCTGCAACGCCTCGCGGCCCGCACCGGAGAGCGCCTGGCACGCTTCGCCGGACCGGAGACCGCACTGCACGCCCTGCGCACCGGTGAACTCACCCCGGCCGGCACCCCGGCGGCGGTGACCGCGGCGACCGAGGCGGCACTGCTCGACCTGGTGGGCCGGCGCACCGCCACGGCCGTCCACCGCTTCCTCGGTTCTCCCGTGCCCCCCAGGGCGGCCACCGCCCGCACGATCTCGCTCACCTCGCCCGGCCGGGCAGCGGCCCAGGCGCGCAGGCTCGCCGACGCCGGGTTCTCCGTCATCAAGATCAAGGCGGGCGACCCGGACCACGAGTCCGATCTGGACCGGGTGCGCGCCGTCCGCGCGGCGGCACCGGCCGCCCGCCTCCTCCTCGACCCGAACGGGGCCTGGACGGTGGGGCAGGCGAGACGGCTTCTTCCCCGGTACGCCGACCTTGGCATCGAAGCGGTCGAACAGCCCGTCGCCCCAGGTGACCCCGAAGCCCTCGCCCGGCTCGCGGCCCGCTCACCGCTGCCCGTGATCGCCGACGAGGACGCCGTCACCCAGGAGGACGCCCGCCGGCTCGCCGGACGGGTCCACGGCATCAACGTCAAGCTCGCCAAGTGCGGAGGCGTGCACGCGGCCCTGAGGATCGCCGCCCTGATCGAGGGCAGCGGCACCGACCTCATGCTCGGCTGCCTCACCGCCAGCACCCTGGGAATCGCCCCCGCCGTCCACATCGCCGACCGCGCCCGCTGGACCGACCTCGACGGGCACCTCCTGCTGGCCCACGACCCGTGGACGGGCATCGGCGGCCACGAGGGCTTCGTCCGGGCCACCGGGCGGCCCGGCCTCGGCGTACGGCCCCGTGAGGCGGCCGGGGCATGGAGTGAGGCCTCATGAGGATCCTGCACGAGGTCCGCGCCTTTCCTCTCGCGATCCGGCTGCTCCTGGTCAACCAGCTCGGTGTCAACACCGGCTTCTACCTGCTCATCCCCTACCTCGCCACACACCTGGGCGACGACCTGGGTCTGTCGGCGGCCGTCGTCGGCGTCGTCCTCGGCGTACGCAATCTCAGTCAGCAGGGGCTCTTCCTCATAGGCGGCTCCGCCGCCGACCGGCTCGGGGCACGCGGTGTCATCATCGCCGGCTGCGCGATACGCACGGCCGGTTTCGCCCTCTTCGCGTTCGGCGACGGGCTGCCCGTCCTGCTGGCCGCCTCGGTGCTCAGCGGAGTGGCCGGCGCGCTCTTCAACCCCGCCGTCCGCACCTTCCTCGCCCAGGAGTCCGGGGAACGCAAAGCAGAGGCGTTCGCCCTCTTCAACGTCTTCGCGACCACCGGCGCCCTCGTCGGTCCGCTCCTGGGCAGTGCACTGCTGCTGGTCGACTTCCGCGCCGCCGCGCTCACCGCCTCCGGCATCTTCGCCCTGCTCACCCTCGCCCAGGCCCTGGTGCTTCCGCCCCACGACGCCGGTCCGGCCACCGGCAGCGTCGCCTCCGACTGGCGGGAGGCCGTCGGCAACCGCGACTTCCTCGTCTTCGCCCTGGCCATGGTCGGCATGTTCACGCTGGAGAACCAGCTCTATCTGCTGCTCCCCGACACGGCCCGGCGGGCGACCGGCTGGGACGGCGCCGCGGGCCTCGTGTTCGTCGTGGGAACCGTCGCCGGGATCACCCTGCAACTGCGCATCACTCGCTCGTTGAAGGCGCGGGGGAGCAGAGGCGGGTGGATCGCCGCGGGACTCGTGCTGATGGGGCTCGCCTTCGTACCGCCGATGCTCGTCGCCGCACCGGCCGATCCCGGCGGCACTTCCGGGGCGGTCCTGCGCCTCACGCCCGTACTGGCGGGAGCGCTGCTGCTCCACCTCGGGGTCATGACCGCCCAGCCCTTCGTGATGGAGCTGATCCCGGCCTTCGGGAGGCCGGGCCTGACGGGCACCTACTTCGGTGTCTTCTACGCCTTCTCCGGCATCGCGGCGGCCCTCGGCAACACGGCCGTCGGGTGGTCCATGGACATCGCACGTGAGGGCGGGGCGGACAGCACGGTCCTCGCGCTGCTTCCCTGGGCCTGCTGCCTGGCCACCGGGCTCGTCTCGGCCGCCGCGGTGGCCCGGCTGCACCGCACGGGAACACTCCCGGGAACCCGGCCCGCACCCGTGGCGGTGACGGCGTGAGACACCGGACGGCCAACCTGCTCACCGACCGGCCGGAGCTCTACGAGGCCAGGTTCCCCGATCCCGGACACCTGGCCGGACGCTGGGCGGAAGACCTCCTGCGACGGTACGGCGCCGGCCCCGCCGTGCTCGACCTGGGCTGCGGCACCGGCCGCGACGCCGCCTGGCTCCACGACGCCGGGCGCCGTGTCACCGCCGCGGACCTCTCGCCCCCCATGCTCGCCCATGCCCGCGCCCGCCATCCCGGACCGGACTACATCCACGCCGATCTCCGCGGCTTCGACCTCGGTCCGCGCACCTTCGACGCCGCGGTCTGCCTGGACAGTTCGCTGCTGTACTGCCACACGAACGAGCAGCTCGACGGCTTCCTGGCGTCCTGCCGCCGCGCCCTTGCCCCCGGTGGTCTGCTGATCGCGGAGATGCGCAACGGCGCCTACTTCCTCGGCCGCGACGAGCCCTCCGCCAGGCCCACGGTGTCCCGCTTCACCTGGCTCGGCACCACCTACACCTCGACCACCGCACTGAGCGTCGACCGTGCCGCGCAACTGCTGAGGCGCAGCCGCCGCTGGACCGCCGACGACGGCAGCGGGCCCGTCGAGGAGCACTCCGCGTGGCGGCTGCTCCTGCCGCAGGAACTGCGCCACTTCCTGGGCCTCCACGGTTTCGAAGTCCTGGCCCTGCACGACGGCCCGGGCCCGCGTACCGATCCGGCGTGGAGGCCCGGCGACGAACCCGGCGGCGCCGCCGACGGCGACAGGCTCCACCTGGTCGCCAGGAGGCCGCGGAATCCCGGGAGGCCACGGAATCCCAGGGAGCCGCGCAAACCCGGGGAGCCCGGAGAACCGGCGACGACCCGGGAAGCAGCGGTGTCCGGGCGACCGGCACCGACCCGGGAACCCACGACGGCCGCGAAGCCCCGGCGGCACCGACCTTCCCGCGCTCCGGCAGCCGGGACACCCACCACGTCACCGACGGCCCCCGCGACAGGAGACCAGCCATGACCGCACCGGCCGACAGACACCACACCTTCCCCGGCCTGCACCGGCGCGGCTTCCTCGCCGCCGCCGGGGGAGCCGCCGGTCTCGGCGCCCTGACGCTCGCCGGGTGCACCGGGCCGGACGCCGGCGGACCGGCGGCGGACAAGGGGGCCGCCCCCCGGCGCGGCGGGCGGCTACGGGCCGCGTTCGCGGGCGGCGGCGCGAGCGAGACCCTCGACCCCCACCTCGGCAACCTCTTCGCGGACGCGGCCAGAGGCAAGGCGCTCTTCGACAAGCTCGCCGACTACGGCGCCGACCTCTCTGCCGTGCCCAGGCTCGCCGAGACCTGGGAGCCGAACAGCGGCCTCGACCGCTGGTCGGTGACCCTGCGCCGGGCGGAGTTCCACGACGGCAAGCCGGTCACGGCCGCCGACGTCCTGTACAGCTACCGTCGGATGGCCGATCCCCGCAAGGCGTTCCGGGCCCGGGCCTCCCTGGAACCCATAGACCTCGCGGCCAGCCGCGCGACGGGGGAGCGGACCGTCGAATTCGTGCTCAGGCGGCCGACGGCCGAATTCCCCAACGTGATGGCCGCGTTCGGGACGTTCATCGTCCAGGACGGTGCCACCGGCTTCGACCGGGAGCCCATCGGCACGGGGCCGTTCCGCCTCGTCTCCTTCGTGCCCGGGCGGTCCACCCTCCTGCGGCGCAACGACGCCCACTGGGACGGCGCCCCCCACCTGGACGAGCTCGAACTCCTCGTGGCCAACGAGGAGTCCGCACGGATCAACGCCCTCATCGGCGGCCAGATCGAGTACGCCCACGAACTCGATCCCGCCACCGGGCGCGCCCACGAGAGGTCGGGGTCCGTCGACATCATCAGGCTGCGCAACAGCGTCATGCAGGCCTTCGCCATGAAGACCGACCGTCCGCCCTTCGACGACTCCCGGGTCCGCGAGGCGTTCTTCCACATCGCCGGCCGCCGGGAACTCGTGGACGGGGCACTGTCAGGGGCCGGAGAGGTGGGCAACGACCTCTTCGGCCGGGGATACGAGTACTACGCGGACGAACTCCCGCAGCGCGAACAGGACATCGGCCGCGCGCGCCAACTCCTGAGGCGGGCAGGTGCGGACGGCCTGAAGGTCACCCTCGACACCTCGGCCGTCGCCGCCGGCTTCACCGAGGCCGCCGGAATCCTCCGCGACCAGGCAGCGGAGGCGGGCGTCACCGTCACCGTACGGATGGGGAGCAAGGACTCGTACTGGAAGGACGTCCTGGACTCGGGCACCCTGTGCTGCTACCGCTCGGGCGCCATGCCGATCGAGACCCACATCTCCCAGCGGCTGCTCACCGACTCGACCACCAACGCCACCAAGTGGCGGGACGCGGCCTTCGACGACCTCTACCGGCAGGCCCAGTCGACGAGGGACACGGTGGACCGGGCCGCGCTCTACGGGCGGATGCAGCGTCGACTGCACGCCGAGGGAGGCTTCCTCGTCTGGGGATTCGGCGACTGGATCCTCGGTACCGCGCGCAGCCTGCACGGGGTGGCACGGGACGCACCCGCCAACACCCTGGACTGGGCGCGCTTCGACAAGGTCTGGCTCGCGTGAACGGGCTGCGCTCCTGGATCGCCCGGCGGCTGCTCCTCGGGGTCCTGCAGACGGCAGCGGTCGTCCTGCTGGTCTTCACCCTCACCGAGGCCCTGCCGGGCGACGCGGCCGTCGCCTTCGCCGGGGACCAGCCCGACCCGCAGCGCATCGCGGCCGTCCGTGAGGCGATGGGGCTCGACAGGCCGGCACACGAACGGCTCGGCGACTGGGTCCTCGGCCTCGCACACGGCGACTTCGGCACCTCGCTCACCTCCGGACGGCCTGTGTCCGGCTTCCTCGCGGACGGGTACGCCCCCACACTCCTCCTCGCCGCGGTCACAGTGGCGCTCCTCGTGCCCGTCGGCGTGGGTCTCGGTGTCCTCGCGGCCCGTCACGAAGGGCGGTTCACCGACCGGGTGATCAGCTCGGCGACGCTCGCGGTCTACGCCGTGCCCGAATTCGCCCTCGGGGTGCTCCTGGTGGGCGTGTTCGCGCTGCGGCTCGGCTGGCTCCCGCCGACCGCACTCGGTCACGGCCCCGGGGTGCTCGCGCAGCCGGAGGTGCTCGTCCTGCCCGTCCTGGTCCTGCTGGCCCGGCCGGTCTGCTCCCTCGCACGGCTGGTCAGGGCCGGCATGATCGAGGCCCTGGCCGCTCCCTGCACGGCCCAGGCGGAGCGGTACGGAATCCCTCGCACCCGTGTGCACTACGCGCACGCCCTGCCCAACGCCCTCGCCCCGGCCGCCCAGCAACTCGCCCGGACGGTGGACTGGCTGCTGTGCGGCGTCGTCGTCGTGGAGTCCCTGTTCGTGATCCCGGGACTCGGCACCGTCCTCATGAACGCCGTGGCCGACCGCGACATCCCCGTCGTCCAGGGCCTCGCGGTCGTGTTCGGTCTCGCCACGGTCGTGCTCAACCTCGGCGCCGACCTCGTCACCCACCGGTTCGCGCCGCGCTCGGCGGTGGCCGCGTGAAGCGCCTCGCCGGATACGGAGCGGGGGCGGCCCTCGTCGCCGTCCCCCTCGGCCTCGCGCTGGCGGGACCTCTCCTCGTAGGGGAATCCGCGGCCCGGTCGGCCTCCTTCACCCTCGGCCCGGGGCATCCGCTCGGCACCGACTTCGTCGGACGGGACGTCGTGCGACAGGTGCTGCTCGGCGGCCGGTCCGTCGTCCTCGTCGCTCTGGCCGCGACCGCCCTCGCGTATGCCGTCGCGCTGCCGCTCGGACTGATCAGCGCGCTCACCCGGCGACGCCGGCTGGAGGAACTGCTCATGCGGCCGCTGGACGTCCTCCTCGCCGTGCCGTCGCTGCTGATGATCCTGCTGGTCGCCGCCGCCCTCCCGCCGGGCGCCTCCGGGCTCGTACTGCTGGTGGCGTTCGTCTCCGTCCCCGACGCCGCGCGGATCGTGCGGGCGGCCGCGGCCGAGGTGGCCTCCAGACCGGCCGTCGAGGCCCTGCGCATGCAGGGGGAGAGCTGGTGGCGCATCGCCGTCGGGTACGTCGGCCGGTCCATCCTGCGCATCCTGGCCGCCGATGCCGGGATCAGGCTGACCGGGGTGCTCTACCTGGTGGCGACGGCCGCCTTCCTCGGAATCGGAGTCGCCCCGGACGCCTCCGACTGGGCCGTGATGGTCGACCGCAACCGTCCCGGACTGCTCATCCAGCCATGGGCCGTGGTCGTGCCCGCGCTGCTCGTCGTCGCCCTGACCATGGGCGCCAACCTGCTCGTCGACGCCGCCCTGGAGAACCGCTCCGCTCGCAGGAAGTCCCGTCACCCATGAACCAGACCCCCACGCTCGCCACCGTCACGGGGCTGACCGTCGAGGTCGGCACGAAGCTGCTCCTCGACCGGGTCTCGCTCCGGCTCACGGCCGGCACCGTCACCGCGCTCGTCGGGGCTTCCGGCAGCGGCAAGACGACGACCGGCCTCGCCCTGCTGGGGGAGTACCCGCCCGGCGCACGGGTGACGGGCGAGGTGTCGGTCGACAGCGGCATGGTCGGGTACGTCCCCCAGCATCCCGCCGCCGTACTCAATCCGGCCCGCCGCACCGGCGCCCTCCTGTACGACCTGGCCCGGCAGCAGGTGCGCGAACTGCCCCGCTCGCAGCGTCGCGCCGCCGCGCGGCGACGCATCGCCTCGGCCCTCGCCGACGCCCAGGTGCCCGACGGCGAGGCCCTGTTGAGGCGCTATCCGCACCAGCTGTCCGGCGGACAGCAGCAGCGCGTGGTCCTGGCACAGGCCCTGCTCGCCGGCGCCCGCGTACTCGTGGCCGACGAACCCACCACGGGACAGGACGCACTGACGAGACGTCAGGTCGCCGCCCGGCTGAAGGCGCTCGCGGACCGGGGCATCGCGGTCCTGCTCCTCAGCCACGACCTCGACGTCGTACGCGGACTCGCGGACGAGGTGGTGGTCATGCGCGGCGGACGCGTCGTGGAACAGGGAGCGGCCCCCCGGGTGCTCGACGCACCGGCCCATCCGTGGACCAGGGAACTGCTCTCCGAACCCGGGGCGGATCCGTACGCGGTTCCCGGTCGGGTGGGTCAAGAGGTCCTGTCCGTCACGGATCTGAAAGCCCATCACCGCAGTAGCGGAACTCGTGACCAGGTGCTGGACATCGGCCGTCTGAGCGTGAGCAACGGTGAGTGGCTGGCCGTCGTGGGCCGTTCGGGCAGCGGGAAGACGACGCTCGCCCGCTGTCTCGCCGGTCTCCACCGCGACCACACGGGCCGGATACGGCTCGACGGCGCCGCCCTGCCCCGCGGTGTGCGGGAACGAAGCACCGAACAGATCGCAGCCGTGCAGTACGTCTTCCAGGACGCCCGGGCCGCCTTCGACGAACACCGATCCGTCCTGGACCAGGTGGCCCGCACGGCCGTACGCCTGCGTGGCGCGGAGCGCGGCGAGGCGGCGGCGGAGGCCGGGCGGACGCTGGCCGGCCTCGGACTGGACGAGTCGGTGGTCAGGAGGCCACCCGGCGAGCTGTCCGGTGGGGAGCTGCAGCGGGCCGCCCTCGCCAGGGCGCTACTGGCCCGGCCCCGGGTGCTGGTCTGCGACGAGATCACCTCCGGACTCGACCCCGTGACCCGGCGCTCACTGCTGGACCTGCTCGCCGGGATCGCCGGCGCCGGCGACGGGGACGGGGACGGTTTGAGCGTCGTGCTGATCACGCACGACCTCGGCGCGGCCGCACGGGCGACGCGGATCGTGGTCATGGACGGTGGGAAGGTGGTCGAGGAAGGGCCGCGGGAGCAGATCCTGACCACCCCCCGCCACTCCTTCACCCTTGCCCTGCTCGAAGCGGCGGGCATGCTGGGGGCGGCCGCCCGATCCTGAAGCGGAATCCCACACGCCCTTCCGGACGTACACTCGGCGACATGAGTCGCACCGCCGTCAGTGGGAAGGGCCTGCACCAGGCCGCCCCCGGCGTGCTCGCAGACCGCCGTACCGCCCTCCACGGGCACGGCTAGCGACTTTCCGAGGTCACTCACCCGGCGCCCTGCCCTTCCGCCGTGCCCCGCGCCCTCCTCGTGAACAACGCGTCGACGTCGTACCCGCTTTACGTCACCACCGCAGCTCGGCGTACCGCCGTTGCCGCGCTCGGGCGACGGCCGCAGCACGGCCCGAGCCACCCTCGAAGGGACCATTGTGAAGCTGAGCGAACTGTTGGCCGGACAGAACCACCGCATCCTTCAGGGCGACCCCGCGGAAACGCACATCACGGCAGGAACGGCCTTCGACGCGGACCGGGCGGTGCCGGGCTCGCTGTTCATAGCGGTGCCCGGCCACCTGGAAGGCGGTCCGGGCACGGTCGCCCCCGTCCTGGCCCGAGGGGCGGCGGCGGTCATCGTGGAGGACGGTTATGTGCTGCCGGGGACGGTGGAAGGGGCCTGTGTGGTGCAGGTGCCGAACGTCCGGTCCACAGCCGCCGTCGTCGCGTCCCGCTTCTTCGGTGAACCGGGGCGGCGCATGGACATGGTGGCTGTCACGGGCACCAACGGGAAGACGTCGGTCTCGTACATGGTCGAGTCCGTGCTGCGCATCTCCCAAGGTGTGAGGGCCGGGGTCATCGGGACCGCCGGAAGCCGGATCGGCGACGAACTGATCCCGATGCCCCGCTCGGTGCTGACAACCCCGGAGTCCCCTGACCTGCAGTACCTTCTGGGGTGCATGCGGGATCGCGAGGTCGGCACCGTGGTACTCGAGGCCACATCGATGGGCCTGCTGACCCACCGGGTCGACCGCACCTTCATCGACGTGGGTGTCTTCACCAACCTGAGCCAGGACCACCTGGACGATCACGGCACGATGGAGAACTATCGTGACGCCAAACTCCGCCTCTTCCAGGGACTCTGCCGGCACGCCGTCGTCAACTCCGACGACCCGGTGGGTGCTCGCATCGCGACGATGATGCCAGGCGGGGTGACCACGTACGCCCTCGACGCCGAGGCCGACTACCGAGCCACCGATCTGGTCGTGGACGCTTCGGGAACCCGTTTCACGCTTCACCACGGCGGCCGTAAGTACCCCGCCGCCATCCCGGCCCCCGGCCGGTTCTCCGTCGCGAACGCCCTGGCCACGGTGGCTGCCTGCCACTTCCTCGGGCACGATCTGGCCAGGCTGGTCTCCGCGCTCGAACGCATGCCGCAGATCCCGGGCCGCTTCGAACGTGTCACGACCTCCGGTGGCACCTCGGTGATCGTGGACTACGCGCACTCCCCCGACTCCCTGGACAAGGTACTCGGCACCATCCGCGGCTTCGCCCAGGGCAAGATCATCACGGTCTTCGGCTGCGGCGGGGACAGGGACACCACGAAGCGGGCCGAGATGGGCGCGATCGCCGGGACGTACTCCGACCTGTGCGTCCTGACCTCGGACAATCCGCGCAACGAGGACCCAGAGGCGATCCTGGACCAGGTCGCACCGGGCATCGAGGGGACGGGTACCCCGTACGAGCGTCTGGCGGACCGCCGACGCGCCATCGCCTTCGCGCTCTCGGTCGCGGGCCCGGAGGACGTCGTCCTGATCGCAGGGAAGGGCAGCGAGCCGTACCAGATCGTCGGTGACGCCCTGCTGCCCTTCAGCGACATGGCCGCGGTGCGGGAACTCGCCACCGTCAGCGCGGCTCGGCGTCTCCCCTCCCCACGGTAGGTGAGTGTGACCAGAACCCCGAGCAGTCGTGCTGCCCGGGGCACCCACCTCACTCCGTGCCGAAGCGGCCGCGCCTCGTCCCTTCTGCCACACGCCCGGTGCGGTTCACTCCGGCCAGGGTGAGTCGAGGACGGTCCGGACGAAGTCGCCGCGCTCGAAACCCGGGACGTAGTGCTGGAGCACGTCCGCCTTCACATTGCCGAAGGTCGTCTCCGGTTTCGGCCCGATGCCGTCGGTGAACGCCGCGAGGATCCGCCGCTTGAAGTCCGGCCGGGGGTGGAGCGCCACGATCGCGGCGCGGTCGGCGTCGGAGACCTCCCCGTAGCCGAGACCGAGGACGTCGTACTCCACCCCCGCGCTCACGAGGGCGACCTCCGGCTCCATGAAGGCGGGGATCCCGGGCGTGGTGTGGAGGGCGACGGCGGTCCACACCCGGCGCACGCTGTCCTCGGGAACCCCGTGGGACCGCAGGAAGCGGCGTGCCTCGTCCGCGCTGTCCACCTCGAAGCGCCGGCCGCTGGAGCGGAAGCGCTCACCGAGGCCGAGATCGTGGAACAGGGCCGCGACGTAGAGCAGTTCAGGATCGAAGGAGAGGTCCCATTCACGCCCTCGCAGGGCACCGAACAGATAGACGCGGTGCGAGTGGTGATAGACGAGGTCATCGGTCGTGTCCCGTACCAGCTCGGTCGCCTCGACCGCGAGCTTCGTGTCGGGTACGCGTACGCCGGCTACCGGGGGCGGATCGGTCAGCATGGTGTCACCGGGCTTCCTGTGCGAATGATCCGGACTCCCTCCAGGATCGGCGACCGGCGCGCCGGGCCCGGGGCCGACAGGCCGGGCGCCACCCGGGCGATTCACATCGCAGGTGCGTCAATGGGTGCCGCTCAGGTGTTGGCCGGCGGTACCCGCCCGATGTGATGCTCAAGCGGGAACGGCAGGGGCGAACGGGGGAGCGGGATGAAGGTGTTCAGCACGAAGGCCGGATCGGTCGCGGGCCGGCCGGCGGAGCGTGATCCGGACGTCGTCGTACTGCGCGGCATCCCGTACGCCGCTCCGCCCTTCGGAGCGAACCGATTCAGGGCCCCGCGTCCGCCGGAGCCCTGGGAGGGAGTCCGGGACTGTGCGGAGTTCGGGCCGGTGGCGCCCCAGTCCGCGCGACTGCCCGGCGCCCCGATGTGGTCTCCGGGTGACGAGGACGTCCTCAGCCTCAACGTCTGGGTGCCCGGGGGCGACGGCCCGCTCCCCGTGCTCGTCTGGATCCACGGAGGCGCCTACGTCTTCGGCTCCTCCGCTCAGCCCGACTTCGACGGCACTGCCCTCGCCGGCCACGGAATCATCATCGTCACGCTCAACGAAGCGCGCGGCCTCTTCCGCCGCGCCATCCTCCACAGCCCCGTGAACGCCTGCGCCACGCCCGGGTCGGCGGGCGGCACCACCGCCGAGGTCGCCGTGGCGGCCGGGGTCCCGGCGACGTACGAGGGACTGCTGTCCGCCTCGCCGCGGGTCCTCGTCGACGCGTCGGACCGGGTGGCCGACGGCTACCGGCGGGACGCCGGATCGGGGCAGCGCCACTACGGCCCGGCCATCTACGGGCCGGTGGCCGGAGTGCCGTCACTGCCCCTCGAACCCCTCACCGCCCGGTACGGCGGGGCCGCCCGGGACATCGACCTGATGGTCTGCCATACGAGCGAGGAATACTGGCTTCTCGATGCCGTCGGAAGCTGCGCACGGGTGGACAGCGAGGATCGGCTCACCCGGTTCGCGGCGGACTTCGGACTGCCCGGCGCCCTGATGGACGGCTACCGGGCGCTCCGGCCGGGCGCGCCGGTTCACGACATCTACCTGGCCGTGTACGGAGACATGCTGTTCGGCGAATACAGCAGCCGGCTCGCGGACGCCCATGCCGAAGCGGGCGGCCGGGTCCACCTGTCGCGCTTCGTGCGGCAGCGCGGCGGCCGGGGCGAGAGGGTGAGGGCCTGGCACTGCGCCGACATCCCGTTCGCCTTCGGCAATCTCGGCGACGAGAGCCTCCACTTCCTCGTCGGCGGCCCGCCGGGACCCGCCGACCACGCGCTGTCGGCGCGCCTGACACGGGCGTGGGCCGCCTTCGTGGAGACGGGTGATCCCGGGTGGCCCCCGTACACCCCGTCCGACGGCCGGACGCGCATCTGGGACACGTCGGCCGGGCCGTCCGGCGAGTCGGACGCCTTTCGCGCACCCTGGCTGGCCGCGGGGCTGCCGCTGCTGGCACCCTGAGCGCCCGCCCGAGCGGCGAAGTCCGCCGAATCCGCCCGTGTCATTGGCATGGACCTGCCTATCGAACTGCACTACAGTCCGTAGCGGCACTTCTGAGAGCGCTCTCAAAGCGCTCTCGGGTGCTTCCTGTTCCACCCCCACGAAGCTGGAACAACAGAAGGGGCAACTCCCTTGAGACACACGACGATGGTGCGGACCGGTCTCTCCGCACTGCTCATCATCGGTACATGGGCCGCGGCCGGCCTCACCCAGGCCTCCGCGGCGGACTCCCCCTCGGCCGCCGCCGAACCGCAGGCCTCCGCGGGGATCATCGAAGCGATGCAGCGCGACCTCGGGCTGACGAAGAGCCAGGCGCAGACGCGGCTCACCGCCGAGAAGGCGGCGACCGCGCTGGAGGGCACGGCACGCGCCGCTGCCGGAGCGGCGTACGGCGGCTCCTGGTTCGACTCGGGCAGCGGCAAGCTGACGGTCGCGGTGACCGACGGCGCCACGGCGCGTGCGGTCCGGGCCACGGGGGCCGAGGTCCGGGTGGTCGACCACACGGCCCGTCGGCTCGACGCGGTCAAGAGCCGGCTGGACGCCCTCTCCGCACCCAAGGGCATCAGCAGTTGGCACGTGGACCCCCGCGCGAACACGGTCGTGGTGAACGTCGTCGCGTCCGAGGAGGGTGACAACGATGTCCGCGCCTTCGTGGCGAAGGCCCGCGAAGCCGGCCCCGTGACGGTGGAGCGGACCGCCGAGGCCCCGCAGACCTTCGCCGCGGGCACCGTCGGCGGCGACCCGTACTACACCGGCAACGTCCGCTGTTCCATAGGCTTCTCGGTGCACGGCGGATTCGTCACCGCGGGGCACTGCGGCCAGGCGGGCGGAGCCGTCAGAGGCTGGGACGGCTCGGCCATCGGTAACTTCCAGGGTTCGTCGTTCCCCGACAACGACTACGCCTGGGTGAACGTGGGCAGCGGCTGGTGGACGGTTCCGGTGGTCCTCGGCTGGGGGACCGTGTCCGACCAGTTGGTCCGCGGCTCGAACGAGGCTCCGATCGGCGCCTCGATCTGCCGCTCCGGTTCGACCACGCACTGGCACTGCGGCAACGTCCTCGCGAAGAACGAGACCGTGAACTACAGCCAGGGCGCCGTGCGCCAGATGACCAAGACGAGCGTGTGCGCCGAACCGGGCGACTCCGGCGGCTCGTTCATCAGCGGTGACCAGGCGCAGGGCGTCACCTCCGGCGGCTGGGGCAACTGCAGCGGCGGCGGCGAGACGTGGCACCAGCCCGTCAACGAGATCCTCAACCGCTACGGTCTGACCCTCCACACGGCCTGACGCACATCTGCCTGACGCGACACCGCTCGACGCACCACTGCTCGTCGCACCACCGCTCGTCGCACCACCGCCTCACGCACCACCGCTTGACGCAAGGACTCCGCCGGCTCCGGACGAACCGACGGACGTGACCGGTCTGCTGCGGCAGCAGGGTGGCCCCCTGCCGCAGCAGACCCATGCGCGGGCTGCCTCCGTCGCCCGCCTGCGCGGTTGCTGCCGGCGCAGTGCCCTGGGCCCCGACCCCCGAGTCGAGTGGAGGCGTCGGAGATCCCGCGTCGCCCATCGCGGTCCCCGCCCCGACGGCCACTCATCCGGTGACGCGGCCCGGACGGTTCCCCCGTTGGCGCCCTTCCCTTCCGCCCTTGTGACGTCCCTTCGTGCGCCCGCAGTCGCGGCGCTTCCCCTGCGTCCCGGCGGGGCCTCAGTTCACCCACTCTTGACATGTTCTCAGCAGCGACGTAACACTGGCAACGCCTGGGAGAGCGCTCTCCCGCAGTATCCGCAAGGCATGCTCTCCAGTCGCGCGTTCTCTCCAGGCGCTTTCAGCAAGCCGGCTCTCGCGCGGCGGTGCACCCCCTGGGGCGCGCCTCCCGCGCGACGCAGCATCCAGCTCCACTCTCCCCCCGCCGCGCACCCGATGTGCGCGGACGCAGAGCGGCACGGAGGTCCGCATGGCCGAAAGACTCAGCAGAACCACCCTGATGTCCGCCCTCGTCGTCGTCGCGTCCCTGGCCCTCGTGGTCATGGGTCTCACCGCGATCACGGACGCCGGCGCGACAGCATCCGGTGGTGCCAGGGCGGCAGCCGGTTCACCGGCTGCCGTCTCACAGGTCGCGCAGGGGGGGTCGGGACAGCACGCGCAGGGCCACGCCATGGCCGCCGCCGCCCCCGTTCCCTCCGGTGACGACCCCGACGGTGACGGCTACATCCCGGCGATCCCGCCGGTCACCGGCGTGGTGCCGTCCACCGAGATCCCGCCTCATCGCTACTTCCACGAGTTCCAGGCGAACTGCTCGGTCAACCACACCGGAGCGGTCGACCCGATCGTCTATCCGGGGCAGACCGGCAAGTCCCACAACCACACCTTCATGGGCAACACGACGACGAACGAGAGCAGCACCACCGCGTCGCTCGATGCCGGCGGCACCGTGTGCAGGGCGCCGGGCGACCGGTCCGCGTACTGGATGCCCACCCTCTACAACGGAGACCAGGAGGTGCGGCCGGTCGGTCCGCAGACCATCTACTACAAGGCCGGTGTCACGGACTACAGGACCGTGCGGCCGTTCCCCAAGGGGCTGCGCTTCGTCGTCGGCAGTCCGACCCAGACGGTCGAACAGTTCCGTGACCACCCGGGGACGGTCGAGGGCTACGAGTGCGGTGAGAGCTACCACAACTTCGATTTCCCGGCCACGTGCCCGACGAGCCGGGACACGCAACTCAACCTGCGCATGCAGGCCCCCAGCTGCTGGGACGGCAAGCACCTGGACACGCCGAACCACCAGGCCCACATGGCCTATCCGATCGTGATGGGCGCCAACCAGGACGTGTGCCCCGCCAGTCACCCGGTCGCCCTGCCGATGATCGAGTTCAAGATGGCCTGGCCGGTCAACGGTGACATGTCGCAGGTGAGGCTGGCCAGCGGCACCGGCCACTCCTTCCACTACGACTTCTTCAACGCCTGGGACGACGCCACGCTGGCCGCCATGGTCCGCCACTGCGTCGTGGGCGGACTCCAGTGCGACGCCCGGGGTTACGACCAGAACAACCCCGGCGCCGGAGCCGCGCTGAACGCCGACTACGAACTGCCCTGACCCACCGACCCCCTGAGTCTCCCCGGTGGGCGTGGATCATCCGCGCCCATCGGGGAGAGCGCTCTCCGCCAAGGACGGTCAGCTCGACGAAGGCCGGCGTCCAGCGCCGCGGGCCGGGCGGATCGGGCGGATCAGGAGGACCCCTCGGACCCCTCCGGGCCCTCGTCGTCGGAGCTCAGTTCCTCGGCCCGCAGTGCCAGGTCCTGGAGCACATCGGTGGAGCTCACGTCCTGCTGCCCGGAGTCGTGGATCTGCGCCAGTGCGATGAAGGCCAGGGTGAAGGCGCCGACGAGCTGCTCGACGGCTCCGCCCACCTCGCGTCCGACCAGGACCGCCATCTCCTCGACGCTGGCGTCGGCGGGAATGGCGATGTGCGGCATCGTCTCGTTGAGGAGGGTCGTCACCATGCTTCCGCCCGCGTCCAGGTCGCCGCTGCCGGTGTCCTCCTCGGCCTGGCGCTGCATCTCGCCCGCCTCCGTGAGGATGCCGATCACTCGCTTGAGGACTTCGCTCTGCTCCATACGGTGAGCATATGTGCCGGGACCTCCCGCTCCCCACGCATCCGGAGGGTGGCCCGAACCGCTTTGCGGCTGTGCGCGGGAGCACGGAGCCCCCGGTCACCAGCGGTCCGTGCCGCTGGGCCGGGGGCGCGGGTTCGACCCGACGAGCGAGTCACACCGCGGTGCTCGGCCTGTCGCCTGAGACCCCGCGGATGAGCTCCGCGTAGCGGCGCCCGCTGCTCTTCACCGTGCGGCGCTGCGTGGCGTAGTCGACGTGGACCAGGCCGAAGCGCTTGTCGTAGCCGTACGCCCACTCGAAGTTGTCCAGCAGTGACCAGGCGAAGTAGCCGGACAGCGGCGCACCCTTCGCGACGGCGCGGGCGCAGGCGGCCAGGTGTTCCTCCAGATACCGGGTGCGCTCCGGGTCGTGCACCGAGCCGTCGGCCAGGACGACGTCCTGGTACGCCGAGCCGTTCTCGGTGACGTAGATGCGCTGCGCGCCGTATTCCTCGGTGAGCCGCATCAGCAGCTGCTCCAGGCCCTCGGAGTGGACCTCCCAGTCCATGTGGGTGTGCCGCGCCCCGGGCAGGTGGATCTGACGGGCGTGCGGCACGGGTCCCTTCGGGTCCGCGGTGACGATCTGGCGGAAGTAGTAGTTCAGGCCGATCCAGTCGAGGGGAGCCGCGATCGTCTCCAGGTCGCCGGGCTGCACGGGCAGCTCGACGCCGTACAGGTCGAGCATGTCCTGCGGGTAGCCCCGGCCGTGGATCGGGTCCAGCCACCAGCGGTTGACGTGGCCGTCCGCGCGTACGGCGGCGGCCAGGTCGGCCGCTCCGGCGCTCGCGGGCTCGATCGGGCTGAGGTTGTTCACGATGCCGACCCGGGCGTCGGGCGACCGGTCGCGGATCGCCCGTACGGCCAGTCCGTGCCCGAGGTGGAGGTGATAGGAGGCGCGTACGGCGGCCGTGAGGTCGGTGAGTCCCGGGGCCATCTTCCCCTCGAGGTGGCCGATCCACGCCGAGCACAGCGGCTCGTTGAGGGTCGCCCAGTCCTTCACGCGGTCACCGAGCCGGTCCACGACGACGGACGCGTAGGCCGCGAAGTGCTCCGCGGTCTCCCGGACGGTCCAGCCGCCCCGGTCCTGGAGCGCCTGCGGCAGGTCCCAGTGGTAGAGCGTCGCGAACGGGGTGATCCCGTTGTCCAGGAGGCCGTCCACGAGCCGGTCGTAGAAGTCGAGGCCGGCCTTGTTCACCGGTCCGTCCCCGCCGGGCACGACCCGGGGCCAGGCCACCGAGAAGCGGTAGGCGCCGGCGCCGAGCTCCTTGATCAGCCCGATGTCCTCGGGGACCCGGTGGTAGTGGTCGCACGCCACGTCGCCGTTGTCACCGTTGTCGATGGTGCCGGGTGTGTGCGAGAAGGTGTCCCAGATCGACGGGGCGCGGCCGTCCTCGGCCACGGCCCCCTCGATCTGGTAGGCGGCCGTCGCGACGCCCCAGGTGAAGTCGGCCGGGAGGGCGTTGAGGTCGTTCACCGACTGCCTTTCCTTGTAGGTCACTTGACCGCTCCGGCGGTGAGCCCGGCGACGAGGTAGCGCTGCAGGAGCAGGAATCCCGCGACGACGGGCACGCTGACGACGAGCGAGGCGGCCATGACCTGGTTCCAGTACACGTCGTTCTGCGTGGCGTATCCCTGGAGGCCCACCGCCAGCGTCCTGGTGGCGTCGTTCGTCATCACGGAGGCGAACAGCACCTCGCCCCACGCCGTCATGAAGGCGTACACCGACACGGCGACGATCCCCGGCACCGCGGCGGGCACCACGACGCGGAACAGAGCGCGGATCGGGCCGCAGCCGTCCACCAGTGCGGCCTCGTCGAGGTCCTTCGGGATGGAGTCGAAGTATCCGATCAGCATCCAGATGGAGAAGGGCAGCGAGAACGTCAGGTAGGTGAGGATCAGCCCGCCCCGTGAGCCGTAGAGGGCCAGGCCGGTGCTGTTGCCGATGTTGACGAAGATCAGGAACAGCGGGAGGAGGAAGAGGATCCCCGGGAACATCTGCGTGGAGAGCACCGTGACGGTGAACGCCCGCTTCCCGCGGAAGGTGTAGCGGCTCACCGCGTAGGCCGAGAACACGGCGATGGTGACGGAGAGGGCCGTCGCCGCCCCTGCCACGATCAGGGAGTTCACGAAGTACTTGGCGAGCGGGACGGTGTCCCAGATGTCGAAGTAGGGCTGGATCGTCAGGTCTCTCGGGATCCACTGGAACTTCCCCGACACGTCCTGGAGCGGCTTCAGCGAGCTGCTGACCATGACGTACACCGGCAGCAGGACGAAGCCCGCGAGCAGGGTGAGGACGATGCGGCGGGTCCAGAGGAAGGACTGGGGGGCCGCCATGGGGGACCGGACGCGTGACCGGGCGGGGCTAGGCATCGGCGCCCTTCCTTCCGCGTGAGGTGAAGAACAGGTAGACGGCCGTCACGACCAGGAGGAACAGGAGCAGCAGGACGGACATCGCCGAGCCGCTGCCGAAGTTCCAGGTGACGAAGGACGACTGGTAGATGTGGATCGAGATGAGGTCGGCGTTCTCCGGCGCCGACTTCCCGAACAGGACGTACGGAGTGTTGAAGTCGTTGAACGTCCACAGGAACAGGACCAGCACCAGGACCTGGTTGACGGGCCGGAGCGAGGGGAGCGTGATTCTGCGGATCTGCTGCCAGATGCCGGCACCGTCGATCGACGCGGCCTCGTAGAGCTCGCGCGGGATGTTCTGCAGCCCGGCCATGAGCATGAGGAAGGCGAACGGCCAGCCCTTCCACACGGAGACGATGATCAGCGCGTAGATGCTGTTGTCACCGATCAGCCAGAAGGACGGCTGGTCGGTCAGCCCGAGCTGGTCGTGCAGGACGTGGTTCACGAGCCCGTTGTCGCGCTGGAACATGAACGCCCAGGTGATGACGGCCGCGTAGACGGGCAGGGCGTACGGGACGAGGAAGACGGCCCGCAGGAAGCCCCGGCCCCGGAAGCTCTCCTGCAGCATGATCGCCGCGGCGATCCCGAACAGCCAGGCCAGTCCGACGGCGAAGAACGTGAAGACGCAGGTGACGAGGAACGAGTGGAGCAGGGCCTCGCCGATCGGGGCGTCGAAGTCGACGGCGATCCGGTAGTTGTCGAGGCCGCTCCAGGGAGCTCCACTCCAGTTGTTGATGAAGAACTGTGTGAGCTGACGGAAGCTCATCACGATCCCGATGAGCATCGGGATGATGTGGATCAGGAGTTCGAGCAGGACGGCGGGGAGCAACAGGAGGTAGGGCAGTCCGCCTTGGCGGATCCGGTCGGGGATGCGCGGCAGTCTCCTGCGCGCATCCCCGGTGCCCGTGCTCCTCACCCCGTCCGACTTGTCGACCTTGGGATCGGTGGTCACGGCGGTCATGAAAGGTGCCTCACTGCTGCATCGTCTGCTGCGCCTTTTCGAGGCGCGCCTTGACTGACTCGGTCGTCACGGGGGTGCCGGCGGCCGCGTCGGCGAACAGCTCCTTGACGGCCGTACCCACGGCGGTCTCGAACTGCGACTCGTTCGGGACCTGCGGCAGCGGGGCCGCGCTGGTGGCGAGGGTGTCGCGCAGGACCTTCAGCTCGGGAGCGGAGAACGCGGCGTCGGACTGGGCGGCCTTGACGGGCGGGATCGACCCGTACGTCTTGCAGAGGATCTTCTGCTCGTCGTCGCTCGTCATGAACTTCACGAACTTCTTGGCGCCGTCGATGTTCTTGGTGTTCTTGAACACCGCCATGTTGATGCCGGCCACCATGGAGTTGGTCTGCTTGCCGGCGCCGGGCGCTCCCGACGGGACGGGGACCGGGGCGACGCCCCAGTCCTCCGGCTTCATGCCCTGGGCGGCGAAGGTCGTCGCGGCGGCCTGCCACAGGACCATGGCCGTCCGGCCCTTGGCGAAGTCGGTCAGCGACTGGTTCTGGGCGTACTCGGCGTTGCCCGGGGCGATGATCTTGTCCTTGGCCATGAAGTCGACGTACTGCTTCACTGCCGCCACGGCGCCGTCGGACGTGAAGTCCGCCTTGCCCTGCGCGTCGAAGAAGTCGGCTCCGTGCTGCTGCCCGAGGACGAAGGTCTGGTGGATGTTGTTGGAGAGGTTGGCGCCCTCGGCGCCGAGGGCCCACTTGCCGTCCTTGGAGAGCTTCTTGCCGTCCGTGACGAGCTGCTCCCAGGTGGCGGGCGGGGTGGTGATGCCCGCGTCCGCGAACATCTTCTTGTTGTAGTAGAGGGCGTAGGACAGCGAGTAGAGCGGCACCGCCGCCGGCGGCTCGCCCTCCTTGCCGGCCGATGCGACCGCCGAGTCGATGAAGCGGTCACGGCCGCCGATCGCCTCGAAGTTCTTGTCGTCCCAGGGGAGCAGTGCCCCGGTGGCCTGGAGGGACGCCGACCACGTGTTGCCTATGTTCAGCACGTCCGGGCCCTGTCCCGACGTGGTGGCGGCGAGGATCCGGTTCAGCAGGTCCGCCCAGGGGACGACCTCCAGCTTCACCTTGATCCCGGTCTCCTTCTCGAACTTCTTCAGCTCGGGAGTGAGAATCTTCTTGTCGGCCTCGATGCTCGGACCCTGGTTGGACGCCCAGTACGTCAGAGTCTTCGGGGACTCGTTGCTGCCTCCCGCCGACGACGTCCCGCCCCCGCAGCCGGTGACTCCGGCGGCGACGGACATGGCGAGGGTGACGGCTGCTGCGGCTCTGAGGTGACGCATGAAAGGTGGCCCCTTTCCGGGGAGGGCGGCGTTCGGGAGCCGAACTGCCCTTCCGCTCTTAATTTAAGATGTGATTTAAGAGGTGAAGAAAGTGCGCGTCAAGTGCTGGGGCCGGGGTATGTTGCCGGGACGAAGGGAGCACCATGGCTGAGCGCAGCAGACGGACCGTGCGTGACCTGCGAAGGGGCAATCGGGCGAGGGTTTTGCAACGGTTGTATGTCGACGGCCCCTTGAGCCGTCAGGAGCTCGGCCCCGCGACCGGGCTGAGTTCGGGATCCATCAGCAACGTGGTCGCCGAGCTGGCCTCGGAGGGTCTCCTGGAGGAGGCCGGCATCGTGGACTCCGACGGTGGACGCCCCCGCACCCTGCTGCGCATCGCTCCGGACAGCGGGCTGTTCGTGGGCATCGACATCGGCGAGACGCGGGTCCGCATCGAGCTGTTCGACCTGACGCTCACGGAGCTCGCCCGCACCGACCGCCTGCTCGCCCAGCACGGATACGACGTCGAGCGCATCGTCAGCCACGTCCGCACCGGCGTGTCCGACGTCCTGCGCGACGCCGGCGCCGACCCCCGCATGCTGCTGGGCATCGGGATCGGGGTGCCCGGCATCATCGAACGCGACGCCCCGGAGGCCCTCGGCGGCCCCGGCGCCGTCGTGCACGGCCAGACCATCGGCTGGAGTGCCGTGCCCTTCGAGCGGATGCTCCGGGAGGCCGTGGACGTGCCGCCCGAGGTGCCGTTCTTCATCGACAACGGCGCCAAGACGCTGGGGCAGGCCGAGATGTGGTTCGGCGGAGGCCGGGGCGCCGGCGCGGCTGCGGTGGCCCTCATCGGCTCCGGCGTGGGCGCGAGCGTCAACCGGGGGAACATCCTCGACGAGGACCTCTCCGACGCCGCGCTGGAATGGGGCCACACCACGGTGCAGCTGCGGGGGCGGCGGTGCCGCTGCGGCTCCATCGGCTGCCTGGAGGCCTACGCCGGCGCCGAGGCGATGCGCGAGCGCTGGCAGGAGGCGGGCGGCCCGCTGCCCCCCGACGCGGACGACGAGACGGCCCTCGCCGCCCTCCTCGCCGCCGCCTACCCGGACACCGCCGAAGGCGTCCCGGACCCGGTCGCGGTCTCGATCCTGGACGAGACGGCGGAATGCCTCGGCGCGGCACTGGCCGACCTGGTCAACCTCTTCCTGCCCGAGCGCATCCTGCTCGGCGGCTGGGCCGGCCTGTTGATCGGCCCCCATCTCCTTCCGGACATCCGCCGCTACGCCCAGGAGTACGCACTCCGGCACGCGGTGGCCCGCACCACGATCGACCTGGGGCACCTGGGCCCCGACGCGGTCACGGTGGGGGCCGCGACCCTGCCGCTGTCCGATTTCCTGGCACGCGGCGGAACCCGCCCCGCGCCCGTCCGCGTGCAGCCCGCCGCCGAGGCGCCCGAGCGCCCACCCGCCTCGACGATGCGCGCCCGCGGACGCACGGCCACGGGCTGAGCGGCAATGAAGGCGCATCGGCGGGGCTCGCTCGCGCCGGCCCGGGGACGGTGCGGCCTACGCGGAGTCCCGTACCACCAGCACCGGTTCGAAGACGACCGATGTGACGGGGCGGTCGGGCGCCGCCAGGCGGTCCAGCAGGAGCCCGGTCATCTCGGCCGCCATGTCCTCGACGGGCTGACGGACCGTCGTGAGCGGCGGCCTGCACGCGGCGGCGGCGCTGCTGTCGTCGAAGCCGATCACCGCGACGTCGTCGGGCACCCGTCTGCCGTGCTCCCGCAGCACGTGGCAGGCCCCCGTCGCCATCAGGTCGTTCCCGGCGAACACCCCGTCCACATCGGGGTGTTCGGCGAGCAGCCGCGTCATGGCGGCCTCACCGCTCTCCTGGGTGAACTGCCCCTCGACGGCGGGCGCCGACGCGTGGCCGTGGCGCTCCATCGTGTCCCGGAACCCCGCGAGCCGTTCCTGGGCCGCGAGCACGTTGAGCGGCCCGCTGATGGCCGCGATCCGGCGACAGCCGCGTGCCAGCAGGTGTTCGGTGGCGAGCCTGGCGCCCTCCCGGTGGGCCAGATCCACATAACTCATGCCCACCGGCAGGGCGGGACGCGCGTACAGCACCGCGGACAGGCCCGCGTCCGCGATCAGCCCCGGCAGCGGGTCCTGCGCGTGGGTCGACACGATCAGCGCGCCGTCCGCGCTGCCCTGACGCAGGTACGACACCACCTCCTCCCTGGCGCGTGAGCTCTCGGCGAACATCAGCACCGGATGCATCCCGCGTGGCCGGAGGTAGTTGACGACTCCCGTGACCACCCGGCCGAAGAACGGGTCTGCGAACACCTGGGCGGTGAAGGACCCCTCCGGAGCCGGCACGGTCCCGTCCCCGTCGTCGGGATCGGCCCCCGCTCCCGACACCACCAGGGCGATGGCGTCCGTGCGCCGGGTGACCAGGGAGCGGGCCGCGCGGTTGGGTGCGTAACCCGTGACGGAGACCGCCTGCCGCACCGCTTCCTGGATGGCCGGATCGACGTTGCGCACGCCGTTGATCACCCGCGAGACCGTGGCGCGCGAGACGCCCGCGGCCTTCGCCACGTCCTCCAGGGTGGGCGCCGCACCGGCCGGCCGCAGAGCATCCGTCATGAGCGCATTTATAGCATCGGGCGGCCGCCCGGATAGAGCGCTCTCCCGTGAGGGCCCGTCGGCGACGGCCTCGTGAAGCCGTTCGGCCGCGGGGGTCGTGCGCCGGGGCGCGTGCGGAGCGGGAACCGGCCGTTCACTTGTCACCGGCCTTTGCCTGCCCATAAGTTGGCCGCTTGCGACGTGTCCTACTGCCAGTGGGGGAGCCTGATCATGGCCGCGAACGGACGGCACCGCAGATACCAGCCCAGCCGCATCAACCGTGCCTCGCTCACGGTGACGGCCGGAGGAGCGGGCATCGCGCTCCCGCTGCTCACCGCCGCCTCGGCCGGCGCCGCCTCCACCGACGTGTGGGAGAAGGTGGCCGCCTGCGAAGCGACCGAGAACTGGCACATCAACACGGGCAACGGTCATTACGGGGGACTGCAGTTCACCCGGTCGACCTGGGCCGCCTACGGCGGCACGGCCTACGCCCCCCGGGCTGATCTGGCCACCAAGGGCCAGCAGATCGCCATCGCGGAGAAGGTGCTCGACGGGCAGGGCCCGGGGGCGTGGCCCACCTGTTCGGTGCGCGCGGGACTGGAACGGGGCGGCGACGCCCCCGACGTCCACCCGCAGTCGCGCCCCGGCGCCGAACGCGTCGGGACCGCGCGCGACAAGGCTTCCGGGACACCACCGGAGACCGCCCGCGACGCGGCGGCCAAGGCGTCCCCGACCTCGGTCCCCGGCAAGCGCGACTCGTACACGGTGGCGCGCGGGGACTCCCTCTCCGGCATAGCCTCCGCCGAGCGCGTGCGGGGTGGCTGGCAGCGTCTGTACGCCGCCAACCGCGCGGTGGTCGGCTCCGATCCCGACCTCATCCTCCCGGGCCAGCGGCTGTCCCTCGACGTCGCCGGGACGCCGCAGGCCGCTCCCGAGCGGGCCACGGCCGCACCGCAGCGGAAGGCCGCAGCCGAGAAGGCGCCCCCGAGGCAGAAAGCCACCGAGAAGACCGCACCCAGGACCGCCCCGAAGACCGCGCGGAAGGCCGCCCCGGAACCCGCGGCCCGCAGCGGGAAGAAGACGGCCCGGGCGCACTCCGGACTGACCGCCCCCGTGGCGGCGCGGACCGGGACCCCGTACCACCAGGCGGGTTCGTGGTCGAGCGGCTATCACACGGGAGTGGACTTCCCCGTACCCACCGGCACCTCGGTGAAGGCCGTGGCCTCGGGCAAGGTCGTCTCGGCCGGCTGGGCGGGCGCGTACGGCTACGAGATCGTCATCCGGCACGGCGACGGCCGGTACAGCCAGTACGCCCACCTCTCCTCGCTCCACGTCCGCGCGGGCCAGCAGGTGAGCGGTGGCCAGCGGATCGCGCGCTCGGGATCCACCGGCAACAGCACGGGGCCGCACCTGCACTTCGAGATCCGTACCGGTCCCGGCTACGGTTCCGACGTCGACCCCCTCGCCTACCTCAGGGCCGGCGGCGTCAGCGTCTGAACGGCCCCTGCAGGGTCCGCTAAGTCACCCCGTGGCGAGCGGCCCCCGGCGGCGGGCCGTCTCCCGGTGAACTCCACACGCCCGCTGCCGTGGTCCAGGGGGAGCGTCAGCGGCAGGGAGAGCGCTGTGGGGGCCGGAAAGGGGTCCGGCAGATGCGTGCCGGAGCGAGCCGACGGCTTCGCCGGCTCCGGGAGCTTCACCGCGGCCGGCACGCCGGCCTCCTCCGCCTCGCCGTCCGCCGGCTCGGGCGCACGCGTCCCGCTCTCCGCGGGCGCGGGGGCCCGGGCGACAGGGGTCTCCGCGGTCTCCGCGGGCTCCGGCGAGCGCCGCTCCCGGTCCACCCGCTCCGTGGTCAGCAGCACCAGGCCGGCCGCGGCCAGTGCCCCGCAGGCCAGGGCGAGCAGGGTTCCCGTCAGGCCGTAGCGGAACTGCTCCCCGAACAGGGTGATGCCCACCGCGGCGGCGACCACCGGGTTGACCACGGTGACCGTCGCAAGCGGCGCCGCGAGCCCCGCGCCCCGGTAGGCGGCCTGGGAGAGCAGCAGCCCCGCGGCCGCGAGTCCCGCGATCACCAGCAGGGTGGGGAGCCCGGAGCGCACCGACCCGGAGGTCCACTCCACCGCCACGGTTTTCGTGAACACCGAGGCCATGCCGAAGGCGATCCCCGCGCCCGTGGCCAGCACCACGCTGCGCGGCATGGGCCGGTGCAGCCCCTTGGCCAGGACGAGCACGACGACCACGGCGCCCGCGGTCCCCGCCGCCAGCATGAACTGTTCCGGTCCGGCCAGGGAGTGCGACCCCGCACTCCCCGTCAGGGCCAGCAGACCCGCCAGGCCCACCGTGGCCATCACCGCACCCCGCCACGCCGTGCGGCCGGCCCTGCGGTGCACGAAGACCGCGGCCATGGGCAGGGCGAAGACGATCGTCAGCGCGCCGAGGGGCTGTACGAGGCTGAGCGGTCCGTACGCCAGTGCCACCACGTGGAGCAGCGCACCGACGCCGTTGAGCCCCACGGCCACCCACCACGCGCGGTTGCGCAACGGCGCGTACGGGCGGCTGCCGCCGGCCGCGGCCACGCGCTCCTGGACGATCGCGCCGGCCGCGTAGGCGACCGCGGAGACCAGTGACAGCAGCACGGAAAGCGCGAGGGAACTCATGTACACCACGATGTCCCGTCGGAGCCGCCGCGTCGTCGTCCCTGAGGCGGCGATTCGGCGTACTGCTCCAGTAGTACGTACATCACTCCTGGGTCCTCCTCTCGACGGTATCCCTCCTGGCTCCAGGGCTCAGAAGTTCCGGCGGGAGGTGACGCCGTGCGGCCGCACCGTAGCACCAAGTATGTGAAACCTACGCAAATCGCCCCGGATCCCGTGATCCGCAGCGTGCGAGCCGGGAAAGCGGGGCGTCCTCAGGTGCTGAGCTGGAACTCGGCACGGATGCGCTTGCCCACGGGCACCCGCTCGGCGGTGAGACGGTCGCAGAGCGCGACCACGATCTCCATGCCGTGGCCGCCGAGGCGTCCGGGGTCGGGGGAGTAGAGGACCGGGAGCGCCGTGCTGGTGTCGTACACGGTGACGCTGATGCGCCGGGCGTTCCCCTCGAGCTCCAGCAGGTAGGGGCCGTGACTGTAGCGGTCCGCGTTGGTGATGAGCTCGCTGACCGCGAGCATCAGGTCGCTTCGCGTGTGCTCACCGACGACGGCGAGCCACTCCGCGACAAGTCGTGAGAGGAAGCGGTCGGCGAGGGCGCGGGCCTGCGCGATGCACCCCGGCTCACCGTCGAACACCTCGGCGGTGAGCAGAACCTCGGAGGACGGCGACTTCTGACAGGCGTCATCCGGCCGTGAAGTGGCCTGTTCGTTCATGTGCTCCAGCCAAGGCGCCGCAGGGGAGGTCGTGGACCTCTTCTCGCCGTTCGTCTACCCGCGTCGAGAGATCCCACTCCGGGGGATCCCTCCAGATCTTACGCACGCGGCGGCAGCCGTACCACGCTCACGAAGAAGTCGTCGATCTGGCGCACCGCGCCGATGAACTGCTCCAGGTCGACCGGCTTGGTGACATAGGCGTTGGCGTGCAGTTTGTAGCTGCGCAGGATGTCCTCCTCCGCCGAGGACGTGGTGAGCACCACAACGGGGATCAGCGCGAGTTCGGGGTCCGTCTTGATCCGCTCCAGTACCTGCCTGCCGTCGTACCTCGGCAGGTTGAGGTCGAGGAGCACCAGGTCCGGACGCGGGGCGTCGGCGTACTCGCCCTGGCGGTAGAGGAAGTCCAGCGCCTCCTGGCCGTCGCGCACCACGTGGAGGGTGTTGCGGATCTTGTTGTCCTCGAAGGCCTCGCGGGTCATGAGTTCGTCGCCGGGGTCGTCCTCGACGAGCAGGACCTCGATGGGCTTCACGGCATCGTTCACGGAGCGTCTCCCGACCGGGGGGTCAGTGCGGCGGGGGCCAGCAGTTCCGCCGTGGTGTGCGTGGGTGCCTCCGGAAGGACGGGCAGGGTGAAGTGGATCAGTGTGCCCTCGGAGGGTGCCGGGTCCAGCCAGATCCGGCCCCCGTGGAATTCGACGATCTTACGGCAGAGGGACAGTCCGATCCCGGTGCCCTCGTACTCGTCCCTGCCGTGCAGCCGCTGGAAGATGATGAACACCTTGTCGGCGAACTCCGGCGCGATGCCGATGCCGTTGTCGGCCACCGTGAGGTGCCAGTTCTCGTCCTCCCGCACGCACCCGACCGTGATCCTGCACGGCACGTCGGGCCTGCGGAACTTGACCGCGTTGCCGATGAGGTTCTGCCAGACCATGGTGAGGGACGTGGAGTCCCCGAGCAGTTCCGGCAGCGGGTCCTCGCGGACCACGGTGGCCCCGGACTCGTCGATGGCCAAGGTCAGGTTGGACATCGCCCGGTCCAGGGAGCTCCCCAGGTCCACGGGCTTCCAGGTCTGCTGCACCCTGCCCACCCGGGAGAACGTCAGCAGGTCGTTGATGAGCACCTGCATCCGCTTGGCGCCGTCGACCGCGAAGTCGATGTACTGCCTGGCACGGTCGTCCAGCTCGGCGCTGTAGCGCTTCTCCAGCAACTGGCAGAAGGACGCGACCTTGCGCAGCGGCTCCTGCAGGTCGTGGGAGGCGACGTAGGCGAACTGCTCCAGCTCGGAGTTGGACCGGCGCAGCTCCGCGGTCTGTTCGGCGAGCAGCGTCTCCCGCTCCTGGGACTCGTCCAGCTCGGCCACCAGGCGCCGGCGCATGTCCTCGGCAGCGGCGGCCACCGCCCTGACGTCCGACGGGCCGCTCACCTCGATCCTGTTCGAGAAGGCACCCGACCGCACACGGTTCGACGCGGCGGTCAGCGCGTGCAGCGGGCGGCCCACCACGCGGTGGAGCAGCAGGCTCAGGGACACGACGGCCAGCACGAAGCCGGCGAGGAGAGCGACGAGGACCCGATCGCGCGTCGTGCGCGCGTCACCGAGTTCGGCACGGGCCTTGTCGCGCGCCTCGTCCAGATGACCCTGCTGGGCCCTGTAGAGGACGCGCAGGGCGTCGAACTCCGCCTTGCTCCGCAGGATCGGGCCGGACGACGCAGCGGTCGGCCCGCTCGCGCGCACGGCGGCGATGAGCGGCTCCGCGTGCTGGGTACGCCATTCCCGGGCGGCCGCGGCGATCCGGTCCAGGTCCTCGGTGTACGGCTGCTGGTGGTCGACCAGTGCGCGGACCCTCGCCAGCCGCTCCCGCTCGGCCTGCCTGCCCGCCTTGTAGGGCTCCAGGAACGACGGGTCGCCGGTGAGCGCGTAACCGCGGACGCCGGTCTCCTGGTCGAGCAGCGAGTTCTGCAACTGGAAGGAGGAGGAGCGGGCCGGCTGGATGCGGTCCACCAGGTCCGTGGTCCGGTCGGAGATGCGGGAGAGGACGAGCCCGCCGATGACGAGGCACCCGCAGACCACCACCACGAAACCGGCGAGGATCAGATGGACCCAGTTCTGCACCGACAGCCGCGCTATCGGACCGGGCCGTGTCCCCGGCGCCTTGCCCTCGGTCATGAGGTGGCCCTCCAGCCCAGATGGAGCACGGCCACGTCGTCCGCCAGTCCGCCGTACGGTGCCGCGCCGGCGGTGGCCTCCGCGACCAGTGAGTCCACGAACGCGCGCGGTTCCAGTGCCCCGTTCTTCGAAGCCATCGCCAGAAGTCCTTCCTCGCCCAGTCGTGACTTGGGCCCCGTGCGCCCCTCGAACAGGCCGTCGGTGAACAGGACCAGCTCGCTGCCGTGCGCCAGTTCCAGCTCCGTGATCGTCCAGCGCCCCACGCCGGGCAGCAGTCCGAGTGCCATGCCCATGTCGGGCTCCACCCAGTCGACGTCCGTGCCGCGCCGCAGGAGCAGTCCGGGGTGGCCGGCGCGCGCGATGTACACACGGTCCCTGCTCGGCGGGAACACCAGCGTGGTCACCGTCGCGAAGACGTGGGGGTCCGAGCGCTCGGCGACGAGTATCTTCTCCAGCAGGCCGATCTTCTCCAGCTGGTTGACCCCGGTCAGCACGGCAGTACGCCACGCCACCCGGAGGCAGACCCCGAGCGCGGCCTCCGCGGCGCCGTGGCCCGACACGTCACCGATCACCGCGTGCACCGCACCGTCGGCGGTCTGCACCACGTCGTAGAAGTCACCGCTGAGGAGTCCGTGGGCGCGCCCCGCCTCGTAGCGGGCGGCTACCCGGAAGCCTTCGTCGTGCAGGACCGGAATCGGCAGCAGGGCGCGTTCGAGCCGGGCGTTCTCCTGCTCGATCAGCCTGCTGGTCCGCATGGCGGCGGCCGAGCGCTCGGCGTGCTTGCGCTGGAGGGCGTAGCGGACGGCGCGGCCGAGGGCCTCGGGGTCGATCCGGCCCTTCACGAGATAGTCCTGGGCGCCGTGCGCCACCGCGGACAGTCCGGTCCCCGACTCGGCCATCCCGGTCAGTACGACGATCGCCGCGTCGGGCGCCGACTCGACGAGCCGGCGGACCGCGTCCGGGCCGTTCACGTCCGGCAGGTGCAGGTCCAGCAGGACGCAGACCGGAGTGCGGCAGGCCATAAGGAACCGCCGGGCCTCGGCCAGCGTCTTGCACCAGGTGAGGGGGGCGTCCAGCTCGCTGTCGCTGAGCATCTCCTCGACGAGGAGCGCGTCACCCGCGTCGTCCTCGACCAGCAGGAGCGCCGCGTCGATGTCCCAGACGGACATGTCGGCAGGGGCCGACGTCCGCTGCTGCTCGGGGACCCGGCTGAGTTCCCCCACGCGCGCAGAGGTGTCCAACGGCTCGGTCACACTCCACCCCCTCCGACGTACGGCTCGGGACACCCACGGCCGTTTCGGCAGGAAGCATATGTGACTGAGGCCCGCCGTCAGGCCGGGCCTCAGTCATTCGGATACGTGCGCCCGGGATCAGGCTTCGACGCTCATGCCGGCCCGCAGCCGGGTCACGATCCGGCTCAGGAGGCGGGACACGTGCATCTGGGAGACGCCCAGTTCGGCGCCGATCTGGGCCTGGGTCATCTCCAGGCCGAAGCGCATCTGGACGATCCTGCGCTCACGGTCGTCCAGCTGCTGCAGCAGCGGCGCCAGTGTGTGCAGGTTCTCGACGCTCTCCATGGCCGGGTCGTCCTCGCCCAGCAGCTCGGCGTAGGCGCGCTGGTCGCTGCCCGACTCGCTGTCGGCACTCGGGGTGTCGAGCGATCCGGCCGAGTAGCCGTTGGCCGCGACCAGGCCCTCGATGATCTCCTCCTCCGAGAGGTCCAGGTGCGCGGCGAGTTCGGCGACCGCCGGGTCGCGGTCCAGCTTGCCCGACAGGAGCTCCTTGGCCTTGGCCAGCTCGACCCGCAGTTCCTGCAGTCGTCGCGGCACGTGCACGGACCAGGTGGTGTCCCGGAAGAAGCGCTTGATCTCACCCACGATGTACGGCACCGCGAACGTGGCGAACTCCACCTCGCGCGACAGGTCGAAGCGGTCGATCGCCTTGATCAGGCCGATGGTGCCGACCTGGATGATGTCCTCGGTGTCGTCCCCGCCCCGGTTGCGGAACCGCGAGGCGGCGAAGCGCACCAGTGAGAGATTCATCTCGATCAGGGTGTTGCGGGCGTACTGGTACTCGTGGGTCCCCTCCTCCAGGGACTGCAGCCGGTCGAAGAAGAGCTTCGACATCGCGCGCGCGTCCTGCGGGGCCACTTTGCCGGCGTCCTCGATCCACGGGAGAGCGGCCGCGCCGGAACCCTTGTCCGCCTCGTCGCACTGCGTCGCCGCCATGCCGATCGCTTCGGTGGTTCGCACTGCCGTCATGGTGTCGCCCTCCCTGGAACCCGATGTGGTGATCCGCGCATGCCCGGCTTCGCCGATCTCATGCCTGCCGATCACGAAGTTTTTCTCCGGCGCCCCACGTCCTCGGACCGTCCACGGCAGGTGCTGCCATCGAGCGGAGCGATTCTGTGTATTTCGAGGTGATTTGATCCGGCTGATTCGCGGCGGCGTGTGAGGAGCGCCTCATTCCGGGCACCAGTGGTGTTTCCGGAGAGCAGAAGGAGGGGCCGTGAGCGATATCGGCGCGGCAGGACAGAGGACGGTCACGACCAGGATTCCCGCGCGGCTGGACCGGCTGCCCTGGTCCCGGTGGCACTGGATGATCGTCATCGGGCTCGGCACCGTCTGGATCCTCGACGGGCTGGAGGTCACGGTCGTCGGGAACATCGCCAGCAGGCTCTCCGAGGAGGGGAGCGGACTGGCCATCAGCGGTGCCCAGGTCACCGGCATCGCCGCCGCGCTCTACGTCGCGGGCGCCTGCAGCGGAGCTCTGGTCTTCGGCTGGCTCACCGACCGCTTCGGCCGCAAGAAGCTGTTCCTCATCACCCTCGCCGTCTATCTGGCGGCGACCGCGCTCACCGCGGTCTCCTTCTCCGCCTGGTGGTTCTTCCTCTTCCGCTTCCTCACCGGTTTCGGCATCGGCGGGGAGTACGCGGCCATCAACTCGGCCATCGACGAACTGATCCCCAGCAAGTACCGCGGCCGGGTGGACCTGATCATCAACGGAAGTTTCTGGCTCGGGGCGGTGGCCGGTTCCCTGCTCTCCGTGGTGGCGCTGGACACCGACGTCTTCCCGAAGGACGTCGGCTGGCGGCTCACCTTCGCCCTCGGCGTCGTCCTCGGTCTCGTCATCCTCCTGGTGCGCCGCCACGTCCCCGAGAGCCCGCGCTGGATGTTCATCCACGGGCGCGACGAGGAGGCGGAGAAGCTCGTCGGGGCGGTGGAGCGCGAGGTCGAGGAGGAGACCGGGACGCGCCTGCCGCAGGCGGAACCCGCCATCACCGTCCGGCAGCGCACGAGCATCGGCTTCGGCCTCATCGCGCGTACGGTCTTCCGCTCCTATCCGAGGCGGGCGGTCCTCGGGCTCTCCCTCTTCGTCGGCCAGGCCTTCCTCTACAACGCCATCACCTTCGGGTTCGGCTCGATCCTGGTGACGTTCTTCGACGTGTCGAGCGGCACCACCGGCTACTACTTCGCGGTCATCGCGTTCTGCAACTTCCTGGGGCCGCTCCTCCTCGGCCGCCTCTTCGACACCGTCGGGCGCAAGCCGATGATCGCGGGGACCTACATCCTGTCCGGCCTGCTGCTGTTCGCGACGGCGGGACTGTTCGGGGCGGGACGGCTCACCGCCGTCACCATGACCGGCTGCTGGTGCCTCGTCCTGTTCGTCGCGTCCGCGGGAGCCAGCTCCGCCTACCTGACCGTCAGTGAGATCTTCCCCATGGAGACCCGGGCGATGGCCATCGCGTTCTTCTATGCCGTGGGCACGGCCGCCGGCGGCATCACGGGCCCGCTGGTCTTCGCCGACCTGACCGGCAGCGGCGTGGTGGGCGACACGGTCCTCGCGTTCTGTATCGGGGCCGCCCTCATGGTCGCCGCCGGACTGGTCGCCTCCTTCTTCGCGGTCGCGGCCGAGCAGAAGTCCCTGGAGGACATCGCGACCCCGCTGTCGGTCAGTGAGGGCAAGGGGTGACGGCCGAACGGAACAGGGTCCGACTCGTGGCAGACTTGACCGGGGCATTCGGCCCGTGGCGCGCCGGCCCCCACCGGCTCCCCGCCGGACCCCCTCCCCACCGAAGCCCCGCCGACGCCCGGCGGCGGCGCGAGTGACGAGTGACAGAGGAACGGCAATGACGGTGACAGAGGACAGCCCGGAGCTCGCTCCCGGTACCGACGAGTTCGGTCCCGGTGTCGACCCGGAGAGGCTGGCCGTCTGCCTGAGCGTGCTGGACGAGCTGAACACCATCGAGGTGGACCACCCCGACGCCGTCGCCGTGCGCCGGGCCACCGCGGGCATCTACCGCACCGTGAAGCAGCGCCGCCGCCAGGAGCGGCGTGCCGCGAAGACCGCGCACGACAAGGCCGTCACCGAGGCCACGGCGACCGGCTCCGCCGAACGCATCGACGACGAGACCCAGGGCGTCCTCCCGTCCTCCTCGGCCACCGCCGAGATCGCGGGCATCCTCCAGCGCCCGCGGTCCTGCTACATCTGCAAGACGCGCTACGTCGAGGTGGACGCCTTCTACCACCAGCTCTGCCAGTCGTGCGCCAAGGAGAACCGGGACCGGCGCGACGCGCGCACGGACCTCACGGGCCGGCGCGCCCTGCTCACCGGCGGCCGGGCGAAGATCGGGATGTACATCGCGCTGCGGCTGCTGCGCGACGGGGCGCACACCACCATCACCACGCGCTTCCCCAACGACGCGATCCGCCGCTTCAAGGCGATGCCCGACAGCGACGACTGGATCCACCGCCTGAAGATCGTCGGCATAGACCTGCGCGACCCGGCCCAGGTCGTCGCCCTCGCCGACTCGGTCGCCGCGGAGGGCCCGCTGGACATCCTGATCAACAACGCCGCGCAGACCGTGCGCCGCTCCCCGCAGGCGTACAGCGAACTGCTCGGTGCCGAGTCCGCGCCGCTGCCCCCGGGGGAGCTCCCCGCCGCCGAGGTCATCGGGACGTTCGGCAGCGGCACGGTCGACCGCGTGGCGGCGCTGCCCGCGGCGCGGCAGGAGAGCCAGGGGCTCAGCGCCCAGGACGTCACGGATCTCGCGCTGGTCACCGGGTCCGCCTCGCCGGCGCGCATCGCGGCCGGCACCGCGATCGACGCGGGTGGTCTGGTCCCTGACCTGCACGACACCAACAGCTGGATCCAGACCGTCGAGGAGGTCGAGCCGATCGAGCTCCTCGAGGTGCAGCTCTGCAACTCGACGGCGCCCTTCATCCTGATCAGCCGGCTGCGCCCGGCGATGGCCAGGACGGCGGCCAAGCGGGCCTACGTGGTCAACGTCTCCGCCATGGAAGGCGTGTTCAGCCGCGGTTACAAGGGCGCGGGCCACCCGCACACGAACATGGCCAAGGCGGCGCTGAACATGCTGACCCGGACCAGCGCCCAGGAGATGTTCGAGAAGGACCGCATCCTGATGACGGCCGTGGACACGGGCTGGATCACGGACGAGCGCCCGCACCCCGACAAGATGCGCCTCGCGGAGGAGGGCTTCCACGCCCCCCTCGACCTCGTCGACGGTGCGGCGCGGGTCTACGACCCGATCGTCCGCGGTGAAGAGGGCGAGGAGCTGTACGGCTGCTTCCTCAAGGACTACGCGCCCGCCGGCTGGTGACCTGAGGTCCCCACAGGCAACTCCGATCCCTGCCGGTCCTCCCGCCTTTCAGGCCCCTCCCGTGCCCTCGGTGTCCTCGACACCGCAGGTCACGCGGGTGTACGGGCAACACGGCGGCGCCCCGAGATTGCGGGGGCGCCGCTGTTCCTGTTGGCTGAAAGTGACCCAGGCCACACGTTCTGTCGAGCGGGATGCCGCTCATTTGGTTAGTCTGAGAGGAACGGACGCCACCAAGGAACCCACAAATCTTCCTCGGCCGTCCCGGGACAGGTCTTCAAGCAGTCCGACGTCCCGCCCCGTACCGGCGCCACCGCGACCGAACTGTTTCTGCCCCTGCCCTCAGAGGGCGGTCGACACGGTTCTCACAGCCGCAGCGTCGCCACCGCCCCGGGGATACGCGACACGAAGGAGTCCGCGGTGACACCTGAGATGACCAAGAGCGAGACGCGCCCGGCCGATTCGGCCCGGGAGCGGACCGGCCGGCCCGAGAAGCTCCGCAACATCGAGGTCTGGGCCCGGTCCGCCCCGATCAGGCTGGCCGGATACGAGGACGACCTCGCCGAGCCGCACATCCTGCCCGGCATCGACTGACCCTGTGGTCGCCCCGCACGGCGCTCGCTCCGGCCCCCGTCCTCGGACGGGGGCCGGAGCCCTGTCAGGCCGGCCCGTCGTCCGGCCGTAGCGGCAGCGGCCGGGCCATCGGCCGCATGAAGTCGCGCACGTAGGTCCGGTCCCACCAGCGCCCGGTGGCGCGCAGTTCCCGCCGGTCCGTGAAGCGGTAGTGGAAGACCCTGGCCCGGATGTGCGCCGGCGGCCCCTCCGGGAACGGGTTGTGGCCCAGGAGGCGCAGCGTGTCGCGGTCGCCCCGCAGCAGCCGCTCGACGAACGGCCCGAACCAGGGGCGCGCGTAGGCGGGGGAGAGCGCCGCGAACCACATCATCCAGTCGAGCCGCAGGTGGTACGGGGCGAACTGGCGAGGAAGCCTGCGCGGGTCGCCGGGCTTTCCGCGGAAGCCGTATTCCAGCCAGAGCGTCCCCTCGTGGACCACGGGCTCGCGGGTCCCCTCGACCACCACCTCCAGCCGCATCCTGCTGATGCTCCCGAAAGCCCCGTAGGTGTTGACCAGGTGCAGCGGGTCGAAGGACCGGTTCATCGCCTGGCGACGGGAGACGAGGTTGCGGGCCGGCCGGTAGCTGAGCAGTACGACGAGGGCGGTGACCCCGCACACCACCACCTCGTACCAGAGTGGTGGGGCGGCCTGCGCGGGAGGGGCGCCGGCGATCGGTGACCAGTCGACCGCCGCGAGGGCGAGCACGATCGTCAGCCAGTTCAGCCACGCGAAGTTCCCCGACAGGACCAGCCAGAGCTGGGTGACCACCATCAGGCCCGCGGCGCCGCCGGCCACCGGCTGGGGGGTGAACAGCAGGAACGGCACCACCAGTTGGGTCAGGTGGTTGGCCGCGGCCTCCGCCCGGTGTACCGGTCTCGGCAGCCGGTGGAAGAACCAGCTCAGCGGACCCGGCATGGGCTGGGTCTCGTGATGGAAATCCAGACAGGTCAGCCGTCGCCAGCACTCGTCGCCCCGGATCTTGATGAGTCCCGCCCCGAACTCCACCCGGAAGAGCAGCCAGCGCAGGAGCCAGAGGACCAGCACCGGTGCGGCCGTGCCCGCGTTGCCGAGGAACACGGCGAGGAAACCGGTCTCCAGCAGGAGCGATTCCCATCCGAAGCCGTACCAGACCTGGCCGACCTGGACGATCGACAGATACAGCACCCAGGGCACCGCCCACAGGGCCATCGCGGCGCCCAGGGGCAGATGCGCGTCCGCCCCGGCGAGCAGTGCGAGCGACACGGCGGCGCCCGTCCACGCCACCAGGGCGAAGAAGCGGTCGGAGTAGTGCAGCCGGAACAGCCCCGGAGCGGCCCGCCAGGACGTGCTCCGCAGGAGATCGGGCACGGGCAGCATGCCCCGGGAGCCGATCAGCGCCCGGAACTGAAGCGCGGCGGCGGCGAACGCGACCAGATACACGGCGGCCAGGGCACGCTGGAAGACCAGCCTGCTCAGCCAGTAGCCCTCGGCGGTGAACCACTCCATCGCGCCCAGTATCCGGCGCGCGCCCTTTCGTCAGGCGGCCGACACGGAGCGGCGCAGCACGTTTCCGAGCCGCCGCGCGTACCACCGCTGGGCGAGGGGCACGAGCGGGCCGGCGAGCCGTGCGTACCAGCGGGCGGGCCGCGAGAACGCCGTCACGGTGAACCAGACGGTGCCGTCGTCCGCGAGCTCCACGACGAAGCTCTCCTCGCCGCGTTCGGGGTGCCGCGCGCGGGTGCCGTAGGCGAAGCCGATGCGGTGGCTCTCGTACACCGCCCAGACGACCTCGCAGGGAGCGATGACGCGGAACCGTCCGACGCCCGCGGAGACGTCGACCAGGACTCCGGCCGCCGCCCTGGCCGCGGAGGCGTTCACGCCCGCTCCGGCGGCCCGGTGCATGCGCCACTCTGTGACGGTGGTTCCGGCGGCCTCGAACGCCGCCCTGCCGCTGCCGACGGGCGCTCTGTGGTGCAGGTGGTGGTACCCGCCGGGGAGGGGGCCGAGCCGGGTGGCTCCGACCTCGGGGTAGGTCAGGGTGCTCATGCGGTTCCGCCTTCCGTCCGGGTGAGGTCTGGGAGCCGGCGCCGGGCGAACGGGGCATGGAGCGTGAGCCCCAGCGCGTCACCGAACCGAATTGAACGCGTTCATTCGCTTCGCTGCCGAGCGTAGAGCTTGTTCTGAACTCGTTCAAGTGCCGCTCGGTCGAGGAATCGGGCAAATAATGGCAGAGTGGCGCATATGGATGATCGGGCGGGTGCCCTGTCACTCCCGGACGACTGGCCCGCCCACCCGGATCTCAGCCTCGCCCTGAACCGAATGGGCAGCTTCGACTGGGACCTCGACAGCGGCCTCATGCACATGGACGAGCCCGCCCTCGACGTGTTCGACCTGCGAGCCGACGAGTACGACGACGACCCGGCGACGCTCGGGCAGTGCATGCCGGCGGACGAGGCGATCCGGCTCGACGGAATGGTCTCCCAGGCGCTGAAGAGCGGCCGCAGCAACTACGGGGCGTACTTCCGCCGCAAACGCCGTGACGGAACCCTCTGCTGGACGCACACCCAGGGGTTCATCCGCCGGGACGGCACCGGCCGGCCCCGCCGGATCATCGGCATCATCCGCGACGCCACCCAGGAACTGGCCGAGTCCACCGCCCGGCGTACGGTCGACGAGGAGCGGCGGCGGCGGACCAGTCTCGTCGAGGGCACCACGGCCGCCCTGGCCCACGCACGGACGGTCAAGGACGTGACCGAGGTGCTGAAGAGCTCCCGGGGTCTCGCCAACCTGGGGGCCACCAGCCTCGTCATGGGCCTGCTGGAGTCCGGCCGGATCCACCTCGTGGCCGACGGCCCCGAGGGGGCGTTCGTGCAGGGCACCCGCTACACCCGGGTGGACGAGCCGTACCCGATGAGTGAGGTGATCCGCACCCTCACCCCCCGCTTCATCGAGAGCGCCGACGACTTCGCCACCTCGTACCCGATCCTCTGGCCGCACATCAGCCACCTCGGGATCACCGCCGCCGCGTACATGCCGCTGATCGCGCAGGCCCGCCCGATCGGGGCGCTCGGACTCCTCTACGGCGACAAGGCCGGATTCACGGCCGACGAGAGGAACCTGCTCGTCGCCCTCGGCAGCTCGATCGCCCAGAGCCTCCAGCGGGCCATGCTCTACGAGCAGGAGCACGACCTCGCGGAGGGCCTCCAGCAGGCGATGCTGCCGCGCCGCATCCCCGAGGTCCCGGGGGCCCAGGTCGCCGTCCGCTACCGCTCCGCCCGGCTGGGCCGCGACATCGGCGGCGACTGGTACGACATCATCGCGCTCCCCGGCGGCCGGGTCGGTGCCGTCATCGGCGACGTGCAGGGGCACGACACCCATGCGGCGGCCGTCATGGGCCAGCTCCGGATCGTGCTGCGCGCCTACGCCGCCGAGGGCCACAGCCCGGCCACGGTGATGGCGCGGGCCTCCGTCTTCCTCCACGAGCTGGACACCGATCGCTTCGCCACCTGCACCTACGCCGAGGCCGACCTGACCACCGGGGTGGTCCAGCTGGTCCGGGCCGGTCATGTCGACCCCGCTCTCAGGGACGTGGACGGCAGTTGCCGCAAACTGCCCGTGGACGGCGGGCTGCCGCTGGGGCTCTCCGCCGAGTTCGGGCGGCTCGAGTATCCGGTCAGCACCGTCGACCTGGACCCGGGCCAGACGATGATCCTCTACACCGACGGCATGGTGGAACTGCCGGGGACGGACCTCGACGACGGCATGCGGCTGCTCGCCTCCACCGTGGCCGACGGACCCGAGGACCTGCAGAAGCTGGCCGACCGGCTCTGCGAGGTCGTCGACGAGCGCGGCGGCGAGGACGACGTGGCGGTGCTGCTCCTGCGCCGCAACGCCGCCCACGCGCCGCACCCGGGCGGCCGGCTCCAGCAGCACGTGGCGCAGAACGACCCGGAGGCCCTCAGTTCCTGCCGCCACATGATCCGCGCCGCTGTGCGCGCCTGGGGCGCCAAGGAGCGCGCGGACGAGGTCGAACTCGCCGCCGACGAGCTGATCACCAACGCGCTGATGCACACCGACGGCGGCGCCATCGTCACCATCCGCGTGCTCACCGGACCCGAACGGCGGCTCAGGGTCGACGTCGAGGACCGCTCCAGTGCGCTGCCGCGCCGCCGGGACGCGGGGGAGTCCGGGGTCTCGGGCCGCGGCCTCATGCTCGTCGACCGGCTGGCCGATGTCTGGGGAGTGGAGTCCCGGGGCAATGGCAAGTGCGTGTGGTGCGAATTCCTCATCGAGGGGCACCGGTAGCGCTGTCGTCCGGGCGCCGAAAGACTGTAACAGTACGTAACATGCTCATGCTTGACCGTAACCGACCTGTAGGGATTGACTTCGATCCCGACGTTCCGCTGTCGACGACGCGAGGCCCCGTTGAGTACCGAGCTCCTGGCACCTCTTGATCTGGCTTTCTGGCACCTCGAAACCGACGCCCATCCGATGCACCTCGGCGCTCTGGCCGTGTTCGAGCCGGCCCCCGGCGCACGACCGCGGGAGCTGCTCGAACTGCTCGGGACCCGAGCTGCCGCCATCCCCCGGCTGCGCATGCGGGTGCGCGATGTCCTGCTGCCCGTCGGGGGCGCCGCGTGGTTCACCGACAAGGACTTCGACGTGCACCGGCACGTCAAGCGGATCGTGCTCAGCGGGGACGACTTCATGCCGCAGGCGACGCGGCTCGCCGGTGAGCTCATGGAACAGCCGCTGGAACGGGGCCTGCCGCCCTGGCAGATGTACCTGCTGGACAGTGTGGGCGACGGCCCGTTCGCCGTGCTCGTCAAGCTGCACCACGCCCTCGCCGACGGCATGCGGGCCGTCGCCATCGGCGCGGGCATCTTCGACCAGATCGCGTCCGCCGCGGCAGGCCGGGGCGCGGTCCGGCGCCGGCACCACCCCGTGCCGCCCCGCTCGTGGCTGCCCGGTCCGCAGGAGGCCGCGGGGATCGCCCTGGACAGGCTCGGCGACGTACGCCGGGCACTGGGCGTCGGGGCCTCCGTCGTCCGGGCCAGCAGGCTCGACCTCCGCGGGTCCACGGCCCTGACCGCGCGCTCCAGCGGCACGCGCCGCCTGGCCACGGCCGAGCTCGACGCCGACACCGTGCAGCGCGTCCGCCGCACCGAGGGCGGCACGGCCAACGACGTCCTGCTCGCCCTGGTCGCCGGCGCGCTCCGCCGCTGGATGCTGGAACGCGGCGAGGCACTCCCGGGCGTGGATCCGCGCGCGCTCGTGCCCGTGTCGCGGCGCCGGCCGGGTGGTGCCGCGACGGGCAATCGGCTCTCCGCCTATCTCCTGGGGCTTCCCGTCGGGGAACCCGACCCCCGTGAGCGGCTGCGGCTCGTACGCACGGGCATGGACCGCAACAAGGCGGCCGGGCCCCTGCGCGGGGCGGGCGCGGTCGCCGTGCTGGCCGATCAGCTGCCCGCGCTGGCCCACCGGTTCGGAGCGCCGCTCGCCGGGAACGCGGCCCGGATGCTCTTCGACGTCCTCGTCACCAGCGTGCCGCTGCCCCGGTCGGCCCTCTCGCTCGGGGGCTGCCCCCTGCGCGCCGTCTACCCCATGGCGCCGCTGGCCCGTGGCCAGTCGCTCGCCGTCGCGCTCTCCACCTACGGCGGCCGGGTACAGGTCGGACTCGTGGCCGACGGCAAGGCGCTCCCCGACCTCGACCGGCTGGCCGCCGCGGTGCACGAGGAACTCCGCGTACTGCAGGCGCTCCTGCCTACGGTGCCCGCTCCCGCCTGACCGCCTGACCGCCTGGCGCCGCGGCTCCCGGCTCGCGCCCGCCCCGTCCGCCGGGACGCCGCCGTACGCGACACGGCCCGCGGGGCGACGGACGGTCCGGTGGGCGTCCGCCCGCCCGTTGCGGCAGGCTGGAGGCATGCCCGAACTGCCGGAAGTCGAAGCCCTGCGGGACTTCCTGGACGACCACCTGGTCGGCAAGGAGATCGCCCGTGTCCTCCCGCTCGCGATCAGCGTCCTGAAGACCTACGACCCGCCGACGACGGACCTGGAGGGATCCACCGTCACCTCCGTGACCCGGCACGGCAAGTTCCTCGACATCGCGGCCGGGCCCCTCCACCTGCTCATCCACCTCGCGCGTGCCGGCTGGTTGCAGTGGAAGGACGGATTCTCCGCCACTCCGCCACGGCCGGGCAAGGGACCGCTCGCGCTGCGCGTGCAGCTTGCCGGGGGCGACGGGTTCGACCTGACGGAGATGGGCACCACCAAGCGCCTCGCCGTCCACTTGGTACGCGACCCCGCCGACGTCCCCGGCGTCGCACGGCTCGGCCCCGACCCGCTCGCGGACTCCTTCGACCGGGACGCGTTCGCGGTGGTGCTCGGCGGCCGGCGCCGGCAGCTCAAGGGAGCCCTGCGCGACCAGTCGCTGATCGCGGGCATCGGCAACGCCTACAGCGACGAGATCCTGCACGTCGCGAAGATGTCGCCCTTCGGACTCACCACGTCCCTCGGCGAGGACGACATCACCCACCTCTACCACGCGATGCGCACCACGCTCCAGGAGGCCGTCGAACGCTCCCGGGGCGTCGCGGCCGGCCGGCTCAAGGCCGAGAAGAAGGGCAGCATGCGCGTCCACGGCCGCACCGGCCTGCCCTGCCCCGTCTGCGGCGACACCGTGCTGGAGGTGTCGTTCAGCGACTCCTCGCTGCAGTACTGCCCCACCTGTCAGACCGGGGGGAAACCCCTCGCGGACCGCAGGCTCTCGCGGCTGCTCAAGTAGCCCGCCCGGTCAGCTCCGCCGGCGCACGCGCCCCGGCCACCGGGACCCGCGCGCGACGGCCGGGGCGCGTGCGGCCCCGCCCGGCATCCGGTACGAGTAGGCCACCAGCCGGTCCACCACCTCGTCGAACTCGCGCAGCTGGACCGCACACACGGAACACCGCGTCAGGTGCTCCTCGAAACGAAAGGCGTCGGCAGCCCCGAGCACCCCGAGTGCGTAGGCTCCGGCGTCGCGGTGGGAGTCGATGGCGCGCATGCACTCAGGTACGCGACGGGACCGGAAATCATTCAAGCCGTCGCACCCGGACACCACGTGCCGTCGCACCCGGACAGCACGTGGTGCCCGCCCTGCGGATCACGGCTCCGGCACCGGAGGGCGCGAGCCGGGTGCGATGCGGACAAGAGGCCCTAAACTCCGGCCTCATGCTGCGCGTACTCGCCGTCGACGACGAAGAACCCGCCCTGGAGGAACTCCTCTACCTCCTGCGCGCCGACCCCCGCATCCGCAGCGCCGAGGGTGCCACCGGCGCGACCGAGGCGCTGCGCCGCATCGGCGGCGCCGTCGACGCCGGACCGGACGACCCCTCGGCTATCGACGTCGTGTTCCTCGACATCCACATGGCGGGTCTGACCGGACTCGACGTGGCCCAGCTCCTGGCCGGTTTCGCGGCGCCCCCGCTCATCGTCTTCGTCACCGCGCACGAGGGCTTCGCCGTGCACGCCTTCGACCTCAAGGCGGTCGACTACGTCCTCAAGCCGGTCCGTCGCGAGCGGCTCGCCGAAGCCGTACGCCGCGTCGCCGAACAGGTCGGCGAACGCTCCGCCCCCGTCCATGACACCGCGGCCGACCAGATCGCGGTGGAACTCGGGGGAGTCATCCGCTTCGTGCCCGTCGACGACATCGCGTACGCCGAAGCGCAGGGCGACTACGCCCGGCTGCACACCGCCACGGGCAGCCACCTCGTCCGTATACCGCTCACCACCCTCGAGGAGCGCTGGCGCTCCCGGGGCTTCGTCCGCATCCACCGCCGCCACCTCGTGGCACTGAACCGCATCGACGAACTCCGGCTCGACGCGGGCAGCATGAGCGTCCGCGTCGGGGCTGCCGAGCTCGCCGTCAGCCGTCGCCACAGCCGCGCCCTGCGCGACCTCCTCATGCGGCAGACCGGCCGCTGACCTGGCCCTACCCGGACCCGGCCCCTTCCCAGCCGGCCCCCGTGCCGCCTACACTCCGGGCCCATGTCCGCAGAGAGCACGCCCCGGCGCGAGGTGGTCACGGGCGAGCCCCGGCGGGTGCGTCCGCTGCCCCGCTACCGCGCACAGTCGGAGATCGACGAGCACACGGCGCTCGGCGGCGCCTACGTGCGGTCGCTGATGCGCAGCCAGCTGCGGGCCGGACTCAGCGCCTTCGCCGTGCTCGCGCTCGTCGCCGGAACCCTGCCGCTCGTCTTCGAGGCGCTGCACAGCAACACCGTCGTCTGGGCGGTGCTCGGATTCGCCACCTACCCGCCCCTGACCCTGGCCGCCTGGTGGTACGTCCGCCGGGCGGAGCGCAACGAGCGCGACTTCGCCCGGCTCGTGGAAGGCCGCCCCGCACCGTGAGCGCCCCCGGGCACCCCGCGGCGGTGGCCGCTGTCGCCCTCGTCGTCCTGGCCACCGTCCTCGTGGGCGGCTTCGGGCTGCGGATCTCCCGCACGACCTCGGACTTCTACGTCGCCTCGCGGACCGTGCGGCCGCGCCTCAACGCCGCGGCGATCAGCGGAGAGTACCTCTCCGCCGCCTCCTTCCTCGGCATCGCGGGCCTGGTCCTCGTGCACGGCCCCGACATGCTCTGGTACCCGGTCGGCTACACCGCCGGCTATCTGGTCCTGCTGGTCTTCGTCGCGGCGCCGCTGCGCCGCTCGGGTGCGTACACCCTGCCCGACTTCGCGGAGGGGCGGCTCGAATCGCGCCAGGTCCGCCGGCTGGTGAGCGTCTTCGTCGTGGGCGCGGGCTGGGTGTACCTGGTGCCGCAGCTCCAGGGCGCCGGACTCACCCTCAAGACCCTCACGGGGGCGCCCGGCTGGCTCGGCGACGTGCTCGTCGCCTCGGTCGTCGTGATCGCCGTCGCGGCCGGGGGCATGCGGTCGATCACCTTCGTGCAGGTCTTCCAGTACTGGCTGAAGCTCACCGCGCTCCTGGTGCCCGCGATCTTCCTCGTACTCGCCTGGCAGGGCGACGGCCGTCCCCCTGTGACCTTCGACGAGCAGATCTCCGTCTTCCGGGCCGACCATCCGCTCTACGCGACGTACGGGCTGATCGTGGCGACCTTCCTCGGCACGATGGGGCTGCCCCACGTCGTCGTCCGCTTCTACACCAGCCCCAACGGCCGCGACGCCCGCCGCACCACCGTCGCCGTACTCGCCCTGGTCGGCCTGTTCTACCTGCTGCCCCCCGTCTACGGGGCCCTGGGGCGGCTGTACGCGCCCGAGCTCCTGCACGGCGGGGACGCCGACGCCGCCGTGCTGCTTCTGCCCGCCCGGGTCATCGGCGGGCTCGGCGGCGACCTGCTCGGCGCGCTCCTGGCGGGCGGGGCGTTCGCGGCGTTCCTGTCCACGGCCTCCGGACTCACCATGGCTGTCGCCGGAGTGATCACCCAGGACGTCCTGCCCTCCCGGGGGGTGCGTCACTTCCGGCTCGCCACCGTCCTGGCCATCGCGGTCCCACTGGCGGGCTCGCTGCTGGTCAGCCGGGTGCCGGTGGCCGACGCCGTGGGCATGGCCTTCGCCGTGTCCGCCTCCTCCTTCTGCCCGTTGCTCGTCCTCGGCATCTGGTGGCGGCGCCTCACCCCGCCCGGCGCCATCGCCGGACTGCTGCTCGGGGGCGGCTCCGCGCTGGTCTCGGTGGCCATCACCGTCAGCGGCGCGGTGCGCCCGCCCGGCTGGCCGCACGCCCTGCTGGCCTGGCCGGCCGTGTGGTCCGTACCGGTCGGCTTCCTCGCGATGGTCCTCGTCTCCCTCGCCACGCCGGGGCGCATACCGCCGGGCACCAACGCCGCCATGACCCGCTTCCACCTGCCCGAGACGCTGACCTCGGGACGCGGCCGGTGACCGGGGCCGGGGTCGCCGTCATCGCGGTGCTCGCGCTGCTCCTGTTCGGCACGGGATTCCTGCTGGGCCGTACCGCCCGCCCCGTGCGCACCAGCGACGTGGGCACGCCCGTCGAACACGCGACCTTCGAGACGCTGCACACCGCGTCCCTCGCCGCGCCCCCGCTGCGCGCCGGGCTCACGGAGGAGAGTGCGCGCCGCTCCGCCCGGGGACTGCGCTCACTGCTGGGCACCGACGCCCTCTGCATGACCGACCGCGACCGGGTGCTCGTGTGGGACGGGGAGGGCGAGCACCACGGCAAGGACGTGATGCACCACGTCGAGGCCCTGCTGGCCAGCGGCCGCGACACCGCCTTCCACACCGACTGCGGTGACGTCGACTGCCCTCTGCGCTGGGCCGTCGCCGTGCCCCTGACGGTCGACCACCGCGTCCTCGGCACCCTCGTGGCCTACGCGCCCCGGGAGTCGGCGGTACTCGCCCGAGCTGCGGGAGAGGTGGCCCGCTGGGTCTGCGTACAGCTGGAACTCGCCGAGCTCGACCGGTCGCGCACGCAGCTCATCGAGGCGGAGATCAAGGCGCTGCGTGCCCAGATCTCTCCGCACTTCATCTTCAACTCGCTGGCGGCCATCGCCTCGTTCGTCCGCACCGATCCGGAGAAGGCGCGTGAACTCCTCCTGGAGTTCGCCGACTTCACGCGCTACTCGTTCCGCAGGCACGGTGACTTCACCACCCTGGCCGACGAGCTGCACTCCATCGACCAGTACCTCGCCCTGGTCCGGGCCCGGTTCGGCGACCGGCTGTCCGTCACCCTCCAGGTCGCCCCCGAGGTGCTTCCCGTCGCGCTGCCCTTCCTGTGCCTCCAGCCGCTGGTGGAGAACGCGGTCAAGCACGGACTGGAGGGGGCCGTCACCCACCCGCGGGCGATCGGCGCGATCCGTGCCGCGGACGCTCCGATCCGCATCACGATCAGCGCGCTGGACGCGGGCGCCGAGGCCGAGGTGGTCATCGAGGACGACGGGGCGGGGATGGATCCGGAGCGGCTGCGGAAGATCCTGCGCGGCGAGGGCGGCACATCCAGCGGAGTCGGCCTGCTCAACGTGGACGAGCGGCTGCGTCAGGTGTACGGCGACGACTACGGGCTCGTCATCGAGACGGGCGTCGGCGCCGGCATGAGGATCACGCTGCGACTGCCCAAGTACCGCGCGGGCGTGCACGGTTCGTGATCCGTCGGTTGGCCGGTCCCCGGGCCTGTCCGGCGTCTCAGTACAGATGGACGGCCAGATGCCCGAGGGGCAGCCCCAGCTGCCAGGCCGGCGTCCAGACCTGCGCCTCGCCGTCCTCGGTGCCCAGCGGCTCCCACGGCTGCGCACCGATGGCGTCGAGGTCCGCGGCCAGCAGTTCGGTCTCCTCCAGCCACCGCCAGGCCGCCCGTGCCATCACCAGGTCGGGGTCGGCCGGCCCGTCGGCGGGGGTGGTCCGCTCCAGGGCCTCCAGCCGGGCGCAGACCCACCTGCGCCACGGCGCGCCGTACGCGGTGAGCAGCCGCAGCTCGTCCACCCGTACGGCGGGCAGTTCCTCGGCCGCCGCGCCGTCGGAGAGGAAGATCGTGAGGGCGAGCGCGTCGCGCCCCGCCCGGAACTCCAGGGTGGCCGGCTCCATGAGGTCACCGGTCACGAGCAGTTCGTCGGCGATGTACTCGGAGTACATCCACGCCATCGGGACCGGCAGCCCGCCCCCGCCGGTTTCTTCGCAGTAATCGGGACGCATCCCGTCTCGCCTCTTTCGTCTACTCGGCACCGGCCACACGCAGCATTGAACCGGGGGCGCGTGCCCCGCGTGGGCAGAAGGGCAGGATCCGTCGGGAGACAGGAGGTGTGATGAACGCCGACCGCGGCGACGACCCGCACGTACGGCAGTCGCTGGGCGCCTATGTGCTCGATGCCCTGGCCGCAGGCGAGACCGCTTCGGTCGCCGCGCACCTCCAGACGTGCGCGGTGTGCGCGGCCGCCTATGTGGAGGTCGCGGAGGCGGCGTCCCTGCTGGGGCTGGCCGACGAGGAGGATCTGCTCGAATAGCCGGGAAGGTTCCGCGACAGGACGCGCAGCGCGTAGTACGAACGGGACTTGACGGTGCCGGCCGGTATCCCGAGGGCCAGCGCCGTCTCGCCCACGCTGAGCCCGCGGAAGTAGATCTGCACGAGCACCGCGCGGTGCTCCGGGCTCAGCGTCCGGACGGCGTCACGCACGTCCAGCGAACGGGCCGCGGCCTCGGCGGTGTTGTCCCGGGCGGGCGCGGTCTCCAGGACCACGTCACTGACCTCGGCCGGCCGTGCCTGGCGGGACCGCCTCGCGTCGATGGCCAGCCGCCGCGCGACGGTGAAGAGCCACGGCCGCATCGAGTCGTAGGGCGCGTCGAAGGCCTCGGGGTGCTGCCAGGCGCGCACGAGCGTCTCCTGCAGCAGGTCCTCCGCCCGCTGCCGGTCACCGAAGGTCAGCCCCAGCAGGAAGTGGAAGAGCGCGGGCCCGTGTTCGCGCTGCATCCGGGCGAGGGCCCGTTCGTCCGTCGTCGCAGTGATCATGGTGAACGTCCCTTCCCGAAGAGGCCCCTGACGCCTCGCTCCCGCCTGGCGTATACGAACGCATCGGGGCGCGGGGGAACAGGCGGTGCACCGATGTGTGCGCCGAGCGGTCGCACGGAGCGGCGAGTGGTGCGGTGAACGGTCACTCGGCGCCGATACGGCCGATTCAGGTACTTGGTCACCTTTGTTCTTGACTCGGCAGTATGGATATATGTGTAGTCGGGTGGCTGAAACTCTCCGACCTGGGAGTCGTGCTGATGACGAAGCGCATCCGACCGAGTGCGGCGATCGCCGTCGCCGGCCTCCTCGCCACCGCGACGGCCTGCTCCGGGCCACCCGCGACACCCCCCGGCTTCGCGGGCCGTCATCTCACCGCCGCGCACGGCGCGAACGGTGCGGGCGGCGGCGGGGGAGCGGACGGCGGCGGCGCCTTCACGCTGCTGGCCGCCGGCGGCGTCCTGCCCGACACCCCGCTCATCGACCGGGCGGCTCAGGACGCCGGCGGACAGGGCTTCGACTTCCGCCCGATGCTGAAGGGCACCGCCCGGACCGTCTCGGAAGCGGACCTGGCCCTCTGTCACATGGAGACGGTCTACGGACAACAGGGAGGCCCCTACACCGGCGCCCCCTCCTTCAGATCGCCGCCGGAGCTCGCGACGGCACTGCGCGCCACGGGCTTCGACTCGTGCTCCACCGCCTCCGACCACAGCCTGGACGACGGCGCCCGAGGCGTCGGACGGACACTCGACGTCCTGGACGCGGCGGGCATCGCCCATGCCGGGTCCGCCCGTTCGGCGGCCGAGGCGTCCCGCCCCACCCTGCTCAGGGCGGGACGGGGCGAGGGCGCCGCGAAGGTCGCCCATCTCGCCTACACCCACGGCGCCTCGGATGCCCGGACGCCGGCGGTGCAGCCGTGGGCGGTCGCCCCGATCGACAGGGCGCGCATCATCGCGGACGCGAGGAGGGCCCGCGAAGGCGGTGCCGACGTGGTGGTCGTCTCCCTGGACTGGGGCACCGAGTGGCAGGAGGCACCAGACGACGCCCAGCGCGCCCTCGGCCGCGCGCTGACGGCCTCCGTCACCGGCGGACGTCCCGACATCGACCTGATCCTCGGCACCGCGCACGTCCCGCAGGCGTACGAGAAGGTCAACGGCACCTGGATCGTCTACGGGACGGGCAACCAGATCACCGGTCCCGCGGCCGATCGCGACGGGGTGCCGGACCCGCGCGCCGGGGAGAGTTCCATGGGCCGTTTCACCTTCGCGCCACCGGTGAGACCCGGGGAGCGCTGGACCGTGAAGAAGGCCGAATTCCTGCCGCAGTGGTTCGACCCGGCGGCGGGCCGGGTCGTCGGCCTCGCCCCGGCATCCGCGGAGGCGGGTCCGTCAGGCGGCGACCTGCGTGCGATCCGCGACCGCATCGGCCGCGTCGTGCTCAGTCGCGGCGCGGCCCAGGACGGACTAGTCGAGGGCCGCTGACGGACTTGCGGGCGGGTCGGGACCTGCCTGCCTCGGGCCCTACGGCACCACGGTGACCGGCCAGCGCCCGGCCTTCACGAGGCGCACCGCGACGGACCCGACGAAGCGGTGCCCGGCGGACTCCGACGCGCTCACCACCACGGCGTCCGCCTTCAGCTCGTCGGCCGCCGTCACGAGTCCGTTGTACGGATCGCCGCGGAACGTGTGGAACTCCCAGCGGACGTTCCATATGTCCTTGAGCCGCTCGGTCGCGGTTCTGATCTCGTGCACCAGTCCCTCCGCGACCTCCCCGGTGGCGTCGGCGACCGGCGCGCCCAGGGCGGCGCCGGCCGCCATCACCGGCTGGACGTAGACGAGGGCGAGCAACGCGTTCTGCCTGCGTGCCAGGCCCGCGGCGTACGCCGCGGCCCGCATCGAGGATTCGGAACCGTCGAGGCCCGCGACGATCACCTTGGGGCCGTCGGTGCCGCGCTCGAAACGGTCTTCCCGCTGCTCTGTCACGGCCCCGAGGGTAGCCGCTGCCCTCGCGCGCCCCGCCGCCGCCTCCACCGGGACGCACGGACTGCCGGGGCGACCGCGTGTGCACTGCATCCATCGGGTGCAAAACGTGACATCCCCGGTGTCGGCGAACGGCACGGGCACAACTCCGTGCGAGCAGTTGTTCATGAAGCATGATCAGATTCCAGTGGACCGTCGCACCATGCTGCGTCTCGCCCTCGCGCTGGGCGCCACCACGGCCGTGCACATGATCGCGGCGGATCCGGCGGGCACCCCCGCCCGGCCGGGCGGCGAACCGCTGCCGGCCCCGGCGGCGGGGCCCCCGGCGAGTGCCCGGGCGGGCTCGCGTGCGTACCGGTTGCGGCCCATGACCGCGGGCGGTCCGTCCCGCTTCCTGCCCGCGCCGCCGCCCGTCCGCACCCGGCCCTTCGAGGAGCTGCCCGAGCTGGGGGACGACGCCATGGTCCTGAGCTTCGACGACGGCCCCGACCCGCGGTACACCCCGGACGTGCTGGCGATCCTGCGCCGGTACGACGTCCGCGCGATGTTCTTCGTGTGCGGGGAGATGGCGGCCGACAACCGTGATCTGCTCCGCGAGATGGCCGACGACGGCCACGTGGTCGGCAACCACTCCTGGTCCCACCCGCTGATCCCGAAGCTGTCGAGAGCCGGTATCCGCAAGGAACTGGGCAGCACGAGCGAGGTGATCGAGAAGACGCTCGGCGCACCACCGCTCTGGTACCGCGCCCCGTACGGTGCCTGGAACCGCAACTCCTTCGAGATCGGCGCCTCGATGGACATGGAGCCGATGGCCTGGACGGTCGACACCCTGGACTGGACCGAGCCGGGAACCGACACCATCGTCCGCCGGGTCAAGAGGGGTGCGGCGCCGGGCGTCGTCGTCCTCTCCCACGACGCGGGCGGCAACCGCTCCCAGAGCGTGGCCGCCCTGCGGCGGTACCTGCCCGCGCTCATCGACAAGGGCTATCGCCTGACGGTCCCGCGGCGGGTCTGAACGCGGGCGCACGGCGGCGGACGCGTTCGCGTCCCCGCCCCGCGTGCGCCGTGGGGGCCGGAGTCGCGGCGATCCGCCCCGGTCCGCGGCGGCCACGGGTCCCCGGAGCGGCTGCGCGGGGTGAGTGCCGGACCCGTCAGCGCGTCTCTACCAGGCGGGCGAACACGACCACGTTGCCGTCGTAGCCGTCGGCCTTGGTGTAGCCCCCGCCGCACGTGATGACGCGCAGCTCGGCGTACCCGGTGTCGCCGTACACCCGGGGGCCGGGGAAGTCGTTCTTGGCGAACACCTCGACGCCGTAGATCTCGAACACGGCGGTGCGGTTGTCGTAGCGGGACACCTCGATGTGCTGCCCCTTGCCGAGCGAGCCGAGCCCGTAGAAGACCGCGGGGCCGGCCAGGTTGTCCACGTGGCCGACCAGGACGGAGGTTCCGCGCTGGCCGGGCGCGATGCCGTTCTGGTACCAGCCGGCGAGATTGGAGTCCTGGGCGGGGGGTGCCTCGATCCAGCCGGCGGGGTCCAGATTGACGTCCACGATCGGGGCGTCGACCTGGATCGAGGGGATCTGTACGCGCTCGGCCGGGGCGTACGCCAGGGGCTGCACCGGTTCGCCGTCGACCGGGGCGGACGGCGGCGTGTCCCGGGGACCGGCCACCGAGGCCGCGGCGGCGGGCTGCGGCGGTCCGGGTGAGGTCTCCGCGCCGTTGCGCATCAGCGCGAGCCCGGTGAGCATCACCAGGGCGATCGCGCCCCACGGTGTGTGCCTGATCCGCTCGCCGCCCCACTGGTCCCGGCCCATGGTTCTCCCTTCGTCGCGACATCGCCACGCTAGGCGGGGGGATCCGGGGCGGCTATCGGAGAAGGGCGAACGGGTGGGGCCAGCAGCACCGACTCCTCTTCGGAGTAATGAGCGGATAAAAAGTCTGACGGTCCGTGACCTGCGGGTCCGTCAGATTTCGGCTGCGCCACGCGGCGTGTCGGCTCCCGGGGCCGAGCGATGCCGAAATGCGCCTACTGCGGTATGTGGTGATGGTTCGTCATGGGATGCGTTTCATTCGACAGATCCCGGAGAATCAGGACTCCGGGGCGCGCTTCCCGCTGGAGGTTCAACGATGCGTGCTTCACGCACTCTCGCGGTGACCGCGACCGCGTTCGCGGCGGTCGGGCTGGCTGCCCCGCTGGCCGCCGCCGGGGGCGGCCCGGGCAGCAACCCGAGCAACTTCCCGACCAACGTCACCGTCAACCCGTCCTCTGTCCACCAGGGCGCCACGATGCAGGTCAGTGCGGAGGGCTGCGGCCGCTCCGGCGGCAGGGTGTGGTCGAACGCCTTCCCGACGGTGAACCTCTCCCCGGGCCGCGTCGGTTACGCCACGGCGCACATCCGGAACGACGCGACGCCCGGGCAGTACAGCCTGTCCGTGCGGTGCAACAACAGCGACAACAACTTCGGTGGCGGCAACGGCGGCAACGGTGGCAATGGTGGCAACGGGGGTGACAGCGGCAACGGAAACGGCAACGGCCGTGGCGACCGCGGCAATGACCTCGGCAACCGCGGAGGCCAGAACGACTCGGTCGCCACGGCCCGCTTCACTGTGCTCCCGTCCCGCGGCGCGCAGGGCGGTCTCGGCGGTTCGATGGGGCCCAGCTCGGTCGAGATGCAGGTGGGTGGCGGTCTCGTCGCCGCGGCGGCCCTGGGTGGTGCCGTCTTCGTCGTCCGTCGCCGGATGAGCAATGCGGCGATCTGACGCGTCGAAGCTCCCGTCCGGTCCGATACGCCCGTCGCCCCGAGTCCTGGACCAGGACCCGGGGCGACTGTCGTGTGTTCGTTCGGACCAGGCGCCGTGCCGTCAGTGCTGACTGCCGGTGCGCCGCCTGCGCAGGACGTAGACCGCGCCGGCCGCTGCCGTCGCCACCAGGGCCGACCCGGCGGCGATCTCCGCGGGGTCCATGGTGTCGACGCTGCCGCCGAGGCCACCCAGGACTCCGGCGGGAGACGCGGTGGAGCTGGTGGTGGGCGTGGTCGTGGGCGTGGTCGAGCCCGAAATCGTCAGATTCGCCGACCGGGTGGTCGTCCCGCAGCGGAAGGTCACCTCGTAGACGGCGCCCCGCCTGGCCTCCCGGTCGACCATGGCGGTCGCCGACCGGCCCCGCGGGATGGTCGTCGTGTCGAACACACCCGAGAACGCGGTCGCGTCACCGGCACAGCCCATGGCGCCGAGGGTGACCGAGCCTCCGGGGGCGACCGTCGACGGGGTGATGGTCGGAGTGAAAGGGGTGGACGTGCCGCCGGTGAGCGAATCGGCCGACGCGGCAGGTGCCATCGACAGGAAGGCGGCGGCGCCCAGCAGGGCGACGGGTGCGACACGTATCGCGCGCATGGTGAATCCTCCGGGTCCCGAGGGGCAGCCGCGGAACGGGTTTCCGCGAGGTATGAGAAATGCACCTCGATGCCCGAAACGGTAGAAGCGCCGCATATCACCCGCGATCGGGGTCGGGCGAATGGGGCAGCCTTGTCCCCCGGCCGGCGGACCGGGCCGGGGGAGCGGGGCGGGGTGGGGTGGTGGGGTCCGGCGCGGGCCTATCCCCCCGTGGCGTGGGGGAACAGGTCGACGAACGGCGCGGTCGTCGCGGAGATGCCCCGGCCGAAGGGAGCGTCGAAGTCCCAGATCAGGAAGAGCAGGAAGGCGATGAGGACGCTGAAGAGGCCGGCCAGGAGCAGTTCGCGGAAGGTTCTGCGGATCTGGAGCGTGAAGATCAGCCCGACCGTGACCAGCGCTCCCGTGATGAGGCCGAACCAGACGACCCCCGGCATGGTCGCGCCCGCGTTCTGCCCCCGTGATCCCCGGGCGTCGTCCACGGCGGCCACCTGGTCCACGAGCGGCTGGTAGGCCTGCCCCTCGTGGTCGGTGCGGGGCTTGTACTCGGTGACGTCGGCACGCACCCGGTCGAGCAGTCTGGTGCCCTCCTCGGTGAGCGCGCCGTGGTCCGTCATGTACCTCCATTCGTCACTCACGACATGGGCCACGTAGGCGTCGACGTCGCTGCGGATACGGTCGCGGACCTCGGCCGGGTAGACGGCCGACCGGGCGCTGACCTCGTGCAGGGCCTGCGCCTCCAGGCGTACGGATTCCTGGGCGGCGCTGCGGCCCTCCCAGACACCGGCGATGGCGAGGCCGAGCACGATCGCGTAGACCACGCCGATCATCATCGTCATGTACTCGATGACGTCCGGGGTCTCGGAGGGGTCGTCGTCGTCGGCGAGCCGGCGATTGCTGAGGACTGCGATGGTCAGGACGACGGCACACGCCGACGCCATGGCAATGGTCAGAACGAGCCATTCCGACATGGGATCCCTTCGTGGGTCAGCGGGAGGAGCGGGGGCGCAGCACGGCCACGGCGAAGACGGCCGGCGCGGTGATCAGAAGGGTGAGGGACACCAGTGACGGTCCGGACCGTGGTGTCTTGCGGGGTGGCTTGCGGTAGGCGGGGAGCGCCACCGGCGCCGGCGGTGCGGGGCGTGCGCTGGGCGGTGGTGGTGGCGGTTCCGGTTTCGGCTTCGGAGGCGGCGGGGGCGGCGCGGGTGGAGGGGGCGGTTCGGGTGCGGGCGGTGGTGGTGGCGGTGGGGGTGGAGGGGGCGGTTCGGGTGCGGGCGGTGGTGGTGGCGGTGGGGGTGGAGGGGGCGGTTCGGGTGCGGGCGGTGGGGGAGGCGGAGGAGGTGGGGGAGGTGGGGGAGGTGGAGGCGGGGGTGGCGGAGGGGGAGCCGGTTCGGGCTCGCCGATGATCGCCGTGCACCGCCCCCCGCCCGAGATGGCGAAGGACGATCCGTCCTCCCCCTGCCCGATGGAGGCCACCGCGCAGTCGTCACCGAAGGCGGGCGGCGGGACGGCGAGCAGCACGAGCAGGGTGGTTGCCGTCAGCCGCCATATGCGTGATCCGTACACGCCGGGGAGCATGTTCCCCGCAGCCGTCGGACACGCGGCCGATGCAGGTGATTCGCCTGATGGTGGGGACATTCGGCGATTCGCGTTTGCGCCCGGCAAAAGTTTCTCGGCGATGTATTGAACACCTGGACCCCGGCCGCCCGTACCTAGGGCCACGAAAGGCGCGGACTCGCGTCCCGGACGGCAGAAGGACAACGGGAGTCGACATGAATACCTGGCGGAACGCCTCTCTCGCGGTGACCGCGGCGGCCCTCCTGGCGCTGACGACGGCGTGCGGTCAGGAGCAGGGACCCACGTCACCCAACGGCCAGCCGGTGGGCAACGCGGCCGCCCAGGCGCCGGCCGACAGCGGTTACGGCTCGGACGGCGGCTACGGATCCGACGTGGGGGCGGACAGCGCGCCCAAGGAGGCAGGCCAACTCGCGGTGTGGGACAGCAAGAAGCTCGGCGAGGTGCTGACCGACAGCGAGGGCTTCACGCTCTACCGGTTCGACAAGGACACGGCCGAACCGCCCAAGTCGAATTGCGAGGGCGACTGTGCGAAGACGTGGCCGGTGGTGGCCGCCGGCAACGCCACGGCCGCCGCGGGCACCGATGCCGGGCTCATCGGGGAGGTGACGCGTGCCGACGGCACCAAGCAGCTCACCGTCGGCGGCTGGCCGATGTACCGCTACGCGAAGGACACCGGCCCCGGGGAGACCAACGGCCAGGGCGTCGGCGGCACCTGGTTCGTCTCCGCGCCGGACGGAAAGAAGGCGGTGGCCAATGCGGACGGAGCGGATGCCGGTCAGCCGGCCGACCTCGCGGGACTTTCGGTCCGCAAGGATCCGAAACTCGGCGACATCGTGGTGGACAAGCGCGGAATGACGGTTTACCGCTTCAAGAAGGACTCGGCGTGGCCGATGAAGTCCGCCTGCACGGGTGACTGCCTGGAGAAGTGGCCGGTCGTCAGTCCCGTGTCGAAGAATGACGTCGACGGAGTGACCACGAAGGGATTCGTCACCTTCAACCGGCCCGACGGCATCAAGCAGCAGTCGATCGACTGCTGGCCGGTGTACACCTTCTCCGGAGACGCGAAGCCCGGGGACACCAACGGCCAAGGCGTCGGGGGAACATGGTACGCCGTCTCGCCCGAGGCGAAGCTCGTCGGAGCCCCGAAGTAGCCGCCGGAGGACCCCGTGGTGCCGGTCCGTCGCCGCGTGCGCACGCGCAGCGACGGACCGGCCGCACATGCCTGCGGTGTGTGACCAATAACGGATCTCTAATTTCCGTTTCCACTCGCTCTCCTGGCGGTCGATCAGTAGCCTCTGGTCAACACTGACCATGAACATGGCCGGATCGCCGTGGCGACTTGTTGGAGACATCGATGGAGCGTCCCGCCTGGGCACCGCAGGGCATTGACATCTCGGTGCCGAGCGTGTCTCGCATGTACGACTTCTACCTGGGCGGTTCGCACAATTTCGAGGTGGACAGGGAAGCGGCCCGCAAGGCCATGGAGTTCATGCCGGGTCTGCCCAAGGTCATGCAGGCGAATCGCGCCTTTATGCGGCGGGCCGTGCACTACGCCACCGCTTCCGGTGTCAATCAGTTCCTGGACATAGGCTCCGGTATCCCGACCTTCGGCAATGTGCACGAGGTCGCCCAGGCCGACGACCCGGAATCCCGGATCGTCTACGTCGACCACGACCCGGTCGCGGTCGCGCACAGCCAGGCGGTGCTGGAGGGCAACGAACGGGCGGTCGTCGTCGCCGCGGATCTCCGCTCGCCCAAGGAGATCCTGGAGAACCCGGAGATCAACGCCCTTCTCGATTTCGACAAGCCGGTGGCGTTGCTGCTGGTCGCGGTCCTGCACTTCATCGAGGACGCCGACGATCCCTACGGTGCGGTCGCGGAGCTGAGCGCGGCACTCGCCCCCGGCAGCATGCTCGTCCTCACCCACGCCTCGTACGAGGGAATCCCGCTCTCCGAGGAGGAGGCCGGCGGGACGGTCGGCGTCTACCGCAACATCCGCAGTCCGCTGGTCATGCGGACCCGCGCCGAGGGCAGCCGCTTCTTCGAGGGGTACGAGATGGTCGAGCCCGGCCTGGTCTCCATGCCCGACTGGCGCCCCGAGTCCCCCGGGTCCCGCGCGCAGGAGGACCCCTTCGCCTTCTCGGGCTTCGCCGGGGTTGGACGCAAGGCGTGAGCATTCCCGCCCAGTCGTCCGGCACGCCGGACGCGGAACCCGACGGCCCCGAAGGCCGCCTCCGGAGATTCGCCACCATCTGGAGCCGGGCGATCTTCCCCTCCACGGCCACCTCCCTGACCCGGCCGGAGTTCGAGGAACACCTGCTGCCGCTCGCCCGGGAGCTCAACCGGATCCTGCACGCGAGGGCCTTCGACGCCACGCCCGCACACGGTGTGGGAGCCTCGCTGGTCGCCGCGCACTGCACGGACCCCGACGCGCTGAGTTCCACACTCGGTGTCGTCGACTCCTACCTGGTGCTCTACTGCGGGGGCAACGGGCCGGTGGAGCTGTCGACGGAGGACAGCCGGGCACGCTGCGCGCGCATCCAGCACGCGCTCGCCGGCGGCTTCAGCCAGGCGCTGCGCGAGCGCACGCTCGCCGAGCAGGAGGCGATCGCCCGCTCGGCCCTCACCGCCCGCTCGCACGCCGAGCAGGCCCTGCACGCCACCGAGGCGCGCTTCCGCGCGGTCTTCAAGGACGCCGCCGTGGGAATCGGCATCGCCGATCTCGAAGGGAACATCCTGGAGATCAACGACACCCTCACCAGGATGTTCGGCGGTCTGGAGAACCACGTCCGCAGCCACAAGGTGAACGAGTGGGTCCACCCCGAGGACTCGCCGCACGTCTGGAAGTACTACGACGAACTGGTGCGGGGCGAGCGCGAGCACTACAGCGTCGAGAAGCCGTACTACCGCAACGACGGCACGGTGCTGTGGACCAACCTCACCGTGTCCCTGCTGCGGGACGCCGAGGGCCGGCCCCAGTACCAGCTCGCCCTGCTGGAGGACACGACCGAGCGGCGGCTGCTCAACCTCCGCCTGCGCTACGAGGCCACGCACGACGCGCTCACTGGTCTGCCCAACCGCACGCTGTTCTTCGAGCGGCTGGAGAAGGCGCTCACGCCGCGGGACGGCATGCGCTTCGGGCTCTGCTACCTCGACCTGGACGGCTTCAAGGCGATCAACGACAGCCTCGGCCACGCGGCCGGGGACCGGCTCCTGGTCGAGGTCGCCGACAGGCTGCAGAGCTGCGCGACCGCCCCCGGCGAGATGGTGGCGCGGCTCGGCGGCGACGAGTTCGTCGCCCTCACGACCGGCCCGCGCACCCAGGACGAGGTGCACGAGCTCGCCGGCCGCATCCTCTCGGCGCTCGCCACTCCGATCCGCCTCGACGGCAGGGAGCTGACGGTGCGGGGATCCGTCGGCGTGGTCGAGGGCCCCTCGGGCGAACGCACCGCGGCGGAGGTTCTGCGCAGCGCCGACATCACGATGTACCGGGCCAAGGCGGCGGGCGGGAACCGCTTCGCGCTCGCCGACGCCGAGGCCGACGCCCGGGCCATCACCCGGCACGGGCTCACCACGGCCCTGCCCACGGCGCTCGACCGCGGTGAGTTCTTCATCGAGTACCAGCCGCTGGTGCACCTCGGTGACGGCAGCGTGCACGGTGCGGAGGCGCTGGTCCGCTGGTGCCACCCCCAGCACGGTGTGCTCGGCCCGGACCGGTTCATCCCGCTCGCCGAGCACACGGGGCTGATCGTGCCGCTCGGCCGATGGGTGCTGGAGGAGTCCGTGCGGCAGGCGAACTTCTGGCAGGAACGTCATACCGACGGCGGCCCCCTGCGGATCAACGTCAACCTCTCGCCGACGCAGCTGCATCATCCCCGGCTGGTGGCCGAGACCGTGGACGTGCTGGAGCGGTCCGGCCTGGAGCCGGGTGCCCTCTGCCTGGAGGTCACCGAGTCCGCGCTGATCGGTGCCGACGACGACCTGCTCAAGCCGCTGCGCCAGCTGGCCGAGATGGGTGTCGACATCGCTCTGGACGACTTCGGCACCGGCTATTCGAACCTCGCGAACCTGCGCCGGCTGCCGGTGAGCGTGCTGAAGCTGGACCGTTCCTTCACCCGGGGCATGCAGCACCACCCGGCCGATCCCGTCGATCTGAAGATCGTCGAGGGCATCGTCTCGCTCGCCCACAGCCTGGACCTCGCCGTCACGGTCGAGGGGGTCGAGACCCGGGCCCAGGCGGACCAGCTGCGACAGCTGGGCTGCGACACCGCCCAGGGCTGGTACTACGCGCGTCCGGGTGCTCCGGACGCGATCCACGCGCTGCTGCTGGCCGACGCGGTCTGACGGGCCGGTGCCTCAGCCGCCGGCCGGGCCCGGCCCGCCGGCGGCCGTCGGTGCGACGGGAGGCTCCGATCCCAGCAGCATCCGCTGCAACTCGCGCGCCGCACGGGGCGGTTCGACGTCGCTGCGGTGCGCGAGGGCGATGGTGCGCCGCAGCGACGGGGTGGCGAGTGGTGTCGTACGCAGGTCCTGGCCCGCCCGGACGGCGACCATGCGGGGCACCACCGCGATGCCGAGACCGGCCCGCACGAACCCCAGGACCGCGTCCATCTCACCGCCCTCGACGGTGAACGTCGGCTCGAAGCCCTCGGCGCGGCAGGCGGCGACGGTCAGCTCGCGGAGGTCGTAGCCGTGCCGGAACATCACCAGTGGTTCGTTCTCTAGGTCGGCGACGGTCACCGAGCCCCTGCGCCCCGGTGCCGGGCGGGAGGCCGACGACACCACCACGAGGTCCTCGTGCAGCAGCTCCACCGTGGTCAGCGCCGGTGATCCGGCGGGCAGCGGCAGGACGAGCAGGGCGAGGTCCAGGGCGCCGCGGGCCAGTTGCCGCACCAGGTCGTGGGAGCCCCCCTCCTCGATCAGCAGCCGGATTCCCGGGTGTGCGTCGTGGAAGGCGCGGAGCACGTCCGGCAGCAGGCCCGTGCAGACACTCGGTGTGGCGCCGAGCCTGATCCGGCCCCGGCGCAGCTGCACGAGCTCCTGCACCTCGTGCCGTGCGGTGTCCGCGTCCGCGAGAATCCTGCGGGCCAGCGGCAGCAGGGCCTCGCCCGCGTCGGTCAGCGCGATGTTCCCGCGGGCCCGGCTGAAGAGTTCGGCGCCCAGTTCGTTCTCCAGGGCCTTGATCTGCTGCGAGAGCGAGGGCTGCGACACGTGCACGTCCTCGGCGGCCCGGGTGAAGTGCCTGGCCTCGGCCACCGCGACGAAATAGGTGAGCTGCTGGAAGTGCATGAGGACGACCATAGGCGATGCCATAGGGGATGCCTATGGATATGACTCGTTTCATGTCTTGGACTGATGGTGTCCTTCGGATCTAGCGTCAAGTCCATGGCATTGGCAACGCGGGCGGACCGACGGCCGTCCATGACGCGTACGCTCTGGGACTCGTCCGTCGGCAAGAAGACGATCATGGCTGTGAGCGGCCTGGTCATGCTCGGCTACCTGGTCGTCCACATGCTGGGCAACCTGAAGATCTTCTTCGGATCCGACGAGTTCAACCACTACGCGCACTGGCTCAGGACCATCGGCGAGCCCTTCCTGCACTACGAGTGGGCGCTGTGGATCATCCGCGTCGTGCTCGTCGCGGCCGTCGTCCTGCACGCCGTCTCCGCGTACCAGCTGAGCCGCCGCGACCTCCGGGCCCGCCCGACCGCCTACGTGCACAGGAAGGCGCGTGCGAGCTACGCCACGCGCACCATGCGCTACGGCGGCGTCATCCTCGCGCTCTTCATCGTCTGGCACATCCTCGACCTCACGACCGGCACCGTGCACTCCGGCGGATTCCAGTCGGGCCACCCGTACCAGAACGTGCTCGACACCTTCTCGACGTGGTGGGGCAACGTCGTCTACATCGTCGCCGTGCTCGCCCTCGGCCTGCACGTCCAGCACGGATTCTGGAGTGCGGCGCAGACCCTCGGAGTGGGCAGCGCGGCCAGGGACCGCGTCCTGAAGACCCTCGCCAATGCCCTCGCAGTGGTGCTGACGGCCGGTTTCGTCTCCGTGCCCGTCGCCGTGATGACCGGAGTGGTGAGCTGACATGAGCGACTACACGAACTACACGACCGGTGAGCCCGTCGTCGACGCCAAGGCGCCCGGCGGACCGGTCGCCGACCGCTGGGACACCCGCCGCTTCGAGGCGAAGCTCGTGAACCCGGCCAACCGCCGCAAGCACACCGTCATCGTCGTGGGCACGGGCCTGGCAGGCGGCTCGGCGGGCGCGACGCTCGCCGAACAGGGCTACCACGTCGTCCAGTTCTGCTTCCAGGACTCGCCGAGGCGTGCCCACTCCGTCGCCGCGCAGGGCGGTATCAACGCGGCAAAGAACTACCGCAACGACGGCGACTCGGTGCACCGGCTCTTCTACGACACGGTCAAGGGCGGCGACTTCCGGGCCCGCGAGTCCAACGTCCACCGCCTGGCCGAGATCTCCGTGGAGATCATCGACCAGTGCGTCGCCCAGGGCGTCCCCTTCGCCCGTGAGTACGGCGGCCTCCTCGACAACCGCTCCTTCGGCGGAGTCCAGGTCTCCCGCACCTTCTACGCCCGCGGACAGACCGGTCAGCAGCTCCTCCTCGGCGCCTACCAGGCGCTCTCCCGGCAGATCGCGGCCGGCAACGTCGAGCTGCACGCGCGTACGGAGATGCTCGACCTGATCGTCGTCGACGGCAAGGCGCGCGGCATCGTGGCCCGCGACCTCGTCACCGGGAAGATCGACACCTACTTCGCCGACGCGGTCGTCCTGGCCAGCGGCGGCTACGGCAACGTCTTCTACCTGTCGACGAACGCCATGAACTCCAACGCCACGGCCATCTGGCGGGCCCACCGCCGCGGTGCCTACTTCGCCAACCCCTGCTTCACTCAGATCCACCCCACGTGCATCCCGCGCACCGGCGACCACCAGTCGAAGCTGACCCTCATGAGCGAGTCCCTGCGCAACGACGGACGCATCTGGGTCCCCAAGGCCAAGGGCGACGACCGCCCCGCGAACGAGATCCCCGAGGACGAGCGCGACTACTACCTGGAGCGCGTCTACCCGGCCTTCGGCAACCTCGTGCCCCGCGACATCGCCTCGCGCGCCGCCAAGAACGTCTGCGACGAGGGACGGGGCGTCGGACCCGGCGGCCAGGGCGTGTACCTCGACTTCGCCGAAGCCATCGCACGGATGGGCCGGAAGGCGGTCGAGGAGAAGTACGGCAACCTCTTCGACATGTACGCCCGCATCACCGCGGAGAACCCGTACGAGACGCCCATGCGGATCTATCCGGCCGTCCACTACACGATGGGCGGGCTCTGGGTCGACTACGACCTCCAGACCACGGTTCCCGGCCTCTTCGCGATCGGCGAGGCCAACTTCTCCGACCACGGAGCCAACCGGCTCGGAGCCTCGGCGCTGATGCAGGGACTCGCGGACGGCTACTTCGTCCTGCCGTCCACCATCAACGACTACCTGGCCCGCAACCCCCACGCCGAGGAGATCGACCCCGGTCACCCCGCGGTCGCCGAGGCCGTCGCCGAGACCGAGGACCGGCTCAACCTGCTCCTCGCCGTCGACGGGGACCGCACCCCGGACTCCTTCCACCGCGAGATCGGTGAACTCATGTGGGAGTTCTGCGGGATGGCCCGGACCGAGGCAGGGCTCCGCAAGGCGCTCGACCGCATCCCGGAGATCCGCGAGGAGTTCTGGCGCCGCATCAAGGTGCCCGGCAGCGGCGAGCAGTTCAACCAGTCGCTGGAGAAGGCCAACCGCGTCGTGGACTACCTGGAGCTCGCCGAGCTGATGTGCCTCGACGCGCTGCACCGCGCCGAGTCCTGCGGCGGCCACTTCCGCGAGGAGTCACAGACCCCGGACGGGGAGGCCGCCCGCCGCGACGAGGAGTTCTCCTACGCCGCGGCCTGGGAGTTCAGCGCCACCGGCGACGCCCCCGTCCTGCACAAGGAAGACCTCGTCTTCGAGTACGTCCACCCCACCCAGCGGAGCTACGCATGAAGCTCACCCTGCGCGTCTGGCGCCAGCAGAACGCCGAGGCGCCCGGCGCCATGGCCACCTACGAAGTCGACGGCATCTCCCAGGACATGTCCTTCCTGGAGATGCTCGACACCCTCAACGAGGAGCTCATCCTCGGCGGGGACGATCCCGTCGCCTTCGACCACGACTGCCGCGAGGGAATCTGCGGCGCGTGCAGCCTCGTCATCAACGGCGACGCCCACGGCCCGGAGCGGACCACCACCTGTCAGCTCCACATGCGGTCCTTCGACGACGGCGACACGATCGACATCGAGCCGTGGCGGGCCTCGGCCTTCCCCGTCGTCAAGGACCTGGTCGTCGACCGGTCCTCCTTCGACCGGATCATCCAGGCCGGCGGTTACATCTCCGCGCCCACCGGCACGGCGCCGGACGCGCACGCCACCCCGGTGCCCAAGCCGGACGCCGACTCCGCCTTCGAGCACGCAGAGTGCATCGGGTGCGGCGCCTGCGTGGCCGCGTGCCCGAACGGCTCGGCGATGCTCTTCACCTCGGCGAAGATCAACCACCTCAACGTCCTCCCGCAGGGCGCACCCGAACGCGAGACGCGGGTCCTCGACATGGTGGCCACCATGGACGACGAGGGTTTCGGCGGCTGCACCCTCACCGGTGAATGCGCCACGGCCTGCCCCAAGGGCATCCCGCTGCCGTCGATCACCGCGATGAACAAGGAGTGGCTGCGGGCCACTCGCAAGGTCCGCCGCTGATCCGCCGCACGGTCCCGACGGGATCCGGCACCTCACGCCCCCGCGGGGAGCCCGTCCGTCCGCAGAGCCCTCGCCAGGTACGCGGCGGTACGGCTCCCCGCGGCACGGGCGACCTCCCGCGGGGTGCCGGTGGCGACGATCCTGCCGCCCCGGTCCCCGCCCCCGGGCCCCAGATCGATCACATGGTCCGCGCCGGCCACCACCGTCATGTCGTGCTCCACGACGACCACGCTGTTCCCGGAGTCCACCAGACCGTGCAACTGCCGCATCAGCACCTCCACATCGGCGGGATGCAGCCCGGTCGTCGGCTCGTCCAGCAGGTAGAGCGTGTGCCCCCGCCGGGCGCGCTGCAGCTCTGAGGCGAGCTTGATGCGCTGGGCCTCACCGCCCGAAAGCTCCGTCGCCGGCTGACCGAGCCGCAGATAGCCGAGTCCCACGTCGAGCAACGCCCGCAGGCTGCGCTCGGCCGCCGGAGTGCCGGCGAGGAATCCCGCAGCCGCCTCCACCGTCAGGTCGAGCACCCCGGCGATGGTCAGACCGTGCAGGGTGACCTCCAGCGTCCGCGGGTTGTAGCGCGCGCCGTGACAGTCCGGGCAGGGGGCGTAGGTGCTCGGCAGGAACAGCAGCTCGACGGAGACGAACCCCTCGCCCTGGCAGGTCTCGCACCGGCCTCCGGCCACGTTGAAGGAGAACCTGCCCGCCCGGTAGCCCCGGGACCTGGCCGTCTCCGTACCCGCGAAGAGTCTGCGGACGACGTCGAAGAGCCCGGTGTACGTGGCGAGGTTGGACCTGGGCGTGCGGCCGATGGGCTTCTGGTCGACCTGGACGAGCCGGTCCACCGCGTCCAGGCCCTCAGCCGACGCGCACCCCTGTGCCCCGGCGGGCGTCCCGGAGGCTTCGGTCCGCTCCGCCGCCTCCGCGGGCCGCCGGTCGGCGAGCACGCCCGCCAGGACCTGCCCCACGAGCGTCGACTTGCCCGACCCGGAGACCCCGGTGACCGCGGTCAGGACGCCGAGCGGGAACACGGCGTCGACGTCGCGCACGTTGTTGAGGTCCACCCCGCGCAGGGTGATGCTTCCGGACGGAGTACGCGGCTCCCGTACCGGCGCGGGGTCCTCGCCGAAGAGGAACCGCCGCGTCGCGGACTCGGCGATCCCGGCGAGGTCCGCCGGGGGGCCGCTGTGCAGCACCCGGCCACCGTGCTCGCCGGCCTGCGGGCCCACGTCCACCAGCCAGTCGGCCTGGCGCACCACGTCCATCTGGTGCTCCACCACGAACACCGAGTTCCCCGCCTCCCTGAGCCGGCCGAGTACGCCGAGCAGCGCCTCCGTATCGGCGGGATGGAGGCCCGCCGACGGCTCGTCCAGGACGTAGACGACGCCGAAGAGGCCCGAACGGAGCTGTGTGGCGAGCCGCAGCCGCTGCAACTCGCCCGAGGACAGGGTGGGTGCCGTGCGGTCGAGGCTGAGGTAGCCGAGGCCGAGTTCCGTGACGGGCCCGATCCGGGCCAGCAGGTCGGCGGTCAGCAGCCGGGCCGTGTCGTTGGCCCCGCCCTCGGCGAGCAGCACCTCGGTGAGGGCGGTGAGGGGGAGGGCGAAGAGGTCCGCGATGGTCCGGCCCGCGAACGTCACCGCCAGGGCCTCGGGGCGCAGCCGGCCGCCCTCGCACACGGGGCAGCGCGTGCTCGTCAGGAAGCGCTCGGCCCTCGCACGCAGGGTGCGGCTCCTCGAGTCCGCGAACGTGTGCATCACATAGCGCCGGGCGCTCATGTAGGTGCCCTGGTAAGGGCGTTGGATCCGGTCCGCGTCGCGTACCGGATGGACCGTCACCACAGGCTGCTCGTCGGTGAAGAGGATCCATTCGCGGGCGTCCGGCTCCAGCTCCCGCCACGGCCGGTCGATGTCGTGTCCGAGGGCGTCCAGTACATCGCGCAGGTTCTTGCCCTGCCAGGCACCCGGCCAGGCGGCGACTGCCCCTTCCCGGATGGACAACGAAGGATCGGGAACGAGGAGTTGTTCAGTGGTCCGGTGGATCCTTCCCAGCCCGTGGCATTCGGGGCACGCTCCGGCGGCGGTGTTCGGGGAGAAGGCGTCGGAGTCCAGCCGTCCGGCTCCCCGCGGATAGTCGCCCGCGCGCGAGAACAGCATGCGCAGCGAGTTGGAGAGCGTGGTGACCGTACCCACCGAGGAACGCGAGCCCGGCGCGGACCGGCGCTGTTCCAGGGACACCGCCGGCGGCAGCCCGGTGATCTCGCCGACGTCCGGAGCCCCGACCTGGTGGATCAGCCGACGCGCGTACGGGGCGACCGACTCGAAGTAGCGGCGCTGTGCCTCCGCGTAGATCGTCCCGAACGCCAAGGAGGACTTCCCCGAGCCCGACACGCCCGTGAAGACCACCAGCGTGTCCCGCGGGATGTCGACGTCCACGTCACGGAGGTTGTGCTCGCGCGCGCCGCGCACGCGGACGTACGGGTCATGGGGGGTGGACATCGGCGGCACGGCTCCGTTCGCTCGACAGCCGGGGTACGGCTCCGGCCGTGATCCTTTCGCACGCGCGTACCCGCCCGCACGCCCGTGCCCGCGCGCGGACGCCTGCGCGCGGGCCCGCCGAACCGGGGCCCGGGCCGGCGCCGGGCGCGGAGCGTTGGCCCCGCGCCCGGCGCCGAGGGGAAACACCGCGGTGAGCGGATGCCCCCGCTACACCATCGGGTCCATCCCGCGGTCGGTCATGGCGCTCTCCTGCTCGCTCTGCTCCCGCAGGCGGCGGGCCTTGTCCTGGAGCCGCTGCCGCTGTTCCGGATCGGTGGCACGGTCCGCGGCTTCGTTGAGCTCCTGCGCCTTGGCCCGCAGCTGCCGGACGCGGCCACCGGACTCTCCTGCACTGCTCATGATCACTCCTGGATCTGTGGGGGAGCGGACAGCATCAGAGAAGCAGCGCCCGCCCCCGTATGCATCTCGAACGGCCACGTTCCGCGACCGGCGCGCGGGGAATGGCCCGCACCGCTGCCCCGTTCGGAGAAGCGAGGCGCCTCCACCGAACGGGCCGAGGAGATCGCGGCCCGTACCGTCAACAAGGAGCGGGCCCGCTCCGGTGAGTCCCGCACCGCGAGCCGGGCGTCCCTCCGGGACCCCAAGTCGGCCTCCGAGCGCGGGGGGCAGCGCTCGCACAGCGGAGCACAGGGGCCCACCAGGGACCAGCTGTACGAGGAGGCCAGGAAGCGGGGGGTCGAGGGCCGCTCCTCCATGAACAAGGAGCAGCTGCGCAAGGCCCTCGGACGCTGAGTCAGGAGTCGACCGCAGCGAGTTCCCTGCCGATCACGTCGAGGAAGTCGTGCAGATCGTCCGGATCGCGCGAGGTGATGAGGACCCAGCCGCCGGTCTCGTCCCGGACGACGGGTTCGTCGACCCAACTGCCGCCCGCGTTGCGGATGTCCGTCCGGAGCGAGGCGTACGACGTGAGGGTCTTGCCCTTGAGCACGTCCGATTCGACGAGCGCCCAGGGTCCGTGGCAGATGGCCGCCACGGGCCGGCCGGTCGTGGTGAACGACCGGACGATCTCCGTGGTGGCGTCCTGCAGTCTGAGCGTGTCGGCGTTGAGGGTTCCGCCGGGCACGAGCAGCAGGTCGTAGCCGGCCGGGTCCGCGTCGGCCAGGGTGAACGAGGGGCGGACGGTCTCTCCCGGATCCTTGTCCCCCACGAGCGTCCGGATGGGGTCCGTGGAGACCGCGGCGACGTCCACGGTCGCCCCCGCTTCCCGCAACCGCCTCACAGGCAGGACGAGTTCGTCCTGCTCGACGCCGTAGTTGGCCACGATAGCCAGCACGCGGCGCCCGTCGAGGTCCTGGTCCGTCATCCTCTCTCCTTCCGTCGTCCTTCCCGGTGGCTCCTGCGTCTGCCCCGGCCCCGCGTCCCACCGCCCGCACGTGAAGACCCCCGGCGAAAGGGGGCCTTCGGGTGCGGGCGGTGGGCGACGCCGAGTCCGTGCGGGCCGCCGGCGATCCGGGACGGCCGGGCCGGGGCCGTTCCTCAGCTGTCGCCGTCGAGCCGGAAGCCGACCTTGAGGCCCACCTGGTAGTGGGCGATACGGCCGTTCTCGATGTGTCCGCGTACCTGCGTCATCTCGAACCAGTCGAGATTGTGCAAAGTTTCGGAGGCGCGTGCGACGCCGTTACGGATCGCCGCGTCCAGGCCCTCCTCGGAGGTTCCTACGATCTCGGTGACCCGGTAGGTGTGATTGGACATCAATTGTCTCCTTTCCTGCCTCCACGGTGCCTCACTCCGTGTCCGCGCGCGAGGTGTCCGCATCCCGGCTCGCCCTCGGCCGGGGCTTGACCGGGCCATTGGTACATACCAAACTCCGACCCACACACCCGTGCGAGCGCCGCCCGCAGTCCCCCCATCCGGGTCCTGTCGAGCTGTCGTGCCGTCTCGCAGAAGGTGACCACCGTGAAGATCCGCAAGCTGGCCGGAGCCGTCGCGCTCGTATCCTCCGTGGCGCTGAGTGGCTGCGGTCACCTCCCCGGCTCGGACGCCGGTGGCAGCAAGGTGACCGTGTGGCTGATGAAGGGCAGCGCCTCCGAGGAGTTCCTCGACGGCTTCAAGGACTCCTACGAAGCGCAGCACCCGTCTGTCGAACTGGAGTTCGTGCTCCAGGAGTGGGGCGGCATCGGCCCCAAAGTCCTGAAGGCGCTCGACGGCGACGACGCTCCCGACGTCATCGAGGTCGGCAACACGCAGGTCGCGCAGTACGCGGAGACCGGCGAGCTGCGCGACCTCACCCTGGAGTCGATGCGTGACCTGGGGGGCGAGGACTGGCTGCCGGGACTCGCCGAGCCGGGCAAGGTCGGCGGTGGACAGTACGGAATCCCCTGGTACGCGGCGAACCGTGTCGTGATCTACAACAAGGAACTCTTCGCGCAGGCGGGGATAACGGACCTTCCCGAGACCCGTGAGGAGTGGCTGGACGTCAGCGAGAAGCTGGACACCGCGACCGAGCAGGGCGTCTACCTCGCGGGACAGAACTGGTACGTCCTCGCCGGCTTCATCTGGGACGAGGGCGGAGAGCTGGCCGACGACGGCGGCGGTGACTGGCAGGGCGCCCTCGACTCGCCCGCCGCCCTGCGGGGCATGGACTTCTACAAGCGGCTCCAGGCCTACGGTGACGGGCCGAAGGACGCCGACGAACAGACGCCCCCGGAAACCGACGTGTTCGCGGAGGGGGACGTGGCACAGATCGTCTCCGTGCCCGGCAGCGCCGCCCTCATCGAACAGCGGAACCCGGACCTCAAGGGCAAGCTCGGCTATTTCCCGATCCCCGGGAAGACCGCCGAGAAGCCGGGTGCCGTCTTCACGGGAGGCTCCGACCTCATCGTTCCGGACGGCGCCGACCAGCGGGGCGAGGGCATCGAGGTCGTCAAGGCGCTCGCCGGCGAGAAGTGGCAGACGGAGCTCGCCCGCGCCATGAGCTACGTGCCCAACAAGGCCTCGCTCGCCCGGGCCGTCGCCGGACAGGAGGGGACCTCCGCCATGGCCGAGGGCGCCACCCAGGGCCGTGCCACACCCAATTCGCCCTACTGGGCGGCAGTGGAGGCGGACAATCCGATCAAGCCGTACATGACGGCGGTGCTGCAGGGCGGCGACCCGGCCGAAGAGGCCAAGAGGGCGTCGGACCGCATCACCTCCCAACTGATCAGCGGCTGACCGCAGGGCCTGTGCGGAGGGCGACCCGGGGATTCAGCCGTCGCACATCCCGGATCCCCGCAGCGGTCACGTCGAATCCAGCCGGTCGCGGAAGAAGTAGGGGGCCGGGCCGTCGCACCACCCGCCAGGGCCCGGCAACCGCCCTCGCCGATCCGTCCCCGGAGACCGCCATGACCGTGCTGCCCCTCTCCACGCCCGCGACCCTCCCCGACGCCGCACCCCTGTCCGCCCCTCCCGCCGTCGTCCCCGCTCCCCGGCGGGCCGCCCCCACCGGCACCTCCTCCGGATACAGCGTCGGTCTGGCCGCCGGCCCGGAGGACGTACGGGCCGCACAGCGCCTGCGCCACCTGGTGTTCGCCGGGGAGCTCGGCGCCCGCCTCGACAGTCCCGAACCCGGCCTGGACGCCGACGCCTTCGACGCGCACTGCGACCACCTGCTCGTGCGGGAGAACGCCACGGGGGACGTCGTCGCCACCTACCGGCTGCTGCCCCCCGAGGGAGCCCGGCGGGCCGGCGGCCTCTACGCGGAGGGCGAGTTCGACCTCGGAAGGCTCCGGCCGATCCGTGACGACCTCGTCGAGGTGGGCAGGTCCTGCGTCCACCCCGCCCACCGGGACGGTGCCGTCATCGCCCTCATCTGGGCCGGACTCGCCCGCTACATGGAGCGCACCGGCCACAACTGGCTGGCGGGCTGCTGCTCCGTCCCCCTCGCGGACGGTGGCGCGCTCGCCGCCAGGAGCTGGGACACGGTGCGGACCCACAACCTGGCGCCCGAGGACTACTGGGTCACGCCCCACCGCCTCTGGGACACCTCCGGCCACCCCGGTGGCGGGCCCGCCGGGCGGGCGGCACTCCCGCCGCTGCTGCGCGGCTACCTCCGCCTCGGCGCCTGGGTCTGCGGCGCACCCGCGCACGACCCCGACTTCGGCGTCGCGGACCTGTACGTCCTGCTCTCCATGCGCCGCACCGACCCCCGCTACCTGCGCCACTTCCTCTCACTGGCCCCGCTGCGATGAGCGCCTGGCTGCCCGTCGCGCCCTGCACCCCGGGGGACTGCGCGTATCACGAGGACGCCGTACGGCCGCCCCTCGCCGCCGCCGCCCTGCTGGCCGCCGGTTGCGCCGTCACCCTCCTCGGCGCGCTCTGCGCACCCGCCGCACTACTCCTGCGCCAGGCGCACCGCGACCGGCTGATCCGCGGGTGGGCGCGCGCGGTGGTGCGGGCCTTCGGCGTACGCCTGCGCGTCACCGGGGCTGCTGTTCCTTCCGCGCGGCCTTCGGCCGGGGAGCTCGTGGTCGCCAACCACGTGTCCTGGCTGGACGTCCCGCTGCTCGCCGCCGTGCTCCCCGCACGGATGCTGGCCAAGAGCGAGATACGGTCCTGGCCGGTCCTGGGGGCGGTCGCCGCGCTCGCCGGCACGCTGTTCATCGAGCGGGACCGGCTGCGCGCCCTGCCCGACACCGTGCGCACGCTCGCCGGAGCCCTGGGCGCCGGATCGCGGGTGGCGGTGTTCCCGCAGGGCAGCACCTGGTGCGGCCGCGGCGCCGGAGGCCGGTTCCGGCCCGCGGCCTTCCAGGCGGCGCTCGACGCGGGCGCCGTCGTCCGTCCCGTCCGGATCGGCTACCGGACCCCGCGGTCGGACGCGGCGGGGGCCGTCGCGTTCGTCGGGGACGACCCGCTCGCCGCCTCCCTGTGGCGGGTGGTGTCCGCCGCCGGGCTCACCGCCGAGATCCACGTCCTGCCGCAGGTCTCCGCGGTCGGCGAGCCCGACCGGCGGGCACTGGCGCGCAGGGCTCAGTCCGCGGTCGCCAACGAGAGCGCGAACCTGCCGCCCTCGTCCGTCCACCACTGATCCAGCCGCATGCCGGCGGCCGCCAGCTCGGCGCGGACCCCCTCCTCGCGGAACTTCGCCGAGACCTCCGTGCGCAGTTCCTCGCCCTCCTCGAACTGCACCACCAGGTCCAGGTCCCGGATCTTCACCGTCAGCGCCCTGCGCGCACGCAGCCGCATCTCGATCCACTCGCGTTCCGCGTTCCACAGGGCGACATGGGTGAAGTCGTCGGGCGGGAAGTCCGCACCGAGCTCGCGGTTGACCACCGTCAGGACGTTCTTGTTGAACGCGGCCGTCACCCCGGCCGCGTCGTCGTAGGCCGTCACCAGGGTCGCCTCGTCCTTGACCAGGTCCGTGCCGAGCAGCAGGCCGTCACCCGGTGCCAGCCGCTCCCGCACGGAGCGCAGGAACACGGCGCGCTCGCCGGGCAGCAGATTGCCGAGCGTTCCCCCCAGGAACACCACCAGCCGGGGACCGGGGGTGTCGGGCAGGTCGATGGCATGGGTGAAGTCGGCGACGAGCGCGTGCACGGAGAGGCCGGGGCGCTCGGCCAGCAGCGCCTCGGCCGCGCCGGCGAGGGCGCTCTCGCTCACGTCGACCGGTACGTAGGTGTGGAGTCCGGGCAGTGCGTCCAGGAGGTGCCTGGTCTTCTCCGACGAGCCCGAGCCCAGTTCGACCAGTGTGCGGGCCCCGGAGGCGGCGGCGATCTCTCCGGCGCGGGCGATCAGGATCTCGCGTTCACAACGCGTCGGGTAGTACTCGGCCAGCCGGGTGATCTCCTCGAACAGGTCGCTGCCGTGCGCGTCGTAGAACCACTTGGGGGGCAGCGTCTTCGGGTGCGCGGTCAGACCACTGCGCACGTCGGCGCGCAGCGCCGCGTCCGTCGCGTCCGCCGGCAGGGTGCGGGTCAGCAGGAAGGGACTCACGCAGAGGGCTCCTTGAGCGGGGTCGTGAGGACGTCGGTACGGGTCGCGGCCAGCAGTGTGCGGTCCGGAACCTCACGCCAGTGGGGATCGTCGTCGTACGGCTCGGAGGCCACCACCGTGCGGTGGCCAGGGTCGTGCAGATACCAGAGTGAGTCGCCCCACGCGGTCCCCACGACGGTGGAACCGTCGGTGACCAGCAGATTGAGGCGTGAGCCGGGGGCGGCGGCCGCGACATCGAGAACGGTGTCGGCGACCGCCCGCCCTATCTCGTCACCCTGGGACGTCCGGTGCAGCACCAGTGCCCAGAGCAGTGCCGAGTCGCTCCGCGCGGCCAGCGACAGCAGCCGCTCGGGCGGCAGGGCGGCGGCCAGCGGCGCCAGTGAGCCGGGCCACCCCAGGACGGCGCCGTTGTGGCTGAACAGCAGGCGGCCCTCGGCGAAGGGCGCAGCGGCCGCCTCGCCGTCGGCGCCGGCGAACGTCGCGTCACGCACGGCGGCGAGCAGCGCGGTGCTGCGCACCACGCGGGCGAGATCGGCGAACGTCTCGTCGCCCCAGACGGGCCCGGCGCGCCGGTAGCGGCCGGGGACGGGGTCCTCCTCCGCGTACCAGCCGACTCCGAAGCCGTCGGCGTTCACCGTCCCGGACCGCTGGCGCCGAGGCTCCCACGACTGGCGCACCAGCCCGTGCGAGGGCGCGACGAGTACCTCGCCCAGAAGCACCGAGGGTCCCAGGTAAGCGATATGGCGGCACATCAGACATCCCTCGCGGTCCGGAAACCGGAGAAGATCTGACGTCGCACGGGAAGGTCCCAGTTGCGGAACGTGCCACGGACGGCGACCGGGTCCACGGCGAACGAGCCCCCGCGCAGCACCTTGTGCCCGGGGCCGAAGAACACCTCGGAGTACTCGCGGTACGGGAACGCCACGAAGCCGGGGTAGGGCAGGAAGTCGCTCGACGTCCACTCCCACACGTCACCGATCAGCTGGCCGGCACCCGCCGGGGACCGGCCGGCCGGGTACGCTCCCGCAGGGGCGGGCCGCAGGTGGCGCTGGCCCAGGTTGGCACGCTCGGCGGTCGGGTCGTCGTCGCCCCAGGGGTAGCGCAGCGAACGGCCCGAGGCGGGGTCGTGACGGGCGGCCTTCTCCCACTCCGGCTCGGTCGGCAGCCGCCTGCCGGCCCAGCGGGCGTAGGCGTCCGCCTCGTACCAGCTGACATGGAGCACCGGCTCGTCCGCGGGCACCGGCTCGGTGACCCCGAAGCGCCTGCGCAGCCACTGGCCCGCGTCACGGTGCCAGAACAGGGGCGCTCCCAGGTCGTGTTCGCGGACCATGTCCCAGCCCTCGGGAGCCCACCAGCGGGCGTCCGTGTAGCCGCCGTCCTCGATGAACCGCTGATAGGCGCCGCAGGTGACCGGGGCGGTGTCGATGTGGAACGCCGCCACCTCGCGCCGGTGGGCGGGCCTCTCGTTGTCCAGGGCCCACGGCTCGGTCGAGGTGCCCATGGTGAACGGGCCTCCCGGGACGAGGACCTCGGGCGGCAGGGAGACCGCGTCGGTGGGGGCCGGGGGCTCCGGCGCGCCGAGCACCGCGGGCCCCGTACGCAGCTGATGGGTGATCAGCATCGTCTCGTCGTGTTGCTGTTCGTGCTGGGCGACCATGCCGAAGGCGAAGCCGGCCTGTTCGAGGGGGCGGCCCCCGCCGTGCAGCGGCGCACCGCCGAGGATGTCCAGGGCCCGGCCGCGCACGTCGGCGGCGTAGGTCCGGGCCTCGGCGGGTGCGAGGAGGGGCAGCGAAGGGCGGCTGGCGCGGGAGTGCTCGAAGGCGTCGTACAGACCGTCGATCTCCGGGCGCAGGGCCTCCCGGCCTCCCACGGCCCGCAGCAGCCACAGCTCCTCCTGGTTGCCGATGTGGGCCAGGTCCCAGACCAGCGGTGACATCAGCGGGGAGTGCTGTGCGGTCAGCTCGTCGTCGTCGACGCTGTCGGTGAGCAGGGCGGTGCGCTCGCGGGCCGTGAGAAGGGCTGCCAGGGCGCGCTCGCGCAGTATCTCCGCGTCGTGCTCCCGGCCGGTGGACGGAGCGGGGGTGTCGGTCATCGGACCAGGCCCTTTCCGTGAGGTGCGTGTGAGGGGTCGGCCAGATCGTCGGCCGGACAGCGGCCGCGGGCCGTGTAGCGGTCGTCGAAGGCCGCCACCGTGTCGATGACGTGGGCGTCGGCGCCCATCCGCGGCAGCGCCTCCAGCGCCGTCGCGAAGCACGCTGCTGCGGCCGCGGCGAGTTCCGGGTCGCTCAGGCCGTCGCGGGCCGCTGCGGTCCAGAGCGGATTGCGGGGCGCCGCAGCGGGGCCCGCCGTCTCGGCCAGCGGCTTCACGGTCCGGTACACGGTCTCCGCCGCCTCCGGGTCGTCGAACAGCGCGGTGGTGACGGCCAGCGGCACGAGCCATCCGTCGGTGCCGGACTGGGCGTCGATCATGCGGAGCTCCAGGTGCCCACGCGGGCGCACCGGCGGGAACAGGGTCGTGAGGTGGTAGTCGAGGTCGGCCCGGACCGGGGGCCGGGGGCCGCCGCCCCGGATCCACTCCCGGAACGTCAGCCCGACCGGTACGCCCCACGGGGCGCCGTCCTCCCGGATGCACATCACGGGCGTGTCGAGCGCGTGCGCGGTCCAGGCGTGGCGCGGCCCGAGGCGGCTCCGCGGTGCCAGCGACCTGTCCGGGTCGAGATCCGCCCACAGGGCCTGCCGCGTCGAGCGCCAGCCGCTGCGCCGGCCCTCCCGGAAGGGCGAATTGGCGAAGGCCGCCACCAGCACGGCACCCAGCAGGTGCGCGAGCTGCCAGCGCCGCCCGTAGCCGAGAGGGCCCGGCTCCTCCTCGCCGGCGTCCAGGCAGACCTGGACGGACGCGGAGGTGCACATCATCGCCCTGCCGGACGGCCCCGACCGGTCGAGGGCCGCTTCCATGGCCGCATAGCGGGGTTCCTGGAGCAGACGCCGGGGAGGGTGCCACGGGTCGACCCCGAGACCGGACAGGACCAGTCCGGCGCGGTCCAGGGTGCCGCGTACGGAGGCGAGGTCCGCCGCCGTGGTGACGACACAGTCCATGAGGGAGCCGGCGGGCTGGGAGCTGAGCTCCAGCTGGCCACCCGGTTCGAAGGTCAGAGCCGCGTCCAGCGGCGTGGCGCGCGCAGCGTCGGCGGCGGCGCGGAGGCGCTCGGGTGAAACGGCTGCCTCGGGGTGCTCACGGTCGTGGATGAGCCATTCCAACTCCACACCGACCGTCCGGGGCGGTCCCGTCTTGAAGCATATGCCGCGGAGCAGATCCTCCGCCTCCTCCTCGCCGAGGGGCGTCGCGTCGACGGGCGGACCGTGCTTGCCGAGAGTGTCCGGGGGCATGCTGGGCCTCCTCTGAGGGTGCTTCCTTCCACCCAAACCCTTACCGGGGGTTCGCACAAGGGTGCCCCCGCGCCGTGAAAACCGCTTGCCTCCATGCCGCCACCGCGACCAGCATGCCCCGTATGCACCACACGGGGGCGCGCCCATGAGCGCACGACTGCGCGGCATCGCGCGCGAGACCGAGAACATCGTCCTGGCCGGGCGCTATCGCACGTCCGAGGGCCGCGAGGTGTCCATCGAGCGTGCCCTCGCGGCGGCCCTGTCCGGCACGCGGCTGCACGGCCCGGAGCCCGTGCCCGTGGCCGTGGTGGACACCGACCGCGTCCCGGTCTTCGAGGTGACGGGGGAGACGAGCCTGCAGGCCGCCCGCCGGCTGACGGGCGGGTCCCCGGGCAGGGTCGCCGTGCTGAACTACGCCTCCGCGCGCAACCCGGGCGGCGGCTACCTGAACGGCGCACAGGCCCAGGAGGAGTCCCTGTGCCGCGGCTCCGCGCTCCACGCCACCCTGCTCCGGGCCCCGGAGTACTACGCGCACCACCGGGCGGAACGCAGCGCCTTCTACACCGACCGGGTCATCCACTCGCCCGGGGTGCCCGTCTTCCGCGACGACCGCGGGAGGCTCCTCGACACGCCGTACACCGCCGGTTTCCTCACCTCGCCCGCACCCAACGCCGGAGTCATCCGCCGCCGGGAACCGGAGCTGGCCGCCGGGATACCCGCCGCGCTGGCGCGCCGCGCCGAACGGGTGTTCGAGGTCGCCGTCACGCGTGGCTACCGCCGGCTGGTGCTGGGCGCCTGGGGCTGCGGTGTCTTCATGAACGATCCCGGCGAGGTGGCCGGAGCCTTCCACTCGCTGCTCGCCGACGGAGGACGCTTCGCCGGCCACTTCGAGCAGATCGTCTTCGGGATCCCGGACCGGGACCCGGCTTCCGCGACCCGGGCCGCCTTCACCCGGGTCTTCGCGGGTCAGCTCCAGCCGTAGCGTTCCCGCAGCCGCCCCGCGACCAGGTCGAACCTGTCCCGGTCCAGAGCGCACGCCTCGCGCCGCATCCCGTCCTCGTGCACCCGCAGCACGCGGTCCAGATCCACCCAGGACGGCCGGCCGGAGCTGTCCCAGGGGCCGGCGCCCAGCGCGACCCATTCGTGGTCCCGTTCGTGCTGCTTGCTCGACAACTGCACGGCGAGGAGCGTGCCCCCCGCCTGCTGGAACGTCATCGCCACACCGTAGAACCTGTACGGCCCAGTCCGCGGAGCGGGGCCGCGAACAGGGCAGCAGGCTCGGTCCCATGATCACCTCTTCCGTCCTCCCGCATCTGGCCCGCGCCGTGACCGCGACCGGGCTCCTGGCGGTGGCCCTGCTGCAGACGGTTCCTGTCGCCGTGTCAGCGCCGCCGCCCTCCGCGGCCTCGACCTCGACCTCGACCTCCGGTAAAGCCTCAGGGACGGCCGGCGGATCCGCCGAACCCTCACCCCGTACGGTGTCGGGATGGCTTCCCTACTGGGACCAGGAAGGTGCCTACCAGGACGCCCTGCTCCACGCCGACCAGCTGCACACCGTCAGTCCCTTCTGGTACCAGGCGATCTCCGCGAACCGGATCGACTCCCACCCGGGCGCCGGTGAGCGGCGGGTCATCGACGGACTGCACCGGGCCGGGATCAAGGTCGTCCCGACGGTCATGGAGACGATGAAGTCCGGCGACCTGGCGGCGATCCTCACCAGCCCCGCCCGGCGCACCGAGCACGCCGACGCGCTCATGCGCACCCTCGCCACCCGCGACTACGACGGCCTCGACCTCGACTACGAGTCCATCGCCACGACGGGCGACGCCACCTACGCCTCGGTGCGCGACGGGTTCACCGCTCTGGCGACGGACCTCTGCGGCCGCCTCCACAGGCTCGCCAAGGAGTGCGTGATCACGGTCTTCCCCCGGACCGCGACGACCGGACGCATCTGGGACTACGCCGCACTCGGGCGTGTCGCCGACCGGATCCGCATCATGGGCTACAACCTGCACTGGTCCGGCGGCGACCCGGGCCCGCTCGCCGATACCCGCTGGTACGACGACATCCTGACCCGTGCCACGGCCGTCGTCCCGGCCGGCCGGCTGGAGATGGGCCTGCCCGCCTACGGCTGGGACTGGCCCGCCGACGGCACCGGTACGGCACCCACGAAACACGTCACGTGGAAGCAGGCCGAAGCGCTGCGCGCCGAACGGGGCGCCCCGTACCGCTTCGACGCGGTCTCGGGTACGCCGTACTTCACCTACGACGACGGCGACGAAGCCCGCGAGGTCTGGTACCAGGACGCACGGGGGGTCGCCACCCACCTGCCCGTGCTGCGCAAGCACGGCGTCACCAACACGGCGCTGTGGGCGCTGAACTTCGAGGATCCGGGAATCTGGCCTGTACTCGCCGGGCGCTGACGCGCGTTCCAGGGCGGTGCCCCGGCCGGCCGCGGGCAGTGCCGCTGCCTGCCGCCGGAGCGTTCGCACGCGAGTCCGACGGACGGGGCGCGACGGCGGCCTTGGCGCCGTTCACGATTGCGGGACCCGGCCCGGATGCCTAGCGTCATGCCCATGAGCCATCCGCAGAGCTACGAGATCCTGCTGTTCGCGGAACCACAGGGATCCGCCCCCGCGCCGGAGCCGGGTGCCGCGATCCGCTCGGCGGTGGTCGACGCCACGGGGGACACCGGGGCGTCCGGATACCCCCGCTACGAGGGAGAGGGCATGGCCGCGGACATCAACCCGGCCACGCACACCGTCGCCGCCCTGCTGGTCGACGGTTCCGAACTCGACTACGGGCTCACGGCCAGGATCGCGGAGCGGGCACCGGGCACCGGAGGCACGGGCGGGGACCGCGGGACGGGCTGAAGGCTGTTCCGTATGACAAAGGCCCGGCCGTCCGGCCGGGCCTTCCTCACGTCTGCCGCACGGGCTCAGGGACTACTGCCGCTCCTGCTGCTGTGCCTGCTTCTGCTCCTCCACGGACTTGCGCACCTCGTCCATGTCCAGGTTGCGCGCCTGTCCGATGACGTCCTCCAGGGCCGCCTCCGGAAGCGCACCGGGCTGGGAGAAGACCGCGACGTTGTCGCGGACGATCATCAGCGTGGGGATGGAACGGATCTCGAAAGCCGCCGCCAGCTCCTGCTGTGCCTCCGTGTCGACCTTGGCGAAGACCAGGTCGGGGTGGCGCTCGGAAGCCGAGTCGTAGACCGGCGCGAACTGCCGACACGGACCACACCAGGAAGCCCAGAAGTCGATCAGCAGGAATTCGTTGTCGCTCACGACCTGATCGAAGTTTTCCTTGGTGAGCTCTACGGTGCTCATACTCTGTTACCTCTTCCTGGGACCGTTCGGACCTGTCGGGCTCAACGGTGATGTCGCTTGAGCTATTCCGCCTGCCCGTGTGGCTCCGCCGCACACCCGCCACCACACTGTTCCCATGACTGATGATGATGTTGCGAAGAGCACCGAATACGACGTCGTGGTCATCGGGGCGGGCCCCGTCGGGGAGAACGTCGCGGACCGCACCCGGGCCGCCGGACTCAGTACCGCTGTGATCGAGTCCGAGCTGATCGGCGGCGAGTGCTCGTACTGGGCCTGTATGCCCAGCAAGTCCCTGCTGCGGCCGATCGTGGCACGCGCCGACGCACGCCGGGTGCCGGGCCTGAGCGGAGCGGTGCAGGGCCCGCTCGACGCGGACGCAGTCCTCGCCCACCGCGACGAGACCGCCGCGCACTGGAACGACGACGGCCAGCTGGCATGGCTGGAGTCCGTCGGCGCGGACGTCTACCGGGGCACGGGCAGGCTGACCGGTGCCCGGCGGGTCTCCGTCACCGCCCCCGACGGGTCGGTGCGGCACCTGACCGCGCGGCACGCGGTGGCCGTCTGCACCGGCAGCCGGGCCGTGGTCCCCGATCTCCCCGGCATCGAGGACGTCCGGCCGTGGACCAGCCGCGAGGCGACCAGTGCGAAGGAGGTGCCCGGCCGGCTTGTCGTCGTGGGCGGGGGAGTGGTCGGCGTGGAGATGGCCACCGTCTGGCAGGGACTCGGCGCCCAGGTCACCATGCTGGTCCGCGGCGAGCGGCTGCTGCCGAGGATGGAACCCTTCGCGGGTGAACTGGTCGCCGCCTCCCTCGCCGAGGCCGGTGTCCGGATCATGACGGGGGTGTCGGCAACCGAGGTACGGCGGTCGGGCCACGACGGTCCCGTCACCGTCGCGCTCGACGACGGGGAGCGGCTGGAAACCGACGAGATCCTCTTCGCCACCGGCCGCGCCCCTCGCACCGACGACCTGGGCACCGGCACGGTGGGGATCGAGCCCGGTTCCTGGCTGAGCGTCGACGACAGCTGCCGGGTGGAGGGCAGCGACTGGCTGTACGCGGTCGGCGACGTCAACCACCGCTCCCTGCTCACCCATCAGGGCAAGTACCAGGCACGCATCGCAGGTGCCGCGATCGCGGCCCGCGCGCAGGAGACACCGCTGCTGGAGACGGACCGCTGGGGCGCGCACGCGGCCACGGCCGATCACTCGGCCGTGCCCCAGGTCGTGTTCACCGACCCGGAGGCGGCGTCGGTCGGGCTCACCCTCGCCGAGGCCGAGGCGGCGGGCCGCCGGGTCCGCGCCGTCGACTACGACCTGGCCTCCGTCGCCGGATCGGGTCTGTACGCCAAGGGCTACACGGGCCGGGCCAGGATGGTCATCGACCTGGACCGCGAGATCCTGCTGGGTGTGACCTTCGTGGGACCCGGCATCGGTGAACTGCTCCACTCCGCGACGGTCGCCGTCGCGGGCGAGGTCCCCATCGACCGCCTGTGGCACGCGGTACCCGCCTACCCGACGATCAGCGAGGTCTGGCTCAGGCTGCTGGAGACCTTCCGCGGTTGACCGTCCCCGGGGACGGACGACGGAGGGGGCCGCACGCCCTGCGGCGGGCGCGGAACCCGTGCGTCCCCGGCGTCGTCGTACCCGGTGGGCCGCCGATGCGCTGCGGGCCGGTGCGGCGGGGCCCCAGGCTCCCGCGGTCAGGGAATCAGCAGCGTCTTGATCATCCCGTCCCGCTTGTCCTGGAAGGTCCTGTACGCCTCCGGGCCGGCTTCGAGCGGCAGCCGGTGCGTCGCGAAGGTGTCGACACCCAGCGGGTCCTCGTCGCTCAGCAGCGGCAGGATGTCGTCCACCCAGTGCTTCACGTTGGCCTGCCCCATCCTGAACTGGATCTGCTTGTCGAACATGGTCAGCATCGGCAGTGGGTCGGCCGCCCCGCCGTACACGCCGGAGACCGAGACGGTGCCGCCGCGTCGCACGATGTCGACCGCCGCCCTGAACGCGGCCAGCCGGTCGACCCCCATGGTCCCCATGAGGCGCTCGCCCACGGCGTCGGGCACCAGCCCCACCGCCCAGTGCGCGGCCTTCGCGACCGGAGCGCCGTGTGCCTCCATGCCCACCGCGTCGATCACCGCGTCCGTGCCACGGCCCTCCGTCAGATCCCGGACGACGTCGCCGAGCTCCCTGCCGTGCCGGCGCACGTCGAGGCACTTCACGCCGTCCGCCCCGGCACGCGCCAGGCGCTCGGGGACGAGGTCGACGCCGACCACCATGCCCGCGCCCCAGTGCAGGGCGATGCGGGCCGCCATCGCGCCGATGGGCCCGAGCCCCAGGACGGTCAACGTCCCGCCGGGCGGCACCGACGCGTACTCCACGGCCTGCCACGCGGTGGGCAGCACGTCGGACAGATAGACGAACCGGTCGTCCGGCGGTCCGTGCGGCACCTTGATCGGCAGGCTGTTCCCGAACGGCACGCGCAGGAGTTCCGCCTGCCCGCCGGGCACCTGCCCGTAGAGCTTGGTGTAGCCGAAGAGAGCGGCGCCCATCCCGTGAGCGCGGACCTGCGTGGTCTCGCACTGGGACTGCAGGCCCCGGTCGCACATGAAGCAGTGCCCGCAGGAGTTGTTGAAGGGAATGACGACCCGGTCACCGGGGACCAGGGAGGTCACGTCCGGGCCGACCTCCTCCACGATGCCCATCGGTTCGTGGCCGAGGATGTCGCCGGGGTCGAGGTACGGGCCCAGGACCTCGTACAGATGCAGATCCGAGCCGCAGATGCCGGTGGACGTGATCCGGACGATGATGTCGGCCGGATCCTCGATCCTCGGGTCCGGGACGGTCTCCACCCGGACGTCCCTCTTGCCCTGCCACGTCAGTGCGCGCATGCTCCGACTCCTTCCACCGGAGGTCCGGACGATCTTCGTGCCACTCGGGTCATCTCCGCCCGTCGACGTCCGCCCGGCCTCCCGCGCCGAGCAGTCCCGTCCCCTCGAAGGACGTCTCCCGCTGGAGCCGGGGGATCTCGCGCCTGGACAGGGCGGTGACGACCGGCGGCATGGCGGCACGCACGACCTGTGTCGCGCGCAGCCACGCGGGCGCGTACACGGCGGCGCGCCGGTGTTCGACGGCCCGCACCAGGCGTCCGGCCACGTACTCCACCGGGTAGACCTTGCGGGCGGGCGCCGGCATGTGCGCGCGCAGCTCCCGCAGTACGGGGTGCTCGTCCGCGTCGCGGATCATGTCGGTGTCCGTCCAGTTCAGATAGGCGATCCCCACGCCGACGCCCTCATGGGCGAGCTCGGCGCGCAGGGAATGGGCGAACGACTCCACGCCGGCCTTGGAAGCGCAGTAGGCGCTCATCATGGGCGCCGCGCCGATCGAGGCGAGGGAGGCGACCTGCAGGTAGTAGCCCCCGGTGGTCCGCAGATGGGGCAGGAACGCGCGGGCGCTGATCGCGCTGCCGGTCAGGTTCACCTCGATCACGCGCCGCCAGGTCGCAGGATCGGACTCGCCGAAGGGGCCGCCCTCCGCCAGTCCCGCGTTCGCGACGACGACCGAGGCGTGCCCCATGCGCGCCCTGACCTCGTCGGCGACCTGGCCCATCCGGGCGTCGTCGGTGACATCCACCTCCCAGCAGTGGGCCCCGGGAATCGTCTCCCGCACCTCGGCCAGCGTGGCTTCCTCCCGGCCGAGCAGGGCCACTCTGGCGCCTCGTCGCGCCAGTTCCCGTGCCATTCCCGCGCCCAGGCCCCTCGCCGCACCGGTGACGACGGCGACGCGGTCGTGCAGAGGACGAGCTGTGCCGGTCACATGGGCCTCCTCGACGGGGTGTGGCCGCAGGGGTGCTCCGCACCTTTGGACGCGCGGGCCGGACGGCCGGCGACCGGAAGACCCGCATCTGCAGCACAGCCCATTCTGGGTATAAGCCGCACAAGGTGCATCCGCGACATGTGCGTCGAGGATACGAGGGGCGGTCCGGGTGGTTCTGCCCGCAGCGAGGGTGCCGCCCCCGCGAACGTCTCCGGCACAGGCCTCCGATGCCGTCGTCCGCGGCTGCCACACGGCGGGCGGCCGGTCGCGTGGGGGTGCGGCGACGGCAGCGCCGGGCACCGGCGCGCTGGCGGTGCCCCGGCGCCGTCCGTACGGATGCCGCGTCAGTTCGCGGTGGACTCGTGAGCCCGGATCGCTCTGAGGCCACGCCCCAGGCTGGTGAACTCGGCATCCAGGTCGTTCCCGCGCACGAGGTAGTTGTGCACCCGTCCGTCCTCCGGTCGCTCGATGGCCCGGTAGAGGGTCCCGTTCACGGTGATCGTCCAGTCGTCGCCGTCCTGGGCCCACCCGACCGTCTTCTTCATGGTGCCTCTCCTCTGTCCTCGCCGCCGTGGCTCGGCGGCTGTGTATTGGCATGAAGAACGGGCTGCGGCGCTCTGCGGTTCCGTGTTCCCTACGCCATTCGACTGGACCTGATGAATCGTCACGGAAGTGGGCTACAGGCTGACTTGAATGCCGCCGGAAGTAGGACAAGCCGCCCGGCGGCAGGAGCCCGGGCCGCGCGTACGGCGCCGGGGCCGCCGGCCGCCCCGGGGGCGCGTCGTGACCGTAGGCCGGAGTCGGCATACACGGCACGGCGTCGGGCACACGGCAGGTCCGACGTCGATGTGAGGAGTTCGTCATGGTGGTGGTCGGCATCGTTGCCGTATGCGTCGTTCTGGCCGTCCTGGCCTTCTTCGTGCCGCGCCTGTCCCGGCACCCGGAACGCGGCACGCAGCGCACCCTGGGGCTCGGATCGCGCGCGGGCGGCAAGGCGCCCGGTGTGCTGGGCCGGATATTCAGCAAGCCCTTCCGCAGCAGCTCCAAGGCCGTCGGCCACAGTGGCTCGGCCGGTCGCCGCGCCCGTGGCCGTATGCCCTTCTGACGGCACGGCCGACGGGTGTTCCCGCGGCGGCGGAGCCCCGGTGCCCCGGACCGACCACGACGACGGTCCGGGGCACCGGGGCTTCTCTGCCCGCTCACCCGGGGCGGACCGGGGCAGCGCCGGCTCAGACGAGGGCGCCGAGGCCGGTGGGCGTGCGACCGGTGATGAGGGTGTCGGTCCTCCGCATCCTGGTGGTGCAGTGCGCCTTGGCCGCCGCCGCGCTCCCGCCGTGCCTCGCTAGGGGGCGACGGGCTTGATGTGACCGTCACACGATTGGCTCGTTTGCCCCAGTGACGGTTTCCGCCCACGGCACGGAAGGCACCCACCCATGCCGCTCCATCCCTCGCCGCTCCGCATCCTCGGCAACGGTGCGCGCCTCGACGTGAAGGAGGCCGAGGCCGCGCTCGTCGAGCACTACCCGCGCCTCGTACGTCTGGCCTACCTCACGCTGCCACCGTCCCTCGGCAGGCACCGCAGGGTGCTCGCCGCACACGCCTCGGTGCAGCGCGCTCTGTACGGCGGCGCGCCCGCCGCGCCCGGACACGGTGAGGGAGCCGTCCCCGCCCCCCGGACCGCCGGTTCCGTCGGCGGGGGCGGCCCGCAGTCGTCCGCCTACGCCGGAGTCCGCCTCCGCGTCGTACGCACCGCCCTGGCCCACGACGCGCGCCCCTTCTGGTGGCCCGCGCGCCTGCCCCCGCCCGCGGCGCTGCGTCCCTCGATGCCGGTGGTGCGGGGGCTCCGGCTCTTCCCGCGAGCGGGCGGGATCGAGGAGTTCACCCTGGACCGGGCGGTGGCGGAGGTGACGGGACCCGCCCGTGCCGCACTGGGGCTGCTGTTCCTGGAGTCCCTGTCGGACGACGGCACGCGCGCGTTGCTCGGCGAGGCCGGTGTCGCCGATCCGGCCGACGCCGTCAGGACGGCCGGAGAGATCGCGGGGAGCGACCACGACCGGGTCCGGACGCTGCTCCGGTCGCCGGAGTTCGATCCCTGCACGGTGCAGACCCGGCCCAGTGACCTCCTGCGACGCCGTAACCGGAGGCGAGCGGCGACGGCGGCGGTGGCCCTCCTCGCCGTGGCGGGAGGCCTGGCCCTCAACGCGGCCGCCGGGACCGGCCGTTCCGGACCGCCCGCCGCGGCCCCGCGCACGATGCCGGCCGTCGGCGCGCTGGACCCCGTCGCCCTGGCGCGGACGCCCGCAGGGCAGTGGGCCGACACCTCACGCGTGGACTTCAGCGCCTGGGCGCCCCGGGGCAGCCGCACCGACGACGAGGCGCTGCTCACGCGCGCACTCGGCACCTGGGGCCGGCCGCCCGCGGGCACCGCGGTCACCCGGGCCCCGGGCACCCCCGACGTGCCCCCGGCCCAGTCGCCGCGACTGCTCTTCGCGGGTGATCTGGACGACGAGGCCGTGGTGCTGTTCCACGACGGTGGCGTACGCGTCGTCCGGTACGCCGAGCCGCTGTCCCGCGTCGGGGCTCCCGAACTCGACTTCGCCAGGGTCGACGACGCGGATGTCACCACGGCCGCCGCGGTCGTCGTCAGCCGCTCGGGCGGCGCCGCCCGGTTCCTGCTGGCGCCCTGGATCGCGGAGTCGGCGACGCGCGACCTCCTCACCCCGGACAGTCCGGCGCGGCCGCTGGCCGTGGACCCGGACGGGGTCACCGCGGCGGTGTCCGGCCCGGCGGCCGGCGGCGGATGCCGGTCCTGGCCCGTGGTGCAGTTGCGGTCCTCGGAGAAGATCGTGGAGAAGCACGCCTTCCTCGTGACGGATCTCGGGGACCTCTCGCCCGTGCACCTGACCCACACACCGAAACCGGGATCCGGCGCACCGGCGAGGCAGCCGCGCGAGGCGACCGGTGCCGACGCGCTGGTCGGCTGGGCGCGTACCGCGTGCTCGCTCCAGAGCCTGCGGGGCTCAGGGGTGCGCGCGGTCAACCACTGGCAGTTCGCCGAGCAGCCGCTTCCCGGCACCCGTACGAGCGCGGGCTGGGTGTGCACCAGGGCCGACACCTGGCGGGGACAGGGACGGGTCCTCGTGCAGTTCGTCCCGCCCGCGACGTCGGCCACGGCTCCGGCTGAGCTCGTCGCCGACCGGCGCAACACCGCCCTGTGCAGCCGCTTCGGCCAGCACGTCGTCGCCTCGACCCGTTGGAGGTCTCCGGCGGGCGCCTGGTACGTACTGGCCGCGGGAAGCCGGGCGGCCACGGGTATCCAGGTCACGGGCTCGGTGCGAGGAGCGTCCAAGGGGCAGAGCCTGGCCGTCCCCGCACCACGCGACGCGGGGTTCCGGGCGAGTGCGACGCTCCGAGGCGGAGGGACGATGCAGTCGGTGCGGTGACGGGCACTCCGCGGTGGAGTCTCCGGGGCGCTCGCGGCAGGGCCGGCCGCCGCTCGTACCCGGCGGGGGGAGACTCCGCGCCGGCCCGGCCCTTCCGGCCTACGGCTCAGGCCAGGAGCTCCCCGTCCCTGGCCACCACGGTCCCGCCGTGCACGACCACGTCCCTCCGGGGCATGTCCACCACGACCTGCGGCAGGCATTCGCCCCGCACGAGGACGAAGTCGGCCGGTGAGCCCGGCCGCAGATCCGCGTGGGCGAGGCCCATGACGTCCGCTCCACCGTCGGCGGCGACACGATGACAGTCCGTCAGCTCCTCGTCCAGCCGCACGTCCGTCACCCATCCCAGGAGATGGGCGCGGTGCAGCATGTCGGCGTCACCGAACGGGCTCCAGGAGTCGCGCACACCGTCGGAGCCCAGTCCCACCCGCACACCGTGTTCGCGCAGCCGGGCGACGGGCAGCACCAGGGACTCGGACGGCGCAACCGTGGTGAGCGCGATGTCCAGGTCACCCAGGTCCGCGGCCACCGCGGCGAGTTCGGTGTCCGACAGGCCGGGCAGGCAGAAGACGTGGCTGACCGTGACCTTGCCGGTGAGGGACAGCGCACGGGTCCGCTCGATGATGCCGCGCATGGCGTCGAGCCCCTTCTCCCCGCGGTCGTGCAGATGGATGTCCACGCCGGTCCCGTGCCGGTCCGCAATTCCGAAGACCAGGTCCAGCTGTTCGTCGAGGGCCTGGTCGAAGCCGATCGGGTCGATGCCGCCGATCATGTCCACGGCGCCGGAGCGGGCGGCCTCCTCCAGCAGCTCCGCCGTGCCCGGGGTACGGATCACGCCGTGCTGCGGGAACGCCACGATCTGGACGTCCAGCGCGTGACCCAGGCGGTCACGAGCCGCGGCCACCCCTTCCACCCCGGCCAGGCCGTAGGCCGGGGCCACGTCGACGTGGGCCCGCATCGCGCGCGTGCCGCGGGTCACGGCGTGCGCCATCAGGCCGTACGCCCGCTCCTGGACGGGGCGGCGCTGACTGTGGAACAGCTCCACGTCCTGGGCCACGTAGTCGGCGATGCCGTTCGCCGGGCGCCGTGACACCCACGATCCGCCCCACGTCGTCTTGTCGGGGTGGATGTGCGCGTCCACGAGGGACGGGAGAGCGATCCGGCCGCCCCCGTCGACGACCCGCGCTCCGCGCGGCGCCGGACCGTGCGAGATCGTGCCGTCGACGACCACGAGATCGGTGGCCTCCGCTCCGTACGGACGTACGTCGCGGAAGACCGTCGCCCCGGCGTGGTTCCCGGACCTGTCCGTGGCTCCGGCGGTCGCGGCCGAAGCCGCTCCGGTGTGCGTCGTGGCCGCGTGAGCGGGGGCGGACGTGGCTGCGGTGCCGGCCAGGGCGGCGGCACCCGCCAGCATCGATCGGCGCGAGAAGGTACCGGTGGACGACGGTGTCGGCTGCATGAGGGCTCCTGCTGCGTGGGGAGGTGGATGGTGTCGGGAGCGCGTGCCGCACGCCGGCCGATCGGAGAAGTCCCGGCCGGTGCGTGGGGGTGCCCGCAGGGGGCGGCCGTGGGTCCGGCACGCGCACGGACCGTGACCGGACGACCGCCCGGCCGGGACGGCGGGTCGCCCCGCCGTCGTGGGGTTCATCAGAGGGGGATGCCGGCCCGGACCACTCGCGCGGGCTTCTTCAGCCGGGCGACATCGGCCAGCGGGTCGCCGTCCAGGATGATCGCGTCGCCCGTGAAGCCGCGCGCGAGGCGGCCCACCGTGCGCTCCAGCCCCAGGAGCCGTGCCGCGCCGGTCGTGGCCGTACGGATCGCGTCGAGCGGTGACAGTCCCGCCGCGTGCATCAGCTCCACCTCCCGCCCGATGGGGCGGACGGTGCCTCCCGACGAGTCGGTTCCCGCGGCCAGGGGGACACCCATGCCGTGAGCGGCGAGGACGGCTCGTTCCAGCACGGGAAGGTAGGTGCGCCCCCGCTCGGCGAGGACCGGGTCCGTGGACTCGGTCAGGCCTGCGATGGCCGTGAGCGTCGGCGTGAAGTACGTGCCCCTGCGGCGCATCTCGTGCAGGGTCCGCTCGCCGACGAACGCCCCGTGTTCGAGGGAGCGGATGCCGGCCGTGACGGCGTCGTGGCAGCCCTGCTCGCTGTAGCTGTGGCAGAGGACGCCCTTGCCGCCCCGGCGGGCCGCGGCGACGATCTCGGAGAGCTGCTCGTGCGAGTACACCTGGGCGAGCGGGTCCTGCTCGGGCAGACCCGCGCGCTCGTTGACCCGCGTCTTGATCACATCGGCGCCCCGGGCGAGGTTCACCTGCACGACGCGGCGCAGGGCCTCGGCGGAGCGGACACCGTCCTTGAGACGCGCGAGCGTGGTGAGGTCGGGGTCGGCGAGCACCGTCTCACCGAGGTCAGGCGTGACGAACACGCCCGCCGCGGTCAGCCGGGGCGCGAGTTCGGGGCTGTGACGTGCGAGTTCGCGGACTGCGACGTCCTGGAAGAAGGCCGTCGAGCCACTGCGCGCGCTGGTCGCGCCCTGGCGGACGGCGTCGCGGGCCTCCGTCGCGGTGCTGAGGTGGATGTGCGCGTCCACGAGCCCCGGCAGGACCCAGCGGCCTTGTGCGTCCAAAGTCTCGGTGTTCCGCGGCACGGTGACGCTGCCCCGGCGGCCCACGGCACGCACGGTCCCGGCCTCGATGACGACGACGGCGTTCTCGGTGACGTCACCGGTGGCCGGGTCGAGGAGCGTGCCGCCCTCGATGACGAGGCTTGCGCCCCGTGCGGCGGGGTGGGAGGCGTGCCGGCCGGCGGAACCCGGCGCGGTCCCACCGTCCGAGGGCGCGGCGGCCGCCGAGCGGGCGGCGGCGACGGTACCCGCGAGGGCGGCGGCGCCGGCGAGCACTCCGCGTCGGGTCAGCCTGCCGGGGGGCGGGGGTGTGGCTTCGACGCACACGGGAGCTCCTTGGGGGGAGTGAGTCGATGAGTCCCCAGTTTGTATACCAGTCTACGACGGCCGGGCAAGAGTCGCGCCCAGGTCGTACGGAAATCTGCGCTTTGGCCCCTTGGGTGTGTTGGCGACTCCGCGCATGTGATCTGTTGGTATACGAACCTGGTATACGAGGCCGGTGCGCGAACCCGCGTGCACCGACCCGGTCAGGACCCGCCGAACATGGTCCGCAGGGCGACGGCCCTGCTGTCACGCACGTGCAGGAGCGTGCTCGCCGCCGCGGCCTCCGCGTCGCCGGCGGAGATGTGCCGGTACATCTCCGCGTGCTGGGCCCGCATGTGTGCGGGCTCCTCGCGCAGACCGAACAGCAGCCGCAGCTGCCAGCTCAGCTGTTCCATCGTGCGGGCGAGCAGCGGGTTGGCCGCCATCGCGACCACACCCTCGTGAAACGCGGTGTGAGCGGCCACTTCGCGTGGCCCCTCGTCCGCCGCGGCAGCCGACTCGGCCTGACGGAGCGTGGCCTCCAGCGCGACGAGATGCCCGGCGTTTCCGGCCGCCACCGCCCGGGCGGCGAGGCGCGACGCCTGGACCGCGAGGGGCTCCCACACCTCGTACAGATGCTCCACGTCGGTGAGTGCGAGGCGCCGGACACGCACCCCGCTGTGCGGCAGCAGCTCCAGGAGCCCCTCGGTGACCAGTGCGCGCAGCGCCTCGCGCACGGGTACACGGGACATGCTCAGCTCCTCGGCGACCTCCCGTTCCACGAGACGGGACCCCTGTTCGTAGCGCCGGTCGACGATGCGCTGCAGGACGGCCTCGCGTGCCTGAGCGCTGAGTGAGGCGGAGGCCCGGTGGGCCGGTGTGCGTGTTCCGCCCTCCGGGGCCGCCGGGCCGGTCCTGCTGCTGTCCGCCACCTTGTCCGACCTCTTCCTTCCACGGTCCTTCGCGCCCCGGTGAGGATACGTCGGCGGACGTGTGCCGCCCTCCGGCCGGACTCCGCGCCTCACGGCGAGCCGGGCGCACTCTCCTGAGCGGGCTCCTTGGGTGACGGGTGATCCGTCCCGCCGTCCGGGGCGGCGGCACGTAGCGCCGCGTCGATCCGGCGGTCGCTGGTCATGGATGCCGTGACGGCCGTCATCGCCAGGAGAAGGCCCGCGGCGGTGTAGACCGGGGTGCGGATGTCGTACGTTGTGGCCAGCCAGCCGCCGAGGAACGCCCCGACGGGGGCGGCGCACATCGCCAGCATGCGCGAGGTCGAGGCGACCCGGCCCATCAGGTGGGGCGGGACGATCGCTTGCCGGAGGGAAGGCCCGAGCACCATCGTGGCGCCCATGCCGGCTCCGCATGCGGCGAGTGCGAGCCCTGCGACGTACGGGTTCGGGGCCGCGGCCAGGCCCAGGATGGCAAGCCCTTCCGCGGCGGCCGTGCAGGTCAGCGCGGTGCCGGTGCCCAGCCGTCGGCCGAGGCGGGAGGCGATGCCCGCACCGAGCAGACCGCCCGTGGCCTCGGCCGTCAGGAGCAGTCCGAAGCCGTAGGTGTCGATGCCGAGGCGTTCGTGCGCGAAGAGGGCGAGGACGGTCTCCACGGCGATGAAGGCGATGTTCCCGACCGCCGGGCGGAGCGCGAGCCCCAGCAGGACCCGGTCGCGAAAGACGTACGAAGCCCCGGCCCGCGCCTGCCGCAGCAGGGACTCGCGGGCCTCCGGCACTGGGCGGGGCGCGGCGGGCAGCGTACGGACGAGCAGCGCGGAGACCAGGAACGACACCGCGTCAGCCAGCAGCGGAACCGCCCGTCCGAACGCGAGCAGCACACTGCCCGCGGGCGGCCCGGCGAAACCGGACATGGCGGTCTGGGCGCCGCGCAGGCGGGTGTTGGCGCGCTCCAGGAGCGCGGGGTCACGGCGCAGCAGGTCCGGCAGATAGGCCGTGGCGGCCGTGTCGAAGAAGAGCCCGCCGAGGCCGAGCAGGAAGGCGACGGCCGCGAGAAGCGGAATGCTCAGCAGATCGAGCGCGGTCGCCACCGCCGGTATCGTGAGCAGCGCCGCGCGCCCCGCGTCCGCTGCCCACATCGCGCGCCGACGGTCCCAGCGATCCACCAGCGCACCGCCGAGCACCCCGAAGAGCAACCAAGGCAGCGTGCCCGCGGCCGTGACGACGGCGAGTGCCATCGGATCCCGTGTCAGCGTCAACGCGATCAGCGGCAACGCGGCCTGGGTCACCCCGTCGCCGAGCGAGGACACCGTCTGCGCGGTCCACAACCGCCCGAAGCCGGCCGGTAACTCCCTGACGTCCGTCATTCGGCACCCCCGTCGGCCTGCTTCCGCTGAGCCGGGTGGAACAGCGCGAAGACGAGTGACGCGTCCGGCAGCGAGGGATCGGACAGCTCCCGGAACTCGTCCGCCAGTGCCTGCAGTCGTGCTCCCAGCTGTGCGAACTGCTCGTCGGAGAGCCGCAGATGCGCCATGCCCACGTGCCGCTCGGCGTCCGTCGGCGCAGCCTCCAGGTCCGCCACCGCATGCCGCATCAGCGTGTCCGGTCCTCCCTCGCCCGGATCCGGCAGCGTGATCGTCCGGGCGGCCATGGCGTAGTACCGCTCGGTGACACCCCTGACCTTCCGTGTCCGCACCACCTTCACCAGGCCTGCCCGCTCCAACAGGCGCACGTGGTAGCTGGAACTCCCCTTCGCGAGGCCCACCCGCTCGGCGATCTGGGTGATCGTCGCGGGCTCGAAGCGGAGCACGGCCATGATCCGGTGGCGCGTGAGACTGGAGACGGCGCGCAGTTGCTCGTCCGTGGTGACGTGAAACGTCTCGGGCAGTTCGTCGGTGGGCATGCGAGCAATGGTCAACGACCCTTGACCATTGCGCAAGGGGATTCGCCCGATGCTCCGGAATCCGCTGTCCGGCGCGCGTGAGCCAGTGCCGGAGCCCGCACCAGCCGTCGACGGGAGGGGTCGTTGGAAACCCCCGGTTCCGGAGATCTCTCCCGCCGCGACGCCCGGTCGGAAGCCTGCGCATCACCCGCACGCCGGCAGGGGTGTTCCCCGGCCCGGCCACGGTGGCGGACGGCGGAACGCAACGCCACGGCCGGCCGAGCAACGGGTACGAGGACGAGGACGGGTACGAGGACGAGGGCGAGGACGGCAGAGCTCAGACGGGGAGCCGTCCGAGCAGCGCCGTGAAGTCGGAGCCGGGCGGCAGGGTGCCGAACGCGAGGCCGCGGTCGCCCGCCAGACGCGACGCGCAGAAGGCGTCGGCCACGGCGTGCGGTGCGTGGCGGACGAGCAGGGACCCCTGCAGCACGAGGGCGGCGCGCTCGATCACGCGGCGGGCGCGCAGCGGGGCGTCCTCGGTGAGGGTGAACTCGCCTTGCAGCTCGCGCCAGGCCGCGTCGAGACGCCCGTCGGCTCCGGCGGCGGCCTCGATCTCCGTACGGAAGGCATGGAGTGACTCGGGCTCACGCGCGAGAGCGCGCAGCATGTCCAGGGCGTTGACGTTGCCCGAGCCCTCCCAGATTCCGTTGAGCGGGGCCTCGCGGTAGAGGCGGGGCATGCCTGACGCCTCGTCGTAACCGTTGCCGCCGAGGCATTCGAGCGCCTCCGCGACCGCGGCCGGCTGGCGCTTGCACACCCAGTACTTGCCGATCGCCGTGGCGAGGCGGAGGAAGGCGCGCTCCTGCGAGTCGCCGCGCTGGGCCCGGTCCGTCGCCCCGGCCAGGCGCAGTGCGAGGGTGGTCGCCGCCTCGGACTCCAGCCCGAGATCGGCGAGGACGTTGCGCATGAGCGGCTGGTCGACGAGCTTCGCGCCGGACACCGCCCGGTGCCGTGCGTGATGGGCGGCCTGGGCCAGTGCGGCGCGCGTTCCGGCGGCGGACCCCAGCACGCAGTCGAGCCGGGTCATCGTGACCATGTCGATGATGGTGCGTACACCCCTGCCCTCGTCCCCGACGAGCCAGGCCACGGTGTCGTCGAACTCGGGCTCGCTGCTGGCGTTGGAGCGGTTGCCGAGCTTGTCCTTCAGCCGCTGGATCCGGAAGGTGTTCCGGCTCCCGTCCGGCAGGACGCGCGGGGCGAGGAAGCACGAGAGCCCGGCCGGTGCCTGGGCGAGCACCAGGAACAGGTCGTTCATCGGCGCGCTGGTGAACCACTTGTGGCCGCGCAGCCGCCAGGTGCCGTCGGGCCGTTCCGTCGCGGTGGTCGTGTTGGCGCGTACGTCGGTCCCGCCCTGCTTCTCGGTCATGCCCATGCCCGCGAGCAGTCCGCGCTTCCCGGCCGGGGCGCGCAGGCCGGGGTCGTACACACGGCTGGTCAGCAGGGGCTCGTACAGTTTCGCGAGAGCGGGGGAGTGGCGCAGGGCCGGCACTGCCGCGTAGGTCATGGAGACGGGGCAGCCGTGGCCCGCCTCGGCGCTGCTCCACACCATGAAGCCCGCCGCGCGTGCCACGTGTGCCCCGGGTCGCGCGTCCGACCAGGGGGCGCCTCCGAGTCCTTCCCCGATGGCCACGTCCATGAGGGAGTGGTAGGCGGGGTGGAAGTCCACTTCGTCGACCCGGTGCCCGTAGCGGTCGTGGGTCCGCAGTACGGGCTCGTGGCGATTGGCCTCGTCCGCCCAGTGCTGCACCTCCTCGCTCCCGGCGCGCCGGCCCAGCGCGTGCAGGTCGTCCAGGCACCACTCCGCGCCCTCGCGGCGTACGCCGTCGAGCAGCACGACGTCGTCGGCGACGTCATGGCCCGTCAGCGGCGGTGGCTGATTGGTCACCTCGTGGGTGGTCCCCGAGGGGCGGCTGGACAGAACGTCGGTCGCGGACATGGCGGCCCTCCGGGGCTGGGACGGGTGGGTGCGACGGAACAGCGTGCGGGGCCCCCGCGCAGCGCAGGGCCATCGCGGTGAGGTCGGTGAGCAGTTCCGTGGTGTCGTCGCCCTCCGGAGCGCCGAGCGGTGCGACCAGGACCTCGCCGATCGCACCGGTGAGCGCCGCCGCGGTCACGTCGCCGTTCTGGGGAGGCAGGACGCCCTGTGCCATGCCTTCCGCGATCACCTCGGCGAAGAGCGTGCGGTACCGGCGGCGGAACTCCAGGCGCTCGGCACCGACGGCCGGCTCGGCCGGGGCCGCGAGCAGGGCGTAGGCCAGTCCCCGGTTCTCCAAGGCGCGCCGGGCGAAGACCTGGACGCCCGCCGCGATGCGCTCGACGGGGGTGCCCGCACCGCCGAGGACCTCACCCAGGACTTCCACCTCGCGCCGGGCCGCCCGCCGGAACACCTCGACGGCCAGCGCCGCCTTCGACGGGAAGTGCTGGTACACCGACCCGGCGGCGATTCCCGCCGCGCCCGCGACCGCGGTCACGGACGCCTGGGCCCAGCCGACCTCGGCCACGACGTCGGTGGCCCGGGCGACGAGCCGGTCGCGGGCGGCTTCCAGGCGGTGGAGCTCGGCCGGGGTCTTGCGGTAGGCCATGAAAGAAGTGAACCATCATTCATAACTTGGCGGCAAGAGAGCCGTCGCCACACGGCATTCCTTCCGCATGGTGTTCCTCGTGCACGGCATTCCTCCCGCACGGGTGGCGGGGCGCCCGTGCGGGAGGTGCGTTCGCAGGTCCGGGCCCGTCTCAGCCCGCCGAGGGAACGCCCGCGCTCTCGACCACCGCGTCCAGATTGCCCGCCTTGGCCTCCTGGACGATCGAGCCGAACTGATCGGTGCTCATCCGGATCTGCTGACCGAAGTCGTCGGTGATCACGACCCTGCGGTCCTCCGGCGCGGTCTCGTCGACGAACAGCTGCGGGCATCCGCAGTCGCAGTTGCCGCAGAACGTCGCCAAAGGCTCCATCGCGCCCACATCCCTCATGTGCTTCTCCTCGCTCCGCGTCCGCCCCGGCACCGGCCGCCGGACAGGAGCGGACGGTCCGGTGGGCTGTCCCGGTAGGCATTCCCGCCGGGAAATCGCGCAAGCGGAGGGCGCGGACGCGGCCGGTGCACGGCCGGACGCCCCCGTGCTTCGGGTGCTGCCGGTCGCGCGCGAGAAGCGGAAACCGGACGCCCCGGCCGTGCGACTACCTGGGAGAGGTCTGCCCGGCACGACGGGCGTCTCGTCCGGCGCACCCGTCCGGCTCAGCGGGAGCCCGCCGACGTGCAGACAACCCCGGCCGCCCGCAACCTGGGAGGGAGGCCGGGCACGGGCACGCATGCCAGGCGGTGCCCTCGGGAGGAGCGGAGGCGAAGCGTCCGATGGCATCCGCATCCGATGACGTGCCGCTGGTCGTGGTGGGTGCGTCGGGGGCCGTGCTGGAGTGGAGCCTGGAGGCCGAAGCACTGTTCGGCCGTACGGAGTCCACGGCGCTGGGACGCCCGGTCCGGGAACTGCTGCCCGCCCCGGCCGACGGTGAGGCGTGGCTGACGAGGGCCGGGACACCGCGGGCGGGGCTACTGGTACGCCCGGTGACCTGCCGGGACGGCTCCCACGCCTGGGGTCTGTACAGGACCGTGTCGGACCGCCACGAGGATCCGCTCGGCGAGGCGCTGTTGCGGGCCCTCTTCACCGTGTCGCCCATCGGTATGCAGGTCCTTGACCCCGAACTGCGCGTGCTGCGGGTCAACACCGCCGCCGGCGGGGTCAGCGGCATCCCGGCCGAGCAGCTGATCGGGCGCCGGATGACGGAGGTGATCCGGCTCAGCAGCCCGGCGGCCACCACCGCCATGTTGAAGGAAGTGCTCGCCACCGGTGAGCCCGCGCTCGACAGGATCGTGGGGGCCAACCCGCCCACCGACCCCACCCGGGAGCACCTGTACCAGGTGTCCGTGTTCCCGCTCCGTGACGCCGACGGCCAGAACCTCGGTCTCGCCTCGTCGGTGGTCGACGTCACCGGACGCGAACACGCCCTGTCGCGCACCCGCGTCCTCGACGCGCTGCGCGAGGGCGTGGGGCACACCCTGGAGATGGACACCACCTGTGCCGAACTCCTCCGTGTCCTGGTGCCCGCCTTCGCCGACGGCGGGGAGGTCGACCTCCTGGACCCGGTGCTCCGCGGCGACGAACCGCCGTTGGCGCCCGTCCCGCTCGAAATACCGCTGCGGCGCATGGCCTTCGCCCCCGCCGGCACGCCGCAGGCGGACGGGGGACCCGCCCCCCTCCGCTTTCCCGCGGCGTGGTCGCAGGCCCTCACCGACCTGCGGCCCCACCTCATCGTCCACAGCCCCGAATCCGGCTCCGGCCGCCCGGAGCCGCACTCGACGATCATCGCCCCGCTCACCCTGCGCGGTGGCGTGCTCGGGACGCTGAGTCTCCACCGGTCGGCCGGCCGTGCGGCATTCGAGCAGGAGGACCTGGAGCTCGCTCTGGAGCTGGCCGCGCGCACCGCTCTGCACGTCGACAACTCCCGCCGCTACACGCGTGAGCACACCATCGCGCTCACGCTCCAGAACCATCTCCTCCCGCAGAACCCGCCCCGCCGCGACGCCCTGGAGACGTGCCACTTCCACCGTCCGAGGGGAGCCGGCGGAGGGTGGTCCGACGTCATCCCCCTGTCGGGCGCACGTGTGGCGTTCACCGTCGGCCGGGTGTCCGGCGAGGGCATCCAGTCGACCGCGGCCATGGGCCAGCTCCGCACCGCGATCCACACCCTGTCCTCACTGGACCTCGAATGCGACGAACTGCTCGCCCGGCTCAACGACACGACGGCCCGGCTCGCAGCCGAGAGAGCGGCCGCCGACCCTGGCCGCCTCCCGCCCGAGGAGGCCCTGACCGCGTCTCTGGCGTACGGCATCTACGACCCGCTCACCCTCACGTGCACGATCGCCCTCGCCGGGCACCCGCCGCCGCTGCTCGCGCACCCCGACGGCACGACGGACATTCCCGACCTGCCGCACGCCCCCGCCCTCGGCGAGGACTCCGACGGGGCGGTGTTCGCCGCGGCCTCCTTCGGTCTGGGCGAGGGCAGCGTCGTCGGCCTGTACACGGACGTGTTCCTGGGGGCGGACGGCTCCCGGGCGGAGGAACGTCGTGACGGTCTCCTGCGCGCGCTCTCCGGCACCGGACACACACTGGAGGATCTGTGCGGGGAAGCCGTCCGCTCGGTGGCTCCCGACGGACGGCACGCCGACGACGCGATCCTGCTCCTCGTCCGCACCCATGCCCTCGGCGCCGACAGGGTCGCCACCCGGGACCTCGCGCCGGAGCCGTCGGCGGTGGCCGAAGCGCGCGAATGGGCCCGGCGGCGGCTGGCCGAATGGGGCCTCGACGCGCTGACGTTCGGCACCGAACTCATCGTCAGCGAGCTCGCCACCAACGCGATCCGCTACGGAACGCCTCCCTTGCAGCTACGCCTCGTCAACGGCCCCACGCTGACGTGCGAGGTCAGCGACTCGAGCTTCGTCGCCCCCCACCTGCGCCACGCCCGCAGCACGGACGAGGGCGGCCGCGGGCTGTTCATCTGCGCCGAGCTCGCTCAGCGCTGGGGAGCCCGCTTCACGAGCGAGGGCAAGACGATCTGGACCGAGCAGGCGGTGCCCGTCCCGGGAACGCCCTTCTCGTCGTGGCCGTAGACGTGTTGCCGTTGCCCTGACCGCTGCCGCCCGTATCCGCCCGCGGCCGTAACCGTGTCGCCGTGATCGGCGTGCCGTCCCGCGGCCGACAGGCCGACAAGCCATGCCGAGCGGGCCGGCCGGGCCGGCCGGGCGTCATGGCTGCGGGGACGGCCCCCACCAGGCGAAATCGCATGCCCGCCACGACGGACAAGAAACAGACAACTTCCCAGGCATGCGCCGGGAGCGCCGGGGCACCCGCCTTTTCGGAGGTTGATAACTATGGTTCCCCTGCTTCTCGTCCTGCTTCTCGCCCTGGTTCTCTTCGGAGCCGGGTTCGCACTGAAGGCCCTGTGGATCGTGGCCGTCATCGTGCTCGCCGTATGGCTGCTCGGCTTCGTCATGCGATCCGCGGGCACCGGTGGCCGACGTGGCCGCTGGTACCGCTGGTAGCCGCCGCTCGTCCCCACGGTGCTGAGGGGCGGTCCCGGACCGAGAGGTCCCGGACCGCCCCTCAGCCGTGTGCGGTTCGCGTGAAAATGCGGTGACCGGGCGGGAGGACGGCGCAGGCGCGGGGCAGGAGCACAGTGTGTCCGGGAGGCCCGCCGGACGCGCAGGGGAACCGCGCACCTCCACCGGTGGGCCCCCGGCCACCTCAGCCTGCGCGTCCAGGGCTCCCTTACGATCGCCCCGTGTGCGCAAACGTCATCGTCGCTGAAGACGACGCGAAACAGGCCGAGCTGGTCCGCCGCTACCTCGAACGGGAGGGGCACGCGGTCACCGTGGTGTCGGACGGCCTCGCCGCGTTGGAACAGGCCCGGCAGGGCTCGCCCGACCTGCTGGTCCTCGATGTGATGATGCCCCGGGCCGACGGGCTCGACGTGGTCCGCGTCCTCCGCGCCGAGGCGCGGGAGACCGCCGTCCTCATGCTGACCGCACGGGCCACCGAGGACGATCTGCTGCTCGGGCTCGACCTCGGCGCGGACGACTACATGACGAAGCCGTACAGCCCGCGTGAACTCATGGCGCGCGTACGCACGCTCCTGCGCCGCACCCGGAGGGACGCGGAACGCGGGACCGGTCACGTCCTGACGGTGGGCACGCTCGCCGTCGATCCCCTGCGCCACGAGGTCGCGGTCGACGGCGTGGGAGTCGAGTGCACACCGGGCGAGTTCCGGCTCCTGTCGACGATGGCCGCCGAGCCGGACCGGGTGTTCACGCGGGAACAGCTGCTCGCCGAACTCCACGGCTTCGACCGGTACATCAGCAGCCGTACCGTCGACGTGCACATCATGAACCTCCGCAAGAAGATCGAGCGCGCGCCCAGACGTCCGGTGCGACTGCTCACCGTGTTCGGCGTCGGCTACAAGCTCACGGATCCGCGGAAGGGCGCCTCACGTGCCGCGTCGCTCTGACCACGACGGCCACCGGCTGCCCCTGCGCAAGAGCCTGCTGGGCCGGCTGCTGGCGGTCTCGGCCCTGGTGGCGGCCTGTTCGGTGGCCGCGACGGCGTGGCTGGCCGTGCAGACGACATCCGGTGCCATCGAGCAGGAACAGGGGCGTAACCTCGCGGCGGACACCCGGGTCCTGGACACCCTGCTCGCCTACGCCGCCGAGCACCCTGGCTGGCAAGGGGTGGGGCCCACCGTCGAGGCACTGGCCGACGAGTCCGACCGGCGGATCACCCTCACGACCCAGAGCCGGGCGGTGATCGCCGACTCGGCCGGCTCCACCCCGGCCCCGCCGCCACTGCCGCCCCAGGCGTCGGCGGTCGTGGACCCGCTGTCCGTCGCCGCGGTGACGCCCGGGTCCGAAGCGGGGTCGGTGACGGTCGCGGCACCCGGAGCGGACGGGGCACCGCGCTCCACGAGCGACCGCGTCGACCCGCGCGCCGTCGGCCCGTTCCGGCTGCCCGAGGCCGAGCGTGCGTCGCTGAAGCGCGCCGCCGAGTCGGCGGTGCTGTGCCTCGGCCGTTCCGGGATCGCCTCCGACGTCGTGGAGGGACCGAGCGGGCGCCCCCGCATAGCCGTGGTGGGCAACGACCCCGACCGCACGCGGAGCACCCGGTGTTCCATGGACGCGCTGGACCGCCCCACGGCCACCGAGCGCAAGGCGCTCACCGGGCTCAACGAACTCGTCGACGCCTGCCTGGACCGGCAGGGGCGCGACGCGGTGCGGCTGGACCTCGACCTCTCCTGGAGCACGGCAGGGGAATCGCGCACCGCCGCCTACCGTGAGCCGACTCCCATGCCCGCCCCCGGCGCTCCCCGCGAGCCGGTTCCGACAGCCGCACCGGCCGGGAGCGTTGACGCGGAAGGACTGCGGCCGGCCCAGCGGGCCACCGCTCGGCCCCAGCCGGCCGCGACGCCCGTGCCCGGCCCGGTGCCCCCTCCCGACAGCGAGAACGACCGCGACATCGCCTCCTGCGTCGCCCTCGCGCGTCAGGAGCAGCTCAGTTCTTACGTGGCGTCCCCGGCCCTGCTGTTCATCACCGACCCCGGCGGCGGTGCGGTCCCCGGCTTCGAGCTGTCCTCGGCGAACACGGCGAAGATCATCGGCGTGGCCGCACTGGTTCTCGCCCTCACGGTCGGGGCCTCGGTCCTCGCCGGCGCCCGGCTCGTGCGGCCGCTCCACGCGCTCACCGGCGCCGCGCAGCGGATGCGCGACGGGGAGGACCCACCGCACGTGGTCGTCGCCGCCGACAACGAGATCGGCCGCCTGGCGGCCGCCTTCAACGACATGTCGGCGCACCGCGCCCGCTCGGAGGAACAGCGCAAGGCGATGGTGAGCGACGTCGCGCACGAACTGCGCACCCCGCTGAGCAACATCCGCGGGTGGCTGGAGGGGGCGCAGGACGGCATCGCCGACCCCGACGCGGGCTTCGTCTCCTCGCTCCTGGAGGAGGCCGTGCAACTGCAGCACATCATCGACGACCTCCAGGACCTGGCGGCGGCCGACGCCGGAGCCCTGCGGCTGCACCCGGAGCCGGTGCGGATCGACGAACTGCTCGCCCACGTCGTGGCCGCCCACCAGGCACCGGCCGAGGCCGCCGGTGTCGCCCTGGACGTGGATCCGCACGCCCCGCGCGCACCCGTCCCCGAGCTCGTCGCCGACCCGGTGAGACTGCGTCAGGCGATCGGCAACCTGGTGACCAACGCCGTGCGGCACACGCCGGCGGGCGGTCGGGTGACCCTGAGGGCGTACGCGGACGGGGCCGGGAAGGCGGGCCAGGACGTGGTGGTCGAAGTCGCCGACACCGGCACGGGTATCGCGCCGCAGGCCCTGCCCCACGTCTTCGACCGGTTCTGGCGCGCCGAGAAGTCGCGCAACCGCCGCACGGGCGGCAGCGGCCTGGGACTGGCGATCGTCCGCAAACTCGTCGAGGCCCACGGAGGGACCGCCGAGGCGGCCAGCACCGTCGGAGAGGGCTCCGTCTTCACCCTCCGCTTCCCTGCCGCGGGCCCTGATCCGATGAACACAGCGGTCTGACAGCTTCCTCACAACTCCCCTCCACTCTGAGGTCACGCTCGGCCGCCCGGCGCGCACACGTGCACGGGCCCCACAGAACGCCGAGCCGGAATCGGAGTCCTTCATGTCCCTTCGTCCCATCGTCCGCACCACCGTCCTCACCGCCGTGGTCGCCGGCGCCGTGCTGCTCCCGTCGGCGGCGGCCCTGGCCGACGGCACCCCCACCCCGGTGCCCGCCGAGCCCGCCCCCGCCTCGGCGGCGCCCGCGGAGCGCACCGCCACTCCGGAGCCCAGCCGGGCGAGCCGTCCCGCGAGGCCGACCGCGGCACCCGCACCGGCGGGCCGGCTGCCCCGCGGCGGCGTCGACGCGGGGGAGCGCCCCGCCCAGGACGCCGCCGGCACGGCGCTGTACGGCACGGCGGCGGGCACGGTCCTGCTCGCGGGCGCCGGCGTCCTCGTCGTACGCCGACGGACCGCCGCTCAGCGCAACGGCTGATCCCGCACGGTGGCGCCGCTCTCCCGGGAGCGGCGCCACCCGCCGTACGTCCCCCCGCTCGTCCAGCGCACCGGAGTACTCATGCCTCCCTTCACCCCGCACCCGTCGCGGCGGACCGCCGTGGCCGCGGCCGTCTTCCTGCTGCTCGCCCCTGTCACCGCCTGCGGCGCGGCTGACGCACCGGAGTCGTCCGTGAGCGCGGTCGCCCACGATTCCCCCAAGCCGCAGTCGCCGAAGGCCCCGGCACCGTCACGGCTGACCGTGCCGTCGCTCGGGATAGACAGCGACCTGCTGAGACTGGGGCTGAACGAGGACGGCACGGTGGAGGTCCCGCCGGCCGAGAAGGGCATGACGGCAGGCTGGTACGCGGGCGGGGCCGTTCCCGGCGAGCCGGGCGCCGCCGTGCTCATCGGCCACAACGACACACGGTTCGGCAGGGCGGTCTTCCACGACCTGCACCGGATAGGCCGGGGCGCGGACATCGCCGTGTCCGACGTGGGGGGCAGGCAGACGCACTTCAGGGTCACCGGCACGCAGACCGTCAGCAAGAAGGCGTTCCCCACCGACAAGGTCTACGGACCGACGGACGAACGTGTCCTCCGTCTGATCACCTGCGACGGGGCCTTCGACGCCGACGGGCACCCCGTGGACAACCTCATCGTGTACGCCTCCCTGCGCTGAGGGCGTCTCCCCGGCACCTCCGGGTCCGCCGCCCGTGCGGCGCACCCGCTGCGGGCCGCCGTTGACGGACGGTCGTCCCGGCGGCGGCTCGCGGCGCCCGGTGGCCGGACGGCCCGCCGGGCAGGTGCGCAGGGCTGTGAATTCCGGTGACTCCTTCTCAGGTCCGTCGGCGCCCGTCGACGCTCGTGGCCGACCGGTGGAGGTCCCTCACGGGCACGGACACAACTCTTGACGGGTACACGCATACAAGCCAAGAATGATCGCGCAGTGCGATCTGACAACGTTGTCTACGGCTGGAGAGGCGTTCTCCCCATGAGATGGACCCACTTGACACGCGGTGCGGGGACGGCGGCCGCCACGGCCGCGCTCCTCGGCGCCGCCCTCGCCGCGCCCGCCGCGGCGGACGCGGGGGCGCACACCGAGCGCGGCCGGCTGACCGATCTCGTCAACGCGTTCATCGGAACCGAGAACGAGGGCAACACCTATCCCGGCGCCGCGGTGCCCTTCGGCATGGTGCAGTTCTCGCCCGACACCGGCCACAACACCGGCTACGACTACTCGGAGAACCACATCAGGGGCTTCTCCACCGTGCACATCTCGGGCGTGGGCTGCGGGCTCGGCGGAGACCTCCCGGTCCTCCCGACGACCGGCGACATCACGTCCACGGACAACGCCTCCTACGCCGCCGAGTTCAGTCACGACGACGAGAAGGCGAGCCCCGGCACCTACACCGTCGGTCTGAAGACCGGGATCAGGGCCGAACTCAGCGCCACCGAGCGCACCGGCGTGCAGCGCTACACCTTCCCCGCCACCGACAAGGCCAACGTCCTCGTCAACGCGGGCCAGTCGCTGCACAGGACGCTGAACACCGAGGTCGAGATCCTGGACAGCCGCACCGTGCGCACCGCCATCACCGGCAGCGGCTTCTGCCAGGACACCAAGCCGTACACGGTCTACACGATCACCCGCTTCGACCGGCCCTTCACCACCTCGGGCACATGGAAGGGCGACAAGGTCACCGAGGGCTCGAAGACCTCGACGGCCGGCGGCGAGCGCAACGGTGCCTACCTGCGCTTCGACACCACCAAGGACCGCACCGTCGAGGCGACCACGGCGATCTCGTACGTCGACGCGAAGGGGGCGGCCCTCAACCTCCGTGCCGAGGGCGGCCGTTCGTACGACCAGGTCGCGCACGCCGCGCAGGCCGCGTGGGAGGACAGGCTCGGCCAGGTCAGGGCACAGGGTGGCGGCGAGACCCTCCGCCGGACCTTCTACTCGTCCCTCTACCGCGCGTTCCTCGCACCGAACATCGGCAGCGACGTCGACGGCCGCTACACCGGCTGGGACCAGAAGACCCACCGGGCCAAGGGCTTCACCTACTACCAGAACTGGTCGCTCTGGGACACCTACCGCACCCAGGCCCAGCTGCTGTCGCTCCTCGCGCCGAGCGAGTCCCGCGACATGGCGATCTCCGTCATCAAGATCGACGAGGACAGCGGCTGGCTGCCCAAGTGGGGCTACGGCACGGTCGAGACGAACATCATGACGGGCGACCCCGTGACCCCGTTCCTCACCAACGCCTACCAGCAGGGCCTGCTCAAGGGCTACGAGGAGCAGGCGTACCGGGCGCTGAAGAAGAACGCCGACGGAGTACCCGCGGCCGGATCCGCCCCCGTCGGCCGCGAGGCCAACAAGGAGTACCTCGCCAACGGCTTCGCCCCCTACATCAAGGGCCGCCCGCACGCGAAGCCCGGCGACTCCGACTACGACCACGGCGCGTCCGCGACCCTGGAGTACGCCCTGTCCGACGCGATGCTCGGGCAGATGGCGAAGAAGCTCGGCCATGAGGACGACGCCGCGCGCTACACGGAGCGCGCCCAGAACTACCGGAAGATCTTCGACAGTTCGACCGGCTTCTTCCGGGCCCGTGACGTGAACGGCGACTTCACCGGACCCGTCGACCCGGCCCAGAGCGAGGGCTTCCACGAGGGCACGTCCTGGCAGTACCAGTGGCTCGTGCCCCAGGACCTGCCCGGCATGGTCTCCCTGATCGGCGGCACGCAGGCGGCCAACGAGCGCCTCGACTCGTTCTTCGCGTACGACCGGCTGCTGGAGGACCCGGCGAAGACCGCCCGCGAGGTGTGGGTCAACGGGCCGTACGACTACTACAACGCGGACAAGTACAACCCGCAGAACGAGCCCGACCTGATCGCCCCGTACACCTACCTCTCCACCGGTCAGCCGTCCAAGACGACCGACGTGGTGCACGCGGCGCTCACCCTGTTCACCGACGCCCCGACGGGCATGACCGGGAACGACGACCTCGGGACGATGTCGGCGTGGAACGTCCTGTCCTCGATCGGGATCTTCCCGGTTCAGCCGGGCACGGACACCTGGGGTCTCTCCACTCCCGTCTTCGAGCGGGTGGACCTCACCCTCGACCGCCGCTACTACCCCCGGGGCCGTCTGACGGTGAGGGCCCCCGGCACCTCCGACTCGGCGCGCTACATCCGGTCGGCCCGGACCGACGGGGCGGCGTACGGGAAGACCTACCTGACCACCGAGGACATCCGCGGCACTCGCGAGCTGTCCTTCGAGGTCGGCACGGCTCCCTCCGACTGGGGCACATCGGCGGACGCGGCGCCGCCCGCCCTCGACTGACCGCCGCGACGGACGGGACCCGCCCCTCGGCCGAGGGGCGGGTCCCGTCCGCGCTTCACCCTCCCGCGGGCCCGCCAGGGTCCGGAGGGCCGGACAGGAACGTCACCTGCGGCGCGCCCGTCAGGGGGTGGACGGCGACCTCGCCGGTCACGCCGTACACCTCGGCCAGCAGCACCGGTGTCAGCACGTCGGCCGGCGCGCCGGAGGCGACGACCTCCCCGTCGTCCAGCACGTACAGGCGGTCGCAGTAGCGCGCCGCGAGGTTGAGGTCGTGCAGAGCGACCAGGACGGTGGCCGGCAGCCGCCGCAGGGCGCCGAGGACCGACAACTGGTGCCGGATGTCGAGGTGGTTCGTCGGCTCGTCCATGACCAGCAGCGCGGGCTCCTGGGCGAGCGCCCGTGCGATCAGGACGCGCTGGCGCTCTCCACCCGACAGGCGGTCAAAGGGGCGCTCCGTCAGTTCGGTGATGTCCACGGCGGCGAGGGCCGACGCGATGAGTCCGGCGTCCTCGGCGGTGTCCCCCGCGAGCAGCCGCTTGTGCGGGGTACGCCCCATGGCGACCACCTCGCGCACCGTGAGGTCGAACTCGGCCGCCGACTCCTGCGTCACCGCCGCAACCGTGCGGGCCAGTCGTCGCACCGGCAGCGACCAGGCGTCCTCCCCGTCGACCCGGACCTCGCCCGTCGCGGGGCGCAGGACACGGTAGACGGCGCGCAGCAGGCTGGACTTGCCGCTACCGTTGGGTCCCACCAGGCCGATCACCTCACCGGGGCGCGCGGTCAACGAGACGTCCCTGACCAGGCGACGGGCCCCCGCGGTGAGCGTGACCCCGTCGATGACGAGTGCGGTCGCGGTCATGCCACTCCTTCGCCGGTGCCGCGCCGTGCGTCGCGGCGCATGAGCCAGAGGAAGAACGGTCCGCCGCACAGGGCGGTGAGCACCCCCACCGGTATCTCCATGGGCGCGGCCACCACGCGTGCGGCGATGTCCGCCCAGACGAGGAAGACCGCCCCGCCGAGCGCGGCGGTGGGCAGCACGCGGCGGTGGTCACCGCCGACGAACAGACGCACGATGTGGGGCAGCATCAGGCCGACGAAGCCGATGGGCCCCGACGCGGCGACCAGCACACCCGTGACCAGGGACAGCAGCACGAACATGCGGGAGCGGAAGCGGGCCACGTCCAGCCCCATGGTGGTGGCGGCCTCCTCGCCCGCCAGCAGCAGGTTCAGATTGCGGGCCTGCACGAAGAGGACGCCGATGCCCAGCAGCAGTGCCGAGGCGGGCAGCCAGAGCGTCGCCCAGTCGACGCCGCCGAGGCCGCCGAGTGTCCACGCGAGCACCGCGCGGGCCTCGTTCCCGCGGTCCGTGGTCAGCAGGAGCAGATCCAGGACCGCGGTGAGCACCGCCGCGATCGCCACACCGGACAGCACGAGGCGCACGGAGCTGATGCGGCCCCCCGTGCGAGCGGTTGCGTACACGAGCAGCAGGGCGCCCAGCGCGCCGGCGAAGGCGGCGGCCGACAGCGAGACCGGGCCGAACAGCGTCACCCCGAACACGATCACGCTCACGGCACCCAGGGACGCCCCCGACGAGACCCCCAACAGGTAGGGCTCGGCGAGCGGGTTGCGTACGAGCGCCTGCATGGCGGTACCCACCACCGCCAGCCCGGCACCGGTCACCGCCCCGAGCAGGACACGCGGCGCGCGCACGTCCAGCACGATGGTCTCCCGTGCCGGGGACCAGTCCGGTGGTGACCGGTCTACGCCGACGGCGTGCGCGACGATGCCCCACACCTGCCCGGGCGGCACGTGCACCGAACCGATCGCCAGGCCCGCGGTGACGGAGACGAGCAGCAGCGCCGTCAGCACGAGCAGGGTGACGGCCGGTGTGCCCCGGCCCGTTCCCGGCCCGCCGGGCGACTGCCGCCCCTCGTCCCGCCTGCCGGACTCCTCCAGTGCGGGAGCGGTCACCGGAAGCTCGCGGGGTGCAGCCCGCGGGCGAGATCGCCGACCGCGTAGGCCGACCGGATCCCGACCAGGGTCGCGGTCAGCGGCAGGACGACGAACCGCTTGTTCCTGATCGCCGGCACGTCGGCGAGCGCGGGCCGGGAGAGGAGGTACTCCTTCTTCTGCTCGACGCTCCCGGAACCCGCGTAGTCGTAGATGGCGATGACCTCCGGCCTGCGGTCCACGACCTGTTCCCAGGACACGTCCCCGAAGACGTCGTCCAGGTCGCCGAAGACGTTCCTGCCGCCGGCCAGCCGGATCAGCTCGGTGCCGAGGCTCTTGCCGCCGGCGGTGAAGGCCGACTTGTCGCCGCTGTCGTATACAAAGACCGGCACGTCCGCCTCGTCCGCGACGGCGGATGCGGCCCGGCCCACACGGCCCTTCAGGTCCGCCACGAGTGAGTCGGCGCGGCCGGACACACCGAAGATCGTGCCGATGGTGCGGATCTCGTCGTAGGTGTCCTCCATCGTCACGCGCTTCTCACCGCAGTACTCACGGTTGAGATAGGTGTCGATCCCCGCGTCGGCGAAGGCTTTGCGGGAGCGGCCCTCCTTCTCGCCGAACGCGCTGCCGTACCCCCCGTAGACGAAGTCGGGCTCCGCATCCAGGACCGTCTCGAACGACGGCTCCTTCGCGGCCAGTTCCGGGACGGACTCGTACGCCTTCCTCAGATCCGGCAGCACGGACGAGTCGGGGTAGGCGGTCCCGACCATGCGGTCGGCGAGGCCCAGGGCGAGCATCAGCTCCGCGGGGTGCTGGTGAATGGTGACGACCCGGGCCGGAGGCCTGGTGTACGTCGTCCTCACCCCGCAGTTGTCGATGGTGACGGGGAATCCCGCGGGCGACGAGGCCGCGGCCCGGGGGTCTGCGTCCGGGCCGCCGGACGAGCCGCAGCCCGCGGTCAGCGCGACCGCGGACAGGGCGAGTACGCCGGCCGCCAGACGCAGGGCGCCGCGTCCGCGGGCCGTGAGTGCCGGGGGGAAAAGGGGCATGCCAGTGAACACGTGAAGCCTCCTGGGGAGTCCGCGCTCCTCGGATCGGGCCCGCGACAGGCCAGTGTCCTGACTCCCGGGCCGACGCTCCCCGCTCCGCCGCGCGGCGGCATGCGGAGGGGCTGCGCTTCCCGGTCACAGTGGCGGGACCGTGCCGGACTCACACCGGCTTCCTGTCTCCCGTCGCGGCGATGACCAGGTGATCCTACGTTCTGCCGCGGCGCGCTCGAACGGGCACCCGTCCGCACGCGCAGGGAGACGGTTCGCCGACCGGCACCCCACCGCCCCGGCGCGGTCCGGCACCGGTGCGGGGGTTGCCCGCCACGCCCTCGGGCACCGGATGCCATGATGGTTCCCGACAGGGCGACGGCGGTCCGAGGAAGCCGGTGCGAATCCGGCGCGGTCCCGCCACTGTGATCGGCGAGCGGATCCCGGTACGTCCACCGCCCCTCGGGGCGGGAAGGACGGGACGAGCCACGACCCGAGAGCCAGGAGACTCACGCGGTCGCCTCCTCGACGTACCCCGGGGCGGATCTCCCCGGAGAGAGGGTGGTTCGGCGTGTCCGAGAACCCGGCCGAAGAGGTATTCGGCAGCACGGTGGCATCAGCGGTGACAGGGCAGGTGCCCTGCCGGATCGTCGTGTGCCGGGACTGCTGCTGCGGCAGCCCCAAGGTGAGCGGGGACCACGCGGCGCAGACCGCGCGTCTGCGCGCCGCGGCACCGGTGCGGGTCTCCGAATGCCTCGACGTGTGCGATCAGGCCAACGTCGTCGTCGTGCAGCCCTCCGCCGCCGGCAGGGCGGCCGGAGCCCGGCCGGTCTGGCTGGGGCTGGTCAACGACCCGGACGCGACCGAGGACATAGCCGCCTGGGTGCGCGCCGGCGGCCCGGGCGTGGCGACCCGCCCGGGGATCCTCGACCTGTACGCGTTCGAACCCCCTCGGCGCCGTGCGACCAGCTGAGCCGGTGACAGCGGGCCCGCCCGACGCGGCACGGGCACCGGGCGGGGCCGTGGCGGCCGCTCTGGCCGACGTGGCGACGCTCGGGGGCTTCTTCGCGCTGCGCACGGACGCGCCCGACGAAGGCTGGCACCCCGTCCAGCATTCCTACGACCGCGGATTCGCCGACCTGTCCACGGCCGTGACCGACCGGTACCGCACCACGGATCAGCGCGTCGGCGTGTCCATCGCCCAGCTCGGCCACGCGGCACGCCTCTGGTCGCCCGTGCTCGCGTGCACCCTGCTCCACGGCATCGTGCCCGACCTCGACGCCCTGCGCAGGCAGGACACCGCCTCTGCACTCGGACTCCCGGCGCCCGCCGGGTGGTACGCCGACCGCCTTCCGGACGGTGAACTCGCCGTCGGCGCACAGGTCATGGACCATCTGAGCCGGCTGGAGGCGGGACTGGCCGTCAGGATCGCGCCACGCCTGCTGGACGGCAACGCCGCCTCCGCACTGATGGGTTCGGCCGGTGTCCTGCTGGCCGCCCGTCCGGAGACCAGGGTCCCGCTGACCCGTCTGGTCACCCGACTGCTCGGCACGGGGCGGCTGGTGGGCACCGGCTCGGTCACCGGGCCCGGCCTGGCCTTCCGCCGGCGAAGCTGCTGCCTCTACTACCGGACCCCGGCCGGCTCGAAGTGCGGGGACTGCTGCCTCGCCCGTTGATCCGCCGCTGACGCGGCCGCGGCGCACAACGGCACCGGCCGGGCCCCTCACCCCCGCCCCGGCCGGTGCCGCCCGACGGCTCAGGACGCGGAGAGCTCCGCCCTGACGGTGCGGGCCGCCGCGACCAGGTTCTCCAGCGACGCCCTCGTCTCCGGCCAGCCCCGGGTCTTCAGACCACAGTCCGGATTGACCCACAGACGCTCCGCCGGGATCGCCCGCAGCCCGGCGCGCAGCAGCCCGGCCGCCTCCGCGGCGGTCGGTACGCGGGGCGAGTGGATGTCGTACACCCCGGGGCCCGCCTCGCGCGGGTACCCGTGGGCGGCGAGCTCGTGGGCGACCCGCATGTGCGAGCGTGCGGCCTCCAGGCTGATGACGTCGGCGTCGAGATCGTCGATGGCCTGGATGATGTCACCGAACTCCGCATAGCACATGTGCGTGTGGACCTGCGTCTCCGGGCGCACTCCACCGGTCGTCAGCCGGAACGCCTCGGTGGCCCAGCCCAGGTAGGCGGGCCGGTCCGCACGGCGCAGGGGCAGCGTCTCCCGCAGTGCGGGCTCGTCCACCTGGATGACCGGCGTGCCCGCCGCCTCCAGATCACGGACCTCGTCGCGCAGGGCGAGCGCGACCTGGCGGGCGGTGTCCCCGAGCGGCTGGTCGTCGCGCACGAAGGACCAGGCCAGCATGGTGACCGGGCCGGTGAGCATGCCCTTGACCGGACGGTCGGTGAGCGACTGGGCGTACGTCGTCCAGTCCACGGTCATCGGCTCGGGGCGGGAGATGTCGCCGGCCAGGACCGGGGGGCGGACGTAGCGGGTGCCATAGGACTGCACCCAGCCGTGCCGGGTGGCGAGGTATCCCGTCAGCCGCTCGGCGAAGTACTGCACCATGTCGTTGCGTTCGGGCTCGCCGTGCACCAGCACGTCCAGCCCGGCCTTCTCCTGATACGTGATCACTTCCTGGATCTCGGCCCTGATGCGCGCCTCGTAGGCGGCCGCGTCGATGCGCCCGGCCCGCAGACCGGCCCGTGCCGCCCGCAGTTCGCCGGTCTGGGGGAACGAACCGACGGTGGTCGTCGGCAGCAGGGGCAGGCCGAGCCGGGCGTGCTGCGACGCGGCCCGTTCCTCGTACGGCAGGGTGCGCCGGGTGTCCGCCGCGGTCACCGCGGCCGTGCGGGCCCGCACGGCCGGATCGCGGGTGACGGGGGAGGTGCGGCGGGAGGCGAGGCCCGCGCGGTTGGCCGCCAGTGCGGCCGCGACGGCGCCGGTGCCCCGGGCCAGCCCCGCGGCGAGGGTCACGACCTCCTCGGTCTTCTGCCGGGCGAAGGCCAGCCAGCTCAGCACCTGCGGATCGAGCTCACGCTCGGCGGCGGAGTCGAGCGGGACGTGCAGCAGCGAGCACGAGGACGCCACGTCGACCCGGCCCGCCAGCCCGAGCAGGGTGCCGAGCGTCGACAGGGACCTCTCCAGGTCGTTGATCCAGATGTTGCGGCCGTTCACGACCCCCGCGACCAGACGCTTCCCGGGCAGGCCGCCGACGGCGGCCAGGTCGTCCACCTGCCGGGCGGCGGTCTCCGTGAAGTCGAGGGCGAGACCTTCCACCGGTGCCTCGGCCAGCAGCGGCAGGGCCTCGCCGAGACGGCCGAAGTAGGACGCGACGAGCAGCTTCGGCCGGTCGGTGAGCGAGCCGAGGTCACGGTAGGCGCTCTCGCACGCGCCGAGTTCGGCCCGGGTGCGGTCCTGGACGAGGGCGGGTTCGTCGAGCTGCACCCACTCGGCCCCGGCGGCCCGCAGGTCGGCGAGGACTTCGGCGTACACCGGCAGCAGACGGTCCAGGAGCGTGAGCGGGTCGAAGTCCTCCGCCACCCCGGGGGCCGGTTTGGCGAGGAGCAGATAGGTGACCGGTCCGACGAGCACGGGCCGCGCGGTCAGGCCCAGGGCGAGGGCCTCCGTGAGTTCGGCGACCTGCCGGGAGGAGTCCGCGGCGAAGACGGTGCCGGGACCCAGCTCCGGCACCAGGTAGTGGTAGTTGGTGTCGAACCACTTGGTCATCTCCAGCGGTGCGACGTCCTGGGTGCCGCGCGCCATCGCGAAGTACCCGTCGAGGGGGTCGGCGGCGACCGCCTCGCGGTGACGGTCGGGGACCGCTCCGACCATGACGCTGGTGTCGAGCACGTGGTCGTAGAGGGAGAAGTCACCGGTCGGGACCTCGTCGATGCCGGCCCCGGCGAGCCGCAGCCAGTTGGCGCGCCGGAGTCCGGCCGCGGTGGCGTGCAGGGCGTCGGCGGTGACGCCGCCCTTCCAGTAGCCCTCGACCGCCTTCTTCAGTTCCCGGTGCTGCCCCTGCCGGGGGTAGCCGTGCACGGTCGACCGCGCCGCCGCGGCGGTGGACTGGATGGTCACGGAGATCTCCTTCGCGAGATGAATCCCTGAGATCCCGGAGACGGGACGAGAGCGCGAAGGGGTGACGCACCGGACAGGACGACCGCGCGCGTCGGCGCGGTGAACCGCCTGATGTGTACGCCGACCCGCCCACGAGGTCACCGGGATGTCCGCGCGCGGTTCGTCCGTGCGCGGGCAGTGGCAGGTCTTCGGACTCGCGGGCACGCCCTCGTGGAATGAGGACACCTAGTGGCCGTCGCTTCCCAGGCCCTCCCGGGCCCAGTGCGAATGACGGCGGTCGTTCCCGCTCACCGCTGCGGGGCAGTCCCGGATTCCCACCGGGTTCCCTCTTGCGACGCTCCCGCCTGGCGGACGGGGCGAACCAGCTGCACCTTCCACCCTACGGGCCGCTCCGGGCGCGCCGCGCATCCTTTCCGCGATTCGGACGGGTAGGGAGGGAGGGATGCGGCGGGGGCATCGGGAGGCCGCGCCCCGCACGCCGCCGTCGCGAGCCGTGCACCCGCGGCGCCACCGGTCCTCGCCGTACGGCGAGGACCGGGCGCGCCGGCCGTCAGCGCGCCCGCGCGGTCTCCAGCCACCGCAGGACCTCGGGCGTGACCGGGTCGGTGATGTCGGCGAACTCCCCGTGCTTCTCGAGGAACTTCGCCACGTACGGGCAGACCGGCACGATCCGCATGCCCGAGGTCCGTACGTCGCTCAGCGCCTCCCGCACGAGGACGGAGGCCAGTCCCTGACCGGCGAAGGCGTCGTCGATCTCGGTGTGGAAGAAGACGCGCCGACCGTCGCGGTCGCGGTAGGCGGTGAGACCGGCTCGGACGCCGTCGACGTGGATCTCGTAGCGGTGCCGTGCGTCGACGCGCCGGACGGCCGGAGTGGTGGCGGGCTGGTTCATCGGGTGCCTTTCGGGTGCGTCGGGTTGCCACGCGGCGCGAGGGTGGCGTTCGGGAGCGCGGGGGCGGGGATACGGGCACCCGGGTAGCCGTCGACACGGCCGAACCGGTCGGAGGCGGCCTCCCAGTCGAGGCGCGCCTCGGCGATGTCCTCATGGCTGCGGCCGACGAAGTTCCACCACATGACGATGTCCTCCCCGAAGGGGGTGCCGCCCAGGAGCACGGCCCTGGCCGCGGTGTCCGTCTCGTTGGTGAGGGTCACCGTGGTGGCCCCCGGGGCCAGGTACCCGAGTTCGGCGGGGCGCAGCACCGTCCCCGCCACCCCGATGTCTCCCTGGTCGACCAGCAGGCCGTGCTCGAAGCCGGGGTCCACGGCCAGCGTCGTGCTCGCCCGCGGCCGCAGGACGATCTCCGCGCCGAGCAGCGGCGTGAAGGACGGGACGGGCGAGGTGGCCCCGGCGAGGGACCCGAGGAACACCCGGACGACGGCCCCGTCGAGCCGGACGGGGCTGGGAGCGTGACTGCGGAAGTCCCGGCCGGTGTGCCGGTGTTCGTCGGGGAGGGCGACCCAGAGCTGCACGCCGTGCAGGGAGGTGGTGTCCGGGGTGGAGACCTCGGTGTGACTGATCCCGCGGCCGCCGGTCATGAGGTTCAGTTCGCCGGGGCGCACGAGGGCGTGGCTGCCCAGGCTGTCGCGGTGCTCGATCTCCCCGCTGAACAGCCAGCTCACCGTCTGCAGGCCGATGTGCGGGTGGGGCGCCACGTCCATCCCGCCCGTCTCGGCGACGTCGTCCGGGCCGAAGTGGTCGATGAAGCACCAGGCACCGATGAGTGTGCGGGCCCTCTGGGGCAGCGTGCGCCGCACCGTCATCGCCCGAGGGCCGCCCAGGGGGACGTCGCGGGCCGGGAGCACCTCCACGCGGGCGGCGGGTGCCGGTTCCCCGCCACGGGTGTCCGCCCCCGGTACGACGCGATCCGTGCCGGTGCCGCTCATCGGGGGACCCCCGGTGCACCCAGGATAATTACATGTTCAACAATCATGCTTGATCCTAAGCCGTGGCCCATACGGGCGTTCGGCCGGTGCGAGGGACGGATCGCGTCCCGGTGAGGAGTCCGGAGTGAACGGTACGGAGGCGGCCCGCGCGGCCGGGCGGGTCTACATCGACAAGCAGAGTCCCGAGGCGTACCACGCCCTCACCGCGACGGCCGAGGCCGTGCGCACCGTCGCCGCGGAGGCGGGACTGGACCGTGTGCTGGTCGAGCTGGTCAACCTCAGGGTGTCCCAGATCAACGGCTGTGCCTTCTGCCTGGACGTCCACACCAGGGCCGCCCTGCGCGTGGGCGAGACGACGCAGCGCCTGGGGGTGCTGGCCGCGTGGCGCGACACCGAGGTCTTCAGCGCGCAGGAGCGGGCCGCCCTCGCCCTGGCGGAGGCGACCACCGAGCCGGCCGACGCGACCCTGCAGGAGGACGCCTACGCCTTCGCCCGGGAGACGCTTTCCGACGAGGCGATATCGGCCGTGATCTGGGTCGCCCTCACCATTAACGCCTTCAACCGCGTCTCCATCATGAGCAAACACCCGGTGCGCGCCGTCCCGCGGCACTGAGCCCGCGGCCGGACGGACGGATCGGGACCTTCCCGCGACGCCCCGGCACGGTGCGTCGAACGGCCCCCGCCCCGCTCTCACCCGGCATCCGGGTGAACTCCGCACCGACCGTGCCGTCCGCAGGGCAGGCATAGGCCTGACCGGGATTCCCGCGGCCGGAAGCGCCGGTGGACGCGGAAGGGGGTGCCGGGCGAAAGGGGCTCTCCATGCTCGGTCCACGGGCGACGCCGACCGGCACCGCCGCAGGCACCGGCTCCGGCGGGCCCTCGTCCACGGCAGGCGAGGCCACCCGGGCCGTCGGCACCGTCCTGGCGGACCATCTGGCCGCCAGGCTCCGGGAGGCCGGGCTGCTGGACGCGGTGTTCGCGGAGGAGGTCGCGGCCCGTGTCGCAGGGTTCGTCCTCAACGGCGGCAAGCGGCTGAGAACGGCATTCGTGTGGTGCGGATGGCTGGCCGCAGGGGGAACCGGCGACCCGGCGACGCCGCTGCGGGTCGCGGCAGCCCTGGAACTGCTCCAGGGCTGCGCACTCATGCACGACGACGTCATGGACGGATCGCCGGTACGCAGAGGCGCACCCGCCGTGCACGAGGACTTCGCCCGTGTCCACCGGGCGGCCCGCATGGGCGGTTCCGCCGCGTCCTTCTCGGCCACCGCGGCCGTGCTGGCCGGTGACCTGGCACTGGTGTGGGCCGACGACCTGCTCACCGAGACGGCGCTGGTCACCCCCCACGGCGGTGTGCTGCACCGCGAGTGGCGGGCGATGCGCGGTGAGATGGTGGCAGGGCAGTACCTCGACATGCGGGCGCAGGCGACCGGGTCGTGCGATCCGGTCCAGGCACTGAACATCGCCACGCTGAAGAGCGCGCTCTACACCGTCGAGCGGCCGCTCGCCCTCGGCGCGTCCCTCGCGGGCGCCGGCCCCCGCACCATGGACGCCCTGCGGTCCGCCGGACGCTGCGCGGGCGTCGCCTTCCAGCTCCGCGACGACCTGCTGAGCGCCTTCGGTGACCCGGCCGTGACGGGCAAGCCCGCGGACGAGGACCTGCGGGGGCGCAAACCCACCTACCTGCTCGCCGTCGGCCTCCGCCGCGCGGCGGAGTCGGGGGACGAGGAAGCGCTGGACGCGCTCGGTCCGGAAGGCGCGGCGTCGCCGGACAGGGCCGACCGGATGCGTGCGGCCCTCGAACGCACGGGCGCGCGGGCGGAGGTGGAGGACGAGATCGCGCAGTTGGCGGCAGCCGGTCTGCGTCACTTCGCGGACGCCGGTGCCGACGATCCCGCCCGGTGCGAGTTCGCGTCACTGGTGGCCGGAGCCGTCGGCGCCACGCCCGCCCGTGGGATCAACGGAGCCGGTGAGATCCGCGAGACCCACGAGGCCCGTGAAATCCGCGAGGCCCGTGAAATGAGCGCGGAGGAGGACGCATGAGGGCCCTGTCCGGTCCCACGGACCACGTGGTGGTGGTCGGCGCCGGCCTGTCCGGACTCGCCGCCGCACTGCACCTCCTCGGCGCGGGGCGCCGGGTCACCGTCGTCGAACGCGACGCCGGTCCCGGCGGCCGCGCGGGACGGCTCGAACTCGGCGGCTACCGCGTCGACACCGGGCCGACGGTGCTGACCATGCCGCACCTCGCCGACGAGGCCTTCGCCGCCGTCGGGGACAGCCTTCACCGGCGGGTCGAGCTCATCGCGCTGCATCCCGCCTACCGGGCCCGCTTCGCCGACGGCAGCCAGGTGGACGTCCACACCGACGGCGAGGCCATGGAGGCCGAGGTGCGGAGGTTCGCCGGTCCCGCGGAGGCCGCCGGATACCGTCGTCTGCGCGGCTGGCTCGAACGCCTCTACCGCGTACAGATGCGCCGCTTCATCGACACCAACTTCGACTCGCCCCTCCAGCTCCTGCATCCGGATCTGGCGCGGCTGGCCGCCCTGGGCGGCTTCGGCAGGCTGGATCCGCAGATCGGCCGCTTCCTCGCGGACCCCCGCCTTCGCCGGGTGTTCTCCTTCCAGGCGCTGTACGCGGGAGTGGCACCCGCCCGCGCCCTCGCCGCGTACGCCGTCATCGCATACATGGACACCGTCGCGGGCGTCTGGTTCCCGAAGGGCGGCATGCACGCCCTCCCCCGGGCGATGGCGGACGCGGCCGCCGACGCCGGCGGGCACTTCCACTGGTCCGCCGAGGTCACCCGGCTCGAACGCTCGGCGGGCCGGGTGAAAGCGGTACACCTGGCATCGGGCGAACGCATCACCTGCGACGCGGTGGTCCTGACGCCCGACCTGCCCGTCGTCCACCGCCTCCTCGGCCGGGCACCGCGCCGCCCGGTGCGGCTGCGCCACTCGCCCTCGGCGGTGGTCCTGCACGCCGGCACGGACCGCACCTGGCCCGAACTGGCCCACCACACCATCTCCTTCGGGGCCGCCTGGGAGAACACCTTCGACGAACTGACCCGCGCCGGGCGGCTCATGAGCGACCCGTCCCTCCTCATCACCCGGCCGACCACGCACGACCCGTCCCTCGCCCCGGCGGGCAAGCACCTCCACTACGTCCTCGCGCCCTGCCCCAACACCACGACCGGCCCGTCGGCGGGCACCTGGCGTGGACTGGGACCGCGCTACCGCGACAGCCTCCTGGCCGAACTGGAGCGCCGGGGACTCGACGGTTTCGAGGCGTCCATGGACAGGGAACTGCTCGTGACCCCCGTGGACTGGACGGCCCAGGGACACGCGGCGGGCACACCCTTCTCCGTGTCCCACACCTTCGCGCAGACCGGCCCCTTCCGGCCCCGCAACCTCGTGCGCGGACACGAGAACGTCGTGCTCGCCGGCTGCGGGACGACGCCCGGGGTCGGCGTACCGACCGTCCTCGTGAGCGGCAAGCTCGCCGCGGCCCGGGTCACAGGCCTCCGCGGTGGGGCCGGCACGCGCCGCGGACCCGTCACAGAAGGGCAGCGCCGATGAACCGACGTGAACTGGACGCCGCCGGGATCACCGGCCCCGACCTGCGAGCCGCGTACAGCCGGTGCCGCGCGCTCAACGCCCGGCACGGACGGACGTACTTCCTGGCCACCCGGCTCCTCCCGGTGGAACGCCGGTGCGCCGTGCACGCCCTGTACGGCTTCGCCCGGTGGGCCGACGACATCGTCGACGATCTGGACCGCCAGGAGCCCCCCGAGGAGCGGGACCGCCTCCTGAGGCTCCTGGAAGCGGATCTGGCCCACGGACTGCGCACCGGGGGCGGCGACGAACCCGTGGTCAGGGCCGTGGCGGACACCGCCGAGCGCTACGCCATCGACCACGGGCTCTTCGCCGACTTCCTCGTGTCCATGCGCAGCGATCTGAGTGTCACGGACTACCCGACGTACGCGGACCTGCGTGCCTACATGCACGGCTCGGCCGCGGTGATCGGGCTGCAGATGCTGCCGGTGCTCGGGACGGTCGTGGACCGGGCGGAGGCGGCGCCCCACGCGGCCGCCCTCGGTGAGGCCTTCCAGCTGACGAACTTCCTGCGGGACGTGGGGGAGGACCTGGACCGGGGCCGCGTCTACCTGCCGAAGGACATGCTCGCCTCGCACGGCGTGGACCAGGCACTCCTGCGATGGAGCCGTCGCACGGGACGCGACGACCCGCGCATCCGGGCGGCGCTCGTCGAGGCCGACGCCATGATCCGCACCGTGTACCGCGAGGCGGAGCCCGGCATCGCGATGCTGGAACCACGGGTACGGCCCTGCATCCGTACGGCGTTCACGCTGTACGGGGGAATCCTGGACGCGATCGCCGACAGCGGCTACGCCGTCCTGCACCGGCGCGCCGCCGTACCCGGGCGGCGGCGGGCGGCCGTCGCGGCGGCCGGACTCGCCGGCATCCTGCGGGCACGCGTCCTGACACGTCAGCCGGCGCCCGTGCCGGTCACCGGGAAGGAGGGCGCTCCCGGATGAACGGACCCCGCACCGGGCCCGCATGGACCCCGCCGCTCCGCCTGCGACGCTCCCCGCGGTGGGAACGGCAGGCCCCGACCTGGCGTGAGGCCAGGCCGGCGCTGATCGCCGAAGCGCTCGCCCGGGCCGCGGCACGCCCCTCGGGCAACTGGTACGTCGTCGGCTCCTCCCGGGACACGGCCGCCCGGGACCGCCCCTACGGCCGCACGGTCGCGGGCAGGGAGATCGTCCTGTGGCGGGCCGGGGACGGCACGCTGCGCGCCGGTCCCGGTGAGTGCCCCCACCTCGGGGCCCCGCTGCGCGACAGCCGGGTGACCTGCGGGACGCTCCTGTGCCACTGGCACGGACTGGCGCTGAACGGCGGGGCGTTCGCCGGGTGGCAGCCGTTTCCCGTGCATGACGACGGGGTGCTGGTGTGGGTCAGGCTGGACGCCGAGGGAGGCGAGCCACCGCTGGAGCGGCCGGTCGTGCCGGTGCGGCCCCGCGCCGGGAGCGCGGTGGACGCCGTGTTCACCGCGGTGGGCCGCTGCGAGCCCCAGGACGTGGTCGCCAACCGGCTCGACCCCTGGCACGGCTCGTGGTTCCACCCGTACGCCTTCGTCGGGCTGAAGGTCGTCCGCACCCCCGAGGACGGCGGTGACGACGGATTCGCCGTCGACGTCTCGTTCAAGGTGGCCGGGCGGCTGGTCGTCCCCGTACGGGCCGTCTTCACCGCGCCCGAACCGCGCACCGTCGTCATGCACATCACGGACGGCGAAGGGGAGGGCTCGGTGGTGGAGACCCACGCGACGCCCCTCACGGCGCCCGGCACCGCCCGGCCCAGGACGGCCGTGGTCGAGGCCGTCGTCGCGGCCTCCGGACGACGGGGCTTCGCCGTGGCGCGCGCCGCTGCCCCGGCCCTGCGCCCGCTGATGCGACGCACGGCGGCCCGGCTCTGGCGCGACGACCTGGCGTACGCCGAACGCCGCTGGTCGCTGCGGAGCTCCGGACGCTTCCCCGGCTGAACGCCCGGCCGGCCCGGGTCTCAGCGCCGGGAGGCCGCGCAGGCCAGCGCGCCGAGCACCCTGGAACGCCCGGCGCGCGGCACCGTCCACAGCACCTGCCCGCGGACGCCCCACCCGGCGAGCAGCTCGTTGGCGGCGAGGAACCCCGATGTCGCCGCACGCTCCATCAGGGCGACGGGCAGGCCGGTGCGGACGAGGTCCCCGGCCAGCACGAGCCGCCGGTGCGGCGTCCGCACGGCGGGCCGCCGGGAGTAGCCGCCGACGGAGAAGACCGGACAGTCCGCACGCCACTCGTGCCGCGCGTCGACGATCCGGGCGTCCGCCGTCTCGGGGTAGACCTCGTGGAGGCGGTCGAGGATCCGTCCCTGGACCTCCTTGCGTTCGGCGCGTTCGTCGACGGCGTAGGCGTGCAGTTCGACCACGGAGCCCCCCGTCCGCGCCGCCCAGCGTGCGGACTCGCCCTCCCATCGGTCGAGGACGCTGATGTTGTCGAGGCCGTCGTATCCACTGGTGCCGAGGAACCCGGCGCGGTCCTCGCGCACGGGCCGGTCCAGCCACAGACGGGAGACGAGGAACGGGGGTGCGGTGCGCAGCCCCGCGATGTCCGCGCGCCATCCCGCGTCCCCCAACTCCTCCGACGCGGCGACGACATGGCGCAGCCCGCCGGTGTCCAGCGCGAGGACCACCGCCTGGTGGCGGACGGGCGCTCCGCCGGCCTCGACCATGAAGTCCCCGCCCCCGGCCCGGCGCACACGGTGCACCGGGGTACCGGTGCGCACCTCGCAGCCGAGTCCGCGCAGATAGCCGCCCAACGGCTCCCAGAGGGCCTGGGGGAAGGGCTCGCGCGGTACGTCGAAGAGGAGGCCCTCGGACGAGCCCAGGAAGTAGATGTGGAACATCAGCAGCAGTTCGGCGGCGGACAGCTCGCGCGGGTCGGCGAAGAAGCTGCGGGAGAACACCTCGAAGGCCAGGTGGTGCGCGGCCTCGGGGAAGTTGATCCGGTGCAGGAAGCCGGACGCGCTGATCCCGTCGAACCGCTCGTACACCTCGGGGACCCGCACGTCGAGCATGGGCAGGGCCTCGCGGGGGTTCATCGCGGCGAGGTCGCGCCACCCGAACGCCGGGCTGAGCGCGACGAATCCGAGAGCGCTCCACGGCGGAGTCCTCGGCACCCGCGCGAAACCGTCCGTCATGCCGCTGCGGTGCCGCAGCGGGTAGTCCGGGAGCGGGGTCAGCCCGGTCAGCCCCGGATCGGTACGACGCAACAGGCCGCGCAGGTTGTAGTACTGCCGGAAGAAGGCGTGGAAGCCGCGGCTCATCGTCACCGCGGACCCGTCGGCGAGCCGCACCGGCCATCCGGCGAGCCGGCCGCCGAGGGCCGGCTCCCGCTCGTACAGGGTCACGCGGATCCCCCGCTCCGCGAGCGCGGTCGCCGCCGCCAGCCCGGCGATGCCGCCTCCGATCACCGCCGTGGACGGCGCGTCGCCGGTCAGGCGCGCGCGGCCCGGGGCCGGCAGGACGACCTCGGCCCGGCGGTCGCGCCCGTGCCGGGCCGCTCCCGGGCGGCTTCCCCGGCCGCTCACGACGCCTCCGCCGTGCCCGGCTCCGCACCGCTGCGGGCCAGGAAGGTGTGCACGATGCCGGTCTGCCAGCCGGGGACGGGGAGGACCCGCACGAAGGGGAATCCGGCGCGGGAGATCCGGGCCGCGAAGTCCGGGGCCGTGTCGAACGCGAGGACGCTGTGCCACAGATGGAGGTAGAGCTCCCGGTCGCCGGTCAGGGTGCCCGCGGGGACGATGACGCCCCGGCAGACCGAGTTCCACAGCGTCCGGTGCGCGGGCGAGCCGCTGAGGCTGTACTCGTGGGCCAGCATCCGGCCCCCCGGGCGCAGCAGGGCGCGCATGGCTTCGAGGACCGTCCCGGGGTCGGTGACGTTGCGGAAGAGGTAGGCGGCGAAGACCGCGTCGTACGTCCCGTCGTCGTCCGTGGTGGAGAGGTCCTCGGCGGACCGGTGCAGGAAGCGGACGTTCGCCGGCCAGCGTTTCGACCGGGCCCGCGCCAGCATGCCCTCGGACGCGTCGACCGCGGTGATCCTGGCGTACGGGGCGGCCCGCAGCAGCGCCCGCGTGGACGCGCCCGTCCCGCATCCGACGTCGAGCACCCGCAGCCCCGTGCCGCCGCGTTGCAGACGGAGGCGGCGCGCCGAGCGGAGGAGGCCGGAGCGGTAGCCCGGGTTCAGCCCGGTGAGGCGGTCGTAGGTGTGGGACGCGTGATCGAAGGCGCGGGCGAGTTCGCGGTCGCGCAGCAGGGTCATCGAGGGCTCTCTTCGGATCGGCCGGCGGTCCGGCGGGCGAGGAAGGGGAGTTCGGCCGCGGTGCGGAGCATCGGCCCCACGGGCGTGCGCAGACCGATTCCGAACTCCTCCCACGGCGTGCTCCCGCCGTCCAGGAAGCGCAGCATCCGCTCCATCGGGACACGGCGGAAGAGGCCGGTGAAGAAGCGCGGGCCGTCGACCCGCCCCGTGTCCAGCGCGCGGAGCAGGACGGCGTCCATGGCCAGCGCCCTGCGGCCGTGAGGCGCCGGCAGCACGAACGGACGGTCGCGGTCGCGGCTCAGCGCGGTGGCGATGGCGCCGCTCTGCCGCCGCACGGCCGCGAAGGTGTATCCGGTGGCCGGCCGGGTGGCGCCGCCGGCCGCCCCGATGCGGAAGACCGCGGACCCTGTCCTGCCCGGAAAGCGTGCGTCGGTCATGGGGATGACACCCTGCTCGGCCGACTCCACCGTCAGCGGGCCGAGCCGCAGCACGTCGTCGCTGTAGTGCCGCAGCGCCTTCTCGTACGCCGCCGTCGTCAGCGGGCTGCGGGAGAACTCCGTGTACTCCACCAGTGCCCGGTCGGCCGCGAGCGGCAGCACGTAGCCGAACGCGAGGCCGTGACGTGGCTGCGGGACCCGGAAGTCCATGAGGTCGGCCACGCCCGGATCGAACGCGGGAGCCGAGGTGCGCACGAACCAGCCGCGGAAGTGCTGCAGCAGCAGCGTGCGGTGCGGTGGTGTGCGAGGCACGGGCCGGGAGTCGAAGACGCGCCGGCCGCGCACGGTCAGCGGACGGCCGTCCGACGTCGTGCAGCGCACCTCCGCGCCGCACGCCGCGTCGCGCACCTCGTGGGCGGTGGCACGCAGGACGCGGGCGCCGGGGGAGGCCCGCAGCCTCCTGTGGACCAGCTGTTCGTACCCCGTCGAGCGGACCATCAGGTAGCGCAGGGGAGCGGGGTCCGCCTCGACGCCGCGGCCGTCGGGCCCGCGCACCCTCAGCCGGCGCCACGAGGCGACCACCTCCTCGTCCTCCTCCTCGCACCTGCCCGAACCGGCCTCCCAGTAGCACCAGGTGCGCTCCGCCGGGCGCAACGGTCCGTCGGGGGCCTCGACCAGGGTCACGCCGACACCGGCGGCGGTGAGCCGGTCCGCCAGGCAGAGTCCCGCCGCGCCGCCGCCGACCACCACCACGTCGTCCACCCGGTCCTGTCCCGCCGGCGACGGGTTCACCCGCTCCACCGCCCGCACCGCGTCCCGCCCGCTACCCGGCACGGCCCGGTCACGTCCTGGCGGCCCGCGCCGCCGCGCGGTCGGCCATCACCTCGCGTGCGGCCCTGCTGCCCGAGGCGAGCGCCCCCTGCACCGATCCGGTGGCCCGGTGGTCCCCGCAGACGTAACGCCCCGGAACGAAACGCGTCGTACGGCTCAGCGGCCAGGGCGGCAGCATGGCGGGGAGCGCCCCCTCCACGGTGTACGACGCGACCGGGTCCCAGACACTCGTGTCCGTGTCGTACAGCTCCGCCAGCCGGGCCCGGACCGTCGGCTCACCCCCGGGAGGCCCGCCGCCGAGGACGGACGTGGACACCAGCGCGGTGCCCGGCGGAGCGTAACCGGGGACGACCTCGGTGAGCACACAGCTGTTCAGGATGGCCAGACCACCGTCGACCACCAGGGTCGGCTCGCTCAGCGGGGAGCGTTCGGCCGCGTGGTAGTAGGTCGTCACCGTCCGGCTGCCGGGGACGGGGAGGCCGGGCAGCAGGCGCGCCGCCGCGGCGGAATCCGTGGCCACGACCACGCGGGCGGCCGTCCGTTCGCGCCCGTCCGCGAGCAGCACTCCGGAGTCCGTGATGCCGGCGACCGGCGAACCGAGCCGCAGGACACCGTCCGGCAGGCGGGCCGCGAGCTGGGCGGGCACGGCCCCGATGCCCTCGGAGGGCAGGCAGAGAGTGCCCCGGGCCATGCTGCGCCAGACGAGGTGGAGGAAGCGCGCCGAGGTCTCCAGCCCCTCTTCGAGGAACACCCCCGACAGGAACGGCCGCATCAGTTCGTCGATCGCGCGGGGCGAGAGCCCGGCGCGGACGAGCGCCTCCGCGGCGGTGCGGTCGGTCGACCGCCCCAGACGCTTCGCCGGAAGCAGCGCGTCACGTGCGGTGAGGGAGGCCAGCGCGGCCAGGTCCCGGGCCGACAGGACGCGGCCTGGCAGCAACTCCGCCGCGTCTGCGGGCCGCCGCGTGGGGTCCGTGAGGCGCACCCGCCCCGACGGGGTCCTGGCGACGAGGCCGGGGGTGAACGGCCGCAGGCGCAGTGCGCGCAGGTCGACACGGCGTTTCACCTGCGGATACGAGGTGTTGAAGACCTGGAAACCGCGGTCCAGCAGGAAGCCGTCCCTGCGGTCCGTCCGCATCCGTCCGCCCACGCCGTCGGACGCCTCCAGCAGTTCGACGCGGAGACCCGCGCGGCTGAGGTCGAGTGCGCAGGCCAGTCCCGCGAGCCCGGCGCCGACGACGAGAGCGTCCGGCGACCGCTGGTGCTGTCGGTTCGTCATCCGTGTCCCTCGGCTTGGTTCCCGCAAGGCTGACGGGTTGTCAACCCGATCACGTTCGGGGCTCCGAAGCCAGGAGCCGCCACGGAGATCCCCTCATCGTGTGACCCGTGTGCCCGCGAAGCGGGCGGTTCGTCACCCGCGCGCGGCCGCGACGGCCTCGGACGCGTAGTCCCAGAGGCGATCCGCCGCCACGGGATCCAGTGCGTGGGCCGCGACCCCGCCCGGAGTCTCCTCAGGTCCTTCGACGAGCCGCGCCTCCTGGTTGTCCTCGAAGTAGCGGCCGGTGACGCCGTCCAGGAGCGGGGAGGCGGCGAGGAGCACGGAGGTCGAGGCTCCCTGGTCCGGCTCCTTGTAATAGGGCTGGGGGATGATCTCGCCCTTCTCGTCGACGGCGCCCAGCGCACGCATGGTGTCGTCGTCGAGGTGGCGCTGGAGCCGGGTGCTGATCCACCCCGGGTTCAGGGCGTTGGCGGTGATCCCGTCGGAGGCCCATCGCCGGGCGCCCACCGCGAGCAGCACGTCGGCGGTCTTGGACTGGGCGTAGGCCGTCCAGCGGTCGTAGGGGCGGCGTTCGAACTGCGGGTCCTCGAAGTCGAAGGCCGCGGTGAGGTGCGCACCCGAGCTGACGACGACGATGCGCGCCGACCCTGACGCGCGCAGGTGGGGGTGCAGGGCCGTGGCCAGGGCGAAGTGGCCCAGGTGGTTGGTCGCGAGCTGCAGCTCCCAGCCCTCGCGGCTGAGCCGGCGCTCCGGCACGGCCATGACGCCCGCGTTGGCGACCAGGATGTCGAGCGGACCCTGCCAGGTCCCGGCGAAGGCCTCGACCGACGCCAGGTCCGAGAGATCGAGCGCGGTGGCGCGCACGGACCCGGGCCCGGGCAGGGAGTCGAGCTCACGGACCGTGGCCCCTGCGGAAGCCGGGTTCCGGGTGGCGACGGTCACGTCCGCCCCCGCGGCTGTCAGAGCCCGCACGGTCTCGGTGCCGATCCCGGAGGCTCCCCCGGTGACGACGGCACGGAGCCCGGTGAGGTCGGCGCCGTCGAGGACTTCGGCCGCTGTGGCATGGGAGTGGAACGGCGTGGTCAGTCGCTGGTGGTCTCGCACGGGAAACCCTTCCGTGTAGGAGGTGGGGAGTACCTGTCGCTTCCCGACGTTACCGACAGCGATGCGGAGCATCTATGATGTGGAATCCTGGAAACATGTTTGAACGTCCAGGAGTGGAGTGGTGATGGATCCCTTGGAAGATGTACTCGCGTTGCTGGACACACGCAGTCACCTCTCGTCGAGCCTGGTTGCCGGAGGGCGGTGGGCCCTGAACTTCGAGGCGCCGGCCGGGGTGAAGTTCAACGCCGTACGGCGCGGCGCGTGCTCCCTGGAGGTGGAGGGGGAGCGGGAGGCGATCGCCCTCGCCGCCGGGGACTGCTACCTGCTCACCCAGCCGCGTCGGTTCACCCTGCGCAGTGACCCCGGGGCCTTCGCCGTCGACGCCGAGCACGTCTTCTCCCGGGCCGAGGGCGGGGTGGCGCGGGCGGGCGACGGCTCGGACGAGGTCCTTCTCGTGGGAGGACGCTTCTCCTTCGGCGACCGGGCGCGGTCACTGCTGCTCGAAGGCCTGCCCGCGGTCGTGCACGTGCCGGCGGGCACCGCCGGTGCCGACACCCTCCAGTGGGCACTCGCGCAGATCGACCAGGAGCTCCGGCGCGGGGAGATGGCCTCGGCACTGGTGGCCGAGCACCTGGCCGTCGTCATGCTCGTCCACGTCCTGCGCGTGCACCTCGCCCGCGAGCCCCACGCGGTGTCGGGCTGGCTGGCGGGCCTCACGGACCCCGCGGTGGCAGCCGCCCTGACCTCCATGCACCGGCGTCCCGAGCACCGGTGGACCGTGGCCGAGCTCGCGGAGACGGGTGCGGTGTCCAGGTCCACCCTGGCCGCGCGCTTCAAGGACATGGTCGGCTGCGGGCCGCTCGACTACCTCACACGCTGGCGCGTCGAGCTCGCGTCCCGGCACCTGCGCGAGGACACCGGAACGATCGCCACCATCGCGCACGCGGTCGGCTACGGCTCCGAGAGCGCGCTCAGTACGGCCTTCAAGCGGGTCACCGGATCGTCGCCCCGGGACTACCGCGCCGCCTTCCGGCAGCCCCGGGGCGGGTGAACCGGGCCGCCTGCAGGCACCCGCGCGGCGACGGCCCCGGGGCCGCTCCGAGGCCACGGGTCAGGCCGTCAGACGCCCCAGCACGGCACGCATGGCCCGGTGCACCGCCTCGCGCGACGCGTCCGTGGGATCGACCGCCTCGAAACTGTGGTGGCCCTCCGGCACGTCCACCACCTCGACGTTCGCCCCGTGCCGCTCCGCCGAGTCCAGGAACTCCTCCACGGTGGCGGCGATCCCACGACTCTCCAGCCCGGCGCGCACCAGCACGACGGGCAGGTCACCGGCATGGGCGACCGCTTCCGCCGGGTACAACCCGCTCCCCACCCCGCCCCAGCCCGGCAACGGAGCCATGACCGGGTAGTTCGCCGCCAGGCAGCGCAGCCACGCCGGGGGCGCCGCCAGCCACCCGGTGCTCATGAGGCCGCTGCCCGAGAAGAACCACAGCGCGATCCGGTCCGCGTCCACCCGGGGATCCGACCGGACCAGATCCACCGCCGCCGCGACGTCCGCCGAGGCCCGCCCGTAGTCCGCCACGTCGTGCAGGCGGTGATCGACCGTCACACCCACCACGCCTTGCGCGGCCGCGTAACGGGCGTACCCGGTCATGCCCGGCCACTCCCTGGGGGTCGGGCGGACTGCCGCCGGAACGGGCCCGCCGTGCACGAACAGGACCGCCGGGCGGGGGCCCGGTGCGGAGGGGAGATGAAGATCGACGTGGGCGACCCGCTCGACGGGCGCCGCGGGCACGTCCAGCAGGAACGGACGCAGATGCGCCGGACCCCCGGAGGCGTTCGCGGGAGTGAGCCGGTGCCCCTCGCCGGCGGCGGCCCCGATCAGCGTCCGTGCCAGTTCGTCCGGGCACGACAGCATCGGCCAGTGCCCCGTGGGCAGTTCGAAGAACGTCATCCGCGGATCGGCCCATTCCCGCAGTGAGGGTTCGCCCAGATCCACCCGGCTCTGGACCAGTGCGATCCCCGCCCCGCCGGCGGTGCACAGCACGCCGGTCGAGGGGACCGGGGCGAGCGCCCCCGTCAGGCTCAGCGGCTGGAGCAGTGTGCCCAGCGGCTGAGGCACCGCCGACTCGGTGAGCCGGTCCAGGGCCGCGTCCGGGACGCCGGCGACACTGCCCCAGAGCCCCCACTCCTCACGGGCCGGGGGCGGGAGTTCGGCTGCCGCGCCCCCGCCCCCGGCCGACCGCCGCATCACCTCCTCGCGCACCTGCCGGTCGGCGACGGCGGCCAGCGCGGGAACGCCGTCCCGGGGCAGCCCCGAGTCCAGGTACACGATCCGCGCGATCGACGCGGCGCGACGGTCGGCGGCGCCCAGCACGGGATGGATGCCGTAGTCATGGCCGACCAGGACGATCTCCGCGTGCGCTGCCGGAGGGACCGGGCCGGCCTCCGCGTGCGCCTCCCGCAGGACCGAGTCGATCACCGCGACGACGTCCGCGACGTGCGACTCCAGATCGATGACCCGACCCGGCGCGGCTGGGGTCCCGCCGAGCCCGCCGAGCGGCACCGTACGGACGCCGGACCCCGCGGCGGTCAGCCGCGCCGCCGTGTCGTGCCACACGTGCGGTCCGGTGAACATGCCCGACACCAGGATGAACACGGTCATGATCTCTCCTCGGTACGCCGTCGTCCGCGGGCCGGCACACCTTCCGGCCGGCCCTCTCGCCGGTACCGTAGGAACTCCCCCAGAGGGAGGTTCAAGTGTTCTCGTCATGGGACGGTCTGTGCGGTATCGGCGAGCTCGCCCGGCGCGCGGGGGTCACCGTCAAGACGGTCCGCTTCTACTCCGACCGCGGTCTCCTGCCGGAGGCGGCCCGCAGTCCCGGCGGGCACCGCCGCTACGGCCCCGACGCCCTGGAACGGCTGCGGCTGATCCGCTCCCTGCGCACCCTGGACCTTCCCGTCTCCACCGTGCACCGCGTCCTCGGTGACGACGACCGGGGCCGGGCGGGGGGAGCGCTGGAGGAGGCGGTCGCCCGGCAGCTGGCTGAACTGGGTACACAACTCACGGCCCTGCGCTGGAGAGAGGCCGCTCTGCGCGCGGTGCAGGAGAGCCCGCCGTCCGACCGCCCCGGCCGTCTGCTGCTGATCGGAGCCGTCGCCGCGCCGCCGAACACCGCTCCTCTGGCACGGTTCTGGCGTGCGTGGCTGCCACCACGGATGCCGGCCCGGTCCGTCAGCGCCTTCCTCGACGCCGCCGTCCCGCAGCCGCCCGAGGACCCCGAACCGGCCCAGGTGCTTGCCTTCGCCCGGCTGTACGCCATGGTGTCCGGCCCCTGCGACGACGGGACGCCCACCCAGCCCCACGCGCACGCGTCGGCGGGCGCCCGGGAGTCGGCCGTGCTGTACGCGGGCCTCGCCGAGGCGTACGACCTGGCGGCGGTCCGGATGCGCGAGGGGAGGGAACCGCACGCGGGGGAGGCGCTGGAAGCGTTCGTGGACGCCTACGCGCGCGCCGGCGACGCCGCCGACACCCCGGCCTTCCGCCGGGCGCTCGCAGGGCGGCTCGCGGCGGACCCGCGCATCGACAGGTACTGGGAGCTGACGGCCGAGCTCGTCAGCGGGCACACCGACCGGCCCGAGCCGAACCCCGGCACGGCGCACGACTGGCTGCTGGCCGCCCTTCACGCCGACTCGGGGGCGCCCGCGGCCGTCCGGCGCGGCTGAGCGGGCCGCACCCTGCCGTGCGACTGCCCTCGCCCGTACCGGCGGGCTCCGGGCGGCGACCGTGGCAGCCGGGGGAGAGCGACTTCAGCGCGCTCCGACGCCCGTGACGCCAGCCCCGTCACGCCAGCCCCATCACGCCGGCCCCCGATAGGTCGTCCAGCGCCACCCGGCGGCCCGACACGGCCAGGAGGAGACCGAGCACGGGGCCCGCGGCCTCAGGCCCGGACCCGATCGCCAGATCCGTGTCGGTCGCTGTGAGGCGTACGCGCGCCACCAGCTCCTTCGCTCCGCCGAAGGACGCGGACGTGCGCGTCTGGAGCCGCAGCGCGTCGACGACGGCCGCCTGCGGATAGGCGCGCGTGAGTCCCAGGGGCCGGCGGATGTCCTCGCCGTGGACGATCTCCTCGACGAGGCGGCCGGCGAGCGGCGCCGGAGGGGTGGACGTACGCGGTGCCGCCCGGCGGAGCCGTCGCAGGGTCTCCTGCGGGGTGTCCCCGCGTTCGCGTTCCACGCCGAGGGCGTTCTGCCGGTCGAAGTCGAACCGCGCCCGCGCCAGCGAGACCACGAAACCGAGGCGCGTCGTCCGGGCGGAGTCGACGAGATGGGCCACCACGTCGTGCACGGTCCACCCCTCGCACAGCGAGGGCGTCCGCCAGCCCTCGTCGTCGAGGCCGGCCAGGTCCTCGATCAGTGCCGCTCGCTCCGCGTGCACCACGCCCCAGACCTCGTCCTTCTGCACGGCTCCTCCTCCTTCGTCGGCCTTCCTCGGCGCTACTGTCCGCCCATGGAGACCCCGGGGAGCGCGCGAACTCATCGTCCGCCGGACGCGGCGCCCCCGCGACCTCCGTCCTGCCGGCTGCCGACGCCGGGGCCGGCGGCACACCGCCCTCTAGGATGATCCCCATGCCGGACGCCGAGCCCCGCCCCGAGCCGTTCATCCAGCAGACCGCCCCCGCGGCGCTCGACGACCTGCGCGCACGACTGCGCACTACACGCTGGCCCGACAGCCCGGAGGACGCGGGGTGGTCGCAGGGCACCGACCTCGGCTGGCTCCGCGAGCTCGTCGCCTACTGGGCCGAGGAGTTCGACTGGCCCGCGCAGGAGGCAGCGCTCTCGCGGTTCCCCCGCTTCCGCGTGCCTCTGGGCGGCCTCGGGATCCACTACGTCCACGTGCGTGCGGCCGAACCCGCCCGGGGCGCGCTGCCGCTGATCCTGAGCCACGGGTGGCCCGACTCCTTCTGGCGCTACACCAAGGTCATTCCGCTCCTCACCGACCCCGGAGCGCACAGGGCCGACCCCGCCGACGCGTTCGACGTGGTCGTGCCCGACGCGCCGGGCTTCGGGTACTCCGACCGGCCCACGGACGAGCCCCTCGACTCCATCGCCGTGGCGGGCCTGTGGTCCGAGCTGATGAGCGTTCTCGGATACACCCGCTTCGGTGCGGCCGGAGGGGACATCGGCAGCCACGTGAGCCGGTACCTGGCACTCGACCACCCCGACCGCGTCGTGGCGGTCCACCGGACCGACGGCGGTCTGCCCGTCTTCAGCGGCGACCCGGCCCTCCTCACGCCCGAGGAGCGAGCCTGGATGGAGGACGTCACCGCCTGGGGAGCCACCGAGGGCGCGTACGCCGCCGTGCACCGCACGAAGCCCCAGACGGCGGCCGTCGGCCTGAACGACTCGCCCGCCGGCCTCGCCGCCTGGATCGCGGAGAAGCTCCAGGCGTGGAGCGACTGCGGCGGCCACATCGAGCGGTCCTTCACGAAGGACGAGATCCTGACGAACGTGATGCTCTACTGGCTCACCGGGACGATCGGCTCGTCGATGCGCATGTACCGCGCGAACGCCGCGATTCCGCCCGCCCAGCTCGCCCGCCGGGTAGAGGTCCCGTCCGGCTTCTCGCTCTTCGCGGGCGACATCGTCCGCCCTCCGCGGGCCTGGCTGGAACGTACGACGAACCTGGTGAGCCTGACCGAACCCGCCCGCGGCGGACACTTCGCCGCGTTCGAGGAGCCGGAGATCTACGCCGAGGAACTGCGCGCCTTCTTCCGCCCCTACCGGACCTCCGCGAAGGGCTGAACACCGCGGCGTCCACCACGCGGCGTTTCTCCCGGCCCGCCGTTCGGGGTGGTGCCGGGCGACAGGCGTCCGGCGGGAGGGTGGGTACGCGGAACGCACGGCGTTTCCCGGCCACGGATCCGGCCGGGAGACGGGGCGGAGAGCGGCGGACCATAGCGTCGCGACCGGTGGCGGGGGCCACGCCCGCGGGCCTGCCGCGCCGCAGACGGTGTGGGACTCCCCGCACCGCACGGACCGCACCCCACGGACCGCCCCACCGCGTCCAGGACGAGGCGTGTGCCCGGGGCCTCGACGAAAGGACACACGTGGTGAAGACCCGGATTGCGCGTACGGGACTCGCACTCGCCACCGCCGCGGCAGCCCTCGCCGCCACGACGACGGCCGCAGAGGCCAATTCCGGTTTCTCGGTCGAGAGATACGAGCAGATCCAGTTCGGCATGACCTTCGACGAGGTCTGGGAGATCGGCGGCGGCGAACCGGCGTGCGACACCGGTGGTGTCGTCGGTGACTCCATCCTCTGCTTCACCGAGTCGAGCGACTACGCCCCCTACGGAGGCTTCGACTTCACCGACGACGGCAAGCTGTACTCCAAGCGCAACGAGTTCCTGTACAAGCCGAAGAGCCCGTCCATCAGGCTGTCCCACTACAACAAGACCGCCCTGGGGATGAGCGAGGCCCAGGTGTGGGCAGTCGTTCCCAAGGACTCCTGTGTCGTGCAGGGACAGAGCTACGCCAACTGGCCCGCCACCACGGGCTTCGTCGAGAAGTACGCCTGCAAGGCGGCCACGGGACTCTTCCCGCCGACCGCCTACTTCGACTTCACCGACGGCCGGCTGACCTACCGCTACCAGCGCAGCCTGACCTGACGCGAGCGGTCCCGCACCGGTGGCGGCCGCCGCGTCGGCCGGCCCGTCCGGACGCCACCGGTGCGCGCGACGCCGCCCCGCCCGGTGCGCCCGCTGTGAACCGCGGCCGCACGAAGGGAGAGCACGTCGAGCGAGCCGGTGCGGGGGAGATCCGTCGAGGCGGTAAATTCGAACAATGAGCCCGATGAGCGACGTCCCCCGGACGCCGAAGGGGGAGGGGCGGCTCCTCGCCGTCAGCGACCTCCACGTAGGTATCGCGGACAACCGCCCGATCGCCGACCGGTTGCGGCCCACCACGGACGCGGACTGGCTGATCGTCGCGGGAGACGTGGCGGAGCAGGCCGAAGAGGTCGAGAAGGCGCTGGAGCAGCTGACCCGCCGCTTCGCCCATGTGGTGTGGACCCCCGGGAACCACGAACTGTGGACCGTGGACAAGGACCCGGTACGCCTGCGGGGCCGAGCGCGGTACGAGCACCTCGTACAGGTCTGCCGGGAGCTGGGGGTCACCACGCCGGAGGACCCGTACCCGCACTGGCGGGGCGCGGACGGCCCCGTCGCCGTGGCGCCCGTCTTCACGCTGTACGACTACACCTTCAGGGTCCCGGGGACGTCGACCAAGGAGGAGTCCCTGGCCCGGGCGCACGAGGCGGGCGTCGTCTGCACCGACGAATACCTCCTCCACCCCGACCCCTACCCGGCCAGGGACGACTGGTGCCGCGCCCGGGTGGCGCTCACCGAGGAGCGACTGACGGCGCACGACCCGTCCATCCCCCTCGTCATCGCAGGACACTGGCCCCTGCTGCGCGAACCGACCTCGGTCATGTGGTACCCGGAGTTCGCCCAGTGGTGCGGCACGGAACTCACCGCCGACTGGCACCGCCGTTTCAACGTCGCCGCCGTCGTGTACGGCCACCTCCACATCCCCCGGACGACGTGGTACGACGGCGTCCGGTTCGAGGAGGTCTCGATCGGCTACCCGAGGGAGTGGCGCGAACGCGGCCATCCACAGGGCCTGCTGCGGCAGATCCTCCCCTACGACGGCGAGCGGGCCCCGGCCGCACACGGAGCCGACACATGATCGAACGCCTGCTCCCCTCTTACGTCGCCTGCGCGGACACGCACATGGCGGAGGCGCCGCCCGGGAGCCTGTACCCCGAGGAAGCGCGGCTCGTGGCCCGCAGCGTGGACCGCCGCAAGCACGAGTTCGCGGCCGTACGCGTCTGCGCACGGCGGGCGATGGCCGCTCTCGGGCTGCCGCCGATGCCGGTGCTGACGGGGCACCGCGGCATACCGCTGTGGCCCGACGGAGTGATCGGCAGCATGACGCACTGCGACGGCTACCGCGCCGCGGTGCTGGGCCGGACCTCTCGGGCCCGGGCGATCGGCATCGACGCCGAACCGAACGAACCGCTCCCGTCCGACGTCTACGAGATCGTCTCGCTGCCCTCGGAACGCGCGCGGATATCCGCGGGGACCGACGGGGCGGGCGTCCACTGGGACCGGCTGCTCTTCAGCGCCAAGGAAAGCGTCTTCAAGACGTGGTTCCCGCTCACCCGCGTCGAACTCGACTTCAGCGAGGCCGACATCACCTTCCACCGCAGCCCGGGAGCCGCCGCCGAAGGCACGTTCACCGCGGAACTGCTGCGCACGGCTCCGGGGATGCCCGCGTCCTACGAGGGGCGCTGGCTGGCGGCGGAAGGGCTCGTCGTCACCGCGATCGTGCTCCCGGCGGACGGGGGCGACGCCGCCGGTTGATCACCTCAGCTCAGCGGCCGGCCGCACAGCAGGTTCCACCGGCCCGAGCGGCCGCTGAGCTCCGTGAGACTCAGGGGGGCGACGTCCAGCCGCCAGAAGGCCTCCACGGGAAGTCTCAGCGCGTGGACGAGCGCGGCCCGTACGACCGCCGGCTCCGCCACGGCCAGCAGCCGTCCGTCAGCGCCGCCCAGCGAATCCAGTGCCGTCCCCGCCCGGGCGATCAGGTCCAGCAGGGATTCACCGCCGTGGGGCGCGGCCGAGGGGTCGGCGAGCCAGGCGGACACGGCGTCCGGCTCGACCGCGCCGACGTCCGAGAGCCGCAGGCCCCGCCAGCGCCCCATGTCCCAGTCGGCGAGGACCGGTTCGGCGCGGGCCTCCACCCCCAGCGCGGCAGCGGTCCCGCCGCAGCGCCGGGACGGACTCCGCACGTGCCGGTCCGCGCCGGGCACCCCTCCTGCCGCCGCGACGGCCGCCGCCCCGCGCGCGCCGGCCTCGTCCAGGGGAGCGTCACCCTCGAACCGGGCCTCACGCAAAGCGGCGTTGACCGCAGGTGAGATCAACATCACCCGTACCGTCATGCTCCGACTCCACTCCCCGGACAGCGGGCCCGCCCCGCAGTCGCCCCATGGGAACACAGGGGTCCCGCGGACCGACAAGCTCCCCCTGCGCCATGGCGGTGGCCGAACGGCAAGCGGTATGGTCTCGGCAACCATGACGAAGGTGTGACGGAAGCCCGGTGAGAATCCGGCACGGTCGCGCCACTGTGTACCCGCCCCGCTGCGGGAAGTCAGACCCGGCACCTCGTCAACGGCACCACGACAGGGACGCGTGTTCCCACAGGAGGTTCTGCCATGGCACACTCTGCCGCCCCCACCACCGTCGCACCGGTCATCGCGCCCATATCGCTCAAGGCCCTCGCGCCGTGGGCGGTCTTCTTCGGAATCCTGATGCTCGTGCTCCTCTACTTCGTCGGTGCGGAGCAGGGCGCCACGGCGCTCATCTCCGGCGAAGGCGTGCACGAATGGGTGCACGACGGCCGTCACCTGCTCGGCTTCCCCTGCCACTGAGGGACGGGAAAGCAGGAGAGCGCCCCATGAACTCCGTATCGGTCCGGGCCCTGCTCATCCGCGGCATGCTGGCCGGCCTCGTGGCCGGCGTGCTCGCGCTGGGCGTGGCCTACTTCCTCGGGGAATCCCGGGTGGACGCCGCCATCGCACTGGAAGAGGCGCACGCCCACAGCCACGAGCACGGCGGCGAGGAACTCGTCAGCCGCACCATGCAGGCCACCGGTGGACTCGCCACCGGCGTCCTGGTGTTCGGTGTCGCAGCCGGCGGCATCGCGGCACTCGTCTTCTGTTACGCACTGGGCCGCATCGGCGCCTTTGGTCCCAGGGCCACCGCCGCGCTGGTCGCGGGGGCGGCGCTGCTGACGGTGTACGTGGTGCCGTTCCTGAAGTATCCGGCGAACCCGCCCGCCGTCGGCAACCCCGACACCATCGGTCAGCGCACCGGTCTGTTCTTCCTGATGGTCGCGCTCAGCGTGCTGCTGGCCGTCGCCGCCGTCATCACGGGCAAACGACTCGCGCCGCGGCTCGGCAACTGGAACGCGACGATCGCCGCGGCCGGGGGCTACGTCGTCCTGATCGGGCTCGCCTACGCCTTCCTCCCCTCGTTCAACGAAGTCGGTGCCGACTTCCCTGCCACGCTCCTCTGGGAGTTCAGGCTGTCCACGCTCGCTGTTCAGGCGACCCTCTGGACCGCGTTCGGCCTGGTCTTCGGGGCGCTCACGGAACGACAGCTGCTGCCGCCCACCGCATCGGCGGCCGGTGCCGCGCCGGGCGCCACGCGGTCGGTGGGGGTCGCGAACTGACCTTCACGCGCCACGGAACGGACGACGGAACCCGCCGGATTCACCGGCGGGTTCCGTCGTCCGCGGTACCTTGCGTGATCGCTCGGCCCTGCGTGACGGGAGCCCGTCGAGTGGACGGGCGCCGGGCAACCGGTCTCACGCTCCCCGTGGTTCAGGGCGGGCGGCCGACGGCCGGGCCCGCACCGGGTGCGATGGCCCGGGGCCCGGTGCCGGGGTGTCCCTCCAGTCGACGCGGAAGTGCATCAACCGGTCGTCCACCGCCACCAGCCGCATACCGGCCGACGTCATGACGCGATGGGAGGCGACGTTGTCGAGATCGGCGTCGCCCTTCACGGACAACACCCCTTGCGAGCGTGCGAAGGCCAGCAGTGAACCGAGTGCCTCGGCCGCGTAGCCGAACCCCCGTGCCGAGGCGATCAGGCCGTATCCGACGGTGAGCCGCCCCTCGGAATCCGGGGCGCCGTGGAAATCCGCGCCGCCGATCGCCAGACCGTCCGCGCGCCGGCGAATCTCGAACGCGCCGAAGGGCCCGGGGTCACCGACACTCGCGCAGGTCCGCAGGAACCGGCCTGCCGCCCTCCGGTCGCCTGCATCGGGATAGCCGGGCGCCCAGTGCGCCGCCGGCGGGTTCTCGCGGCCGCTTGCTTCTATGTCCGCGGCTTCGGCGGCACTCAGGGGATGCAGCGCGAGCCGGGTGGTCATGAGGGCTTTCATCCGGCCTGGGTATCACCGCCGCCCCGGCGCACGCACCTTGATTTCGTCCTCGCGAGGGGTCCGGGAGGGAGCGACAGTAAGGGTGTAGCGTCGATACCACGTGAATGTTAGCGTTGTTCCTGTCAGCGTCGAGGCCGAGCCGGGCCGGCTGCGTCATGGCCCGGGGCGTCAGCGGCGTACATCTCTCGTCGAGGAGCACGTCATGACCGAGCAGAACCCCGCCCCCGCCCGCCGGGTCGCTCTCGTCACCGGTGGGTCGCGGGGGATCGGCCGCGAGAGCGCCGAGAGGCTGGCGGCGGACGGATTCGCGGTCGTCGTCTCCTACGCGGGACGCGAGGCTGAGGCACGCGCGGTGGTCGAGACCGTGACCGCGTCGGGGGGCCTGGCCTTCGCCCGCCGGGCGGACGTCGCCGACGAGGTGGCCGTGGCCGCCCTCTTCGACGCCGCCGAGGAGGCCTTCGGGGGAGTGGACGTCGTCGTCCACGCGGCGGGCGTGATGTCCCTCGCCCCCTTGGCCGACTTCGATCTGGACGTCCTCGACCAGATGCACCGCACGAACATCCGCGGCACCTTCGTCGTCGGCCAGCAGGCCGCGCGCCGGCTGCGTGACGGTGGAGCGGTCATCAACTTCTCCAGCTCCGTGCTGGCGCTGGCGCTCCCGGGATACAGCGGTTACGCCGCGTCCAAGGGTGCGGTGGAGGCGATCACGCTGATACTCGCCCGTGAACTGCGGGGCAGGGACATCACCGTCAATGCCGTAGCACCCGGGCCCACCGCCACGGCCCTGTTCCTCGACGGCAAGGACGAGGAGACGATCGCGAGGACGGCCGCGCAGCCGCCGCTGGAGCGGCTCGGCGTGCCGGAGGACATCGCGGAGGTCGTCTCCTTCCTCGCCGGTCCCGGGCGCTGGATCAACGGCCAGGTCCTGCGGGCCAACGGCGGCATCGCCTGACGGGCCGTCGACGTCCGCCGTGCCTGTCCGGGGATGCCCGGCGCCGCTGGTGCGCCGTCGCGGAGAGCGGAGGCGCATCGCATACCGTCGTCCGGTCCTGGCCGGCGCGGCGCTTGATAGCGTCCGTCCGGTGAGTACACGAGCACGCATCCTCGAAGTCGCGGCCGAGCTGGTCGCGGAGTCCCCGGACGGGGACATCTCCACGCGGGCCGTGTGCGAGGGGGCGCAGGTCGGGGCTCCGGCCCTCTACCGGCACTTCGGGGACAAGGCGGGACTCCTCTCGGCCGTCGTCGACCACGGATTCGACGCGTACCTGGCGACCAAACGGGAGCGGGGAGACAGTGGGGACCCCGTCGAGGACCTGCGCAACGGCTGGGACGGGCACATCGACTTCGCCCGGCGGAACCCCAACCTCTACCGCCTGATGAACTCGCCGGCGATGCGGACGCCCCCGGCCTCCGCGATCGAGGCCCATCGCATTCTGACCCGGGATCTGGAGCGCGCGGCGGAGCAGGGGAAACTCCGCATCGCCCCTGAGGCCGCGGCCCAGATGATCATGTCCGCCACGACGGGAGTGGCGCTCATGCTGGTGGCCCGCCCGGCGACCTTCCCGGACGCGGCCACTTCGGTCCGTGTGCGCGACGCCGTGCACGCGGCCGTCTTCACGCCGGACGCGTGGACGGCCGAACCGGAGGACGCTGAGGTCCCGTCCGTGGCGGCCCGGCTCGCCGCGCTGTTGCGGCGCTCGCAGGGGGCCGGCCTCAGTGCGGCCGAATCGGCCCTGATGACGGAGTGGCTGGACCGCGTGTCGAGCGGGGGGCCGGAGCGCGGCTGAGAGGGGCCCGGCCCGGGCACCTTCGGGGGCCGGACCCCTCGCCCTCCCGGCGCCGGCCCCCTCCTCGGACCGTCAGGCCGGCTCCGCGCCTCCGGACGACAGGCCCAGGGGAGCCGGCCCGGAACCGGTCGGCCCGGGCTCGAAGTCCCCCGCCATCGCCCGCGCCATCCGCAGGTGGGGCGCCGCCTCGGCCGCCCGGCCCTGGCGCTCGAGCGTGCGTCCGAGCATGAGGAGGGCGTAGTCCTCGACAGGGTTGCGCCTCAGCACCTCGCGCAGCTCCGTCTCGGCCTTGGTGAGCCGGGCGGAGTGGTAGTAGGCGCGGGCGAGCAGCAGGCGCGGCGCCACCTGCTCCGGCGCCTCCTGGACCAGCCCGCCGAGGATCCGTGCGGCTGTCAGGTATTCCTTCGCCTCGAAGAACATCTGCGCACGGTCCCAGCGCTCGGCCGGTGTGCCGAACTCGTAGTAGGTCTCGTCCACTTCTCCTCCTCGGCCATGGTGTGGTGCATCGTGCCCAACACCGGAAGATAGTTTAACATTCCACTAAATATTCGGCGTGGGACCGGCGCCCCGGGCCCTCCTTGGCCGTAGGTTGTGCGCCATGAGCAATCTGGACCGTCAGGCACCCCTCTCCGTCTGCGGGGGACGGGGGTTCGTCGTGGCCGAGCCCGTACGAGAACTCCTCACTCCCCGCCGCGTCCGGCTCGGGGAGTCCGCGGAGGTACGCCGACTGCTTCCCAACCTCGGCCGCCGCATGGTCGGGGCCTGGGCCTTCGTGGACCACTACGGTCCGGACGACATCGCCGACGAGCCGGGCATGCAGGTGCCCCCGCACCCGCACATGGGACTGCAGACGGTCAGCTGGCTGCACGACGGCGAGGTCCTGCACCGTGACAGCCTGGGAAGCCTGCGGACCATCCGTCCGCGCGAACTGGGCCTGATGACCTCGGGCAGGGCGATCAGTCACTCCGAGGAGAGCCCGAAGCCGCACGCCAGGTTCCTGCACGGCGCCCAGCTCTGGGTGGCCCTCCCGGACGCCCACCGGCACGTCGAGCCGCACTTCCAGCACCACACCGACCTGCCCGCCGTCACGGCTCCGGGCCTCACCGCGACCGTGATCCTGGGTGAGCTCGACGGGGCGGCCTCACCCGGCACGGCGTACACGCCGATCGTAGGAGCCGACATCGCGCTGGATGCCGGTGCCGAAGCCCGGTTGCCGATGGACCCGGATTTCGAGTACGCGGTGCTGTCGATGTCGGGTGAGGCCGAGGTGGACGGTGTGCCGGTGCTTCCGGGGTCCATGCTCTACCTCGGCTGCGGACGCACCGAACTGCCGCTCCGCGCGGCCTCCGACGCCGGGCTGATGCTTCTGGGCGGCGAGCCGTTCGAGGAGGAGATCGTCATGTGGTGGAACTTCGTCGGACGGTCCCACGGGGAGGTCGAGGCGGCCCGCCTGGACTGGATGGAGGGCACCCGCTTCGGCGTAGTACGGGGCTACGACGGCGCGCGCCTGCCCGCGCCGGCTCTTCCCCCGGGAGCGCTGAAGCCCCGGGGCCGGGTGCGCTAGGCGTACGCCGCCCTCGGCTCGCCGTCGGGGGAGCCCCGGGACGTGCCGTGGCCTCGCGCCGCCGCCGTCCACGGGGCCGGGCTTCCCCGTCGGCCGTCGGAGAGCCTCGTGGTCACCGGTCACGGTTCTTGCGGGCCGGACGGGGAGGGGCCCAGGGCTTCCCGGAGTGCGGCCGGAAGCTGCTCGGAGACCTCGTCCCCCAGCCGCTCGAACTCCCGCTTCAGGACGGGTGTCGCCAGGCGCGCCACCCCGTGGAACTCGACGAGAGCGCGATACGTGATCCTGGTGCCGCCGGAGTCCGGCTCGAAGCGCAGGTCGTCCGTCGACGTCGCCGTCCTGTTGCGCCCGACGAAGGTGAGCCGGTCGTCGTCCATCCGTGTCAGTTCGTAGCGGAGCTCGGTGCGGCGTCCGCGGAACGAGGACACGTTCAGCCACGTCGTGCCCACCCTCACCGGAGCACCTGCATCGACCTGCCGGCAGCTGATGGTGCCCGGGTCCCACTGCTCGGTGTGGGAGAAGTCGGCCATGTAGGCGACGATCTCGTCGCGCGTGCGGTTCGAGTGCATGATGCGTTCGACCTTGATCACTGCGGCTCCTGGGGTCACGTCGTGCTCCGTGCCCGCGCTGGGCACGATGGTCCTCCTACCCGTGCGCGATCATCGGACGCACGCCGGTCCCCCCGACGAGTGGCGGGCGCCCCGTGCCGTGCGGACCATGGGGTGACGGCTGCCGCTTCCGCCCGGCCGCATCCGCCGGGCGTGGCGGGCACAGCCCGGGCCGGTCGCGCGCGCAGGCCGGCAGAGCCGCGAGGAGCGTCTATGGCCGTTCTCCCCCATGCACTCGACGCGTTGCGCAGGCGCGCCGGCGCGCTCCTGTTCGAGCGCGTGGCCGGCCCGGACGGCCCCCGGAACCGGGACGCGATCCACCACACGCCCGGCCCTCGATGGTTCGCGCCGGACAGTCCCGTACGCCGCGTCCACAGGGACAGCTCGATGTTCATCGGCGGACTGTCCGCGCTGCTCCTGCAGTCCCTCCAGCCGCAGGCCATGGCCGCAGTGGCCGACCACTCCGGGTTCAGGGGCGATCCGTGGGGGCGGCTCCAGCGCACGAGCACCTTCCTCGCCACCACGACCTACGGCACGGCCGACAGCGCGCAGTCCGCCTGCGAGCGCGTCAGGGCCGTGCACGCGCGTATCAAGGGCGTGACCGACGAGGGCGTGCCGTACAGCGCCTCCGACCCTCATCTGCTGGAGTGGGTTCACATCGCCGAGACGCACAGCTTCCTCGAAGCGCACCAGGTGTTCGGGGCGCGCCCCCTCACGGACGAGGAATGCTCTCGCTACGTCGCGGAGATGGCGCGAATCGCCCAGGCCCTGGGAGTCGCGTCCCCGCCCCGGTCGGCCGAGGCCCTGCGCGCACGCCTGGAGACGTACCGTGCGGAACTGCGGGGCACGCCGCAGGCACGGGAGACCACCCGGTACTTGCTCCTGCGGCCGCCGGTACCGGTCATCGCGCTGCCGTTCTACGGGGCACTGGCGGGCAACGCCGTCGCCCTCCTGCCCCGCTGGGCGGCCGGCGAACTGGGCCTTCCGCGCTGGGAGCCGGGGGAGCGGTGGGTGCTGAGGCCGGTGGGACGAGCGGCCACCGGCCTCATCGGGTGGGCCATGCGCGGGCCCGAGGACGGATGACGATCCTGAACCCCCAGCCGTCGCGTCTCCTGCGTCGCCCCCACCGCACCGTCCATCGGCGACGGAATGCCGGCGCCCCGGCCCGGAGGCCATGGGTGTGAGGTCACCGGGAGAGGCCGTCGCCGTCCACGGGAAGCAGGAAGAGTTCGTCCTCGTAGCACCAGGCCCACGCGTCGCCGGGACGCAGGGAGCGGGCCAGGGGATGACCGCGGGTCCGGGCATGCCTGTACGCGTGCTGTCCGGCCGAACTGTCGCTGCACCCGACATGCCCGCAGGTGAGACAGCGCAGCAGGCTCGCGGACGGGGCACCCGCACGGCAGTCGTCGCAGGCCGGGGTACCCTCCCGCTCGGGCAGGTGCTCGTCCGCGTCCGCGTGCGTGCAGCATCTGCGGCCCAGCGCGCCCGCGTCGGGCGCCACCTTCCATGCGGCCATCGGCCCGTCCCTCCGTCGTCGCGCGCCGTCGGCGAGCGTACCGACCGCCACTGCTGCGGACATGCTGCCCGATCGAGCGGATCGAACGCTCCGGCCCGCCCGGCGGGGTCCACCGTTCGAGGGGGCGGTACCGGGCAACAGGCGTGTCAGCGTGGACGGGCGGGCGGGCGTGCGCAGTGTAGATCGCAGTTCGCCGCCCTCCGTGGGGCGGCCCCCACACGTCTGGAGACATCATGTTCAAGCTGGGAAGTGCGGCGGTCCTGAGCGTGGCCGCGGGCGCCTTGGTTCTGGCCGGGCCGGGTGTGGCCAGCGCCGACGCCGGTGCGCAGGGCGTCGCCTACGGTTCGCCGGGCGTGCTGTCCGGCAACGTCGTGCAGCTGCCCATCCACATCCCCGTCAACGCGTGCGGCAACTCGGTGAACATCATCGGCCTGCTGAACCCGAGCGCCGGCAACACCTGCATCAACGGCGACTTCGGCGGCAAGGACTTCGACGAGCACAGCGACGGCAAGGGTGAGCACCACAGCGACGGCAAGGGCGGCCACCACGGCCACTCCGAAGGCCACGGCGAGTAACACCTCCTGAGCCGCCCTCACCCGTCCGGCCGAAGCGATCGGGGCGCTTCGGCCGGACGGAGCGACTTCTCCGGGCGCGTCCTTCACGCCGGTCCCCGCCGCACCCGCTCACGAGTGGCCGTGCCGGCACCGCGAGCGGTGCGCAGTCCGTGAAACGCGGACCTTCATGCCTCCGCATGACCTTCGCCGCCGTCACCCCCGCAGGCGGCGTCCAGCTCGGCGGCCCCCTTCGTCCAGCGTTCGCGCCGCTCCGCGGGGGACTGGTCCCACCACGGGGTGCCGCGCTCGCCGAGTGCCACCTTCGCCGTGTGCACCCGGCTCCGTGCCGCGCCCTCCGCCACCTCGTCCCCGGCCCGGCGTGCCGCGCCCACCGCACGCCGCGCCGACATGAGGTGACGGCGCAGGGCCGCGGCGACGTGCTCGGGAATCCCGGGGTCCGTCGCCCGCCAACGGCGGCCGTTCACCACGATGTACCGGCCGTCGGGCGTCCGCTCCGGCTGTGTCGGGGATTCCATCGGGCCCATGCTGCCCCGTACCGGGCGGAGACGCCGTGCGGCCACGCGGACCGCCGGAAGGGCGGTGCGCCGGTCCCCTCACTCGTCGACCGACGCGCCGAAGAGCGCGTCCGCGCCCGAGGCGGCGAGGGAACCCCCGCCGTAGGACCACGAGCCGGTGCTGACCGTCCCGTTCGTCGACGCGGCGAGCCACCAGACCACTCCGTCCGACGTGTTCTCGCCCGGCGCCGCGGCCAGGAGCTCCGAGCGGCCGTCGGCGTCCGTGTCGGCGAGGCGGACCTGCCCACCCCAGCGGTCCCCCTTCTCCGCAGTGCCCGGTACGCCCGCCGAGTTCTGGTCGAACGACCTGGCGCCTGCCGCGGTGAGGCCCGTCGTCGATCCGCGCAGCAGCCGCACCCCACCGGCGTCCGGCACGGCGCCGACGTCCTCGCCCGGCACCCCCACGGCGAGGTCGGCGTGACCGTCCCCGTCGATGTCGGCGAGGGAGACGTCGGCGCCGAACGCGTCACCGAGTTCGGCGGTGCCCGGCACACCGGCGGTGTCCTGGGTCCAGACCTGCGCCGGGGTGCCCAGCTCGTCGACGTCCGCCATGCCGTCGGCCGTGCCGAGGAACACGCCGACCATGCCGCCCGTCAGGGGTTCGTTCTCGTCCTCGGGCTTGTCGGGCCTTCCGAAGACCAGGTCGTCGTATCCGTCGTCGTCGATGTCCCCCGAGGCCGACGAGGTGCCGCCGGCGAGGTCACGGGTGTACACCGGTCCGTCGGCGCCGCCCATGTAGACGGCCGACCAGGCCCGGCCGTCCTGCTCCAGACCGAGGCCGGACACGACCAGGTCGGAATAGCCGTCACCGTCGTAGTTCCCCGTGGTCAGCGCAGCCGGCCGGATCGACTCGCGCCCGGGCGCACCGGACGCGGGGAGACGCCCCGCTCCGCGCAGTGCGCCCGCGTCGTACGAGAACAGGTCGGTGCCCGTGCGATCGGCGACGGCGAGGTCGTCACCCGGGGTCGCCCCGCTGAGGTGCGCGGCGGCGACCGCCGAGCCGAAGCGGGCGTTCGCCACGGGTGCGGCCGCCCGCAGCGTGGCGCCGCGCTCGGCGGACAGTCCGCCCCGCGACCCGTAGAGGACGACCACCCTGCCGGCGTCGGCGACCGCACCCTCGTCCTCACCGGGAGCGGCGATGATCGCGTCGTCGTACCCGTCGGCGTCGAGGTCCCCGGTGGCCACAGCGGTGCCGAATCCGTCACCGGTCTCGGCGGTGCCCGGCACGCCGGGCGTCGACTGGCCGAACACCGCGGTGCGGACGCGCGGGATGCTGGTCGCGGTGCCCATGCCGCTCGCGGAGCCGTACTGGACGGTGACGTAACCCGCCCCCTTCCTGCCGCCGTCGGTGCCGCCCGGAGCGCCGGTGAGGACGTCGTCGTAGCCGTCTCCGTCGAAGTCGCAGTTGCGGTCGTCGGCATAGGTGCCGCCCGGAGTGCCCGCGGTCGCGGGGGGCGCAGTGGTGATCACGATGCCGCTCAGCAGCAGGAACGAGGCGGCAGCTGCTGCCGTGGGACGCCTGTGGGTCATGTCTGCTCCCTGGTGCCGGCCGGTGGCGGGTCCGCCGGTCACTGGTTGGATGCGCGGCACGCGGCGGAGGTTGCCGCCCGGCCGGTGTTCTGTGGCGGAGCAGTGACATACAGCGGACGGGTACGCGACCGCCGAGTACGGCTGCGCGGCGCGCGGGCTGCGCCCGTCCCGGCCGCGAGGGTGCCTCACGACCACCACACCCGGCGGGGAGCACCGGCGTCAGGACGCCGGTGCTCCCCGCAGGCCGGTGGGCCGTCACGTGCCGTGGCACGCGTGCGCCGGGCCGGTCGCGTCAGCCCCGTCGGCCGGCGTACCTGTGAGCCACCACGACGCCCGTGAGTGTCACCACCCCGGCGGCAGCGGCCCAGGCCTGCCAGTCGCCCGGGGAGTTCGGGCCGGCCGCGGCGGCACCGCCGCCACCCGCGTGCACGGCGGCCGGTGCGGAATCCCCGGTGCTGAACGTCTGGGTCTTCAGTGCCAGGTCCTTGGCGTCGGCACTGCCCCAGGCGTAGACGACGTTGCTGGTTCCCTCCTTGAGGTTCAGATCGGCGGGGCCGATGGCCACGGTGTCGGTCCCGGCGAGGGTGACGTCGGTGCTGAGCTTCCCCGCATCGACCTCGGTCGTCATCTCGTCCGGGTTCACCAGCCCGCTGAAGACCGGCTGTCCGCCTGCCCGCACATCGACGGCGGGCGCGGCAGCGACGTGACGTACCGTCAGTCGTGCCTTCCCGTCGTCGACCTTCGAGACGTCGTTGACGAACGCGGTCAGTTCGGGTTTGCCGTTCGCGGACAGGTGCGCGGCGATCGTCGCGTTCGCGTCCGCCGGCACCTTGATCTTCTTCTCGATGGCCGGTGTGCCGTCAGGTCCCTGTCCTGCCTCGAACACCTGGATGTCGTACGTGCCCGGGGCGAGCGCCTGCGGTTCCGTCACGGTGCCGGGTTTGAAGTCACCGAGCAGCCGGTCGCCGTTGGCGTAGACGTCCACGGTCATGCCGGGCACGCCGTGGAACACGGACACCATGGCCTTGTCCGCGTTCTGGGTGCCGGTGGACGCCACGGCGGGCGCGGTGAGGCCGAGGGTGAGGGCTCCGGCGCCGATGGCCGCTGCGGCTATGGCGAGTGGGGTCCGGGTGGTCATGGGGATCATTCCTTCGGTCGGACTGTCCGCCGGTTGCGGAGTCACGTTCCTGCGTCGGTCACCTGTGCCGCCGTACAGCGAGGGGACCACGTGCCGTCGACCACGGCTGTGCGCGTCGGGGAACCCCCGGCCGGGAGTGGCCACCGGGTCCGAGCGCCCGCCGATCGGTGCGACGGCGTGCCGTTCACCTGGTCAGGACCCGCGGGCCGCTCCGGGGGGCCCACTGATCCCGCGCTGTGTGCGGCAGGCATCTCATACATCCCAGTCTCGGGAGGTGAAGCGACGCGGACAACATGCGTCGTTTGTGCGTCGTATCCTGGCGGTGTGAGCGGCCACGCGAACGATGCGGATCGCGGTCACCTGCGGGAACCGCGGGAAAGCGGCGCTCTGTCCACGGGTGAGGTCGCACGGCGCCTCGGAGTGGCCCCCACCACCGTCCGTTCATGGGACCGCCGCTACGGCCTGGGTCCCCCCGGACACACCGACGGCGGACATCGCCGCTGGACCTCCGTCGACGTGGCCCGGCTGGAGCGGATGTGCGCCCTCGCGGCCACCGGCGTGCCTCCGGCCGAGGCCGCCCGCCAGGCGCGCGGAGAAGCGCCGCCGGACCGGCAGCCGTCCCCGGCGGACGAGGCCCGCGCGGCCACGGCGCCCGGCCCTGCGGCGCCATTGCACCGAGGCCGCAGCAAGGCGGGCAGCGGCCTCCGGCTGGGGGACGTGCGGCGCGAGTGCAGAGGTGTCGCCCACGCGGCGCTGCGCCTCGACGCCCCCGCTCTGGACGCACTCATGGCGGTCGCGATCGAGGAGCACGGTCTGGTCACGGCGTGGTCGGAGGTGATCATGCCCGCACTGCAGGCGGTCGGCAGCAAGTGGGAGGGTTCGGGCGAGGGGTATGTCGAGGTCGAGCACTTTCTGTCCTGGCACGTCTCCGGCGCGCTCCGACGCCACGCGCCGCCCGCGGTCGCCGATCGCGCCGGCGCCGTCACCGTCCTGGCCTGCGTGCCGGGGGAGCACCACACCCTGCCGCTGGAGGTCCTGGTCGCCGCACTCGCCGAACGCGGTCTCCCGGTCCGTATGTTCGGGGGTGCCCTGCCGGTGGAGTCCCTGGTCAGCGCGGTGCGCAGGACAGGGCCGGCGGCGGTCGGACTGTGGGCCCAGTCGCGCGGCACGGCGAGTCGTCCACTGGCGCAGCACGTGGCCGCGATGGAGTGGGGTGTGCGCGGGGCCCGCAGGAATCCCGTCGTCCTGACCCTCGGGCCGGGCTGGGCGGGCCGGTCCGTGCCGGGACTGCCGCACCCGCACGGTCTGGCGGAGGCCGTCGCCGCCGTGGAGGACATCGCGGGCCGATGAGCGTCCCCGCCGCCCGACGCCGCCCCCGGTGGAACATGGCTCCGCGCTACCGCTAGCGTGATCACGCCGCGCCGACGGGGCTCGGGTGCCGTCGCCAGATCGGTCGGCGGGGAGAGGTGTCGGGCGTGCGGGTGAGCATGACGACCGAGGCCGCCAGGCCGGGTCGTGTGAACGAGGACTTCGTCGGCGTCGTGCCGGGGGCGGCGGTGCTGATCGACGGCGCCGGAATCCCGGGCACCGGGGCCGTCTGCCGTCATGGCGTCGCCTGGTACGCAGGGCGCCTGGGCAGCAGCCTCCTCGGCCTGCTGCCCCTCGCCCCGGAGCGCAGCCTCGCCGCGCTTCTCGCGGAGGCCGTCGAACGGGTGACGGACGCGCACCGGGACACCTGCGACGTCGCCGATCCCGTCGCCCCGTCGGCAGCAGTGGCCGTCATGCGTACGACGGCGGCCGGACACGTCGACCACCTGGTGCTGGGCGATGCGGTCCTCGTGCTCGACGTGCGGGACGGTGCGCCGGTGGTGGTGTCGGACCCTCGGGAGGAGCTCGTCTGCCGCCCGTACCGGTCCGCACTCGCCGACCTGCCGGAAGGCGGAGACGAGTACGGCCGGCTGCTCCGAGACATGCGCGCCAACCGGAACCGGCACGGCGGGTTCTGGGTGGCCAAGGACGACCCCCGGGCGGCGGACGAGGCGATCACGGGGAGCCGTCCGGTCTCCCAGATCACCGGCGTCGCCCTGCTCAGCAACGGCGCCGCCCGGCTCGTGGACCCGTTCCGGCTCGCCGACTGGCCGGACGTCCTGGCCACCCTGGCGTCACGAGGACCCGACGACGTCGTCCGGAGGGTCCGGCGGGCGGAGTCGGGCCGCGCGGTGACGGCGGATGACGCGACGATCGCCTACTGCACCGGACTCGACGGGTCCTGACACGTCTGCGGTGTCGCTCCCGGGCCGTTCGCCGGGCCCCGCGGAGCCCGCGGGGCCCGCGCAAGTCGTGAACCCGCGCGGTTCGCGCAACGTGCGGAACCGGGGCCGGCAGCGGCGGTGCGGCGCAGCCGGCGCGGAGGCCGCGGTGCTCAGTCCTCCGTCAGCATGCCCTCGCGCAGCTTCGCGACGATGCGGCTGATCAGCCGGGATACGTGCATCTGGGAGAGTCCCAGGTGTTCGCCGATCTGGGCCTGTGTCATCTCCTGGCCGAAACGCATACCCACGATCGCGCGCTCGCGTTCGTCCAGCGTCTCCAGCAGGGGCGCGAGGCTCTGGAGGTTGTCGACCAGTTCCATACCGGGGTCGCAGTCGCCGGTGAGGTCGCTCTGCGTACGGCTCGCCGCTCCGGGGCTCTCGTTCTCGGCTCCGTCGACGGGCAGGTCGAGTGAGCCCGCGGTGTAGCCGTTCGACGCGATGAGACCCTCGATGACCTCCTCCTCGCTGATGGCGAGGTGTTCCGCGAGCTCGCCGACCGTGGCGTCCCGGTCCAGGACGGTGGCGAGGTGCTCCTTCGTCTTCGCCAGGGTGACACGCAGCTCCTGCAGCCGCCTCGGGACGTGGACCGACCACGTCGTGTCGCGGAAGAAGCGCTTGATCTCACCGACGATGTAGGGAATCGCGAAGGAGGTGAACTCCACCTCGCGGGCGAGCTCGAACCGGTCGATGGCCTTGATCAGGCCGATGGTCCCGACCTGCAGGATGTCCTCCATCTGGCCGTCGCCGCGACTGCGGTAGCGGCCGGCGGCGAACTGGACCAGCGAGAGGTTCATCTCGATCAGGGTGTTGCGGGCGTACTGGTACTCGGCGGTGCCCTCGTCGAGGGCCTGCAGCCGGTCGAAGAAAAGCCTGTTGAGCGCGCGGGCGTCCTTCGGTGCGACCCTCCGCGGATCAGGGATCTCCGGGAGCGCCGTCGGTACACCGTTCTCTGCCATCGGTGCCTGTACGGATGTCGACATGATGGTCGTACTCCTTCGGCCGGCAGCGTCTGCGACTACGCACGCGCAGAGTTCGCCTACCCGGGTGCATGCCGCTCACACCCCCATCCGAGACAAAAGCGCCTACTCCGCTGCTTTCTGACGCTGAGGGATCTCGGAGGACGCCGCTCGGGGAATCAGCCGTCCGGTGCTCCGGCTCGGCTCCAGGCCGCCCGTACGGCCCTCGGCGACGCGCCCAGTTCGCGGCGGCACACCTTGTTGAAGGCCTGGAGGTCCGGGATGCCCACCGAGGCGGCGACCGCCGGGATGGAGAGTGTGGACTCACGGAGCAGGTGGCCGGCGCGCTCCAGCCGGCGGCGTCTGATGTAGGCGACGAGCGTGTCGCCCCGCTCCGCCCTGAAGAGCCGGGACAGGTGGTTGTGCGAGACGCCCGCGGCCCTGGCGATCTCCGGGACGGTCAACGGCTGGGCCAGACGCGCCTCTATGTAGGCGACCGCGCCGGTGACCGCGGGATGGGGGACGACGCGGGGCGCGACCGGTGGCAACCGGGCCACCCGCCACAACGCCGCCCAGATCTCGGCCGACGCCTGGGCGGGCTCGGCGGCGGCCACGGCCGCCGCCGCCCGGCGCAGGAGCTCCGACAGCGCGGTGGCGTGAACGCCCGCGTCCTGCATCACCGGCACCTGACGGGGCTCGCCCGCCCCCGACAGCGACAGGTGGGCGAAGAGGTGCTCCGAACGCCCGAGATAGCGGAACTCGACGGACGTGTCCGGCGGCACGAGACTCACATGCCCGGGCCTGATGGCGTGGACTTCACCGTTCACCGTCAACCGGCCGGCGTATCCGTACAGATGGAGCTGCCACAGGCCCGGCAGCCGGAACACGTCATGCGCGGTGGCCGTGCCGTGCACGCCGACCCCTGCGGCGGCGACCTCGGGCGGCCGGTCGAGGTGGATCGTCGGCACGGTGAGAATTTACCAGCAGTGGTGACGGAGGCCCACGCGTCGCACGGCCCGCGACTCCTAGCGTGGGCGGCGGGGCGGAACAAGCGGACGCAGGACGTCCGACGGCGCCCGACCGAGGGGACGTGCGGGATGGCCATGCAGAAGTGGTTCGGCGAAGCCAGGCTCGGGATCTTCGTGCACTGGGGGATCTACGCCGTGGACGGGGTGGCGGAGTCCTGGTCCTTCTACGACGGGACGGTCACCTACGAGCAGTACATGAACCAGTTGCACGGATTCACCGCCTCGCGGTACGACCCGCACGCGTGGGCCGAACTCTTCGCGCGCGCCGGCGCCGGATACGCGGTCCTCACGGCCAAGCACCACGACGGCGTGGCGCTCTTCGACACCCGCCACTCGGACCTCTCGGTGGTGCGGCGCACGCCCGCCGGCCGCGACCTGGTCGCCGGGTACACGGACGCGCTGCGCGAACGCGGCCTCAAGGTGGGCCTGTACTTCTCGCACTCCGACTGGTCCCACCCCGACTACGCCACGCTCCGGCACCCCGCGCCGCAGGAGGTGCCCGTCAACGACTCCCGCTTCAGCACGCCGCCGGAGGGCCGGGAGGACCGGGCGCGCTGGGCCCGCTACCTCGGCTTCCGCGCCGCCCAGGTCCGCGAGGTCGCCGAGCTCTTCCGCCCCGACCTGCTCTGGTTCGACGGCGAGTGGGAGCGCACCGAGGAGCAGTGGCAGATGGACGCGCTGGCGCGGGACGTCGTCTCGCTGCTGCCCCGGACGGTCCTGAACGCCCGGCTGACCGGGCACGGCGACTACGCGACACCGGAACAGGGACTGCCCGTCGAGGCCCCGGAGGGCCCGTGGGAACTGTGCCTGACCGTCAACGACTCCTGGGGCCACCAGCACACCGACGACAACCACAAGTCGGTCGGACAGCTGGTGCGCTACTTCACGGAGACGATCGGGATGGGCGGGAACCTGCTGCTGGCTGTCGGCCCCAGGGAGGACGGCACCATCCCGCAGGCCCAGGCCGACCGGCTGCTCGGGCTGGGGGCGTGGATCACCCGGCACGCCGAGGCGGTCCACGGGACGGTGGCGGGCCTGCCACCGGGCCACCACTACGGCCCGAGCACCCTCTCCGCGGACGGCCGGACGCTGTATCTGGTCTGCTTCGGAACCCCGCACGAAACCGTCTCGGTCCGTGGGCTGAGCACGCCGGTCGAGCGCGTGACGGTGCTGGGCACCGGTGACGTGCTCGCGCACAGGGTGACCGGAGGACTCGGCCACGTACCCGGGGTGCTCTGGATCGACGCGCCCACCGGTGACCAGGTGGACCCGCACGCCACGGTGCTGGCCGTCGAGCTCGGCGATGACCTTGATGTGTACCGGGGCAAGGGCCGTATGTAGACGGCAGTGTGCAGCCCGGACGGGCGGGGCCCTCTCAGGCCGCGCGCCGGCCGGTGCGGAGCGGGCGCCCCCCTGCCAGGCCGCCGGGGTCCAGGCCCAGCGACACGGCGGCCGTCGCGCCGACGTCCGCCAGACTGCCCGCGTCCGGCAGCAGTTCGACCCCGTCCGCCCCCGGGCGGTGGATGAGCACGGGGACGTACTCCCGGGTGTGGTGGGAGTGGCCGATCGCCGGGTCGTTGCCGTGGTCGCCGGTCACGATGAGCCGGTCGCCCGGCTCGGTGAGCAGCGCGACGAGGGCGGCGAGCCCGGCGTCGACCTGCTCCAGCAGGCGCCCGTAGCGCGTGGTGTCCTGCTGGTGCCCCGCGAGATCTGTCTCCTGGACGTTGGCCACCACGAGGGCGTCGCCCTCCGCGCGTACGGCGTCCAGGGTGCGCGCCAGGACCTCGGCGGTGTCCACGGCCGGGTGACGCAGCGCCGGACCGCACACCAGGATGTCGGCGGCCTTGCCCACCAGGGTGACCGGGATGCCGGCGCGCGCGGCCAGTTCGGGCAGCTGGCGGGTGTGGTCGAGGGGAGCGCCCAGATGCCGCACCTGCAGACCGGAGTTGCGGTAGAAACCCGTCGCGGGGGTGTCCAGACCGACCGTCCCCCCGTCTCCGGGGCGGACGTACGCGGGCAGCGGTCCGTCCGCGTGTCCGCCGACCGCTATGACCCGGGCCACGGGTGCGACGGCCCGCACGGTGCGCGCGACGGCGAGAATGCCGCCGGGACCGTCGAAGGCGAGGTCGTCGAGGCGGCCCGAGGCGTTCCAGTTGATCCCCGGGTCGGCCTCCAGGTTGTCGTGGACCAGAACGGTCCCGTCGACGACGAGCAGCGGCAGTCCTTCCAGCCTTTCGGTCCGGTGTCCCGCCGCGGTGAGGGCCTGGGCCACCTCGTCGATGTGGTCGGCGAGCCGCGCCACCGTCACCCTGCTGAAGTCGGCGCCCATCATGGTCTGGTGGCCCGCGAAGGTGTCGGCCCCGGGGTAGCCGAGTGCGGCCCGGCCCGCGGCCACCGGCAGGTGGGTGCGGCGCGCCAGGTCAGGATGCGGGTGGACCAGACCGAGCCCCAGCGCCCCGAGCACCGGCAGCCGCAACGGCCGGCCCAGCGCGGTGCGCGCGTGGTCGAGCACGTGTCCGCAGGTGTCGGCGGCGAGGTCGCCGGGGCGCAGGGTGCCCGCGTCGGGCATGGCGCCGACGCCGAATCCGTCGACGACGACGATGACGGTCTTGGCCATGAGGTGCTCCTTACAGGGTTCGGCCCTGGGCGTCGTACAGCCCGTTCAGCCGGGGGGTACCGGACGAGAGTCCGGAGACCACGGCGACGGTCGAACGCGTGACGAAGATCTGGGTGCGGAAGGCCAGCAGCGCGGTGTCCCCGACACGTACGTCCGCCCCGTCGGCGGGGGCGTCGAGCAGCCGGTAGTAGTCGATGTTCTCGGCGGGCGCCCCCTGCACGCCCAGGCGTGTGCCGGTACGCGGCAGATGGGCGCCGCGGATGTGCGAACGGGCGTAGAAGCCGCCCCCGTACACCGCCGGACGGCCGTCCGCCAGGGTGTGGGCGACCTCGGTGACGTAGACGTAGGCCGGCTTCTCGGGCTGGGCCGGGTCGAGGGCGTGCAGCGGGGTCGTGCCGGTGAGGGCGTGGCCCGGTTCGCCGTGGGTGGCGCCGAGTTCCGCCAGCAGCGGCAGCGAGGCCATGGAAGTCGCGCTCGGAGCACTGATCTTCAGGCCGTGGTGACCGCGCGAGGCCAGGAGGTCGCGGGCCTTCAGCACCTGGTCGAAGGTCGCCGTGGCGGCCGGCACGCCCGTCGCCGGATCGCACAGGACGCAGGGGAAGCCGGTGAGCCCGGCGATACGGATACCGTCCAGCGCCTCGGCGGCGGCGGCGAACTCGTCCAGCCGGTCGAGCGGCACACCGCCCTCCTGGCCGGGATAGCCCGCGCCGTCCGCGCCCTCGACCCGGATCAGGACGTCCTGGACGAAGCCCAGTTCCCGTGCCGCACCGGAAACCGCCCGGGCGTTGGCCAGGTCGAAGACCGTCACCGCCTCGGGACGCCATGCCAGCACCTCGGGCAGCGCCCGCCGGGGGACCTGGACCAGGTGGCCGACGTTTCCGGGCAGCGCGCCGGCGGCGTGCAGGAGCCGGGCCTCGGCCGTGTCGATGGCGGCGGAGCGCGGGATGTGGCGGGCGACGGCGCGGATCAGCTCCGGGTTGCGGCCCAGCTGCTTGACGACGAACCAGAGCCCGATGCCGAGGCGTTCGCCTTCGGCCGCCAGCAGCGCCGCGTTCGCCTCGACGGCGTCCAGGTCCATCACGTAGGTGTCCGGCGGGATCTCGCCGTCCCGGTGGAGGGCGGCCGCGGCGTCGACGAGCCCCGGATTGCGGGTGAGGAGGGTGTCGAGGAACACGGTCAGTCGACCTCCGGTGCGGCCAGTGCGGCGAGCGAGTCGCGCAGGATGCCGATGACGAGGTCGGCGCCCGCCCGCATCGGGTTGATGCGCACGGTCCAGTCGGCGAGCTCGGGGGAGTCATCGAGGGCCGAGCTGGACATGCGGTAGAAGAGGGGGGCGATCTCGTAGCGCGAGTTGGAGCCGACCGGGTAGGGGGCCGCTCCGAAGCGGGCCGCCACGGCGGGCAGATCGCGGGCGACGGGCCGGTCGAGTCTGACGAGCAGGCAGCGGTCCTGGGCGTTGGCGATGCGCACCTCGGCCACGCCCTCCACCTCGCCGGCCGCCAGGCGTTCCGCCACTTCGGCGCCCACGCGGGACTGCACGGACCACATGACCGGGACGTGGGTGAGGGCACGCAGGGCGTCGAGCGCCTGGTGGCCCTGGACCTGCCCGCCGCCGGAGTAGTTGTCGCGGCGTACGTCCGCGACCACGTCGCCCGCACCGACGACGAGGCCGACGCCCTCCGGACCGTGCAGCTTGAAGAGCGAGAAGCACGAGGCGTCGGCGCCCAGTTCCACTCCTGCCGCCGGGGTGCGCATGACGGCGTAGTTGTCGTCGACGATCGTGCGGACCCCGGCCGCCCGGCAGGCGGCGATCACCTCGGCCGGCTCGTAGGAGTCGGCGAGCCGCTGCCGGGTGTGCTGGATGTAGGCCCACCGGAAGATGCCTGACGACAGGGCCTCGCCGAGTTCCTCCGGGTCGTTGAAGTCCGCCTCGACGGTCCGGACGCCGATGCCCCCGAGTGTCACCTCGGTGGTCCGGTAGACCGGTGCCCTGTGGATGAGCAGCGGATCGCCCGCCCGGACCGCCGCGTTGAGGGCCGCCCGGATCGCCCCCGTACCGGCGCCCTGGACGAAGGCGGCGTCCTCGGCCCCGAAGAAGTCCGCGAGCACGGCCTCGACGCGGGCGGTGGCGCGGGGGCGACCCAGCCCGGGGACCACTCCGGCGTCGGCCGTGAAGAGCTCGTGGCCCTCGAAGTGGGCGGCCGTGGCCTCGATCAGCCGGAACTGTGTCGCGACGGCGTTCTCCAGGGGGACCGTCGCCAGGGGGAACGTCCGGGGAAGTGCCGGATTCATGTCAGTGCTCCTCGCCGGTCAGGAATCGCAGGGGGTTGCGGCGGGTCAGCAGATCCACCAGGTCGTCGTCGGCGCCCGCCGCCCGGAGCTTCGGGAGGAAGTCCCGGAAGAGGTGCCCGTAGCCCTGGCCGCCCTCGTCGATGAGGTACCCGTGACGGGAGATGTCGCAGCTGAGGAGCACCCGGTCGGCGTGACCCGCCTCCAGCAGGGCCAGCAGCAGCCGCAGCCGGTCGCCGTCGCTGCGGTAGGACGCCTTGCCCACGGTGTCGAACGCGACGTACGCGCCGCTCGCGGCGAGCTCGCGGTGGACCCCGGGCTCGTCCAGCAGGTCCTGGTGGCCGATGCTGACGCGGTGGGCGGGCAGGCCCTCACCGGTGAGCAGTTCCAGCTGGGCGAGGCCGCCCCGGCCGAGCTGCGCGTGTGTGGCCACGGACAGCCCGGTGGCCCGCGCCGCCCTCGCGGCAGCCCGGAGCACCTTGGCCTCGGGGGCCGTCGGCACGTCCCCGTGGCTGCCGATCTCACCGAGGACGCCGGGCCGGATACCGGTCGGGCCGATCCCGTCCTCGATCTCGCGGACCAGGGTCCCGGCGAGCTCGTCCACGCCGTGTCCGTCGATCTCCGGCGTGTGGAAGGGCTCGTAGTACCAGCCGGTCGCCGCGACGACCGCGACCTGCGCCTCCTCCGCGATCCTCGCGAGGGTGCCGATGTCCCGGCCCATCCCGCGGCAGGTCAGCTCGATGACGAGCGCGAGTCCGAACTCTTCCCGAAGGGAGGCGAGTTCGGCCGTCACAGCTGGACAGTGACGCCGCGGGTCGAGGACGGCCGCGCCGTCGCCCCGGTGGTCCAGGTCGAGGACGAGGTGCTCGTGGGCGAGGACGGGGCCGCGCACGGAGCCGGGCGCCAGCTCTCCGGAGACGGTGCGCACGGTGCGCGCTGCGGGGCGGTTCATCGTGGGGGTCTCTCTTTCGCGTACGGCCCGGTTCGGGTCGCGGGGCGGTTCAGCCCTTGACCGGAGTGAACAGGTCGAGCCAGTACAGGACGTTCAGCAGGACGCCGCCGACGATGACGGCCGCGGGCGCCGCCGCCATCCTCACGACCGGCCGGCCCATCGACTCGTTCAGGAGGTAGAGGCCACCCACGAGGAGGATGCCGAGCCCGCCGCCCATGGCGTTCGCGGCCATCAGCGACCCGAAGAGGATCGCGAGCTGCAGGGTGTCCCCGATGGCGCTGCGCAGGTGCTCCGAGGAGTCCCGGACACTCGGAAGCCTGCCGAGGACCTTGCCGATCCAGGTGAGGGCCAGCACCTCGGCGGCGAAGACGAGCGCGCCGACGATCGCGGCGAGCCACGGGTTCGGCATCAGGTAGCCGATCGGGTACACCAGCGTGAATCCGGCGATGCCGTACGCGCCGGAGGCCAGGGCGGTCGTGGCGATCAGCGGGATGAAGCCGAAAACCCGGTAGAAGTCGACCTGGGCGGCCTCGGAGTAGTGCCCCTTGGCGATCAGGAAACTCGTCGCCTCGCCGCCGCCGAATATGTGCATCTGGGCGAGCACGCACACCCCTGCCCCGAGCACCATGAACAGCGGCAGGAACCTGCGCAGACGGGCCGCGCTCGCGCTGAACAGAGACATCATCGGGTCGTCGTCCGCGAGGACGGGTTCGGCGGTGCCTGCCTCCCGGTCGGCACGCCGCTGCCGGAGATCCTTGGAGACGGCCAGCCCGATCAGCAGCAGCACGCCGGCCGCCATGGCCAGCGCTCCGGCGAACATGTTCGGCCACAGCTTCATGGTCGTGACGACGAGGGCGACTTCGAGGGCCCCCGCGACGCCGCCCCACCCGCGTCCGAACTGCTTGGTGATGGCGAGCACCGGGAACAGCGTGAACAGGAACAGGATCGGCGTCGACATCTGCTGCATCGCCGTCAGGAAGTCGACCGGGAGATCGTGCGCGGCGTCGTTCGCGCCGTTCAGCCCGAAGACCACCACCGCCCCCCACGCGGCGCCGAGGATCGGGGCGATCCACTTCCTCGGCGCCAGCATGCCGAGGATGTCCGTGGGCAGGAAGACCAACCACGGATTCAGCACACCGGTGGAGAGAGCCATCGGGGCGCCGAGTCCGAAGATGAATCCGGCGGAGAGCCCGAAGGAGACGGCCGTCGTCGCGCTGCGGGTGGTGCGGCCCTGGACGAAGTCCAGCAGGAAGGGACGCACCCCGTCGTTGAAGACGGCCAGGGCCATGTGCGAGATGAAGGCGGTCAGCGCACAGAGGGCTATCACGGTCAGCTGCTGGGCCAGTGTGAAGTCAAGACCGGCGCCGGCGGCGAGTGTGGTGCTCACGAGTCACTCCTAGGAGCCCGGGACGACGAGGAAGGGGCGGCGGTCAGCCGCGGGCCGCGATGGCGCGGGCCAGGAGCGGGGCGATGACGTCGATCTGGTCCATCGAGAAGCCGAAGACCTTCTTGCCGGCCGCCAGCAGGGTGCCGGCCTCCTCCTCGGTCGGCACGCCCCGTCCGAAGGTGTGACAGGCGGCGCTGCCCATGAGGCCGACGAGCACGCCGAGGGAGGCTCCGGCGCCCGTGTGACAGGTACCGAGGAAGTAGTCGGCCTGTCCGGCCCTGAGCTTCATCGCGGCGTCCATGTCGCTGGACTGGACGACGTCGAGCGTGTCGATGCCGAGATCGGCGATGGCCTTGGTGACCTCGACCTTGCCGACCCCTCCGGTGAGGATCTTCGTCATGACTGTCCTTCTCTCTGTCTGGCTGTGTCGGTGCGGGGCACGGCAGCAGGTCCGTTGCCCGCCGGGTGTCCGGTCAACTGGCGGGGGCGGACGGGGAACGCCCGCCGAGCACCGCCAGGTGCATGCCGAGGAAGTTGATCTCGGACTCGGGCAGTGCCGCTCCCAGGTCCTGTTCGGCGCGGGACGAGACGGCGCGTGCGCGCGCGACCGCCCCGGGGTGTCCGGCCAGTTCGGAGGCGACCTGCTCGTCGGTGGGGAACTGCTCGATCGATTCGCCGTCGAGGAGCCGTCCGAGCGCCATCATCAGATGGCTGGTCAGCATGCCGGCCGACGCCTCGGTGACGACGTGCCCCTCGTCCTCGAGCGCGGACAGTTCGGCGGCGACGAAGTCGACCACCCCGGGCGGGACCTGGCCGCCCTCGCGGAAGAGCCGGATCCGCAGTGCGAGCTGGTCGTCCATGATGATCCTCCTAAAATCGACAGAAACCAGGATTCTGTATTCTGATGTCGGGCGGCCCTCTCGGGAGCCTCGGCGGTCCGGCCGTCGGGTGCGCCTCAGTACGAGGGGATGCGATCACCCTTCAGTACGTCGCTCTGCAGCCGGGTCACCAGGGACAGGTCGAGCGTGTCGCGGATCGCGGCCAGCGCCTTCGCGCCGTCCGTCCGGCAGATGATCGCCGCGCTGGAGTTGCGCAGTGCCAGCTCCCTCGTGACCTCGTCACCGAGCGGCCGCACCTCGACGCCTTCGCCGATCCGGTGCCGCGCCTCGTCCAGGTTCCATACGGTCGCGTCCACCTCGTCACGGGCGAAGAGGTCGTGCAGCTGCATGTACGACGCCTCCCGCCACTCGATGTCGTCGCGGCCGGCGAAGACGCGCTCCACGAGCATGCGCAGGTCTTCCGAGGTGTGGTCGACGGCCACCCGCAGCCCCGGTGCGTCCAGGTCGACGCCCCGGCGGACCAGCATGCCGTGCGCCCCGACGTAGGTGGCGGGTCCGAGGTCGGCCATCAGCTCCACGGGGTGCCGGCCGATCAGCTGGTCGGCGGCGAAGCGCGAGAGGACGACCAGGTCCACCTTGCCCTCCAGGAGTGCGGCGGTCCGGGCCCCGGCCCCGCGCATGAACGTGACCGCGAACGGGGCGCCCGCTTCCTCGAAGGCGCCGCGCAGTCCCGTCGCGAGACCCTCGTAGCGGCGGGAGTAGGGGAGCGGCATCGCCGCGAGCAGGGTGCCCATGCCCGAGAGCCGCCACAGGATCGACCGGTCGGAGTGTGCCAGGAACGTGCCGAGGTGGCCGCGTGCGGTCGTCGAGATCGCGCCGGACTCCTCCAGCAGCTGGAGGGCCGCTTGGACGGTGCCGTTCCCGCAGCCCAGTTCCTCCGCGAAGTCACGCACGCGGGGCAGTCGGGTGTCCGGCTCGTGGTGAAGGAGCAGGACCGCGAGCTGCCGGGCGGCGAGGCCGTTGCGCGACAGGAAGCGGGCGTCGAAGTCGTTCACGGCCCAAACAGTAAACAGGATTCTGGATACTGACAAGGGTCCGGGCGGCCCGGGCGGGGGTGCGCGTCATGTGCCGCCCCGCCGGGCTCCGTCACCCGGCGGGGGACCGCTCATGCAGACGTACCTGCTCGCCCTCAACCCGACCGATTCGGTGGTCAGCGGCTTCCTTCCGGCCGCTGCGCGCCCCGGACCGTCCGTGACCCTCCTGACCGACCGGCCCGATGCCTACGGCCCGCCCGCCGCCCTCGGGCCGGACGTCGAGGTGGCGGACTGTGACGTACGCGACCACCGGTCGGTGATCACCCACATCTCCCACCGTGACTTCCTCATGCACCCGCCGCCTGTCTTCCGCTTTCTCGGCGGGGCGGGGACGGAAGCTCCCGAGGAGGTGCTAACTTAGGTAAGCCTTGCCTAAGGAGATGGTATGACAGTCGCCCCCGCCCGTACCGTGGAGCTCTCGCACGCGGAGCGGATCCGCTCCGTCGTCGCGGCCGCCACCTCGCTCGGTCTGACCACCGCCGGTGCGTCGTACGACCTCGTCGCCATGCACCTGGTCGACGACCGGAGGCTCGTGCTCCGAGTCCCCGACGACACCCCGCTCGCCGTGGAAATGGTGTGCGCACCGCACGGGACGCTGGGCGCGCTGGCCGAGTTCACGGACGTCGCGCCCGTCCGGGCCCGCGACCGGATCCGTGCCCGGGTCATGCTCTCGGGTGAGCTCACCCCCTCCGGCGCCCGGCAGGAGGGCGTCATGGTCCTGACCCTGGACCTCGCGCGGGCCGGCATCCAGCGGCACGGCCGGGTGGAACACGTGCACCCCGACGAGGTGTTCGGCGCCGCACCCGACGCACTGGCCCTGGAGGAGGCGGCGATGCTCGGCCACCTGGACGACGACCACCGTGACGTCGTCGCCCGGCTCGCGCGGCTGGCCGCCCCCGAGGTCCGCCGGGGCGTGGTCGACGTGCGCCCGTACGCCCTGGACCGTTACGGCTTCACCCTCCGCTACGAGTACGCCCAGGGACACCGCGACGCGCGGCTCCTCTTCCCGGCCCCGGTGCGCGACGCCTCCGAGGTCGGCGCACAGGTGGAGGCGCTTCTCCACCGGGCCCGCCACCGCGGGGGCGCCACCCGCATGTGACCCGGAGGTCCCCCGCCCCTCCGGTACGCCTGAGCGATCCGCCGCGCCGCCGGGCATCCTCGTGGTCCGTCGATCCGGGCGACGGCACGGGCATCCTGGTGGCCGGGATCGCCGCGGCCGTACGGGGCGCGGGTGCCGCCACCGGGCCCGGGCGTGCCCCGTCCCACGACATGACGAGGAGTCAGGTGCCGGAGGACCAGGAAGGCGGACGCGCGGGGCGGAAGCCCGGGGCCGACGTGAGCGTGACGGCGGACCGGCTGAAGGAGCGTATCTACGCCACGATCACGATGATCGCCGTGGTCGTCGGGCTGTCGTTCAGCGAGGCCGGTGCCACGGGGGCGCTCGCCACGGTCCTGACGACGGCACTCGGGCTCTGGCTCGCGGCCCTCGTCGCCGACCAGCAGGCGCACCGCACCGTGCACCGCCACCTCGCCACGGGCCGGGACCTGCGCAGGATGCTGTACGTCAGCAGCCCGCTGCTCTCGTGCGCGGCCGCCCCCGCCGTCATGATCGGGCTCGCGGCACTCGACGTGCTGTCCCTGTCCGCCGCCCTGCTGACCGCCGCCGGTGTCGGGGTCGCCTCGCTCTTCGCGTGGGGCTGCGCGGGCGGGCTGCGCCTGGGCGGTGGCGTGCCGTTGGCGCTGCTCGCCGGTCTGCTCGACGCGACGATCGGCGTGGCGGTCGCCCTGGTCAAGGCTGCCGCGGGGCACTGACGATGCGGTGCGGGCCCTGCAGGGCGGGCCGTGCTCACGCGCTCCGAGGACTGCGGACCCGGCGCGGCCGACCGTCGTCGTCGGCGGCGGGTGCGCGCCCGGGTCAGTGGCCGTCCGCCGACAGCCTGTCCGGCGCCCGGGGCGAGGGGCCGGATCGGCCGGATAGGGCCCCGGACCAGGCTGTACGCTGCGGGGATGGCAGCCGTCCGCTCTCGTCGGCGTCGTGGTGCACCTGCGCCGCCGGAGCGGAGGGAAAGACCGCCTGAGCGCCACCGTCACCCACGCGCCCCGGCCCTCATCGCCGTGCAGGCCTCCTGGGCGGTGGGGCGGTACGCGATGCACCGGACCGGACCGCTCGTCCTCGTCGCGCTCGTCTTCGCCGACGGAAACACCGGTGGCGGGCCTCATCTCGGGCGCCACCGAGGACTGAACAGTCCGTAATCCCCGCATTCGGAAGAAAGTGTCTCCATGAAGATCGTCGACGCGCAGGTCCTGGTCACCAACCCCGGCCGCAACTTCGTCACCCTCAAGCTGACGACGGACGAAGGGCTCACGGGCCTCGGCGACGCCACGCTGAACGGCCGCGAACTCGCCGTGGTCAGCTACCTCCAGGACCATGTCGTCCCCCTCCTCGCGGGTCTCGACCCGCATCGCATCGAGGACACCTGGCAGTCGCTCTACCGAGGTGCCTACTGGCGGCGCGGACCGGTCACGATGGCCGCGATCGCCGCGGTCGACGTCGCGCTGTGGGACATCAAGGCGAAGGCCGCGGGGCTCCCGCTCTACCAGCTGCTCGGCGGCGCCAGCCGCGACCGCGTGGGCACCTACGGGCACGCCAACGGCCGCGACATCCCGGAACTCCTCGACTCGGTACGGGCCCGTCTCGCCGACGGATACCCGGCGGTCCGCATCCAGTCCGGGATTCCCGGTCTGAAGGCGGTCTACGGCGTGTCGAGCACGGACGACCACGGCTCACCCGTGCTCCACCAGCAGGCCAGGCCACTGGTGGAGGACTGGGACACCGAGGCCTACCTCCGTCACACGCCGGCCGTGTTCGAGGCGGTACGCGCCGAGTTCGGCCCCGAACTTCCCCTCCTGCACGATGCGCACCACCGGCTCACCCCGCTCCAGGCCGCCCGGCTCGGCAAGGACCTCGAGCCGTACCGCCCCTTCTGGCTGGAGGACTGCACGCCCGCCGAGAACCAGGAGGCGCTGCGCGTCGTCCGCCGGCACACCACCACACCGCTCGCCGTCGGAGAGGTCTTCAACACGGTGTACGACTACCAGACCCTCGTCACCGAGCAGTTGATCGACTACGTGCGTTCCGCGGTCACCCACTTCGGCGGCGTCAGCCCACTGCGCAAGCTCTTCGACTTCGCCGCGCAGTACCAGATCAGGAGCGCCATTCACGGACCGGAGGACATCTCCCCGGTGGGTATGGCCGCCGCCGTGCATCTCGACCTGGCCGTGCACAACTTCGGCATCCAGGAGTACTCGGGCCACACCCCGCTCACCGAGGAGGTGTTCCGCCACGCGTACACGTTCACGGACGGCTTCCTCCACCCCGGGGAGACGCCCGGGATCGGCGTGGAACTCGACGAGGAGCTCGCCGCCGCGCATCCGTACGAAGCCGCGTACCTCCCCGTCAACCGGCTCCAGGACGGGACGGTGCACGACTGGTGAGCGGCCGGGGAACCCGCTCGTCCCGGTCGCGTGGCTCACGCGGCGAGGTCCACGTCACGGCAGCGAACGGGTGAACCACACCACTTCGCCGCTCCCGGGTCTGCCGTTCCCGGGTCTGGCGCTCGCCGTGGACGGCGGACCCGTCCGCCTGCCCGGCCGGAGGCCGTGAAAGGCTCAGGAGCGGTGCCGGAGCATGTGCAGACCTTCTCCGGGATCCCCGACCCCTGGAGTACCGCGTGGCCGTGCGTGCCCTGTTCCCGTCCGTCAGCCGTCGGCGCGCGACCGCCCGCGCGGCGGCAGGCGTCGTCTGCGCCGTCGCCACGCTCGCGCAGGCCGGCTGCGCCGTGACGGACGGCCCTGCGCGCGGCTCCGCGTCCGAACGGCGTGCGGAGTCACCCGCTGTGGTGCGGCCCACGGCGGGCATGGCCTTCGACTATCAGATCGGCGGCGGCTACGCACCGCCGCCCGGGGTGGAGGCGGTGTCCCGCGACCGCGAGGACGAGCCCGCCGACGGCCTCTACAACGTCTGCTACGTCAACGCCTTCCAGACCCAGCCCGGTGAGCTGAAGCGGTGGGAGGACACCGACCCCGACCTGCTCCTGCGGGACGATGACGGTGAGCCCGTGATCGACGAGGGCTGGGACGAGGTACTCCTCGACACCTCGACGGCCGCCAAGCGCACCAGGCTCGCGGAGATCGTCGGCGGTTGGGTCGACGGCTGCGCCGAGAGCGGGTTCCAGGCCGTGGAGCCCGACAACCTCGACTCGTACGAGCGCTCACACGGGAAGCTGACGCGTGCTCAGAATGCCGCGTTCGCCGCCATGCTGGCCAGACGGGCGCACGAGTCCGGCCTCGCGATCGGGCAGAAGAACACGACGGACCTGCTTCCCCGGCACCGCACCATCGGATTCGACTTCGCGGTGACGGAGGAGTGCGCCCAGTTCGACGAGTGCGACGCCTACGCCGAGGCGTACGACGGCCGCGTGTTCGCCGTCGAGTACGAGGGGGAGGGCGACGTCGGATTCGACGAGAGCTGCTCGACCTGGCAGGACCGGGTCTCCCTGGTGCTCCGTGACCTCGACGTCCTGCCGGCCTCGGAGGACGGATACGTCTACCGCTCCTGCTGAGGACGTCCCCGCATCGCACGACAGCCCCAGCGGCGGCCGGACCGCAGGCGGTCACTGGAGCCCGTGCCGGGACCCGCTGATCAGCCCGTTCCGGCCCTCCGGCGCCGGCGGCGCGGGCCGGGCCGGGAATCCTGGTGCATCTGCGGCGTTGAGAGAGGGGTGAGCACTCTCCTCGATTCGATCCGGATCTCCGTCCTCGACCGCTCGCGCACGCGTGAGGGGTACGACGCCCCCCAGGCGTTGCGGGACACGGTCGCACTGGCCAGGACGGCCGAGGAGCTCGGCTACCACCGGTTCTGGGTGTCCGAGCACCACAGTGTGCCCGGAGTGGCCGGCTCGGCACCGACGGTGCTCGCCGCCGCCGTGGCCGCGGCCACCACCACGATCAGGGTGGGGACCGGCGGTGTGATGCTCCCGAACCACCAGCCGTTCGTCGTCGCCGAGCAGTTCGGCGTGCTCGCCTCCCTCTTTCCCGGGCGGATCGACATGGGGCTGGGGCGTTCCGTCGGCTTCACCGACGGGATCCGCCGAGCCCTGGGAAAGGACAAGGAGGACGCGCGGGCCTTCGGCGGTCAGCTGGCCGAACTGCTGGGCTGGATGGACGGAAGCCAGCAGGTCCACCCCCAGGTCCACGCACTCCCCGCCGAGGGACTGCGCGTCCCCCCGTTCGTCCTGGCGATCGGCGAGGGCGCCGAGATCGCCGCCGCGGCCGGGCTGCCCCTCGTCGTGGGCGATCTCAGGAACCGCGACAGGCTGATGCGCGCCGTTGACGGATACCGCAGCGCGTTCCGCCCCTCGGCGTGGTCCCCCGAGCCGTACGTGGTCGTGTCGGGCACCGTCGCCGTCGCGGGGACGGACGAGGAGGCGGGACGGCTGCTGGTGCCGGAGGCCTGGTCCATGGCGGTCGCGCGGACCCGTGGGTCGTTCCCGCCGCTGGTGTCCGCCGAGCGGATCGAAGCGCTGGCCATGACGGAGAAGGAGCGCGGACTGTACGAGGAGGGCCTGCGTGGCCACCTGGCGGGCACGCAGGACACGGTGTCGGCCGGCCTGGAGCGCGTCATCGGGGAGACGGGCGCCGACGAACTGCTGGTGACCACGAGCACGTACGACCGTGAAGCCCTGCTGGACTCCATGCGACGGCTGTCCGAGCTGGCGGGTCTGCGGGCCCGCTAGCCGTCGGCGTATCCGCGGACCGGAAGGCCGAGGGACGCGCCGGGCGTGTCCCGAAGGTCATTCGCTGCTGGGGTGGCCGAACAGGAGGTCGTATCCCGGGGGAAGTTGGAGCAGGAGGCGCTCCAGGAGTTCGTCACCCGCGGCGTCCGCCGTCACGCTGAGCACCGCGCTCGTGTCCCACGCGGCCGTCCGCTCGGTGGCCCCGTCGATCCAGGCGGCGGCCGCGCGCACGAATCGTTCGGGGCTGAGGGGTTCCGCGGCCTGCAAGGGGTTCAGGAGGATGAGTGCGAAGGTCTCGGGCAGCCTCGCGGCCAGCTCGTTTCGCTCCTCACCGACGATGTGAGCGCCCAGCAGCGCGAGCACCACGCGTGCTGCCCGCTCCGCCTCCAGCGCCGACCGGTACGCCCCGCGTTCCTCGACGGCCTCCAGGAACGCCTGCCATCTGATGTACGTCACCGGGCCCCCTTCGCGGAGCGCGGGCGGAGAGCGGGGCGGGGGAGGGGAAGCCCGTGCCCCGCCCTCCGCGTATCCACCGCATGTCACCTCATTCCGGTACTAACACGGTGCGCGGCCGTCGGCAACCGGGGGAGCTCGTCGACTCCGCGGCGCTGCGACCACGGCCGTCCGGCCTCCTGCTCGACGGGAGGACAGGACGGCGCGGCCTGCCGGCTCGACGGCCCGCCTACTCGATGGGATAGATGTCCCCACTGGCCATGTCGCTGATCTGCTCGCTCTGCGATTCGAGACGCCGCGCCTTCTCCTGCAGGCGCCGGCGCTCACCGGCGTCCGTGGCCTGTTCGGCCGCGGACTCGAGTTCCTTCGCCTTGTCGTGCATCTGCCGTGCACGGCCCCGAAGGTCGTCCGACTCACTCATGATCACTCCCTGGCGGTGTGCGGGCGGAACACCTCCACCGAACCAGGCACCCGGGGGTGCGCGCATCTCAGCGGGGCCGCCGGAAACGCGGAGTGACCGTGACGGAACTACTCGAAGCGGGAGAGGTCGCCGGCCCCGCGGCGCACGATCTCCAGTTCTCCGGAGGAGAAGTCGATGACGGTGGTGGGCTCGGTACCGCAGTCGCCGGAGTCGAGGACGACGTCCACGACGTGGTCGAGGCGTTCCTTGATCTCCCAGCCCTGCGTCAGAGGTTCCTTCTCGTCGGGCAGGAGCAGGGTGCTGGACAGCAGCGGCTCACCGAGCTCGGCGAGGAGCGCCTGCGTGACGGCGTGATCGGGGATCCGCACACCGACGGTCTTCTTCTTGGGGTGCAGCAGCTGCCGGGGCACCTCCTTGGTGGCCGGCAGGATGAAGGTGTAACTACCGGGTGTCGCCGCCTTGATGGAGCGGAAGACGTCGTTGTCCACCTGCACGAACTGCCCCAGCTGTGCGAAGTTCTGGCACACGAGGGTGAAGTGGTGCCGGTCGTCGAGGTTGCGGATCGACCGGATGCGGCCGATCCCGTCCCGGCTGCCGAGCTGACAACCCAGGGCGTAGCAGGAGTCGGTCGGATACGCGACGAGGGCGCCGGAGCGGATGCTGTCGGCCACGTTGCTGATGGTGCGGCGTTGGGGATTCTCGGGGTGCACATCGAAGTACTTCGCCATCCGGCGAGTCTACGGCTTGCGGGTACGGGAGTTCCGCTTGCGGCAGGCACACGTCGGCGTCGGACACATCGGATGCGGAGAGTGGTCCTACGGGAGCGGCGACCCGGAGCGGACGGGCGTCGACCCGGAGCCGACAGGGGCGGAAAGAAGGAGTATGCACCTCTTTCCACTCTCAACTTATAGCGCACAGGGGGCCTTGCGGCAAGGCCCCCTCCTTGCCGCAGAATCATCGGCCGAAGCCCGGAGACCTGCGGAACGGGTGCGGTGACTGCGTATCTCGTTGTCGGTGAGATGCCCCTCCGGGGCCGGGGAGGCCGCCCGCCGCGCATCGCGGTCGCAGCGGTCCGGACGCCCCCTGCTCGCACACTCCGCGAGCGACCCCCCGAATCGGAGAAGCTGACGTGAACCCCGTGACCACCAGCGCGTTCGACCTGCCTGAGCGCCTTGCCCGCAAAGCCGTCCCCTCACTGGTCGCCGGCGACGAGGAGCACTTCGCCGCCGTCGCGGAGTGTCTTGATCAGTTGACCGACGAGCTGTCCGGCCGTCTCGCCGCCGAGCGACGGGCACCGGGCGGCGCGGGACGGCAGGCCATGGACCGGGACGCGGAGATCCACCGGCTCACCGGCCGGCTGCGCACACTGCGGCGGTTCGGGCTCGACCTCTGCCTCGGACACATGGCCGGTACGGACGGGACCGGGCCCGTGTACGTCGGACGTCTCGGCCTCAAGGACAGTGCGGGACGTCGGCTGCTCATCGACTGGCGCTCACCGGCCGCCGAGCCCTTCTTCGGGGCCACCCACGCCAACCCCATGGGCCTCGCGAGCCGTCGCCGGTACCGCTGGAGCGACGGGCGGATCAGCGACTACTGGGACGAGGTGTTCACACCGGACGGTCTCACCGGCCACGCGGCGCTCGACGACCAGTCCGCCTTCATCGCCGGACTGGCCGGCACCAGGTCGGCGCGCATGCGGGACGTGCTCGGAACCATCCAGGCCGACCAGGACGCCATCATCCGCGCGGGGTCCCGCGGCGCGCTCGTCGTCGACGGCGGCCCGGGCACCGGCAAGACGGTTGTGGCCCTGCACCGCTCGGCCTACCTCCTCTACGCCGATCCCCGCCTCGGCAACCGCAGGGGCGGGGTCCTGTTCGTCGGTCCGCACCAGCCCTACCTGGGTTACGTGGCGGACGTCCTGCCCGGTCTCGGGGAGGAGGGCGTGCGGACCTGCACCCTCCGGGACCTGGTCCCCGAGGGCGCCGCGGCGACGGGCGAGCCCGATCCCGAGGTGGCCCGGCTGAAGTCCTCCGCGGAACTCGTGCGGGCCGTCGAGGCGGCGGTCGGGTTCTACGAGGAGGCGCCGTCCGAGGGGATGGCGGTCGAGACCCACTGGTCGGACATCTGGCTGAGCGCGGACGACTGGGCCCTGGCGTTCGAAGCGGCGGGACCGAGCACCCCGCACAACGAGGCGCGCGACCAGGTCTGGGAGGAACTCATCACGATCCTCGTGGACAAGCAAGAGGGCGATGCGCCGGAGGAACAGCTGCGGAGGTCGCTGGGCCTGAACAGGGACCTGGCCGCCGCCTTCGACCGTGCGTGGCCCCTGCTCGACGCGGCCGAGCTGGTCGGCGACCTCTGGTCGGTGCCCGCCTACCTGCGCACGTGCGCCCCCTGGCTCGCCCCGGACGAGGTGCGGCGGTTGCAGAGGACGGACGCCCAGGCGTGGACGGTGTCCGACCTGCCGCTCCTCGACGCCGCGCGGCAGCGGCTCGGCGATCCCGAGGCGTCCCGGCGAAGCAGGCGGCACAGGGCGTCCCTGGCCGCCGAGAGGGAGCGGATGGCCCAGGTCGTCGACGCCCTGCTCGAAGCGGACGACGACGGCGAGGGGCTGGTGACGATGCTGAACGGGCAGGACCTGAAGGACACGCTCGTAGACGGAAACGCCCGGCACGGTGCCGAGTCCGACCCCCTCGCCGGCCCCTTCGCGCACGTCGTCGTCGACGAGGCGCAGGAACTGACCGACGCCGAGTGGCAGATGCTGCTGCTGCGGTGCCCCTCCAAGAGCTTCACCGTCGTCGGTGACCGCGCCCAGGCCAGACGCGGGTTCACGGAGTCCTGGCAGGACCGGCTCGGACGGATCGGGCTCGACCGGATCACCATGGCCTCGCTGAGCATCAACTACCGGACTCCCCAGGAGATCATGCGGAAGGCCGAACCGGTCATCCGGGCCGTCCTCCCGGACGCCAACGTGCCGGCCTCGGTCCGCAGCGGCGGTCTCCCGGTGGTCCACGGAGCGGTGGCGGATCTGGATGCGGTCCTCGGCACGTGGCTCGCCGCCCACGCCGAAGGCACCGCCTGTGTCATCGGTGACCCCTCGTTCAGGCCGGCACCCCGCGTCCGGTCGTTGACCCCGGAACTGGCGAAGGGGCTCGAATTCGACCTGGTCGTAGTCGTCGACCCGGAGTCGTTCGGCGAGGGGGTCGAAGGTGCGGTCGACCGCTATGTCGCCATGACCCGGGCGACCCGGCAACTCGTCGTCCTCTCCCGTCCGTGAGGTCCGGCCGGGACCACGCCGTGACCGCCACCGCGGACTCGGGGACGCCGCGGCCGATGAGAGGGCGCCGCGGCCAATGGCGCGTGGCCCGGCGACCGACGGCCCGCGCCCCCGGAACTCCTGCACGGAGTTCCGGGGGCGCGGGCCGCGGAGCGGTCGGGGTCAGGCTCCCGAGGCGTCCAGCATGGCCGCGCGCTCGACCACCTTGACGCGCTCACGGCCCTGCTCGGCGCCGAGCGCCTGCTCGTGGGCGTCGAGGCGGTGCCAGCCCTCCTTGGTGGTGTAGCGCACGCCGCGCTGCTCCAGGAAGTCCACGACCGCATCGGTTTCGGGCCGTCCGGGGGCGGGCAGGCGGCCGGCCGCGTGATCCTCCAGCAGGCAGGCCACGGTCTCGTTGGCGTCGCCCTTGGTGTGCCCGATCAGACCGATCGGGCCGCGCTTGATCCAGCCGGTCACGTACACCGAGGACATCGGCTCGCCGCCGGCCAGCACGCGTCCCGCGGCGTGCGGGACGGTGCCGGACACCACGTCGAAGGGCAGCTTGGGGAGCTCCTCCGAGTAGTAGCCCACCGCGCGGTAGACGCTCCGCACGTCCCAGTCGGTGAAGCGGCCGGTGCCCTTGACGTTGCCCGTGCCGTCGAGCTCGGTGCGCTCGGTCCGCAGACCGACGACGCTGCCGTCCTCGCCGAGGACCTCGACGGGGGACTCGAAGAAGTGCAGGAACAGCTTGTGGGGACGGTCGCCGACGTCCCGGATCGCCCAGTTCTCCAGGGTGGAGGCCACCATGTTGGCCTGCTTGTTCTCCCGGCGGGTGGCGATCGAGCCGTCGTCGTAGTCGATGTCCTCGGGGTTGACGATGACCTCGATGTTGGGGGAGTGGTCCAGCTCGCGGAGCTCCATCGGGCTGAACTTCGCCTGGGCCGGTCCGCGCCGTCCGAAGACGTGCACCTCCAGGGCCTTGTTCGCCTTGAGGCCGTCGTACACGTTGGCGGGAATCTCGGTCGGGAGCAGCTCGTCCGCCGTCTTCGCGAGGATGCGCGCGACGTCCAGGGCGACGTTTCCGACGCCGAGCACGGCGACCTTCTCGGCCTCCAGCGGCCAGGTGCGCGGAACCTCCGGGTGACCGTCGTACCAGGCCACGAAGTCGGCGGCGCCGTAGGACCCGTCGAGCTCGATGCCCGGTATGTCGAGCGCGCGGTCGGCGTCGGCACCGGTGGAGAAGATCACGGCGTCGTAGAACGACCGCAGGTCGTCCAGGCCGATGTCGTTGGGGTAGTCGACGTTGCCGAACAGTCGCAGCTGCGGCTTGTCCAGGACCTGGTGCAGCGCCTTGACGATGCCCTTGATCCTCGGGTGGTCGGGCGCCACACCGTAACGGATCAGGCCGAACGGGGCGGGCATGCGTTCGAAGAGGTCGATCGATACGCCCGGCTCCTGGGCGACCTCGGACTTGAGAAGCGCGTCCGCTGCGTAGATTCCGGCGGGACCGGCTCCGACGATGGCGACGCGGACGGGGCGTGTCATGGAGTGTTGTTCCTTTGGGCGGCGGTCGCGGGCAGAGAGCAGCGGGGTAAGGGTTGACTTACTCCGCTGCTCTCCACGGTATGCCCTGTTCTCCGGCCTCCCTGGAGCGGGGCATGAGTACGTGAAGGAAATAACGTGATGTAACGGTAGGAATCGGACTCATTTTCGTGAGCGGATTCCGCTCGGGTCGTCCCGTGTGGTTCCAGAGGCTGAGACGGAACCCTGCGCGAAGCCTCGCCGCTGGTGTCTCTGCGTGCCACCGGTCGCGGGCGGAGACATGATGGGGGCACGACGCAGCACTCCGACGAGAGGACAGGTGCCATGCCGATCGAGGGCGAGTACGAGCCGAGCCCGACCACATGGGTTCGTGAGCAGGTCGAGCTCATCGAGAGTTCCGGCGGGACGCAGGGCACCACCCTGCGCGGTATGCCCGTCATCCTCCTCACGACGCGCGGCGCCAGGAGCGGCAAGGTCCGCAAGTCGCCGCTCATGCGGGTCGAGCACGACGGTCAGTACGCCATTGTCGCCTCCCTCGGTGGCGCCCCCAAGCACCCCGTCTGGTACTACAACGTCCTCGCCGACCCGAAGGTCGAGCTGAGGGACGGCACGGTCCAGCAGGACATGGTGGCCCGCGAGGTGTCGGGTGACGAGAAGGCGCTGTGGTGGGACAGGGCCGTCGAAGCCTTCCCCGACTATGCCGAGTACCAGAGGAAGACCGACCGGGAGATCCCGGTCTTCGTCCTCACCCCGGCCGAGAAGGGCTGACGCGACCGGGCGAAGTCCGCAGGCGCACCGGCCGGTCCCCCGTCCACGGGGGGCCGGCCGGTCCCGGTCCGCGCGGCTGGTGGATGTCCGCGGACCGGGGTCAGTTGACGACGTCCGGGTCGGGGCCGGTCCGCATGCCGCGGTCCAGGCCGGCGATGGCGTCCATGTCGGCGGCGGAGAGCTCGAAGTCGAAGACGTCGATGTTCTGCCCGATGCGCGCGGGGGTGACCGACTTGGGGATCACGACGTTCCCGAGCTGGAGGTGCCAGCGCAGGACGATCTGGGCGGGTGCCCTCCCGTGGCGCTCCGCGAGCGAGGTGAGCACCTCGTCGTCCAGCAGCGCCCCCTGGGCCAGCGGGCTCCACGCCTCGGTGGCGATGCCGGCCTCGGCGTGCACGGCGCGGAGTTCGCTCTGCTGGAGGCCCGGGTGCAGCTCGACCTGGTTGACGGCGGGCACGAGTGAACTCTCCTCGCGCAGGCGGTGCAGGTGCGCGGGCTGGAAGTTGGAGACGCCCGCGGCCCGTATCCGGCCGTCGGCGTACAGCTTCTCCAGGGCGCGCCAGGTCTCGGTGTAGAGGTCGCGGGCGGGAGTCGGCCAGTGGATGAGGTAGAGGTCCACGTGGTCGAGGCCGAGTGCGGCCAGTGAGGCGTCGAAGGCGGCGAGTGTGGCGTCGTAGCCCTGATCCGCGTTCCAGAGCTTCGTCGTGACGAACAGTTCGTCGCGGGGGAGTCCGGACTCGGCCAGCGCCCGCCCGACGCCTGCCTCATTGCCGTAGACGGTGGCCGTGTCGATGGAGCGGTATCCCGCCTCCAGTGCGGCGGTGACCGCCGCGGTGGTCTCGTCGTCGGGCACCTGGAAGACGCCGAAGCCGAGCTGCGGGATCCTGACGCCGTTGTTGAGTGTGACGGTGGGGACCGTGGGCATGGTGGAGCCTCTCGTAGCGCTGGGGCAAACCGCTGCGCGTGCGGCGGTTACAGGCGTCGACAATAGTTGCACGCGCGGGTTAATGGCAAGCGTCGCCCATCAGGGAATCCGTGCCCGTCCGGCGCCTCGCGCTACCGGCTTCACCGGGCCGGACGTTCCCGCCGGACTCCCGGACCGGTCACCGCGACGGTCGGGCGGCCCGGCGGGATCCGCCCGGGCGGATCCCGCGCGGCCCGCTACCGGTCAGGGCGCGGGCATGTGCTGAACTGTCGGGAACAACCCGATGCAGGAGTCCCCTTGAACAGCTATCGCCAGCCCGGTCTCGTCCTCACGGACCACCGGTTCACGGTCCCCCTCGACCACGACGACCCGGGCGGCGAGGCGATCGAGATCTTCGCCCGCGAGGCCGTCGCCTCCGGGAAGTCGAGCGAGGGCCTGCCCTGGCTGGTGTACCTCGAAGGCGGCCCGGGGTTCGGTGCCCGGCGGTTCATCGGTGACGAGGCATGGCTGGGCCGGGCGGTGCGGGAGTTCCGTGTGCTGCTCCTCGACCAGCGGGGTACGGGTCTCTCCACCCCGGCGAACCGGCAGACGCTCCCTTCGCGCGGCGGCCCGCGCGAACAGGCCGCCTACCTGGCGCACTTCCGCGCCGACAGCATCGTCCGCGACTGCGAGCTGATCCGCCCGCAGCTCACGGGCGGCGCTCCGTGGACGGTCCTCGGGCAGTCCTACGGCGGGTTCTGCGCCGTGCACTACCTGTCCGCCGCACCGGAAGGACTCCACACCGTCCTGATCACCGGCGGGCTGCCGTCGCTGGACGCGCACGCCGACGACGTCTACCGGGCCGCGTACCCGCGCATCGAGCGCAAGGTCGCCGCGCACTACGCCCGCTACCCGCAGGACGTGGCCCGCGCCCGTGCGATCGCCGCATACCTCGCGGAGCACCGTCCCGACAGCGCGGGTCACCGGCTGACTCCCGAGGGCTTCCAGTCGCTGGGCATCATGCTCGGCGGCGGCAACGGCAGCCACCAGCTGCACTACCTCCTGGAGAACGCCTTCGTCGACGGCGCACACGGACGCGAGCTCTCCGACGCCTTCCAGGAAGCCGTGCGCACCGCCACGTCGTTCGCCGGGCACCCGCTGTACGCCCTCATGCACGAACCGATCTACGGGCAGGGCCCGCGGCCCACCGGCTGGGCGGCCGAACGCGTCCGCGCCGAGTTCCCGCAGTTCGACGCCGGCACCGCCCTGGCCGGCGACGGGCCGGTGCTGTTCACCGGGGAGAGCATCCACCCCTGGCACTTCGACGTCGATCCCGCACTGCGTCCGCTGCGAGAGACGGCCGAACTGCTGGCGGCCCGGACCGACTGGCCCGTCCTGTACGACACCGAGCGGCTCGCGGCCAACAAGGTGCCGGTGGCAGCCGCCGTCTACCACGACGACATGTACGTCGACACGGAGCACGCGCTGCGCACGGCGTCCTCGATCCGCGGACTGCGGACGTGGGTGACCAGCGAGTTCGAGCACGACGGGGTGCGGGCGGGCGGGCCGCGTGTACTCGACCGGCTGCTCGCGCTCGTGAGGGGCGACAGCGACCGCTAGCGCCGGAGCAGGAGCTCGCCCGGGGCCCGCGTGGCCCCGGCGCCGTCCGGGCTCAGCCCTGGAGCGCGTCCAGGGTTGCGATCAGTCCGGCCTCCGCCTTCGGCGCGCGGTTGTACGGGAGCTTCCCCAGGACCGCCGCCATGCCGCAGGTGTCGCTCGCCGCCGAGTAGACGAGGCCGGCGCCGACCCCGGCCGACAGCCAGCGCGCCGCGGGGAGGCGCCGGCCGGCCAGCAGGCCCGCCACCACCAGCGACCCGGCGGCGAACCTCACCTGGCGCTCCATCGGCCACGTCGTCCGCGCTCCCGCCGGGCGGTCGAGGCCGCGCCCGTCGCCCTCCCATGCCGAGGTGCCGCCGGTCAGGGTGGCGGCGTCGATGTCGGCGTCGGCGAGGATCTCGCAGGCCCGGACGGAACGCACCCCGGAGGCGCACACCACCAGCAGGGAACCCCGGGCCGAGGCCGACTTCAGGGCGGGCAGCGCCTCGGCGAGCCGGTCGAGCGGGATGTTCAGGGCGCCCGGCACGTGTCCCGAGGCGTACTCGCCCGGGGCCCGTACGTCGATGACGGTGAACTCCTCCAGACGGGCCGCGGCCTGGGCGGGTGAGAGGGATGCGGGGCTGATCACGGGCGTAACTCCTTTCGGTCGCCGGAGCGGCGGGGGCTCGGCTCGTCCCGGCTTCCGGAAGGCAACAATACCCCCGGGGGTATTTCGTCCCGCTCGCTGCGGCTCGGCGCGGCTCGGTGCGAGGCGCGTCCGACCGGGCGACTGCAGCGCACCTGCCCCGAACCGCTCCCGGAATGCACAGATCCGTGATCGCTTCCCGGATAGCCTTCGCGGCATGACACAGCAGCAGCTGGAACCCATGCCCGCGGACTGGCAGCGGGCGCTGGCGGTGGTCGCCCACCCCGACGACCTGGAGTACGGCTGCGCCGCCGCCGTGGCCGGCTGGACCGACGAGGGCCGGGAGATCACCTACCTCCTGGCGAGCCGGGGCGAGGCCGGGATCGACACGCTCGCCCCCGAGGAGTGCGCGCCGTTGCGCGAACGGGAACAGCGGGCGAGCGCCTCGGTCGTGGGCGTCACCGCCGTGGAGTTCCTGGACCACCGGGACGGCGTCATCGAATACGGCACGGCGCTGCGCCGGGACATCGCCGCGGCCATCCGCCGGTACCGGCCCGAACTGCTCATCACCCTCAACCACCGCGACACCTGGGGCGGCGTCGCCTGGAACACCCCCGACCACCGCGCGGTCGGCCGGGCCACCCTGGACGCGGCCGGCGACGCCGGCAACCGCTGGATCTTCCCCGAACTCCGGGATCGGGGACTCGAGCCGTGGGACGGCGTGCGCTGGGTCGCCGTGGCCGGCACCGACCGGCCCACCCACGCGGTCGACGCGACCCCGGGGTTCGAACGCGCCGTCCGGTCGCTCCTCGCCCACCGCACCTACATCGAGGTGCTGACCGACGAGGAGCCGGAGGCGTACTGCCGCAGGTTCCTCGCCGGCGCCACCGAGGGCGCGGCCGAGCGATTCGGCGGCCGCCCGGCCGTCGCGTTCGAGGTCTTCAGCCGCTGAGCCGGGCCGGGGGCATCCGGCCGCGGACAGCAGGCCCGCAGCCGCGCGATGTCCGCACCCCCCGGCCCAGTGCCCTCGGAAGCGCGCACCGCCGACGGATGCGTCGCGACTGCGCGTCTACGCGTTCGGGTCCCAGTCCGCGAGCCGCTCCATCGGCTCGGTGTCGCCGGTGGTCTCCAGGCCGTCGAGCGGGATGCGTGCGTAGAGGTAGAGGACCAGGTCGCTCGCTGTGCATCGCATCGCCATGTCGCCCGGCTCCGCGTCGGCGGCGAGGTCGTCGCAGCGGACGCCGTCGGCGTCGAGCGTCAGGCGCCAGGAGCGGCCCTCGGTCGTGTGCAGGTCGATGGTCGCCGGCTTGAACGGCCAGGGAACGGTCGTCGCCGAGACGGTCGTCAGGAACTCGTCGACGCCCTCGACCGCGACGTCCGTCGGCAGCGGCCGTGCGTTCCCCTGGGTGAGCTGGACGTCGTAGGTATGGACGGCGATCTCCTGGATCTGGTGCCGGGCCACGGCTCCGCTGGTCTCCGGGGCCTGCGAGCGGCCCCACCAGGTCCAGCAGCCGCGGTCCGGGCCGGCCTCGCGCATCGCGTCGAGCATGAGCTCGGTCGCCTCGGCGAGCCAGGTGTCCAGGGCCTCGCGGTCGCGCGGCGCGGTCGGGGCGCCCTTCGGGTCCGTCCTCGCCGGGGGCTCGGCGCCCGGGCCCGCCGCGACGACGGCGGCCTGGCGGCGGCGGCCGTCGCCGAGGTGCTGCGCCAGTTCGCGCAGCGTCCAGTCCGGGCAGGTCGCGACCTGGACGTCAAGGTCGGGGGCGGCCGCTATCGCGGCTCGGAACGCGGCCGAGCGGTCTTCGATCAGCCGCAGGACATCGGGGAACTCCAGGATGTTTTGCACGACGGTGGTGTATCACGGCGCTCCGGCCGACGGATAACGAATTTGCCGGACGAACGCGTCGACGACCGGGAGGGGCGCCGGCTGCCGAAGCCGCCCTGACTCCTGCACGGTCAGGGCGACTTCGACCTCTGTTGGACCTGCCGTCCGGGCCCAGGCACCGGCGCGACCGCCAGGCCGGCTGTCCACTTGCTGCCGGAGGGGCGCGGGCGCGGAGTGATCACACTCCTGTGGTCGAGCCGGGACGGACGATCATGAGTACCGTGACCGTCGCCCACAGCAGGTTGAACAGGCCGGTGTGCATGCCGAGTCGGCGCGTTCCGCCCGGCGCTGCCGGGGAGTCGGGCACGGCCAGTGCCTCCTGCCGGGGGAGGACCAGCAGAACCAGGACGGCTGCCGCCAGTGCGGTGAGGATCATGGAGGCGATCAGCCAGCCGTCGCGCAGGACTCCCAGACCGGCTGCTGTCGCCAACCCGAACACGGGGACGGCCACGCCGACACCGGCGTAGACACGGCAGATGCGGTGGAGGGTCTGCACCACGGCCGATGCCCGTGGGTCCGCGGGGTCGGCCAGTGCGCGCCGAGCGGCGGGTGGGAACATGCTGGCCGCCACGGTCACGGGGCCGACAGCCACGATGGCCGCCAGGACGTGGACGGCGAGGAGGAAGGTGGTCACGGGAGACTGGGTTCCGTTCCAGGGGTCGGGGCGGGGTGGACGGTGCTCACGCGGCGGACCGCCACACCACACCACGCCTTTCGTGAGCGAACAGGCGCTCCACGGAGAGCGCGGTCTCGGGGCCGAGTTCGCGCTCCAGCAGGTACAGCCCGAGGTCCAGGCCCGACGTCACGCCCCCGGCGGTCACCAGGTCGCCGTCGTCCACCACCCGTGCCGCCACCGGACTGGCGCCCGCGTCCGCGAGGGCGCCCATGCCCTCGTGGTGGGTCACCGCGGGGCGCCCCCCGATCAGCCCGGCCATCGCGAGGAGCAGCGAGCCCCCGCACACGGTCGCCATGCACACCTCCGGCCGGCCCATGGCCTCGTCGAGCAGCGGAGGCAGCCCGGTGCCCAAGGCGCGTGCCAGGACCGCCGGAATGCTGTCGTCCCCGTCCGGACCCGGACCCCCGGGCATCCGGCCGGCCGCGCCCGGGAGTACGACCAGCCGCGCCCGGGCCGGGTCGAGCCGGCCGGTGGCGCGGAGGGACAGCGCCGGGATCCCGCTCGGCACGTCGCGCGAGCCCTCCGCCGACACCAGTTCCACGGTCAGGGCTCCGCCGGCCGCGAGGCCCCCTGCGTGCAGCACCTCGTACGGCGCGACCACGTCCAGCGGGTCGAAGCCGTCGAACAGGACGATCTGGGCGAGCATCCGGCATGTGTCCTCTCGGTGAGCGGCCGCACCCGGTCCGGTACGGCCGGAGCCGACGCTACGGCGCAGGGCAGGAGCAGGGCAGTGGCGAAAATGACACCTTCCAACGGATTCTCGCCATCGCCGTCTCCACGCCTCCGACCTGGCCATACGCTCGCGTCCACGGGTGGCCCGGCAGGTATGGGGCCCCGGCCGGAAGCCGGCATCTGATGGGATGGCGTCATGCACACCGTGGCCGTACTCGCGCTGGACGGCGTCATCGCCTTCGACCTGTCCACCCCCATCGAGGTCTTCTCGCGCACCCGGCTTCCCGACGGCAGTCCCGCCTACCGGGTCCGGGTCTGCGCCGCCACCGAGGAGGTCGACGCGGGGGCGTTCGTGCTCCGCGCCCCACACGGACTGGACGCCCTGGCCGAGGCCGACACGATCATCGTTCCGGGCTGCGCGGACCCGTCGCTCCCCGTCCCGCCCCACACCCTCGACGCGTTGAGGGCCGCCGCCGCCGGCGGGACCCGGATTGCCTCGATCTGCGCGGGCGCTCTCGTCCTGGCGGCCACCGGGCTGCTCGACGGGCTGAAGGCCACGACCCACTGGATGGCCACCGGGCTCCTGGCCGCGAGACACCCCGAGATCGAAGTCGACCCCGACGTGCTGTACGTCGACAACGGGCAGTTCCTGACGTCGGCCGGAGCCGCCGCGGGGCTCGACCTCTGCCTCCACATGATCCGTCGCGACCACGGTTCGGCGGTCGCAGCCGATGCGGCGCGCCTGTCGGTGATGCCCCTGGAACGAGAGGGCGGCCAGGCGCAGTTCATCGTCCACGCCCAGCCGCCCGCGCCCGGCGGTGCGGAGTTGGAACCGCTGCTGCACTGGCTGGAGGAGAACGCCGGGCGGGAGCTCACGCTGGACGACATCGCGGACCGGGCCGGCATGAGCACGCGCACGCTGAACCGCCGCTTCAGGGAGCAGCTGGGCACCACGCCGCTGCAGTGGCTGCACCGGGCGCGGATCCGCCGGGCGCAGCACCTCCTGGAGACGACGCCGCACGCCGTCGACCACATCGCCGTACGCGTGGGCTTCGGGTCGCCGACGGCATTCCGGGACCGCTTCAAGCGCGTGGTGGGGACCAGCCCTCACGCGTACCGACGGGCTTTCCGCGGTGCGGTCCGACGACCCTGATTGACAAACGCCTTTGCCGATTCTGCAATGGTCGCATGAAGGAACAGAACCAGGACGACCCCGAACTGGACGCCGTGCTCACCGGCGTCGGACCCCGGCTGCGGCGGCTGCGCAAGGACCGTGGGGTGACGCTCGCGGCGCTGTCCGAGGCGACGGGGATCTCCGTCTCCACCCTGTCGCGCCTGGAATCGGGCGGCCGGCGGCCCAGTCTCGAACTGCTGCTCCCGATCGCGCGCGCCCACGAGGTGCCGCTCGACGACCTCGTGGGCGCCCCGCCGGTCGGCGATCCGAGGGTCCGGGCGAAGCCGATCGTCCAGGGCACGAAGACGTCCCTGCCGCTCACCGGCCGGCCGGGGGGCCTCCAGGCGTACAAGGTGATCCAGGAGGCGCCCTGCACCGAGGTGCCCGAGCAGCGGACCCACGAGGGCTACGAGTGGCTGTACGTGCTCAATGGGCGGCTGCGGCTCAAGCTCGCCGAGCACGACCTCGTCCTGGTGCCGGGAGAGGCCGCCGAATTCGACACGCGCCTGCCGCACTGGTTCGGTCCCGTGGGCGACGAGCCGGTCGAGTTCCTCAGCCTCTTCGGGCCGCAGGGGGAGCGGATGCACGTGAGGGCCAAGCCGAAACGGCCGTGACCGGGGCGGTCCCGGTGTGCGCGCGGGTGTTCCCAGAGGGGCAAGCGACCGCTTAGTATGCGCCGGAGCAGTGGTAATGCCGACAGTGTTGTGGAGGCCCCTCATGCAGGCATGGCGAGTGCACCGGAACGGCGAGCCGAGCGAGGTGATGGAGCTCGAGGAGACGGACCGGCCCGTTCCCGGCGACGGCCAGGTGCTGATCGAGGTGCGCGCGGCGAACATCAACTTCCCCGACGCGCTCCTGTGCCGGGGCCAGTACCAGGTGCGGCCCCCGCTGCCCTTCACCCCGGGGGTGGAGATCTGCGGCACGACCGAGGACGGCCGCCGGGTGCTCGCCACCCCCGCCCTTCCGCGAGGCGGCTTCGCCGACTACGTCGTCGCTGACGAGGCGGCCCTGCTGCCGGCGCCCGACGCCCTCGACGACGCCGAAGCGGCCGCACTGCACATCGGTTACCAGACCGGCTGGTTCGGACTGCACCGGCGTGCGCACCTGCGGGCCGGCGAGACGCTGCTGGTGCACGCGGCGGCCGGCGGCGTCGGCAGCGCGGCCGTCCAGCTGGGCAAGGCGGCCGGAGCCACCGTCATCGGCGTGGCCGGCGGACCCGAGAAGGCCGCCGTCGCCCGCGAGCTGGGCTGCGACCTGGTCATCGACCGCAGGAGCGAGGACATCGTGGCGGCGGTGAAGGAGGCCACCGGGGGGCGCGGTGCGGACGTGGTCTACGACCCCGTGGGCGGAGACGCCTACGCCAAGTCCGTCAAGTGCATCGCCTTCGAGGGCCGGGTCGTCGTCGTCGGCTTCGCGAGCGGCTCGATCCCCGCGCCCGGGCTCAACCACGCCCTGGTGAAGAACTACACGATCATGGGCCTCCACTGGGGTCTGTACAACACCAAGGACCCCGCCGCGGTGCGCGCCTGTCACGACGAACTCACCAAGCTCGCCGAACAGGGCGCCGTCAGACCACTCGTCAGCGAGCGCGTCCCGATGGCCGGTGCGGCGCAGGCCGTCCAGCGGGTCGCGGACGGGACGAGCACCGGTCGCATCGTCGTCCTGCCGGCAGGAGGAGCCCGATGAGCGGCACCGTCGACGCGGCGCAGATCCGCCGTCTCACCCGGGAACTGCTGGCGGCCCACCCGCCGGCCACCACCGGCCGCACCGCGTTCCTGGAGGCGCGCTTCGACGCCGGCCTCGCATGGGTGCACTACCCCGTGGGCCTCGGCGGACTCGACGCGCCGCGCTCCCTGCAGCCCGTCGTCGACGCCGAACTCGCCGCCGCCGGGGCCCCCGACAACGATCCGCGCCGCATCGGCATCGGACTCGGCATGGCCGCCCCGACGATCCTCGGCTACGGCACCGACGAGCAGAAGAATCGCTTCCTGCGCCCGCTGTGGGTCGGCGAGGAGGTGTGGTGCCAGCTCTTCAGCGAGCCCGGCGCGGGCTCCGACCTCGCCGCTCTCGCGACGCGGGCCGTCCGCGACGAGGACGGGACGGGGGACTGGGTGGTCGACGGGCAGAAGGTCTGGACCTCCAGTGCCCACGTCGCCCGCTGGGCGATCCTCATCGCCCGCACCGACCCCGGCGTGCCGAAGCACCGGGGGATCAGCTACTTCATCTGCGACATGACCGACCCGGGGGTCGAGGTTCGTCCCCTGCGCCAGATCACCGGCGAGGCCGAGTTCAACGAGGTCTTCCTCACCGGCGTACGCATCCCGGACAACAGGCGGCTGGGCCCGGTCGGCGACGGCTGGAAGGTCGCGCAGACCACCCTGATGAACGAGCGCGTCTCGATCGGCGGGGCCCGCATCCCCCGCGAGGGCGGCATGATCGGCACCGTCGCGAAGACCTGGCGCGAACAGCCCGGACTGCGCACCCACGATCTCCACCAGCGGATGCTCACCCTGTGGGTCGAGGCGGAGGTGGCCAGGCTCACCGGCGAGCGGCTGCGCCAGCAGCTCGTCGCCGGACAGCCCGGACCCGAGGGCTCGGGCATGAAGCTCGCGTTCGCCCGCCTCAACCAGGAGATCAGCGGGCTGGAGGTCGAACTCCTCGGCGACGAGGGCCTGTTGTACAGCGACTGGACCATGCGGCGCCCCGAGCTGGTCGACTTCACCGGACGTGACGCCGGATACCGCTACCTGCGGTCGAAGGGGAACTCCATCGAGGGCGGTACGAGCGAGGTGCTGCTCAACATCGTCGCCGAACGCGTGCTCGGCCTCCCCGTCGAGCCGCGCAACGACAAGGACGCAGCCTGGAAGGATCTCGCCCGATGACCGCACAGACCGAAGCCCACGCGCCGGACCTGCTCTACTCGGAGGCCGAGGAGGACCTGAGGTCGGCGGTCCGCTCGCTGCTCGCGGACCGTGCCGACGCGCCGGAGGTGATCGCCTCGATCGAGTCCGACACGCCGTACGACCAGCGGCTGTGGAATTCCCTGGCCTCCGGGATCGGGGCCGCGGGGCTGCTGGTGCCCGAGAAGCTCGGCGGGCAGGGCGCGAGCCACCGCGAGGCCGCCGTGGTCATCGAGGAGCTCGGCCGGAGCGTCGTACCGGCCCCGTATCTGACCAGTGCCGTGGTCGCCACGGAGGTGCTGCTCGCGCTCGTCACCGACGACGGGCCGGCCGGTGGGCTCCTCGCCGATCTCGCGGCCGGGCGCAGGGTCGCGGTCCTCGCCCTGCCGTTCGGCACGGCACCGGCCGACGGCGCAGGGGCACTGACGGGCACGCTCGACCGGACCGTGACCGGTGTGGCCGACGCGGTGGCCGCCGACGTACTGCTGGTGCCCACCGGCGAGGGGCTGTACGCCGTGGAGACCGGTGGCGACGGCGTGGCCGTCCGGCCACTCGTCCCCCTCGACCTGACCCGCCCGCTCGCCTCGGTCACGCTGAGCGGCGCGACCGGCACCCGGCTCGCCGAGGCCGGGCCGGCCGCCGCGGCCGTGACGAGGGGGCTGCTGGCAGGCGCCGGCCTGCTCGCGTCCGAGCAGCTGGGCCTGGCCGAGTGGTGCCTGACCGAGACGGTCCGGTACACCCGGGAGCGCCATCAGTTCAACAGGCCCGTCGGCTCGTTCCAGTCGCTCAAGCACCGGATGGCCCAGCTCTGGCTGGAGGTCGTCTCCGCGCGCGCCGCCGCGCGCAACGCCGCCGACGCGCTGGCCGCCGGAAGCCGTGACGCCGCGCTCGCCGTGGCCGTGGCGCAGGCGTACTGCTCGAAGGTCGCCGTCCATGCCGCCGAGGAGTGCGTGCAGCTGCACGGCGGCATCGGGATGACCTGGGAACATCCCGCGCACCTGTATCTGAAGCGGGCCAAGGCCGACTCGATCGCGTACGGCTCCGCCGGGCGGCACCGTGACACCGTCGCCGAGCTGATGGAGCTTCCGGCACCGTAGGCCCGACCGGGCGGGAAGGCGTGGCCACGCGACTTCCCGCCCGGTCTCGGACGCGGCGGGCGCGGGGGAACCGGCAGGCGCATCGCGGACGACCGAGGGCTGTCCCGCCGACGACGGCCTGCCCAACTCTTGGCAGGTACCTGCCTGTCGGGGCGCCCGTGCGGCCATACTCGTCGCGTTGCCCGCCCGACCGCCTCAGGAGACCCCCATGGCACACCTGACCCGTCGCAGCGTCGTCACCACCGCTCTCGCCACCGCGGCCGCCGGCGTGTTCATCCCCGCCCAGACGGCAACCGCGGCTCCCGCGGCGCAGACCCGGCCCCGCGGCCCCCGCCCGCTCGCGCGGGCCCACGCGCACAACGACTACCTGCATCCGCGCCCGCTCCACGACGCGCTCGCACACGGATTCACCAGCGTCGAGGCGGACATCTTCCTCGTCGACGGCGAACTGCTCGTCGCCCACGAGGCCGGAAGCCTCGACCCCGCGCGCACCCTGACCGGCCTCTACCTCGATCCCCTGGCGGCCCGGGTACGCGCCAACCACGGATCCGTCCACCCCGGACACCACGAGCCGCTGCAACTGCTGATCGACATCAAGACCGAGGGCGCCGCCACCTACCTCGCGCTCGACCGGGTGCTCCGGAGCCACCGGCACATGCTCAGCCACTTCGCCCACGGACGCGTCCGGACGGCAGCCGTGACAGCCGTCGTCTCCGGCGACCGCGCCGCCCGCGTCCCGATGGAGGCGCAGTCCACCCGCTACGCCTTCTACGACGGCAGGCCGGACGATCTCGGCACCCCGGCTCCCGCCTCCTTCATCCCGCTCATCAGCGGCAACTGGACGCAGAGCTTCACCTGGACGGGGGCAGGGCCCTTCCCCGCAGCCGAACGGGAGAGGCTTCGCACCTTCGTCTCGACGGCCCATGCCGCCGGCCGGCGGGTCCGCTTCTGGGGCACCCCGGACACCCCGGGGCCGGAGCGTGACGCGGTCTGGACCGAGCTCGTCGCCGCCGGCGTCGACCACCTCAACAGCGACGATCTCGAAGGGCTCGAATCCTTCCTCCGGCGGCGCGGAGGCACCGGTCGCCGAAGCGGCTGACGGGGTCCCGCCCGCAGCCTCCGGTGACCGTGCGTGAACACCCGTTCGGCGGACACGCCGGTCCGCCGAACGGCCCCCGCGCTGCGCCACACTGGCCGCCGAATGCCGCAATTGCGGCGCGGCGGAGGAGGTTGGCCATGGCCATTTCGATCTCACTGGTACTGCTCATGCTGATTCTCGCGGTGATCTTCCTGCGGAACGGCGGGCTCAAGGTGTCGCACGCGATCGTCTGCGCCCTGCTCGGGTTCTTCCTCGCCGGTACGAGCATGGCTCCCACCATCCACGAGGGGATCAGCGCCACCGCGAACGTGGTCGGCGGACTGAGGCCCTGACCTCCTCGCCGCCCCGGTGCGGGAGAATGGCGTTCCGATCGGGACGGAGCGCGACGCGGCACCGGCACGGGGCGGTACGGTCGTCCTCAAGGCCCCTGCGCGCGCTTCGTCGACATGGCTTGGACCTGACCGCTCCACGCCACGCACTGGAGAAACGCCGCAATGTCATTCCCGCCCCCAGGACGGCACTCGGGCGCCGCCCACCACGAGTACTGCAACAACGCCCTGTGCTGCCGCTGCCAGCAGCGGCAGTGGACGACCAAGCTCGGCGACGAGCGGCTCTGCGGTCCCTGCGCCGCCTGCTGCCGTGACTGCGGACGGGCACCCGCCCCCCATGTGGACGGACTCGACGACGGTCTCTGCGCGGAATGCCGCGGCCGGTGCGGCCGGTGCCAGCGCGCCCTGCCCGCCGAGGGGCCGTGCACCTGCCGCAGGTGGCGCGAGCGGGCGGCCGGCGACCCCGTCGCCTACATCCTCCAGGCACTTCCGCAACCGCTGGTCCAGGCGCTCGGCCACCGCCATCCCCGTACGGTCCACGACCTGCTCCACCAGGAGCTGGCCAGGCGCACTCCCGACCAGCTCCTGGAGCGGCTGGAGCGCAGGTGGAACGTCCGCTGGTCGCACGCCCTGCACGAGAAGGACGAGGACGGGCGGCGCCGCTGGGCCCCGCAGGAGATCGCCGAGGCACTCGTCGGTCCGAGCCGTTGCACGAACCCGCAGTGCGAGGACGGCTACCTGATCACCACGGACACGCCGTGCGACCGGTGCCTGCGGCCCACCCACCGCTTCGTGACCTCGGTCGCCGACCGTACGGCGACCTCCGAGCACGCCCGGGCGACCGCCGCCCGGATCAGGCGGGCCCTTGTCGAAGGCCGTTCCACCAAGCCCGGCAAGCGGCGGCCGCAGGCCTGACCCCGGCAGACGCTCAGCTCCTGTCCAGCGCACCGCGGACCAGAGCCGCCGCCACCAGGGCCGGATAGCACGGCCTCGTCCTCCAGCTGCGTGGCCGTGCGCTCGTCGTAGCGCCGGTAGCCGCCCTCGCCCAGTGCGTCCACGCGTTCCTGCCAGGTGGCGTCGGCCATCCGGCGCGGTGTGCTCAGCCGGTGCGCGAAGAGGGCCCGAGCAGCGGCCACCGCGATCTGCGCGTGGATCCGGGCGCTCAGGAGATGGCTCAGCACGAGCAGCTTGTACAAGGGCTGGGGCCTGTCGCGCAGGCGTGCGCCCGCCTCGTCCGCGTACGTCGTGCCGTGCCGCTCCAGCAACTCGTCGAGCGGGCGGCGAGAGGTCACGCGAACCCGAAGATGCGGGCGATGAAGTAGCCGGCGAAGACCGCCGAGCCCAGCAGTACGATCACGGCCCAGAAGACGGGGTGCTCCCAGATACCGCCGTCCGGGCGCTCGACGTGTGCCTCGCTTATGCAGCCCTCGGCGGGAGGGGTCTCCCCGGGCGGCGTGAGTGGAATAGCCATGAATCCACCATCCACCCGCAGGGCCCGGAGCGCGCGGCCGCAGCCGATGGACGCACGCGTGCGTCCGTACGGAGTCCGGCGCGGCCCGTAGGCGCTGGGGAGGCCCGGATCGGGGCACCGTCAAGGAATGCCTGCCGTTTCCACGCCCGCGCCCGTCGTCAAACTCGTCAAGCGGACCACCGAGCCGGCCGCGACACAGACGCTGCGGTCGACGGCGGCGGCCGTCATCGCCTTCGCGGTGGCCGAGTGGGTCCTGCCCGATCCCCACCCCTCGCCCCTCACCGCCCCCCTCACCGCCCTGCTCGTGGTCCAGGTGACGCTCTACGCCACGCTCACCACCGGGATCCGGCGTGTGAACGCCGTCGTCGTCGGGGTGCTGATCGCCAGTGCGTTCAGCTCTCTCGTCGGGCTGAGCTGGTGGAGCCTCGGGCTGACCATCTTCAGCGCCCTGCTGATCGGACGGCTGGTACGGGTCAACGAGTTCGTGCCCGAGGTGGCGATCAGCGCGATGCTGGTCCTCGGCGTCGCGCAGGTCGCCAACACCGCCTGGGAGAGGGTGCTGGAGACCCTGATCGGCGCCGGTGTCGGCCTCCTCTTCAACCTGCTGTTCGCACCACCGGTCTGGGTCGAGTCCGCGGGCGCGTCGATCGGCGGCCTGGGGGAGCGGATGGGCACCATGTTCCGGGCCCTGGGCGACGAGGTGAGCGGAAACCTCCCGGTCGGGGAAGCCGCCGAGCGCCTGCACGAGGCCCGCCGGCTGGACCACGACATCGTGGAGGTCGACGCGTCCCTGCGGCAGGCCGAGGACAGCCTGACGCTCAACCCCCGCGTCCGGCAAGGACTGCTCTACCGCGTCGTGCTGCGCACCGGCCTCGACACGCTGGAGATCTGCGCCGTGGTCCTCCGCGTCCTGACCCGCACCCTGACGGACCTGGCCAAGGCCCGCACGGACGAGTCACTGTTCCCCGAGGACGTGGCCGCGTGCCTGCGGGAACTCTTCGCTCACATGTCCGAGGCCATCGAGGGCTTCGCCGATCTGATCACCACGTCGATCGCGGAGAGCGGGGAGGAGGCCGAGGACCGTCTGGCCGACGCGCTGGCCCGGAGCCGCAGGGCGCGCGACCGAGTGGCGGACCTCCTGCTCGAGGACGTGCAGGAGCACCCCAGGCAGTGGCAGCTGCACGGCGCGCTGCTGGCCGAGGTCGACCGCATCCTCGACGAACTCGACATCGACAAACGGACCGAACGACTGGCAGAGGAGCTGGACCGCCGCTCGGCGGAGATGCACGAACACCACCGCCGCCTGCGAGCGGTCTCCCGACGGCTGCGGGGAGCCGCCCCCTCGCCGATCCGGTCCGGTGACTGATCCGAGGAGGCCGTGACTGACCCGAGGAGGCCGGTCAGTCCGCCGGTTCCCCCGCAGGGCGGGTCTCCGACGGTTCCCCGGCAGGCCGGACGTCCGCCGGTTTCGCGCGACGCCGGTGGCTGGTGTCGCACCACGGGTACATCCGGCTGCGCCGGCACATGCAGACCGCGACGACGAACCGTTCCGACACGGCGACCGAGCCGTCCGCGCACGTGACTTCGACGGGCCCCTCGACCAGCAGGGGCCCGTCGTCCTCCAGTGAGATCCGCCGGGGGCGCTCAGGGCTGCTCGGCACGGATGACCACCAGTTCCTCGGTCGTGTCGCGGTCGCCCATCAGACCCGCCCGGCGCAGCCACCGCAGCCGGGACCGCAGGACGGGCCCCAGGGGCACGTGGGCGCGGACGCTGACGTGGGCCCGCAGCCCGGCGTCCTCCAGCCGGCGCACGGTGACGGCGCTGTCGCACAGTCCGGAGTGCACCATCAGGATCCTGCCACCGGGGCGCAGCGCCGCGGGAGCCGTGGCACAGACCCGGTCCAGAACCGCCCGGCCGTCCAGGCCGGCGTCCCAGGCGCGCGCCGCGCTGTGGCCGGAGGGCGGGCCGACGGGCGAGGGCACGTAGGGCGGGTTGCAGATCACCAGGTCGTAGGACCGGCCCGGCAGCGCCGAGAGCAGGTCGCTGCGCTGCACCGTGATGCGGTGATGCCGCAGGAGCGCGTTGAGCCTGGCCGTCATCACAGACCGCCACGCGATGTCCACGGCCGTCACCCGGGCACCGAGCTGCGCCGCGTGCAGGGCCAGCGCCCCGCTGCCCGTCCCGAGGTCGAGCACTTCGGCGCCGGCGTGTATCTCCTCCCGGTCGAGCGCCGCGGCGAGCAGCCGGGTGTCGTGCTGGGGCGCGTACACCCCCGGAAGTGTCATCAGGCGGGAGGAGAACCGGGTGGAACGGGCTGCTTCGGCCGTGTCTGCGGGCATCTGTGACTCCCTTCGCTGCTACGCCGTGCGGGGTGCCCGGAGCGGGACGTCGGATCAGGCCTGCCAGTCGGCCAGCAGCCGTTCTCCGAGCCGGTCCTCCAGGAACGAGGTGGCGGTGATGCCGAAGGCGACGTCGGCCGCCAGGTCCGGTTCGTCCGCGAGCAGGCCGCCGATGACGTCACGGCGTACGACCTGCTCGTGCACCGCGTCGGCCTCGACGTGCTCGGTGTAGAAGAACTCCGCCGCGGGTCCGGCGCCCGTGCGCTTCATCGCGTGCGCGAGGCGCCGCGACGCGGGGGAGGAGGTGACCTCGACGGCGGCGAAATGCCCGACGAGCGCCCCGCGCAGCCTGCGGTGCAGGCCGAACAGGGACATCATGTTGACCAGTGCCAGCATGGGAGCGCGGCCCTCGTCGAGGTAGCCGCCGTACGTGGTGTCCAGATCCAGGTCGTCCATCAGACCGGCGAACAGCCGGGCGTGGACGCGATCCGCCCGGCCCGCCCCGAACTCGTCGTACTCGACGGCCGCCATGCCCGCCTTGGCCCGCCCCGAGAGCCGCGGGAGGACCCAGGCGTGCGGGTCGGCTTCCTTGAGGTGGTAGAGGGACCGCTGGGCCGCGTAGTCCCGGAGGTGGCGCAGTTCGCCCCGGTCCTGGAGGAACCAGGAGACACCGCTCCCGCGGACCGGTTCCACCAGAAGCCCGTCCAGCAGCTCGTCCGGACCCGCCGATCCCGTGGCGTCGCGCCGCAGGGCCGTCAGGAAACGGTCCTCCAGCGCCGCACGCACCGCGAGAAGGGGCGGGTCCCACTCCAGCTCCGGGCGTACGCCGTGGAACCCCCGGTAGTGCAACTCGTAGCAGACGTAGAGGGCGAGCTGGAGATCGTCACCGTACGGATCGGCGTCCCCGGCCCCGGCGGGATCGGGCAGTGCCCCGCCGCCGCGCAGGAAGCCGACCACGCCGTCGGAGAGAGGGCCCCGGGTGCGCGGAAGAGAAGGGCCTGTGCCGATACCTGACATGGGTTTCCTCCTGCCCCCTCATGCCCCGGAGTCACACGGACGACGTAGATCGACTGTACGCCGAACGGCGGTGACCGGCCCGTCCTGCCCGCCACGACCCGGCGCCCGTGGCTCAAGGGGCCCTTGCACACCGCTCCGCGCCGGCCGGGCTCAGGAGCGCGTCCCGTCCCTCGTCCAGTCCAGCAGGCGCTCGGCTGACCAGGTGGTGACGACCCGCTCGGCCGGCACCTCGCACTCCTCGGCGCGCGCACAGCCGTAGGGCTGCCAGTCGAGCTGCCCCGGGGCATGGGCGTCGGTGTCGATCGAGAAGAGAGCGCCAGAGGCGACCGCCTTGCGGAGCAGCCGACGCGGTGGGTCGAGCCGCTCCGGGCGGCAGTTGATCTCCACGGCCGTCCCTGACTCCGCGCACGCCGCGAACACCCGGTCCGCGTCGAACCCGGACTCGGGACGCTTCTTCCCGCCCAGGAGCCGGCCCGTGCAGTGCCCCAGAATGTCCGCGTGGGGGTTGCGTACGGCTGTGAGCATCCGTTCCGTCATCGCCGCGGCGTCCATCCGCAGTTTGGAGTGGACCGAGACGACCACCACGTCGAGCCGCTCCAGCACTTCGGGGTCCTGGTCGAGCGAGCCGTCGGCGAGGATGTCGCACTCGATGCCGGTGAGCAGGCGGAAAGGCGCCCATTGTTCGTTGAGCTCCGCCACGACGGACAGCTGTCGCAGGAGCCGCTCGGTCGTCAGCCCGTTGGCCACGGTCAGCCGGGGCGAGTGGTCGGTGAGCACGGCCCACTCGTGGCCCAGTTCCCTCGCCGTACGCCCCATCTCCGGGATGGGGCTGCCGCCGTCGGACCAGTCCGAGTGCAGATGACAGTCACCCCGGATCGCGGCGAGAAGGCTCTCGCCGCCGGACACCAGCGGTCCCGACGTCTCGTCCTCCAGCCGTTCGAGGTACCGGGGTGTCACCCCGTCCAGCGCTTCCTTGATCACCTGGGCGGTCTTGGGCCCGATGCCGCGGACGGCCTCCAGCGATCCGTGGGCCGCTCGCTCCGCCACCTCGTCGCCGCCCAGCGAGCCGACGGCGTCCGCGGCCGTGCGGAAGGCCTTCACCCGGTACGTCGCCGCCTGGGAGCGCTCCAGCAGGAACGCGATCCGCCGCAGGGCTGCCCCCGGATCCACGGTCACGGCCTCGCGGTGTGATGGGGGTGCCCGTGCGTACGGCGGGCCTCCTTCATCCCGGCCTCGTACAAGTGGCGCCGTCCTCCCGCGAGTTCCTCCCGCACCTGCCGCTCGACCTCGACGAACGGCCGGTAGTAGGTGTCGTCGTACGCCTCCACCACCTGGAAGGTCCAGCGCCCCGGAAGCACGTTGCGGCCGAGGATCTCCCGCTCCACCAGATCGGCCTGCTCCGTGTAACCCCCCATTCGGAGCAGTTCGACCGCCCGGTCCAGGGTCAGGTCCGCGCCGCCCGTCAGCTGGTGGAAGTCGTACAGCCGGCCCCGGGCGCGCTCCACCGTCTCCAGCGCCTCAGACAGCGCTCCCAGTGCCTCGACCGCGGCGTCGTCCACCCCGTGCGGCCGTACGTGTTCGTCGTCGGGCCCGGTCGGTTCAGAGGTGTCACTCATGCCTACGACTCTGCACGCACCGTCGCGGATGCGTCCCGCCGGGAGGCCGAAAGGGTGAGGCCTCCGCGCGCCTCGCGGGCGGCGCCGAGATGCGGTGTATCCGAAGCTGACCAGACTGGATCGCATGGCAGAGAATCGTCGCGCCCGATCCGGGAGCCCAGCGAAGACCGCAGCCCCCCGCGCCTCGTCACGGCGAGGGCCCGAGCATGCCGCACGGGCCGCTTGCGAGAGCCTCGAACGGCTGATTTCCCACACGGCTGAGGGCGTGTCCGCTGTACGCAGGAACGACGACGGATGGTGCGTGGTCGTCGACGTCCTCGAAGTACCCCGCATCCCGGACACGACGAGCCTGCTGGCCTCCTACGAGGTGCAGATCGACGAGCGGGGCGAGCTCATGGAGTACAGCAGGGTCCGCCGCTACCGGCGGGGTTCCGCCGACGAGTGAACCGTTTCGCCCCACCGTTTCGCCCCTCACCCGGAAGGACGCCAGATGACCACCATGTACGCAGACGAAGTCGTCCCCTGCCCGCCCAGGGCCGGCACCCTCTACGACGTCCTGGAACTCATCCTCGACCGCGGAATGGTCATCGACGTGTTCATCAGGGTGTCCCTGGTCGGCATCGAGATCCTCAAGATAGACGCGCGCATCGTGGTCGCGAGTGTGGACACCTACCTGCGCTTCGCCGAGGCGTGCAACCGGCTCGACCTGGAGCGCGACTCGGGCAGCACCACCATCCCCGAGCTGCTCGGTGGGGGCGTGGCCAAGTCCGTCGGCAAGCGCAAGGTCCGCAAGGCGGCGGAGTCCGTGGGCGACTCGGTGCGCAAGGCGGTGGGAGGCGGTGACGACGAGGACGACGACGCACGCGAGGAGCGTCCGAGGAAGCGCCGGGCGCCCGCACGCGACGGATCCAGCCGGCGCCGGCGTGCGGAGGCGTGAGTCGTGACGTCCAGCGGTGTGTACGTGTACGCGATCGTTCCCGCGCGGGCCGCGCTCCCGCCCGGCATCGCGGGAGTGGGCGGCCCGCCGGCCCCGGTGAGGCTTGTCGGGGAGGGGAAGGTTCGGGCGGTCGTGAGCGACGCGCCACCGCAACTGCGCGCCCGCAGACGAGACCTGATGGCACACCAGGACCTTCTGCTGCGGCTCTCCGACGACGGTCCGGTCCTGCCCATGCGCTTCGGGGTGATCGCACCCGACGAGGACTCCCTGCGGCACTCGCTGGCCGGGTCGCAGGCGGAGCACCTGGCGACGCTCGAGCACCTCGCCGGCGGGGTCGAGTTCAACCTCAAGGCGCTGCCCGCGCAGGACGCGCTCGCCGCCGTCGTGGCCGAGGAGAAGACGGTGCGGCGACTGCGCGAGGAGGTCCGCAGGCGCCCCGGATACGAAGCGAACGTCCGACTGGGTGAGGCCGTGGCCACCGCCCTGTCACGCAGGGCCGCCGACGCGGGGGCCAAGCTTGTGCGCGAACTCACCGCCGGGGCACGTGCGGTGGCCACCGGGCCGGAGGTGCACGGGTGCGTCATCAACGTGTCCTTCCTCGTCGACCGGAGCCGCGGCGACGCCTTCGGCACGACCGTGCGGCGCTTCGCCGACGCGCACCGTGAGCGCGTCGACCTCCGTCTCGCCGGGCCGCTGCCCTGCTACAGCTTCGTCCCCTCCCGCGCCCCGCGTGCATCGGCCGGTGTCTGACATGGGACTGGTCTCCGGCCTCCTGCTACTGCCGCTGGCACCGGTCCGCGGTGTGGCCTGGGTCGCCGAGAAGGTGAACGAGGCGGCCGACCGCGAGTTGCACGACCCGGGTGTTCTTCGAGCTCAACTTGCCTCACTCAATGAGGAGTTGGAGAACGGAAGGATCAGCCTGGAGGTGTTCGAACGGGAAGAGGAGAAGTTGCTCGACCGGCTGCATGCCGCACGAATCCGCTCCGCGCCGAACCATCGAAGGTGACGTACTCATGGAAGACCAGACGAAGGCGACACTCGCGGCGGCCCTGGTGGGCGGCTACGTACTCGGCCGTACCAAGAAGGGCCGGCTCGCGCTCTCCATCGCGACTTATCTGGCGGGCAGGCGTTTCGGCCTGGAGCCGCGCCAGCTCGCCGCCGAGGGTGTACGCAGGCTGAGCGAAGTCCCGCAGTTCGCCGAGCTGCAGGAACAGTTGCGCGGTGACGTGCTCGAGTCGGGCAAGAAGGCGCTCACGGCGGCAGCGGACCGAGGCATGAACTCCCTGGCCGACGCCCTCAGCGACCGCACGGCGCGGCTCGGGGGGCGCGGCGACGAGGACGAGGACGAGGGCGAAGGCGAGGAGTACGAGGGGGAGTACGAGGACGAGGAGGAGTACGAAGAGGGCGAGCCCGAGGACGAGGAGGAAGAGGAAGAGGGCTACGAAGACGAGGAGGAAGAGGAGCCGGAGGAGGAAGAGGAGCCGGAGGAGGAAGAGGAGCCGGAGGAGGAAGAGGAGCCGGAGGAGGAAGAGGAACCGGAGGAGGAAGAGGAGCCGGCGCCGAGCCCTCGCCGCGGGAACGGCCGGAAGGCGGCGGCGAAGAAGTCCGCTCCGGCGAAGAGGGCGGCACCGGCCGAGAAGGCCGCTTCCCGCAAAGCCGCACCCACGAAGAAGGCGGCTGAGAAGAAGACCGCGTCTGCCAAGAAGGCGACTGCGAAGAAGTCCGCACCCGCGAAGAAGGCCGCACCCGCGAAGAAGGCCACATCCGCGAAGAAGGCCGCTGGCAAGAAGGCGGAACCTGCGAAGAAGGCGGCGGCGAAGAAGGCCGCCCCGGCCAGGAAGACGGCCAAGAAGGCGGCGAAGAAGACCGCACCGGCCAAGAAGGCGGCGGCGCGCAAGTCCGCTTCGGCCAAGAAGACATCGTCATCGAAGCGAGCCGCGTCCCGCGGCGGACGGCGGAGGTAGGCAGCCATGGCCAGGACGGACAAGGAAGAGCCCGAGGCGGAAGAGTCGGGCATGGACCGTCTCCGCGGGGAGTTCTCGAGCTTCCTCGGCGCGCAGACGGACAAGCTTGCGCAGAAGGCCGGCGACAAGCTGACGGGTCTCACGGACCAGCTCACCGACATGGCCGAGAACGGTGGGGGCCTGCCGTCGGTCGCCTCCCGCGTCCTCAAGGGCGAATCACCCGTGAAGGCGTTCGTCAGCGAGAAGGCCGGGAGTGTCAAGGACAAAGTCGTGGACAAGGCCAAGGACGCGTTCGGCGGGGGCAAGGGCAAGAGCCAGTCCGGCAGTGGCAAGTCCATGAACATCATCGAGGTCCTCGACGTCGGTGTGCCTCTGCGAACCGCCTATGACCACTGGACGCGTTACGACAAGTTCGGCAGCTTCACCAAGGGCGTCCAGTCGGTCTCCATGGACGAGGAGATGGAGAGCGACTGGAAGGTCAAGATCGGCCCGTCCTCGCGCAGCTTCAAGGCGACGGTCCAGGAGCAGGTGCCCGACGACCGCATCGTGTGGACCTCCGAGGGCTCCAAGGGCTCCACGCGCGGCTGCGTGAGTTTCCATGAACTCGCACCGAGCCTGACCCGGATCGTCCTGGTCGTGGAGTACTACCCCTCCGGCTTCTTCGAGAAGACCGGCAATCTGTGGCGTGTGCAGGGCCGTCGCATGCGACTCGACTTCAAGCACTTCCAGCGGTTCGTGACGCTCACCGACGAGGAGCCCGAGGGCTGGCGCGGTGAGATCCGCGAGGGCGAGGTCGTGCAGTCGCACGAAGACGCCATGGAGGAAGAGGAGGCGGAGAACGAGGAGAACGGGGCCGACGACTCCGAACCCGAGGAGGACGAGGAGGGCGAGAACGAGGAGTACGAGGACGAGGAAGAGCCGCAGGACGACGAAGACGAAGAGGACGACGAGGAGTACGAGGCATACGAGGACGAGGACGAGGAAGAGCCGGACGAGGACGAGGACGACGAGGACTATGAGGAGGAGGAGCCCGACGACGAGGAGGAAGAGGCGGAACCCGAGGAGGACAGTGCGCCCCGGAAGCGGTCACGACGGAGGGCGTCGAGGTGACCGATCTCGACGTCGGCCGGGACGCCTATGCCATTCCGGGGCCCCCGAACACCAATCTGGCCGACATCCTCGAACGCGTCCTCGACAAAGGCATCGTCATCGCGGGCGACATCAAGATCGACCTTCTCGACATCGAACTGCTCACCATCCGTCTCCGCCTCTTCGTCGCCTCCGTGGACACCGCGAAGAAGGCCGGAATCGACTGGTGGGAGACGGATCCGGCACTGAGTTCACGCGCCGCCCGGGATTCCCTGGAGGACGAGAACCGTGAACTGCGCGAGCGGCTCGAAGCACTCGAATCCGCGAAGGACGAGACGCAGGCCGCCGACCGATGAGCAAGGAGAAGCGAGCCAGATGACGGAGCGGGGTCCAGAACCCACGGACGACAGCACGACGTCCGGTGAGGGCGAGTCGGCGGACGGCAGAGCCCTCTACGTATTCGCCGTGTGCGGTTCCCCGGTTCCGGAGGCCGTCCTCGGTCTGTCCGGGGTCACCGGGGGCGGCCCGTTGCGGCAGGTGCACTTCGGTGAGCTGACCGCGCTCGTGCAGAGCGTCCGGGCGGCCGACTTCACGGACGAGGTGTGGGAGGCCCGGCTGTCCGACCGTGCCGAGCTGGAACAGTACGCGCGTGCCCACCACCTCGTGGTGTCGGCTGCCGCTGCCTCCTGCCCCACGGTCCCGCTCCCGCTGGCAACGCTCTATCACGACGAAGGGCGTGCCCGGCACGCGCTGCTCGCCGAAACGGAACGCTTCCGCACCGCCCTGGAACGCACGGCAGGCCGCTCCGAATGGGGTGTGAAGGTCTACGCGGCCGAGCTTCCGGCACCTGCCGCCGACACCGCTCCGCGCAGCGCGCCGGCCACCGGAGGACGGGCCCGGCCCGCCCCCGGGGCCGGCCTCGCCTATCTGGAGCGCAAGCGCGGTGCGCAGGCGCAGCGCGAACGGCGCCAGGAGGACTCCCTCCGGCTCGCCGAATCGGTGGACGCCGCGTTCCACGGCGTCGCCACCGCGGGTCGCCGGCTGAGGCCGCATGCCCCTGAGCTCGGAGGGGACTGCCGGGTCCAGGTACTGAACGCCACCTATCTGGTCGAGGAGTCCCGGGCCGCCGAGTTCGGCCGGCTCGTCCGGGCGTTGCGGGAGACGACCGGTGCGCGGATCGAGGTCTCGGGGCCCTGGGTGCCGTACTCCTTTGTCGGGGAGGTGTAGGGATGCCGCACGACGTGGTGCCCTGGGACAACCCCGAGCCGCTGAGCGGACCCATCGGGGTGCCGCTGGTCGACCTGCTCGACCGGGTACTGGCGACCGGCGTGGTGATCAGCGGTGACCTCGTCATCGCGATCGCGGACGTGCCGTTGGTGCGGCTGTCCCTGCACGCCCTCCTCTCCTCCGTGAACGAACGTGTGCCCGCGCCCTGGGCGGACGGAGGGCCGCTGTGACGGACTCACGCGTCGACCTCGACTCCGACCGGCTCGGCAGGGACCTCGTCGCGCTCGTGCTGACGGTGGTCGAACTGCTGCGGCAGCTCATGGAACGGCAGGCGATCCGCCGCATCGACCAGGGCGACCTGTCCGAGAGTCAGGTGGACGAGATCGGGACCACGCTCATGATGCTCGATCAGCGCATGGCCGAGCTCTGTGAGCAGCACGGGGTGCGCCCGGAGGACCTCAACCTCGACCTCGGTCCGCTGGGCACGCTCTTGCCCCGCGACTGACCTCGTCGCGGGCAAAGGGACGCGCCGGGGTCTCTGCGGGTGCTCCGATCAGCCCTTTGGCCGCATGGCTGGGCCTCGCCGGTGTTCGAATGGCGGACCTGTCCGGTCCGTTTTAACGTCAACGAGTGAACGATTCCGAGCAATGCCGACTCGTATGGCACGGAGCGCTATGACACATCCCGGATCACATTCCGCAACCGTTGCCGAATCCCCGAAGGGGGGACACGGCAACGGAATTGCGCTGCTCGTCATCGCCTCGTGTCAGCTGATGGTGGTCCTCGACATCACCATCGTCAACATCGCTCTGCCGCACATCCAGAGTTCGCTCGGCTTCTCGACCGAGAACCTCTCGTGGGTCGTGAACGCGTACACCCTCACCTTCGGCGGCCTGCTCCTGCTCGGCGGACGGCTGGGCGACATCCTCGGCCGCCGCAGGGTGTTCATCTTCGGTGTCCTGCTGTTCGTGCTGGCGTCGCTCCTCGGCGGCCTCTCGCAGGACTCCTGGCAACTGCTCGCCGCGCGCGCACTGCAAGGGGTGGGAGGCGCGATCGCCTCACCGACGGCCCTCTCCCTCATCACCACGACCTTCCGGGAAGGGCCCGAGCGCAACCGGGCTTTCGGGGTGTTCGCGGCAGTGTCGGCGGGCGGGAGCGCCATCGGGCTGCTCGCCGGCGGCGTGCTGGTGGAGTGGCTCGACTGGCGGTGGGTCTTCTTCGTGAACGTCCCCATCGGCCTGCTGATCGCGGTGGCTACGCCCCGTTACATCAAGGAGTCCGAACGCCACCCGGGACACTTCGACCTGCTCGGTGCGCTCACCTCGACGCTCGGCATGGTGCTGCTCGTGTACGGCTTCATCCGGGCGTCGGAGGACGGCTGGACCGATGCGCTGACCATCGGGGCCTTCGCGGGCGCCGTGGTCTTCCTCGGGGTCTTCCTGGCGGTGGAGAGCCGGTCCAGACAGCCGATCACACCCCTGCACATGTTCCGCGACCGCAATCGCGCCGGCACCTACGGCATGATGCTCAGCCTGTCCGCGGCGATCTTCGGGATGTTCTTCTTCCTGACCCTCTTCGTCCAGAACATCCTCGACTTCAGCCCGTTGCGGGCGGGACTGGCGTTTCTGCCGGTGAGTGTGATCATCGCCGTCAGCGCGGGCATCGCCTCGAAGCTGCTGCCGAGGTGGGGGCCCAAACCCTTCCTGGTGGTGGGTGCGATCTTCGCCGCGGCCGGACTCGCGTGGCTCACCCTGACCGATGTCGACAGCACCTATCTGGGGAGCATCCTCGGGCCCCTGCTGGTTTTCGGTTTCGGCATGGGCATGCAGTTCGTGTCGCTCACGCTGATGGCGGTCTCCGGTGTCGCCTCCAGGGAAGCGGGGGCCGCCTCCGGAGTTCTCAACGCCACACAGCAGGTGGGCGGATCGCTGGGCCTGTCCATCCTGGTCACCGTCTTCGGTACCGCCAGCCGCAACGAGGCGAAGGACCAGCTTCCCGGCTTCCTGGCGGAATCGACCCCGGCCCAGCAGTTGCAGTTCCGCAGGACGGGTGAGCTTCCGCCGCCCTGGGGCGACCAGGTTCTCGCCTCGGGCGTCTCCCAGGCCTTCGTGGTCGCGGCCGTCTTCTCGGTCGTCGCCGCGCTGATCGCCCTGGTGGTCATCCAGGTGCGCGCCTCCGACCTCGAACGCCTGCGGGGCGGCGGGGCCATGGCACCGGTGATGGCGGAAGAGGCCGACACGGCGGCGGTGGAGGGCGTCTCGGGCGGGGACGGCGCTGCGGGTGGCGCCCGCGACGGACTGCCGACAAGGAAGACGGACGACGGCGAAGGCCCACCTCCGACCGCGTAGGCCCACCTCCGACCGCGCAGGCCCACCTCCGACCGCGCAGGCGCGGAGCCCTCGGAGTTCGCCGGGGGAGCGGCGCGCCGGTGACTGGCCGGCGGAATGACCGGGCGGCGGACCCCAGGTCTTCCCGCCCCGACGGAGGGCGGCCCCGTCACCGTCCGCGGGTACCGGATGCCAGATTGACGAGGCGGATGTAGCGCTCCCAGTCCCACTCGGGGCCGGGATCCGTGTGGTCGCTGCCCGGCACTTCGTGATGGCCGACGATGTGCGCGCGGTCCTTGGGCAGGCCGTAGCGGTCGCAGATGTCCGCGGTGAGGAGCGCCGACCGCTCGTACATCGCCCGCGTGAAGTACGAGGGCTGGTCCACCCAGCCCTCGTGCTCGATGCCGATGCTGCGGGTGTTGTAGTCCCAGTTCCCCGCGTGCCAGGCGATGTCCCGCTCGCGCACGCACTGCGCCACGAACCCGTCCCCCGAACGCACCACGTAATGGGCGGACACCCGCTGGGCCGGACCCGCGAAGATGCCGACGGTCTCGGTGAAACCCTGTTGCGCGACATGGATGACGATCCGGTCGACCGCATGGTCCGAGGGCCTGTTCGCGGACGTGCGGTTGGCCCGGGACGCAGGAAACCACTGCGCCTGCGCGTAGTCCGTGGCCGCGGTCGGTGCGGCACCCGCGCGGACCGACGCCGGGAGGAGGGCCGCCGTGGCGGTGACCGCCGCTCCCTGAAGGATCCTTCTGCGCCGCATCGGCACTCCTGTGGGTGGGACCTGATCATGACGTACGGCTGAAGGACGCGCCGCGCCGGCCCACGGTTCCCCGTACCGGCACAGCGCGTGCCCCCGCGTGCGGCCTCGGCTCAGCCGGAGGTCACGACGGCCAGGGCGGCGGCCGGGTCGGTGTCCGCGGGCCCCGCCGGCACCCACCGGCCGCGCTCCTTCCCGTACGGCCACCAGCGCCCGTCGCGCCCGTAGCGCAGCTGCACACCCGAACCCGTCACGGTCCAGCGGTTGTTCACGGCGCGGAACCGTGGAGCCCCGCCCTCCTCCCACGCCGCGGCGAGCCCCGCCTCCGCTCGCGCCAGGTCCTCCGGACCGAGCCGCCACTCCTCGTCGTGGACGTCCAGTGCCGCGCTCCCGCCGTGGTGCCAGGCCCGCACGGCGTCGTCCAGTCCGGAAGCCTCTCTGCCCGCGGCGGACGCCAGGCGTTTCCTCATCGCGGGTGCACCCGGCAGGCCCTCGGCCGCCATGCGCACGGCGTCCTCACCGGGCGTCAGTTCCGCGGCCGGAGGACGGAGCGCGTGGCCCGCGGCGAGCGCGTCCACCAGCATGGCGAGGGCCCGGGCGGCGCTGTCCGCCGCCAGGAAGCCCAGTGCGGCCGGGTCGATGTCCCCGCCGGGCGCCGTCTCGATGTCCAGCGACGGTGGCGCTCCCGGTTCCTCCGGCGGATCCGGTGGCGGGGGAAGGGGCGGCAATATGTCGCCTGCGGCGAAGACCTCGTCGGCGCGCACTCCCTGCGCCGGGCCGTCGGAGGGTTCCCCCGCGTCCGCCCCGGGACCCACCGCACCGACCGCCCGCGCCACACTCCGGGCCTGCAGTTCGTCGAGCAGCCGTCGCTCGCCACGCCCCCGCAGGAGCAGCAGCACGAAGGGGTCCTGATCCAGGAGCCGCGCCACCTGATAGCACAGAGCGGCCGTGTGCGGGCAGTGGTCCCAGGCCTCGCAGCCGCACTCCGGATCCAGGTCGCCGATGCCCGGCAGCAGGTCGACGCCGGCGGCTGCCGCGTCCTCCACCAGATGCGTCGGCATCTCGCGGTCGAGCAGCGCCGCGATGTGCCCGGACCGTTCGGCGGCCATGTCCAGGAACCGGTCCCATTCCTCGTCGCCCAGCTCCTGGAGCAGCACATCACTCCGGTACGCCGCCGAGTCGCGGTCCTGTACGACGGCGGTCAGCCGGCCGGGCCGCACGGACACCGCGCCCACCCGTCCCTCCCGGGCGAGCCTGCGGCCCTTCTTGAGCTGCGCCCCGTCCAGCGCCGTGTCCTCCAGAGCCTTCAGCCATGCCCGCCCCCACCACGACGCCGCGAAACCGCGGCCCTGCGCGGGCGGCAGCGCGGCGAACGTACGCTCCGGCTCGGTGCTCCCACTCATCGTGCGCCCCCTCGCAGCTCGACCAGTTCGGCCAGCTCGGCATCGGTCAGTTCCGTCAGGGCGGCCTCGCCGCCGCCGAGCACCGCGTCCGCCAGCCCCTGCTTGCGCGCCAGCATGGCGGCGATCCGGTCCTCGATCGTCCCCTCGGCGATCAGCCGGTGCACCTGCACCGGCTGGGTCTGCCCGATCCGGTACGCCCGGTCGGTGGCCTGCGCCTCGACCGCCGGGTTCCACCAGCGGTCGAAGTGCACCACGTGGCCGGCCCGGGTCAGGTTGAGCCCCGTACCGGCGGCCTTGAGTGACAGGAGGAACACCGGTGCCGCGCCGGCCTGGAAGCGGTTCACCATGCTCTCCCGTTCGGCGACCGGCGTCCCTCCGTGAAGGAACTGGACCGGCACGCCCCTGGCCGCCAGATGCCGTTCCAACAGGCGGGCCATGCGGACGTACTGCGTGAACACCAGGACGCTCGCACCCTCGGAGAGGATCGTGTCGAGCAGTTCGTCGAGGAGCTCCACCTTCCCGGACCGGTCCACGATCCGCGGCTGTTCCTCCTTGAGGTACTGCGCCGGGTGGTTGCAGATCTGCTTGAGCGCGGTCAGCAGCTTCACGATCAGCCCGCGCCGCGCGAAGCCGTCCGCCCCGGAGATCTCGGCGAGCGTCTCGCGGACCACCGCCTCGTACAGTCCCGCCTGCTCCGGCGTGAGCGACACCGTGCGGTCGGTCTCCGTCTTGGGGGGCAGCTCGGGGGCGATGCCCGGGTCGGACTTGCGGCGGCGCAGCAGGAACGGCCGGACGAGCGAGGCGAGCCTCGCGGCGGCCGCGGGATCGTTCCCGCTCTCGACCGCGCTCGCGTACCGGGAGCGGAACGTACCGAGCTTCCCGAGCAGTCCCGGTGTCGTCCAGTCGAGGATCGCCCACAGCTCGGACAGGTTGTTCTCCACCGGGGTTCCGGTGAGCGCGACGCGCACACCCGCTCCGATGGTCCGCAGCTGCCTCGCGGTCGCCGAGCGTGGGTTCTTGACGTGCTGCGCCTCATCGGCGACGACCATGCCCCAGGAGGCCTGTGCCAGCCGCGCCGCGTCCAGCCGCATGGTGCCGTAGGTGGTGAGGACGAACTCGCCGACGGCTACGCCCTCCAGTGAGCGCGAAGGGCCGTGGAAGCGGCGCACCGGGGTTCCCGGGGCGAACCGCTCGATCTCCCGCTGCCAGTTGCCCATCAGGGAGGTGGGACAGACGACGAGCGTGGGCCCCGCCGTCGTTCCCGACTCCTGCCGGTGCAGGTGCAGCGCGATGAGAGTGATGGTCTTGCCGAGCCCCATGTCGTCGGCGAGGCAGCAGCCGAGGCCGAGCGAGCTCATCGTCACCAGCCAGTTCAGGCCGCGCAGCTGGTAGTCGCGCAGATCGGCGTCGAGCGCCGCGGGCTGACCCACCGCCTGTGCCGTCGAAGACTCGGGGTCCGCGATGCGTGCGCGCAGCTGTTCCAGCCAGCCCGTCGCGGACACGTCGATCCGGCGTCCGTCGACATCGGTGGTGCCCGTCAGCACGGCACTCAGCGCGTCGACCGGTGCGACCTTGCGGTCCTGGGTCCGCCGCGCGAGGCGGACCTCCTCGGGATCGACGAGCACCCACCGGTCCCGCAGTCTGACCAGGGGGCGGCCGGCCTCCGCCAGCCGGTCCAACTCCTCCCGCGTCAGCTTCTGGTCGCCCAGCGCGAACCACCAGTCGAACGCCAGCAGGGCCTCGGGGGACAGGAAGGACGGAGCCGTCGTACCCGGCCGGGTCTGCGTCGCCCCGCCGCCCGCCGCCGGGCCGATCACCGCCCCGCTGTCCTCCGCCGGGCCGATCACCGCCCGGGTGGTGAGCTTCCGCTCCAGGTCCCTCGGCCAGTGCACCTGTACGCCTGTCGCGGCGAGCGCCCGGGCAGCCGGACCCAGCAGTTCCGCGACCTCCTCGTCCGCCGGCTCGACCGCGTCCGGCACCGTGGCGGACAGAAGCGGTGCCAGCGGTGGCCATGCACGCGCCGCCCGGCGCAGGGCGAGCAGGGCGTCCATCCGGGCGCGCGGACCGAGAAGGGACGCGGCGGGGGAGCGGTCCGTCCACACGTCCGCCGCGTCGGCGACCAGCGAGGGGTCCCGGACGCTGTGGATCTGCAGGACGGCGCGGAAGGACGGCGCCCCGCCGGAGCCGCCCTCCCCGGCTTCCGCTTCGGTGAGCCCGGAGATCTCGACCCGCAACGAGAGGCGTACGCCCGCGTCGTGTCCGGCCGCCACGTCCGCCGCCCACGGCCGCAGCCCGGGCAGGTGCCGGGCCTCTCGCCCGGCGAACGCGGGCGAGCCCGTGACCGCACGGGCCGCCGGGGTCCGGGGCAGCCCGTCCACCACCGCATCGAGGAACGCCCGCAGCAGAGACTCCGGTTCGGGCAGCAGGAGCGGGTCGGCCGCCGCGTCCAGGGGAACCGCGTGTGCGGGCGGCGGCATCGAAGCCGCCAGGACCCGGATCCGTTCGAGATCCTCCGCGGCCAGGGGACCGGCACGCCAGGCGTCGCGGTCCGTGGTGCTCAGCCCCGGCAGCAGCAGCCCGCGCGCGACGAGTTGGAGCGCGAGCACGCCTGCGGCGCCCCAGAACGCGGCCGACGGTGAGGCATCCGCGCCGACCCGCGCCCGTGTCAGGACCGGTAGTGCCTCCTTCACCGGCAGGAGCCGCGCCGGGACCACATGGGGGCGGATGTCACTGCCGACCACGGTCAGTTCCCCTGGGCTGCCCAGGTCGCCGGGAGGGGCGCTGCCGTCCGGCTCCCAGAACGCGATCAGGCCGGCACGGGCCGGGTCCGCGGGGAGGAAGACCGCGGAGCAGCGGGACAGTTCGGTGATCTCGTCGAGTGTTGCCGCAGGAAGCCTGTGCACAGCGATGTCGAATTCCTCAAACTTGACTAGTGAACCCGGGGTCGCCGAGGTTACCTCACCCGCGGACTGTTCCGGGAGGAGAGCACGGTGCCCCACGCGCTGGATCCTGTCCGCCGACGCCTGGACCCTGCCCGCTGACCCCTGCACCCTGCCCGCCGAAGCTCGGGGTGGAGCTCACCCCACCACCGGACACGGGGTATTCCCCCCACTCCGGCGGGGTGATGGCGCCATGGCTGCCACAGGCCTGCTCTCCGTACGTTTTACCAGGTCAGAGCCGAGGCCCAGAAACCGGAGACGTCATGCCCCAGGCGGTAGCAGCCACCGTTGCGCCATACCCCCGAGACGAAGCGGAGAGCACGGCGGGCCCGAAGGCCGCGGGCAGTGATTTCGCGCCACTCCTCAAGGACGTCAAGGGGCAGGGCCTCCTCGAACGGCGGACCGGCTGGTACGCGAGGGGGATCGCCGTGAACCTGGCCGCCCTCGGAGCAGTGATCACCGGCATGGTGTTCCTGGGCGACACCTGGTGGACCCTGGTCCTCGCCCTGCCGCTGGCCGTCCTGTGGACCCGAACGGCCTTCTTCGGGCACGACGCGGGACACGCCCAGATATCCGGCGACCGCCGGACCGCCCGGATCGTCGGACTCGTGCACGCCAACCTGCTCCTGGGGATGAACGAGGCCTGGTGGAACGACAAACACGTACGCCACCACGCCAACCCCAACCACATCGACAAGGACCCCGACGTCGGCGTCGGCGCCCTGGTGTGGACCCAGAAGCAGGCCGCGCAGCGCCGGGGCCTCGCCCGCCGGCTCACCCGCAACCAGGCACGCCTCTTCTTTCCGATGCTGCTGCTCGAAGGCATCGCCCTCAAGATCTACGGCTTCCAGTTCCTGCGGCGCCAGCCCGTCCGCGAACGCGCCCTCTCCGGCCTTCTTCTCGCCGGCCACCTCGCCCTCTACGCCACACTGCTGCTGAGCACGATGTCCCCCGGCAAGGCCGTCCTCTTCGCCCTCGCGCACCACGCGCTCTTCGGCCTGCACCTCGGCATGGCCTTCGCCCCGAACCACAAGGGCATGGAGATGCCCGACCCGGACGGCGACCGGTGGGGTCACCTGCAGCGCCAGGTCCTCACCTCGCGCAACGTGCGCGGGGCCGTCCTCACCGACTGGTTCCTCGGCGGGCTCAACTACCAGATCGAGCACCATCTCTTCCCGAGCATGCCCCGTCCTCACCTGCGGCTGGCCCAGCCGCTGGTGAAGGCCCACTGCGCGTCCATCGGGATGCCGTACGCGGAAACCGGTCTCGTCGAGTCCTACCGGCAGGCCCTGCGGCACATGCACGAGGTCGGAGAGCCGCTGCGCTGACGCCGGGACCTGTGCCCCGGACGCGGAACCGACGGGCGCGCACACGCGTTCACACATCAGGAGCGGCTCGGGCCGCGAAGGAGGCACGGATCATGTCGAACGGTGCAAAGATCGCCATCGGGGGAGTCGTCGCGGCAGTCGTCCTGATTCCGTTCATCGGTTTCTGGTGGTCGCTGCTGGTGCTCATCGGGGTGCCGACCGCGGGCTACCTCATGCTCGACCCGTCTCAGAGGCGCAGGCTCCGCAAGATCGGTCGCAAGGAGATAGGACGCTGAACACCGAGGTCACCGCAGTGAGCAGCAACGGCGTGTACTCGTTCACCAAGCCGAACAGGGACAGCATCACGCTGCTGGCCGGGCTCGGAGTGGAGGGCGACGTACACGCCGGTGTCACGGTCAAACACCGCTCGCGCGTCGCACAGGATCCGACACAGCCCAATCTGCGTCAGGTCCACTTCATCCACCAGGAGCTCTTCGACGAGCTGCGGGAGGCCGGGTTCGAGGTGGCCCCGGGCGATCTCGGGGAGAACGTCACCACCAGCGGGATCGATCTGCTCTCGCTCCCGGTGGGAACCCTGCTCCGGCTCGGCGAGGAGGCGGTCGTCGAGGTGACGGGGCTGCGGAACCCGTGCCTGCAGATCGACCACTTCCGGGACGGGCTGCTCAAGCAGGTCGTCGGCCGGGCGGACGACGGCACCGTGGTCCGCAAGGCAGGGATCATGGGCGTCGTCGTGACGGGCGGGATCGTGCGGCCCGGCGATCCGGTCCGCGCCGAGCTCCCGGCCGAGCCGCACCGGCCGCTGGAGCGCGTGTAGGGGCGCGACCGTCCGGGGCCACGCACCGACGGGGGCCCCGGACGGTCGCGGGCCGGTGGAGGTGCCGTGTAGACAGGGGCGAACCCGCCTGGCCGCGCGGTCCGGCGGTCAGTTCGCCGCACGGTCCGTCGGTCAGTTCGGCCGGACGGCGAGTTCGTCGAGTGATTTCAGCAGCCCCGGAAGTTCGGGGCCCCGGCCCACGGTCATGACCTCGCCCGGTTCCTCGTCGAGCAGGATGAACGCGATGTCGTCGGTCCTGGCGACCAGGGACCAGCCCGGGCCGTCCACCCGTAGCGTGCGCGCCCCGCCGGGAGCGAAGGCGGACCGGATCCGGCCGGGAGGGGGCGGAGCGGTGACGTACGCCCGCGCCGCTTCCAGTGCCGCGCGCACGCCGGGATGCCTCCCGCCTGCGGCGCCGGAGTCACCTCGGCCACCGTCGTCGACCGCGTCTCCGGTCATGGCTTCCGCGGAGGACGCCGTGCCGGACGGCTCGGTGTCGCCCGACCTGCCGAAGGCGGTCTCGTCGTCTATCCGGTCCCGCCATGCCGACCACTGCAGCGCTATCTCGTCCGCCCCCAGGCGTCGCTGCGGAGCTCCCCAGGCCTCCGTGTCCGGGGGTGCCAGCGCAGCAGGCCCCTCCTCCTCGGAGCTCGTGTCGGGGGGCGGGTCGTGCGGCTCGGGCACTCCGGGCGCGGCCACCGCCAGCGCGAGCGGCCACCCCGGCAGGGCGCACACCACCGAGCGGTCGTCGGGGGAGAGGTCGTACTCCATCCCGCAGTCCCACGAGGCGATGGCGACCGCCACCAGTGACACGTCATCGACGACCACCGTCCAGCGGGCGCCCCCGCTGTCCTGGCCGAGCACGAGACCGTAGCCCTCGGCGTACGGTTCCAGTCCGAGCTCCGCGCACGCCGCCACGTAGTCGTCGCCGAGCACACTGGGGAACTGCGCGGGGGTCAGCAGTACCGCCGTCAGCACGAACAGTGCGTCGTCGTCGGCGCCCGTGTCGTCCGTCCCTGCCACAGCACCCACCCTCATCCCTCATCGCGTGGTCCGTCGGCGCACCTTAACCACCCGGTAACCCTGTCGTCGAGGCCCTGACAAGCGGAACAGCCGCCCCGCCGGCCACGGTACGTGCGTCGGGTTCCGCTCTGCGCGGGCAGGGGCCGTTCAGCCGGTTCGCACGGCCAGCGCGAGGAAGCGGTCGTCCTCGTCGGTGTACGACTCCAGACGCCACCCCGAAGCAGCCAGCAGGGGCGCGAGGCGGGGCTCGGCACGCAGGTCGTCGTCCGAGAGCGCGCGGCCGTGCCGAGCGGCCAGTGCCGCCCGCCCGACCGGATGGAACAGGGCGAGCCGGCCCCCCGGCCGCACCGTACGGGCGAGCTCGGTGAGCCCCTGACCGGGGTCGGTGAAGTGCGAGATCAGCCCCGCGGCGAACACCCCGTCGAGGGTTGCGGGGCGCAGGGGGAGCCGTGCGACATCGGCCAGGAGCAGTGCCCCGCTCGCGGCCCGGCCCGCACGCTGCGCCGTTCCCAGCATGGCGGGCGTCAGATCGGCTCCGAGCACGGTGCCACCGGGTCCCACCTCGGCGCGCAGAGCGGGGAGGGCCCGTCCCGTGCCGCAGCCCGCGTCGAGCACGGCGTCGCCCGGCCGCAGGCCCAGCTCACCGACGGCCGCGGCGTAGGCCGGGCCGTCGTCGGGGAAGCGGCTGTCCCAGTCCGCCGCCCGTACGGTGAAGAACTCCTGCACGTGTGTGTGGTCGTCGGCCATGCGGACATGATCGCGCACGCCGGAGCCGAACGAAACGACCCGTAGCGGCGCGCACGTTCGAACGCTGTCCGATCGCTCAGGAACATTTCGTTGTCATATTTCAGCACCTTTCGAAATGAGCGCCCGGCGTACGCCCTCGGGGGCACTAGCGTCCCCGGTTCATGGGACACCTGGACCACGCCACCTTCGGCTGGCTGACACCCGTGCTGTCGTACGCGATGGCGTGCGTCGGCGCCGCGCTCGGCCTGCGCTGCACCGTTCGCGCACTCGGCACCAGCGGCCGATCGCGCCGGAACTGGCTGCTCACAGCGGCATCCGCGATCGGGACGGGCATCTGGACGATGCACTTCGTCGCCATGCTCGGCTTCGGCGTCACCGGCACGGACATCCGCTACGACGTACCGCTCACCCTGCTCAGCCTGCTGGTCGCCATGCTCGTCGTGGGCGCCGGAGTCTTCACCGTGGGCTACGGCCGCGACCGGGCCGGCGCCCTCTTCGTCGGCGGCCTCACCACCGGGCTCGGCGTCGCGAGCATGCACTACCTCGGCATGGCGGCACTCCGGCTCCACGGAACAGTCGTCTTCGACCCCCTGCTGGTGACCGTCTCCATCGTGATCGCGGTCGTCGCCGCCACCGCGGCGCTCTGGGCCGCGCTCCACATCAAGTCGCCCGGAGCGGTGGCCATCGCGTCGCTGGTCATGGGCGCGGCGGTGAGCAGCATGCATTACACGGGCATGCTGGCGGTCGGCGTCCGCGTCGATCCGTCGGTGTCGGAGCTCTCCGGGGCCACGGTCATGCAGTTCATCTTCCCCCTGGCGGTCGGCCTGGGGTCGTACCTCTTCCTCACCTCGGCCTTCGTGGCCCTCTCACCGGCCGCCCGCGAACACCGGGCCGCCACTCTCGACGGAACCGGCAGCGAACGTCCTGCGGCGGCTGCCCGCTGACCGCAACCCGCCGCCCACTCCGCGGTTCCCGCTCACCGTTCGCCCGAGGCGATCGGGCCCCGACCTCTCCAACCCGGAACGAGGAGGCCATGCGCACACCCCGCCCGACGAACCCGGAGCCGGGTCCGGACACCGGCCGGCCCGCGACACCGCCGCGCGGAAGGCGCGCACACGCCGGCCGACCCGCGGACGAACCGACGGAGCACGCGGCCCCGCAGCCGGAGGCCACTCGGCACGGGGCGGCGCGCGCCTCACTGCGTCCCCGGACGGTTCGAGCCAAGATCATCTCCTTGCTCATGGTGCCCGTCGTGTCCCTCCTCGCCCTGTGGGGGTTCGCCACCGTCACCACTGCGCAGGACCTGGCACGGGCGCGCGAGATCCAGCGGATGGACAGCCTCGCGCGCGTCCCGGTCGCCGGGGTCGTCGCCGCCCTGCAGGACGAACGCACCGCGGCGCTGCGGCAGCTGACCGCCCCCGGCACGGGGCATGCGGCGGCGCTCCAGCAGCGCGCCGAGCGCACCGACGCCGCGCTGGGAGAGCTGAGCCTGGGCGACGGCCACACCGTGGCCGACGCCGGTGTACTGCCCTCCGGAGCCGCTGCGCGGCTCACCGCGTTCCTGGACCGTGCCCGGCGGCTGACCACGGTGCGCGACCGCGTCATGGACCCCACCGGACCGAAGACATCCCGTGCCGCCGATGCCTACACGCCCTACACCGAGACCATCGCCGCGGGCTTCGGCGTCACCGGTGCCCTGACCGGCATCCAGGACGCCGAACTCGGATCGGAGACCCGTGTCCTGCTGGAACTCGCGCGCAGCGAGGAGATGCTCGCCCGTGAGGAAGCCCTGCTGGCGCAGGCCGGACTGACCGGAACGCTCGGCGGTGAGCAGCTGCGCCTGTTCACCGGTGCGGTGGCGACGCGCCGGACTCTGGCGGAGGCCGCCGGTGCCGACCTGCCCGTCGCTGGACGCAAGGCCTGGCGAGAGCTCTCCGGACAGGCCGCCTACCGACGGATCACGGCGGCCGAGGACGCAGTGCTGGGCGCGGCTCCGGGCCGCCGCGCGGCGAAGGCGGTGCCAGCCGCCGCCTGGGAGCGGGACGCGGCCGAGGTGCGCGTGGGCATGCACGCCATCGGCGCCGGCACGGGCGGCCGCACAGCCGAGGGGCCGGGCTCCTTCGCACGCGCGCTGTCGAGCCCGGCGGGGGCGGCCGTGCTTCTGGGGTTCCTCGCCGTCGTCGCCTCACTGGTCATCTCCGTACGGATCGGCCGCGCGCTCGTCGTCGAGCTCGTCGGCCTGAGGGACAGCGCTCTGGAGATCGCCCGGCGCAAGCTGCCCCAGGCCATGCAGCGCCTGCGGGCCGGCGAGGAGATCGACGTGCGGGCCGAGGCACCCCGGGGCCGTCCGTCGCACGACGAGATCGGGCAGGTGGGCGAAGCACTCGACACCGTGCACCGTGCCGCGCTCGACGCGGCCGTCGAGCGTGCGGAGCTGGCCAGCGGGATCTCGGGGGTGTTCGTCAACCTGGCCCGCCGCAGTCAGGTCCTGGTCCACCGCCAACTCGCCCTCCTCGATGGGATGGAGCGCCGTGCGGACGATCCGGGCGAACTCGGCGACCTGTTCCGCCTCGACCACCTGACCACCCGCATGAGGCGGCACGCGGAGAGCCTGATCATCCTGTCCGGCGCCGCTCCCGGGCGTGCCTGGCGGAGGCCCGTACCCCTCACCAACGTGGTGCGCGCGGCGGTGTCGGAGATCGAGGACTACGCCCGCGTGGAGGTACGTTCGCTGCCCGCGGCCGGGGTGAAGGGCGCGGCGGTGGCCGACCTCACCCACCTGCTCGCCGAACTCGTCGAGAACGCGGCCCAGTTCTCGCCGCCGCACACCAAGGTCCGGATCAGCGGGGAACCCGTCGGCAACGGCTACGCCCTGGAGATCGAGGACCGCGGACTCGGCATGGGGGAGGACCTGCTCGACGAGGCGAACCGACGCATCGAGCAGTCCGAGACGCTCGATCTCTTCGACAGTGACCGACTCGGCCTGTTCGTGGTCAGCCGGCTCTCGGCCCGTCACCGCATCAGGGTCCAGCTGCGCCCGTCCGCGTACGGGGGCACGACCGCCGTGGTGCTTCTGCCGACCGCACTGCTCCAGGGCGGGCTCCCGCAGGGCTCGCCGGCGGGTTCCGCGGACGCCGGGGCGGAGAGTACGACGGTGGCGAGGGACGATGACGGCCGTAGGGGGCCGGTCTCGCACCGGCCGAGCCCCTCCGCCTTCCCGGCCCCCGTCGCCGTACCGGCCCTCGAACCGCGGGCGCCGTCCGGGCCGCGGACCGGCCCCGGCCCTCTGACCACGCCGCCCCGACGGGTGCGCCCCGTCGACGAGGACGGTGAACTCCCGCGGCGCGTCCGGCAGGCAAGTCTCGTACCCCAACTGCGCGAGCAGCCCGGGGCCGAGCCCCGTGGGTCCGTGACCCCGGTCGGACGAAGCCCCGAACAGGCCCGCGACCGCATGACCGCCTACCGCGAGGGATGGCTCCGCGGGGGCGGGACCGCACCCGGGAGCAACGACCGGGACCACGCGGCCCACAGGCCCGTATCCCCGTTCCGGCAGCACACAGAAGGAGACGAGACATGATCGTGAACGAGAGGCCCGGAAGGTCCTCACGCCGCTCCGGCGAACTCGACTGGCTCCTGGACGACCTCGTCGCGCGGATCGCGGAGATCCGGCACGCCGTCGTGCTGTCGGGCGACGGTCTGGCGGTCGGGGCGTCACAGGATCTGAGCCGTGAGGACGCGGAACACCTGGCGGCCGTCGCGTCCGGATTCCACAGCCTCGCGAAAGGTGCCGGGCGGCACTTCCGCGCCGGCGGCGTCCGCCAGACCATGGTCGAGATGGACGAGGGCTTCCTCTTCGTCGTGGCGGCCGGGGACGGTTCGTGCCTCACCGTCCTGGGCACGGCGTTCGCGGACATCGGGCTCGTGGCGTACGAGATGGCCCGCCTGGTCAAGAGGGTGGGCGAGCACCTCGCCAGCCCGGCGAGGCTTGCCGGCCCGCCGGCCGCGGGCTGAGGCCGCCGGATGCGGACGGACGGGACCGGGCCGGGGCCGGCCGGCGGCTACGGAGCGCTGCCCGGCGACGGATACGGAGCCTCGCGCGGCGGCCGCGCTCCCGGCACGTCGACTGCCGCTCCGCCCGGTGGCTGGTCCGCCAGGTCACAGGGCACCCCGCCCGCCGGTGTGCCAGGGACGCCGCCCGGCAGCCAGTGGTACGACGCCGAGGCGGGCCCCCTGGTGCGCCCCTACGCGGTCACCGGAGGAAGGACCGAGCCGGGACCGAGCGGGGTGCGTTTCGACCTGATAGCCCTCGTGGTGGCGGACGGTGCGGGTCCCGGCCGGGGGGACTCGCTCCTGGGCCCCGAGCACAGGGCCCTGCTCGTGCTGTGCCATGAGGAGACCCAGTCGGTGGCGGAACTCGCCGCCGAGGCCGACCTTCCCGTGGGTGTGGTGCGCGTGCTCCTCGGCGATCTGCTCGAAGCCGGCTGCGTGCGGGTCAGCAGGCCCGTGCCGCCCGCACAGCTGCCCGACGAGCGCGTTCTGCGTGAAGTGATCGACGGCCTCAGGGCCTTGTGAGCGCGCCTGTTGCGGTCGTCCGCAGCACAGACACCGGACGGTATGCGACCCGGTTCGGACAGGGGAGCAAGCGATCCGGACAGATAAGTCAGAATCCGCTCACTTTCATCGGCGACAGCCCCCGGACGTCATGCTGTCGCCCCTACTGACGGCACTCGCGAGAGAAGTGATCGATGGCATCCGAGCACGTGGACAGCACGGTTGGGGAAGAAGCCGGGGACTCCACCGCCCTCGCCCTCAAGATATTGGTCGCCGGCGGATTCGGCGTCGGCAAGACCACTCTGGTCGGCGCGGTCAGCGAGATCCGGCCCCTGCGCACCGAGGAACTCCTCAGCGAGGCCGGGCAGTCCGTGGACGACACGGGCGGGGTCGACCGGAAGACCACCACGACCGTCGCCATGGACTTCGGACGGATCACCATCCGGTCCGGCCTGTCCCTGTACCTGTTCGGCACTCCCGGCCAGGACAGGTTCTGGTTCCTCTGGGACGAACTGTCGCAGGGTGCCCTCGGGGCCGTCGTGCTCGCCGACACGCGGCGGCTTGAGGACTGCTTCCCAGCCGTCGACTACTTCGAGCACCGCCGTATCCCGTTCGTCGTGGCCGTCAACTGCTTCCCTGGGGCCCGGACGTACGGCGAGGAGGACGTCTCACGTGCCCTCGATCTCGACCGGGGGACGCCCGTGGTCCTGTGCGACGCCCGCGACCGCGCCTCGGGAAAGGAAGTGCTGATCCGCATGGTCGAGTACGCCGGCCGAGTGCACACGGCCCGGCTGCTGGAATCGGTCGGCCAGGGGTCCGGGCCCGAGTGACGCCCGGGCGGGCGCACGCAGCCGGAACCCCGGTGGCGCGCCGGACACCCCCTGCGGAGACGGGCACGCCGGCCATGGCGCGAAGCCGCACCTCTGGGGGTCGGGGGCGCTTGCCCGCACGGAGACCGTGCGCGAGGCTTGCGCAGGACGCGGGGACCGGATGAACGGGGAGGACGAGCACATGGCGCTGGACCGGGGACTTGACTGGCTTCTCGACGAACTCACCAGCCGGGTGGAGCACATAGAGCACGCCCTCGTGCTGTCGAACGACGGCCTGGTGACGGGAGCCAGCACCAGTCTGGCACGGGAGGACGCGGAGCATCTGGCGGCGGTCTCGTCCGGCCTCCAGAGTCTGGCAAGAGGATCGGGACGCCACTTCGGAGCGGGAAGAGCCCGCCAGACCATGGTGGAGTTCGACGAGGCGATGCTCTTCGTGACGGCGGCGGGGGACGGTAGTTGCTTGTGCGTGCTGAGCGCGGCCGAGGCCGACGTCGGTCAGGTCGCGTATGAGATGACGTTGATGGTCAACCGGGTGGGCGAGCACCTGGGCGTGACGGTGCGGCATGAGACCGAGCGCATGAACCGCCTCTGACCTGCGCGTTCTTTGGGCGGACCGGAGTTGTCCACAGGCTCGCGCAGGATCTGCCTCTCCCGGCTAGCGTGGTCACACAGAGTATTCGACCTCACGGGGGAGGACGGTCATGGCCGTATCGGGAGACGCTCGCACTGATAGCGCTGATAGCGCTGATAGCACCGGCAGGACCGGCAGTGCGGACAGCACCCGCAGCGCGGACAGCGTGGGCGGTGCACCGTCGGCATGGGTGTCGGCGGCACGGGCGGCTCAGGAACTGACTTTGAAGCGCGGTGAATTCGATCTCGCCGTCCACCTGGGGCTGATCACCACCGGGCCGGTCGCCGGGAGCGCGCGACCACGGATCGGCGTGGAGGAGATCGAGCGTCTCCGCGCGCGGCCGGGGTTCCCAGCAGCCCTGCGGGAGAAGGTGCGGACGGCGGGCACGGCAGAAGGCGCCGCGCTGCTCGGCGTCACGCAGGTCCGTTTCACCGGGCTGGCGCGCGTCGGATGCGTCTCGCCCGTGGCGTTCTACCTGAACCGCTATCGCGCGGTCGTCTGGGTCTATCTCGTCGAGGAGCTCCTGGCGTTCGCCGCACAGCAGCCGGCGCTCCTCTCGGGGCGGACCCCGACAGGGATGCGGACCATGCTGGAGGCGGGCACCGACCGGCGTGCGCGCAACTGGCGCACTCGCAGGATCGACCGGCTGCTGAAGCAGACCCGGGACCCTTGGGCCCGCGCGGCCCTTGAGGCATCCGCTCTGGACCCGGTGCAGCTCGCCGAGGTGGTGGACGACCCCTACGAGCGCGCGTATCTGGCCCGCTTGCAGCATGCACCCGCTTTCGGGCGGCCGGGATCCGTGTCCGGCAGGGAGGTCATGGCGCGCTTGACGCTCGCCGACGATCCGGACGAGATCCTCTGGCGACGAGTCAATCTGACGCTGGAGCTCGACCGGGCCAGGGACCTCCGGCCGGCTCCGCGCCCGGGCCACGTCCCGGGACCGCAGGACGACCACCGCAGTCAGGCCTTACTCCGCGGCCCGCAGGCGCAGCGCAGTGGGTCCGTCCATCCGGACCTGAAGGTGCGGCGCGGTGGGTCCGGGCGAACGAACCCGCAGGCGCACCATGGGACCGTTCTTCCGGTCCCGGCACCTGACCTGGAGCTCTTCCCGGACACCTGCGCCGCCCCGTGGACGGAAGCAGAGGGTGAGTCGGGGCCGGCTCTCGGACCGTACGTCGCCGGTGCGGGCCGGGGTGCCCGTCGCCAGGGGGCCGCCAAGCGACTCACCGGGGTGAGCACCGGCCGTCGTCCCCGCCCGAGCCGCGGTCGCGGGCGGAGAATCCTCGCCCGGATCGGATGGGGGAGCGCCGCACGGTAGAGCGATAACGGGTTGCGCGCCGGACGTTCGTGGGGGCATCTTGGCGCGCATGTTGATCAGAGAAGCAACGGGTGAGGACTGGCCCCTGATCTGGCCGTTCTTCCGTGACATCGTCGCCGCGGGCGAGACCTTCACCTATCCGCTCGAACTGGCCGAGGAGCAGGCCGAGGAGGAGGCGCGGGGCTGGTGGCTCGTGGCGGATCCGGCTCGTACGGTCGTTGCGGTCGACGACACCGGGACGGTGCTCGGCACGGCCAAGATGAACCGGAACCACATGGGCAACGGCTCACACATCGCCAGCGCCAGCTACATGGTCGACCCCGAGCACTCCGGCAAGGGTGTGGGCCGTGCGCTCTGCGTGTACACGGTGGACTGGGCACGGGCGGCGGGCTACCGGGCGATGCAGTTCAACGCAGTGGTGGAGACGAACGTCCACGCAGTACGGCTTTACCGTTCCCTGGGCTTCGAGGTCATCGGAACCCTCCCCGAAGGATTCAACCACCCTGCGAAGGGGTACGTGGGACTGCACATCATGCACAAGGCGCTCTGAGAACCCTCCGGATGGTGCTTCTCCGAGCTGGTCGTCACGGTGGCTTCAAGCCATCTTCGGGTCATGGAGTGATGACCTCCCGCTGGGGTGCGAAATTCCTGCCGAAACACGACGAATCAACACCCGAACCGTGATGGGTCATCACCGGGCGTGCTGATTCGCCTCGTATTTCGCGGGTGGCCCGCGGGCCGTCCACGCGTGGTGGCGTGCTGTTCGGAATGGCATCGTCCGGATTCCACTGTGTCCGGCATGTCGCAAGTGGCGGTGGTTTGGGTGTCGTTGAGAAGTCGGTGATGCATGGGGCGCGTGCGCACACGGTTGCGTGGGGCAGTACTGTGCGCCCATCGCTAATCAGCGATGAACTCATATGGAGGAAGAATCCATGACCATACCCAGGAGATCGTTGCGGGGCGCGGGAGTAGTCGCGGCCGCTGCGGTTGTCGGCCTGGCAGGCGGAGTTCTCTCCGCCGCACCGGCCGCAGCTCACACCCCCACCTGGGCCGTGACCTGCTCCGAGGTGACGCTCAACCTGACTGCCTACTCGGACAAGGTCACCAACGAGGTGACCGTTTCCGTGGTGGACGGTAAGGAGCTGCTCGCGACGACCAAGTTCGGTCGGAGCTTCAGCACCGACAAGCCGCTGCAGCTTCCTGAGCACGACAAGGAGCTGACGGTCCGCCTGGTCGTCAAGGCCGGCGACAACGACAAGTTCTCGGTCGACGAGACGAAGCAGGCCCCCGTTTGTGAGGGCACCACCCCCTCGCCGACGCCGACCGAGGCCGCGCCCACCGAGCCGCCGGCCACCAAGCCGCCGGTCTCCGAGGCGCCCGAGGCGAGCGCCACGCCGAGCGAGACCGCCACTGAGGCCGCGCCCGCGCCGTCCGAGTCCAGCAGCACCGCTCCGGACCTGGCCGAGACCGGCTCGTCGTCCGCCACGCCCGTCATCGGTGGAGCCGCTCTCGCGGTTCTGCTCGCCGGCGGCGGCATCCTGTGGTCCGTCCGCAAGCGCCGCACCGCGCAGAACTGACGTACCCCAGCACCGCGGTCCGAGGGCGGTCGTACGCCTGGGGCCGGACGGGGGCGCACCGCATCGATCCTGATGCGGTGCGCCCCCGTCGCGTTCCGCCCCCGTCGCGTTCCGCCCCCGTCGCGTTCCGCCCCCGTCGCGTTCCGCCCGTTCCGCGTTTTGCCGCGGGTGGTCCAGGGCGGGTGGGCCAGGGTCAGGGTTCGGGTGGCCGGCCGATCTCGCACCAGACGGCCTTGCCCTCCCCGCGCGGCTCGATGCCCCAGCGTTCGGCCACCGCGTCGAGCAGCAGCAGACCGCGCCCGGTCGTCGACGTCTCCCCGGGCGCGCGGCGCCGCGGCCAGACGCTTGAGCGGTCCTGCACCGAGAGCCTGATGCGCCGCACCGGTTCGGGCAGTACCTCCAGCGTCAGCACCGCCCCGCCCTCCGTGTGAAGCAGGACGTTGACCAGCAACTCGCCGGTGACCAGTACCGCGTCGTCCGCGAGCGAGGCGAGCCCCCAGTCCGCCAGTGCCTGGCGCACGATGGACCGGGCCTCCGAGAGCCCTTCGGGATCGGCCTGGTGGATGTACTGATGCAGCCTCGGAGCACGTGGGGACCCCAGGTCGGGGCTGCGCCTCAGGACCAGAAGAGCCACGTCGTCCCCGGAGCCCCAGCGTTCCCACAGCCGGTCGGACAGATGGTCGGCCAGGGCTTCGGCACCGTCGGGCCCTTCGCTCACCTCATGGATCAGTGCCGCTACCCCCGCATCGACATCGGCGCCCGGTTCCTCCACGAGCCCGTCCGTGTAGAGGACGAAGGTCTCGCCCGGCACCAGGTCGAGGCGGGTCTCGGGGAACTCCTCGTCCCAGAACTCCGACGAGATGCCCAGCGGCAGCCCCCCGCGTACCTGTGGGATCCCCACCCTTCCGTCGGTGTGTCTGATCAGTGGTCCGAAATGCCCCGCGCGGGCCACGCGCACCGCGCCCGTCGCGAGGTCCACCTGGGCGTAGGTGCAGGTGGCGAACCGGTCGGTGTCCAGCTCGGACAGGAACCGCGAGGCCCTGGCCAGGACGGTCGCCGGAGGATGCCCCTCGGCGGCGTACGCGCGCAGTGCGATGCGCAGCTGGCCCATGATCGCGGCGGCGTGCGTGTCGTGACCCTGGACGTCGCCCACCACGACCCCATAGCGGTTCTTGGGGAGGGTGATCACGTCGTACCAGTCGCCTCCGACCTCACGTCCGCTCCACGCCGCGTGGTAGCGGACCGCGATCTCCCCGCCCTCGATCTCCTGGATGCGGCGCGGAAGCATGGCCGACTGGAGCCCTGTGGCGAATTCGCGCTCCTCGTCGAAGAGTATGGCCCGCTGCAATGACTGGGCGACGATGGCGGCGAGGCCCAGGCAGAGGATGCGTTCGTCCTGGCTGAACACCGTGCGGTCACGGTAGAACAAGGCGAGGCCGCCCAGGGGGCGGGCCTGGGCGACCAGGGGGAGGTAGGCCGCGGCGCGGAAGTTCAGCTCACCGATGTGCGGCTGGAGCACCGGATAGCGCTGGATCAGCGAAGCGAGCGAGGTGATGAACCGTGGGCGTCCGCTGAGGATCGTGTCGCCCAGGGGGAGTGCGGCGTCCAGCTGCCCGGAGCCCAGCCCCTCCAGGACCTCGACCGAGTCCCCGCTCAGCGCGATGATCCGGAGCGTGGAATCGTCCACCAGCCCCAGAGCCAGCCCGTCCGCACCTATCCCGACCAGGCCGCCCGGGCCCGTGAGCGCGGCGGTGACGTCGTCGACCGTGACCGCGCGTGACAGGGCGGTCGTGGTGCTCTCGACGATGTCGGTCCGGCGCCTGCGCCGCTTTTCGAGATCCAGCACGAAGGCCGATTGGGTGACTTCGGCCGTGGCGTCCCGCACCACACCGATGACGCGGTGCGCCCGGCCGTCCTCGTCCCGCAGGATCCGCGCCTGCACATGCGTCCACTGGAGGGTCCCGTCCTCCAGGGGTACCTGGAAGTGGATGCTGTAGGAGCCACTTCCGCCGGAGATGGCCTCCTCGATAGTGAGGTCGAGCCGGGCACGTTCCGTGGCGTCCAGCCGATCGATCACCGTCGACGGCTGTGCGTCGAACGTCGAGGGGTCCAGCCCGAAGACCAAGAGGCCGGAATCGTCGATGTCCAGCGTCCTGGCGTCCAGATCCCACTCGAAGCTGCCCGTACGGTTCAGGGCGAGACGCTCCTCCGTCCCCGTCTCGCCGGCGTGGCGACCGTCGAAGCGGAGCCGCGACGCGGAGTCGTCTGCTCGCCGTGAAGAGTCGGTCATGCGCGCTCCGGAGGTTGTCCGGCGGGGCTGCCGGACGTCGCGGCCCGTAGGAGTCAATTGTCGAGCCCGCGCTGCGTGAGTGCCACAGCGGTTTCACAGGAGACCCGGCGCGTGAGCCGTGCACGGGCCGTCGCAGAATGGCACGCAGAGATCGTCCACGGCTGACCGGAGCGCACACATGAACGACGACGAGCCAGTCCTGCTGCACACCGAGGGCCGGGTACTGCACATCACCCTCAACCGCCCCCGCGCGCTCAACGCGCTCACCCACAGCATGGTGCGCCACATCGACGACGCGCTCACCGGTGCGGCCGGTGACGAAGCCGTCGTGGCCATCGTGATCAGGGGTTCCGGCGACCGGGGTCTCTGCGCGGGCGGTGACATCCGGTCGATCTACGAGGACGCCCGCGCGGGCCGTCGCGCCTCCGTGGACTTCTGGCGGGACGAGTACCGGCTCAACGCCCGGATCGCCCGGTTCCCGAAGCCGTACGTCGCCCTCATGGACGGGATCGTGATGGGCGGCGGGGTCGGGGTGTCGGCACATGGGGGCGTACGCGTCGTCACCGAGCGTTCGCGGGTCGCCATGCCGGAGACCGCTATCGGGTTCGTCCCGGATGTAGGCGGCACCTACCTGCTGTCCCGGGCTCCGGGCGAGCTGGGTACGCACCTGGCGCTGACCGGGCGCGCCGTCGGCGCCGCCGACGCCGTCCTGTGCGGGCTCGCCGACCACTTCGTCCCGTCGCACGGCCTCGCCGGCCTCACCGAGGCACTGTCGCGGTGCACCACGCCCGACGAGGTCGCGGAAGCGGTGCGCCGGTGCGCCACCGACGCCCCTGAAGGGGAGCTGGCGGGCCAGCGCGAGTGGATCGACGACTGCTACGCGGCGGACACCGTGGAGGAGATCATCGACCGGCTGACGGACAGCGGGCTGCCCGCGGCCAAGGAGACCGTCGCCACCCTGCACACCGTTTCACCCACGGCCCTCAAGGTGACCCTGGCCGCCGTACGCCGCGCGAAGGAGCTGAGCAGCCTCGAAGCCGTGCTCGACCAGGAATTCCGCGTCTCCTGCCGGGCGTTCGCGGGTCCTGATCTGGTGGAAGGCGTACGCGCCCGGATCGTCGACAAGGACCGTGATCCGCGGTGGGACCCCGCAGCGCTCTCCGGCGTCACGGCGGACGACGTCGCCCGGTACTTCGAGCCGCTGGGTGATCAGGAACTCGGCCTCTCCGTCTCCTGACCGGGGCGAACCGTCCGAACCGTCCGAACCGTACGAACCGTCCGAACCGTCCGAACCGTCCGAAGCGCGCTGCGCGACGGTGCGCCGCGCGGTGTGCTTCGAAGCGCGGGCCGTGCACGGCGGCCGAGGTGGCACACGTGACCCCTGAGCACTGGTCACGTGTGCCACCGGCCGACCGCCTCACACCCGTACCACCAACCCGCCACCTCACATGCGTCCGCCGACCCGTTGCCTCACGCCGGTACCACCGACCTCGGCTCACACGCGCGCGGACAGCCGGTCGGCTGCTCCGTCCCAGGCCGCGATGTCGCCCTGTGGGGCGTAGTGGCGCAGCTCCTGGGTGCGGGCGACCAGCCGCCGCATGTCCGCCGGTCCGCCGACCAGTCCGTGTGCCCGTGCCTGGAGCAGCACGTTGCCCAGCGCGGTCGCCTCGGCCGGCCCCGCGGTGACCGGCAGCCCGGTGGCGTCGGCGGTCCACTGACACAGCAGTTCGTTGCGTGAGCCGCCCCCGACCAGATGGATGCGGGTCAGGTCCCGGCCGGCCAGCCGGGCGGCCTCGCGCAGCGTCCTGCGGTGGGCCAGCGCCAGACTCTCCAGCACGCATCGCACGTAGCCGCCCCGGCCTTCCGGCAGAGCCTGTCCCGTCCGGGTGAGAGCGGCGTCGATCCGTGAGGGCATGTCCCCCGGTGCGAGGAAGACGGCGTCGTCGGGGTCGATCACCGCTGCGAACGGCCGTGCACGAGCCGCGTCCGCGAGCAGACCGGAAAGCGATGTCGCCGCACCGTCCCGTTCCCACGTACGGCGGCACTCCTCCAGCAGCCACATGCCCATGATGTTGCGGAGATAGCGCACCGTGCCGTCGATCCCGCGCTCGTTGGTGAAGTTCGCCGCCCTCGACGCCTCGGTGAGCACCGGCGAGTCCAGCTCAAGACCCGCCAACGACCAGGTACCGCACGAGACGTAGGCGAACCCCGGTTCCGTGGCCGGGACCGCGGCGACCGCCGACGCGGTGTCGTGGGAGGCGACCGTGGTCACGGGCGTGCCGAGCGGAAGCCCGGTGAGTCCGGCGACGTGGGCCAGCAGGGTGCCGGCACGCTCACCCGGCTCACGAAGCGGTGGGAAGAGCGACCGGTCCAGGCCGAGCCGCCGGATCAGCGCGTCCGACCAGGTCCCGGTCCGTGCGTCGAACAGACCGGTCGTCGACGCGTTGGTCACCTCCGCGCCCACCGTCCCGGTCAGCCAGTACACCAGCAGGTCGGGCATCAGGAGCAATGTCCTGGCCGCCTCCCACTGGGCGGTCTCCCGGTGCGCGGCGAGCTGGAAGACGGTGTTGAACGGCAGGTGCTGCAGACCACCGATCCCGTACAGTTCCTGCGCGCCGATGTGCGTGAGCACCTGCTCGGCGGCGGGCGTGTTGCGGTCGTCGCGGTAGTGGAACGGGACTCCGAGGAGTGCCCCGTCGGAATCCAGAAGGCCGTAGTCGACCGCCCAGGTGTCGATGCCCACCGAGGCCACGGGGCCCGTGCGCGCCGCGGCCCGCAACCCCTCCAGCACGCCCTGGTACAGGGCGAGTACGTCCCAGCGGAGTCCGTCGGGAAGCCGCACGGGGGTGTTGGCGAAGCGATGTGCCTCGGTCAGCACCAGCTCGTCGGCTCCGACCCTGCCGGTGATCACCCGGCCGCTGGTGGCCCCCAGGTCCACCGCGGCGAAGACCGGGTCGTGTCGTGAAGTCGCAGACATGGAACTCTCATCCGATCCGAACGGACGCCGCGCTCCGGACGCCGTCGAACAGGCGTCGGAGCGCGGCAGGGTGACACCGGTTCAGCGCAGGAACGCCGCTGCCACTCCGGCGTCGACGGGAACATGGAGGCCGGTGGTGTGGGTGAGCTCCCCACCCGTCAGCGCGAAGACCGCGTTGGCGACGTGCTCGGGCAACACCTCGCGCTTGAGGATCGTGCGCTGGGCGTAGAACTCACCCAGCTTCTCCTCCTCGATGCCGTAGGTCGCCGCGCGCTGTGCCCCCCAGCCCGCCGCGAAGATGCCGGACCCACGCACCACGCCGTCCGGATTCACACCGTTGACCCGGATGCCGTGCTCGCCCAGCTCGGCGGCCAGCAGGCGGACCTGGTGTGCCTGGTCCGCCTTCGTGGCCGAGTAGGCGATGTTGTTCGGGCCGGCGAACACGGCGTTCTTGGAAGCGATGTAGACGATGTCGCCCCCGAGCCCTTGCGCCGTCATGATCCGCGCGGCCTCGCGTGAGACCAGGAACGAACCCCGCGCCATGATGTCGTGCTGCAGGTCCCAGTCCCGGGCCGTGGTCTCCAGGAGCGGCTTGGAGATGGAGATCCCGGCGTTGTTGACGACCAGGTCGACCCCGCCGAACGCGAGGACCGCGGCCTTGAAGGCATCGGCGATCTGCTCCTCGGCGGTGACGTCGACCGTCACGGCGACGGCCCTGTCCGCGCCTCCGAGCTCCTCGGCCACAGCTGCGGCGTTCTCGCCGTTCAGGTCCGCCACGACGACGCAGGCGCCTTCCACGACCAGCCGGTGAGCGATGGCCTTGCCGATGCCCGATCCGGCGCCAGTGACGAGCGCGACCCGCGTGGCCAGGGCCTTCGGCTTCGGCATCCGGCGGAGCTTCGCCTCCTCCAGCTCCCAGTACTCGATGCGGAACTTCTCGGACTCCTCGATGGGCGCGTAGGCGGAGACGGACTCGGCGCCCCGCATCACGTTGACGGCGTTGAGGTAGAACTCCCCGGCGACGCGGGCCGTCTGCTTGTCCTTTCCGTACGAGAACATGCCGACACCGGGCACCAGCACGATGGCCGGGTCCGCTCCGCGCATGGCGGGGGAGTCCGGCGTGGCGTGCCGCTCGTAGTAGGCCCTGTAGGCCTCCCGGTACTCCTCGTGGAGCACCTCCAGCCGGGCCACCGCCTCCTCCAGAGGGGCATCCGCAGGCAGGTCGAGGACGAGTGGGCGCACCTTCGTGCGGAGGAAGTGGTCCGGGCAGGAGGTGCCGAGGGCGGCCAGCCTCGGGTGCTCCGCGCGTGACAGGAAGTCCAGCAGCGGTGGCGCGTCGGTGAAGTGCCCCACCTGTGCGCGGTCCGTGGAGGCCAGGCCCCGGATCACCGGGGCGAGCGCGGCGGCGCGCTCCCGGCGGGCCTGCTCGTCCAGGGCTTCCCGTCCCTCCAGGACCGGACCGAACGGCTCGGTTCTGCCGTGCTCCTCCAGGAACGTCTCCGCCGTGCGGATCATCCAGAGCGCGTTGCGCTCGCACTCCTGCGAGGTGTCGCCCCAGGCGGTGATGCCGTGGCCGCCCAGGACGACTCCCACCGCCTGCGGGTTGGCCTCCTTGACCGCGGCGATGTCGAGACCGAGCTGGAAGCCGGGCCGGCGCCACCCCACCCAGGCCACCTTGTCTCCGAAGCAGTCGGCCGTCAGCTTCTCGCCGTCGGCGGCGCACGCCAGGGCGATGCCGGAGTCCGGGTGCAGGTGGTCGACGTGGGCGGCATCGACCAGCGCGTGCATCGCGGTGTCGATGGACGGAGCGGCGCCGCCCTTCCCGTGCAGGCAGTAGTCGAACGCCCGGACCATCTCGTCCTCGCGCTCTACCCCGGGGTACACGGCTTTGAGCGCCCGTACCCGGTCGAGCCGGAGCACGGCGAGCCCGGATTCGGTCAGCGTTCCCAGGTCACCGCCCGATCCCTTGACCCAGAGGAGCTCGGCCTCGCCGCCGGTGACGGGGTCGGCCTCCGTCGCCTTGGCCGAGGCATTGCCACCGGCGTAGTTGGTGTTGCGGGGATCGGAGCCGATCCGGTGGGCGCGCTCCAGGAGCGCGGCGACTTCGGAGTGCGTCGCGGACGTCATGAGGTTTCCTTCGGGAGACGGTACGGGCGGCGGGTGCGGGAGGGCGGGGGCGGGACTCAGGCACCCCAGCCGGCCTGGCGGCCCCCGACACGGTCGGCGGCGATGCGCTCCTGGTTGCCGGAGGCGATGTAGGCGGCGAACGGGTCACGTGCCAGGCCGAGTTCCTCGCGTACGTCGGCGAGCAGCGGACGCACGTCCGTGTTGAAGGCGTCCATCAGCACACCGTTGGAGGCAAGCACATCGCCGGATCGCTGTGCGTCGGCGAGCGCCTCGGCATCGATCAGCAGGGCCTTCGCGGTCGCCTCCTGCACGTTGGTGACCGAGCGGATGACCGCGGGGATCTTGGCCTCGATGTTGTGGCACTGGTCGAGCATGAAGTTGACGTTGGTCTCGGGCCGGAGGCCGCCGTTCTTGACCACCTCGTGCATGATCCGGAACAGCTGGAAGGGATCCGCGGCACCGGCCATGAGGTCGTCGTCGGCGTAGAAGCGGGAGTTGAAGTCGAAGGCGCCGAGCTTTCCCTCCCGCAGGAGGAAGGCGACGATGAACTCGATGTTGGTGCCGGGCGCGTGGTGTCCGGTGTCCACGACCACCTGGGCCTTCGGCCCCAGCTTCAGGCAGTGCGCGTACGAGGTGCCCCAGTCCGGGACGTCGGTCGTGTAGAAGGCGGGTTCGAAGAGCTTGTACTCCAACAGCATCCGCTGGTCGGCGCCGAGACGTGCGTAGACCTCGGCCAGCGCTTCGGCCAGCCGGTCCTGGCGGCCCACGATGTCGTCCTGGCCCGGATAGTTGGTGCCGTCCGAGAACCACAGCTTGAGGTCGGGCGAGCCGGTGGCGTCCATGATGTCCACGCACTCGAGCAGGTGGTCGGTCGCCTTGCGCCGGACCTTCGCATCGGGGTGGGTGACCGAGCCCAGCTTGAAGTCGTCGTCCTGGAAGACGTTGGAGTTGATCGCGCCGATGCGCAGCCCCAGCTCGTCGGCGTACCGCGTCAGCGCCGCGTAGTCCTCGACCCTGTCCCACGGAATGTGCAGCGACACCTTCGGGGCCACCCCGGTGTACGTGTGCACCTGCGCCGCGTCCGCGAGCTTCTCGTACGGGTCGCGGGGGACTCCCGGCTGGGCGAAGACCTTGAAGCGCGTACCGGAGTTGCCGTAACCCCAGGACGGCGTCTCGATGACCTGAGACTTCAGAGCTGCCTTGACGGCCGACACATCAGACATGAACACCTCGTAAGCAGAGTCATCCGGCGACCGCGCAGGATCGGGATGTGAATCGTTTCATCCGCAACGTACGCTAAATTTGGGCCTCGCTGCTAGTCAAGCTGCTGAGCAAGTTTCTTCCTGATTTGAATCAATTCACCGAGCCTCGCCCATGGGTCCCAAGGGCCTGCTCTGATTGACAGGTGACCAAAAGGTCACATATTTTTGACATATGGACACGGTGTTCAAGGCTCTGGCGGATCCCACGCGGCGCGGACTGCTCGACGAGCTGTTCCGCGAGGACGGGCAGACACTGGGTGCGCTGGAGGCCCGCTTCGAGATCACGCGATTCGCCGTCATGAAGCACCTCAGGCTGCTGGAGGCGGCTGGGCTGGTCGTCACGCGAAGGCGGGGCCGGGAGAAGCTCCACTTCCTCAACCCGGTGCCCATCCGGCTCGTCCACGACCGGTGGGTGAGCAAGTACGCGGAGCCCTGGGCCGCCGGGCTCAGCGATCTCAAGAGTCGACTGGAGAATCCCATGGAGAAGGTCTTCGAGATCTACATCCGCACGACGCCCGAACGCCTCTGGGAGGCGATCACCGACCCCGACATCAGAAGCCAGTACAACTTCGGGGCGCGGATCACCTCGGACTGGACCGATGGGTCGGCCTTCGAGATGGGCGCGCCGGGAGCGCCCGGACCGCTCGGAGAAGGGCGGAATCTGGAGGTCGACCCGCCGCGCAGGCTCGTCCAGAGCATGGTCGCGCTCTGGAGCGACGACGTGAGGAGCGAGGGCCCCACCCGCATCACCTGGGAGATCGAGCCCGTCGGCGACTCCTGCCGTCTCACCGTCACGCACGACGAACTGCGTGAGGGCGCCAACGACGAGCTGTACGGCGGTTGGCCGATGATCCTCTCCGGCCTGAAGACCTGGCTGGAGACCGGTGAACGGCTCACCACGCCCGGCTCCCTCATGTACACCGGCCAATAGGGACGCGCGCCCCTCATGTACGCCGGCTGACAGAGACGCGCACGGGCTCGCACCCGGCCCCGCTCCCGGCCGGGAGCGGGGCCGTCGCCGGGGCCGGCCAGTGATCCGAACCGGTCAGTGATCTGAACCGGTCAGGCTCGGCTGGAGCTTCCGGACGAGAGCGAACAGCCTGTCCTCGTTGCCCGTGAGGCCCGCGCTGCGCAGGGCCTCGTCCGCCTCCTGTATCGGCGAGGCGAGCAGTGGCATGTAGAGCGGACCGTCGGCCGGGTCGGCGAGCGCGGCGCGGGTGGCAGCCAGTAAACGGATGTAGGCCTGGGCAGCGGCCATCTCTGTCTCGTGCATCTCAGCATCTCCCGGTCAGAGGTGTCGGACCGTCAAGCATCCCCCATGGGTCTGACAACGGAACTGCGCCGGCCGGACGCGCCGCTCACGAGCGGGTGGCGGGCGGCGGTTCGACTTCGAGGAACCGCCGTCTGCGTGGCCCCCGGTAGAGCAGGGCCGTCCAGCCGAGCCGCCGCAGCACCTCGGCGCAGCCGGCCAGCGCCTCCGCCTCGTCGTGCGCCGCCCCGCTTCTCGGTGGCCCCACCCACTCCACTCGCACGGAGCCGGGTTGCTCGCTCTCGCACACGCGATAGCCCGTCGCCGTTCGCTCGCCTGACGGCCGGACCGCGGACGGCGCTATTCCGGCGGCTTCCAGCGCCAACGCCACGGCGCGCATCGGCCGGTGAAGCTCCCAGGGGGCCGGTACGCCCTCGGGGTCCGCGCGTCCACTGCCGGTCAGACGCCTGATCTGGAGCATCCCCTCGTAGGCCGTCCGCACCTCCCCGGCGCGCGTGTCCCCGAGGTCCGCCGCCGGGCCGTCTCCCGTCGCGGGCTCGAAGACCCGCTCCCGCGCCCCGCCCATGTCCCGTCCTCTCGCCGGTGCGACCTCCGGGGCCAAGTGTGCGCCCGCCCACTGACATCGGTCTCCCGTCCGCAGCACAGCACAGCACACCGCACCGCACCGCCTCGGCGGCCTGCCGAGACGTTTCGACCAGAGGACGACCGCCTTCCGCGCGGCGGTGTCCGCCGCTCCCAGCCTTGACGTGCGGCCGCCGACCTGTCCGGAGCGGATCTGACGGGTCTTGCCTTCCTGACCCAGGTCCAGGTGAACGCGGCGAAGGGGGAGGAGGCCACCAGGCTGCCCCGCGCACCGGGCAGGTCCTCAGCGAGCACGGGCGACTGACAAGGACAACGGGATACGCACGGCGCGCACAGGAACGCGCACAGGGTCAGACAGTGGACTCCCCGGCATCGACATCGACGTAACCCAGCATCCGGTTCATGGCGATGGCCCTCGTGTTGGCGGCGTGGTGCACGGTGCGCACGCGGTGTACGCCGCACACTTCGGCGAAGCCGATTCCGTGCACCTTCATGGCGACGGCGACGCCCGCGCGCCGGTACTCCCGCCGCACCCCGGTCATCTCGTTGAACACCCATCCCGACGCCCGCCGGTCCGAGGTGGCGGCCATGCCCGCCCAGGCGCCGTCACCCGCCACGGCCAGCACGACTCCGCGAGGGTCGAACGAGGGTACGTCGACGCGCTCCCGTACGTACTCCTCGTACGTGTAAAAGAGTCCCCGGCCCGGGATGTCGGCGGCGCAGTCCCTGTTGAGCTCGTACAGCCGACGACGATTCGAGGGGGTGTCACCGAGTTCCGCGTACGTCGTCGGCATCAGGCCGGCCGACCGGCAGCGGTCGGTGTACGGCGCCCAGCGGTCCACGTCGAAGTGGCGTACGTCCAGTTCCAGACCGACCCAGGTCTCAGCCACGGCGCGAGTCCTCCGGAGCGAGTCCGGCGTCCTGCTCCAGGACGGCCTTCAGGCGGTTCAGCGTCGTACGGATGTTTCCACGCTGGAACTCGGCGAACGTATGGCCTCGCGTCGCGACCCGGTCGAACGCGTCGGCGAGGAAGTCCGGCCACGCGCGCCGGTTGTCCGTCCACGTCTCCGTGACCCGTGTGGCACCGTCCACCGCCTCGAAGCGGTACTCCCACAGCGCGATGGGAGCGCGGAGGCGCGGGCGCCGTGCCCCGATGGCGTGCACGCGGAAGGCGAACCGCCTGCCGGGGTCGGCGGCGGTGACCGTGCACCGGGTGGTCCAGCGGAGGGAACCGCGCTTGTTCCGGCCCTCGAAGACCATCCCGACGTACGTGCCCCGGTCCTCGCCGAGCACCCGTGCACCCCTGTTCTCGGGACTCCAGCGGCCCATCGCGGTGGGATCACTGAGCTGTTCGTACACGACGGAGGGCTCGGCCCGGATCAGGATGCTGTCCGACACGGACATGGTGCGGGGCATGGTGACACTCCTGTCCTCGGCCGGCAGGACCCGAAGGAGGCCGGACGGATGGTCTGCGAACGCCTTGCGGTGCTGGTTCGTTGGACAGTGTGGCCTACACGCAGCAGTGTTCATGACACCAGACCCGAGGAGCCCGTACATGCCAAGCACCGCCGATCTCGGCCCCATCCGCCCCGCCGCCGTCACGGGCGAGCGGACACGCCTGGTGGAACGGCTCATGCAGCGGTTCCCCCACGTGCCGAGAGAAGCCGTCATCAAGGAGGACCTGTTGCGCGGCGGCATGGCGTTCGACGAATCCGCGCTCAGCGACAACGAGCACGGGGACGTGAAGCCGAAGTCGTACTTCATCTTCTCCTTCGACCACGGCACCCTGCCCGAGCTCGGAGCCGCCGCCCTTCGGCGGCCACCCGAGGAGATCGTGCTCACCGGCGGGCCGTACGACCTGCGCCGCACCGTGGTGTCGGTGCGCGTCAATCCCGCCTCGCCCTACCGTGTGGCGGCCGGGCCCGACGGCGTCCTCGGGCTCTACCTCGACGGAGCCCGCATCTCGGACGTGGGTCTGCCCCCCATGCCCGACTACTACCGGCACACCCTCTCCAACGGCAAGTCCGTGATGGAGGTGGCGCCCACCATCCAGTGGGGCTACCTGGTCTACCTCACCGTCTTCCGCGTCTGCCAGTACTTCGGCGCCAAGGAGGAGTGCCAGTACTGCGACATCAACCACAACTGGCGCCAGCAGAAGGCGGCGGGCCGCCCCTACACCGGAGTGAAGGACGTGGAGGAGGTACTGGAGGCGCTGGACATCATCGACCGTCACGACACCGCGCGGACGACCACCGCCTACACGCTCACCGGTGGAGCCATCACCTCCCGCCTCCAGGGCAAGGACGAGGCCGACTTCTACGGCCAGTACGCCCGGGCCATCGAGGAGCGCTTCCCCGGGCGCTGGATCGGCAAGGTCGTCGCCCAGGCGCTCCCCAAGGACGACGTCCAGCGCTTCCACGACCACGGCGTGCAGATCTACCACCCCAACTACGAGGTGTGGGACCGCCGTCTGTTCGAGCTCTACTGCCCGGGCAAGGAGCGCTACGTCGGCCGCGACGAGTGGCACCGTCGCATCCTCGACTCCGCGGACGTCTTCGGCGCCCGAAACGTGATTCCCAACTTCGTCGCCGGGGTGGAGATGGCGGCGCCCTTCGGCTTCTCCACCGTCGACGAAGCCATCGCGTCGACCACCGAGGGCCTCCGCTTCTTCATGTCGCACGGGATCACGCCGCGCTTCACCACTTGGTGCCCGGAACCCACCACACCCCTCGGGAAGACGAATCCCGACGGTGCGCCCCTCGAATACCACATCAGGTTGCTCGACGCGTACCGCTCGACCATGGAGGAGTACGGCCTGTCCTCACCACCCGGCTACGGCCCGGCGGGCGCGGGCCGTGCCGTGTTCTCGGTGAGCTCGTTCATGGACAGCCTCCCTCCCCGGGACTGAGGCCGCGCGACGCCGCCTGAAGGCCGTCCTGTAGGTCCTGTCGGGTCCTGTCGGGTCCTGTCGGGTCTGTCGGGCGGGCGTTCACCGGCCCGGCCTCCGGAGCGCGGGCGAAGCCTACGGAGCGGGTGCCCGTCACCGGACCGGTCCGGGCACGGGCACCCCCGTCCGCGCGGGTGCGGTGGGGCGTCAGGCGCGCCACTCGGCGGTGCGCTCCGGAGAGGCTTCGGCCAGTGCCTTGGTGATGGCCTCGACGTCGCCCCGGTTCCCGTACACGGGGGTCCCCGGCTGCTGGCGCCAGGACTCGTCCAGCCCACCCGCGTCCACGGTGTCGAAACCGAGCGCGTCGATCAGGTCCCGGACCACCTGCTTGGCCGCCGGGTCGTCACCGGAGACCGGAAGAGCCTGCCGGCCCGGAGTGCCGTGCGGGACGGCGTTGTCGAGGATGTCCTGTGCGTACGTCCCGTTGAACGCCTTGATCACCGGACGGCCGAGCTGCTGTTCGGTCCACCGGCTCTCCGTCAGCCCGTCCTCGATGGCGGGGATCCGCCCGTCGCGCTGCTGCGGATAGTAGTTGCCCGTGTCGATGAACACCGCGCCCTCGGCGGCTCCGTCGAGGATGCCCGAGGGCAGGCCGGGGACGGACTTGAGCGGAACGGTCACCACCACGATGTCCGCGCCGCGCGCGGCTTCGGTGGCACGGACCGCCGTGGCTCCCGTCTCCTCGGCGAGTGCTGCGAGCGTCTCCGGTCCGCGGGAGTTCGCCACGGAGACGTCGTGACCGAGCGCGGTGAGCCGCCGGGTCAGATTGCCGCCGATGTTGCCCGCCCCGATGATGCCGATCTTCATGATTCCGACCTTCCGATGCCGAGTGCGTGGGGTGAAAGGGTCTCGCCGGTTCACCAACCCGGAGTGACGGGACACTATTCCGTGGCCGCTGAATCGGTTCTGCGGTGGTACGGAGGATGCCGGCTCCGTGAGCGGGCACGTATGGACGAGACAAGCGGAATCGATGTCCCCCACTTGGAGGTGGTGCCCGTGCTGCACGGGGTCGACGTCAGCGCGTATCAGACCGACTTCGACACGGACGACGTGGATTTCGTATTCGTGAAGGCGACCGAAGGCCGAACCTATGTGAATCCGAGATTGAAGGAACAGGTGAAGCGCGCCCGTGACGCCGACTGCATTGTCGGTTTCTATCACTTCCTCTGGCCCGGACACGCCAAGAAGCAGGCCGCGCATTTCGTCGAGAGGGCTCCGGACAGGGCCGGTGACCTCCTCGCGGTGGACTGGGAGGAGACGGGCGAGGGAACGCGCGCGAGCAGCGCGGACAAGGACCGCTTCATCCGCGAGGTCAAGAGACTGAAGCCGCACCACCGTGTCCTGCTGTACTGCAACCGTTCGTTCTGGCGCACCCACGACACGAGCTCGTACGCCGGTGACGGGCTCTGGATCGCGGACTACGGCAAGGCCGGCGAACCGCGGGTGGAGGCCGACTGGCGTATCCACCAGTACACCGACCGCCCGCTCGACAAGAACGTGGCCGACTTCCGGTCGCGGGACGCGATGCGTGCCTGGGCGGAGGGCTGAGGGAGCGGGCGCGTCAACAGCGGCATCGCGGCTGTCGGCCAATGGAGTGTCCTTTGCCAGCCACTGGTGCAGTGCACAGGGAGATGGCAGGCGTCGCCGCCGCGCGGAGTCCATCCTGGTCGCCGAGTCAGCAATCGGCCGTCGACCGAAGGAGTGCCGCAGTGACGACGAGGGGCCCCTCAGCATCGCTGGAAGCCGATGCCGCCTATCAGGACGAACTTCCTGTGCGGCGTCGGCAGCCGGGGAACGTGGTCATCCGGTGGCTGACGACCACCGACCACAAGACGATCGGCACGCTCTACCTGCTCACGTCGTTCGCGTTCTTCCTCTTCGGTGGCATCCTCGCCCTCGTGATGCGGGCCGAGCTGGCTCGGCCGGGCATTCAGATCATGTCGAACGAGCAGTACAACCAGGCGTTCACGATGCACGGCACGATCATGCTGCTGATGTTCGCGACGCCGCTCTTCGCCGGATTCACCAACTGGATCATGCCGCTGCAGATCGGCGCGCCCGACGTGGCGTTCCCGCGGCTGAACATGTTCGCGTACTGGCTGTACCTCTTCGGCTCGCTCATCGCGGTGGCCGGCTTCCTGACGCCCCAGGGTGCTGCCGACTTCGGCTGGTTCGCCTACTCACCGCTCACCGACACGGTCCACTCGCCCGGCATCGGCGCCGATCTGTGGATCATGGGTCTGGCCTTCTCGGGATTCGGCACGATCCTCGGCTCGGTCAACTTCGTGACCACGATCATCTGCATGCGCGCCCCCGGCATGACGATGTTCCGCATGCCGATCTTCGTGTGGAACGTCCTGCTGACCGCTGTTCTGGTCCTGCTGGCCTTCCCGGTCCTGGCCGCGGCGCTCTTCGCCCTTGAGGTCGACCGTAAATTCGGCGCACACGTCTTCGATGCCGCGAACGGCGGGGCACTGCTGTGGCAGCACCTCTTTTGGTTCTTCGGCCATCCAGAGGTCTACATCATCGCGCTGCCGTTCTTCGGGATCGTCACCGAGATCATCCCGGTCTTCAGCCGCAAGCCCATTTTCGGTTACGTCGGACTGATCAGCGCCACGATCGCCATCGCGGGACTCTCCGTCACCGTCTGGGCGCACCACATGTACGTGACGGGCGGCGTGCTCCTGCCGTTCTTCTCCTTCATGACCTTCCTCATCGCGGTGCCCACCGGTGTGAAGTTCTTCAACTGGATCGGCACCATGTGGAAGGGCTCGCTGTCCTTCGAGACACCGATGCTCTGGTCGGTCGGATTCCTGGTGACCTTCCTGTTCGGCGGTCTCACCGGGGTGATCCTCGCGTCGCCCCCGCTCGACTTCCACGTCTCGGACTCGTACTTCGTGGTGGCGCACTTCCACTACGTCGTCTTCGGCACCGTGGTCTTCGCGATGTTCGCCGGATTCCATTTCTGGTGGCCGAAGTTCACCGGCAAGATGCTGGACGAGCGGCTCGGCAAGATGACCTTCTGGACGTTGTTCATCGGCTTCCACGGCACCTTCCTGGTGCAGCACTGGCTCGGTGCGGAGGGCATGCCGCGCCGGTACGCCGACTACCTCGCGGCCGACGGCTTCACCGCCCTGAACACGGTCTCCACGATCGCCTCGTTCGTGCTGGGCCTGTCGATGCTGCCCTTCCTCTACAACGTGTGGAAGACGGCCAAGTACGGCAAGCAGGTCGAGGTCGACGACCCCTGGGGCTTCGGCCGCTCCCTCGAATGGGCGACGTCCTGCCCGCCGCCGCGTCACAACTTCCTGACGCTTCCGCGGATCCGGTCCGAATCACCGGCGTTCGACCTGCACTACCCGGGGATCCGGGCCATCGAGGACGCGACGAACCTCCCCTCCGAGTCCGTCACGGTCGCTCCCGGGGACAAGCAGGAATAGAGACCGGGGCTCCGGCCCGTGGAGAGGAGGACGGTGTGAAACCCGACAAGGAGACGGCCCGTGGCCTCGCCCAGGTGGAGGGCTATCTCCTCTGGAACGCCGAGGTGGACGAGGCGCGCCGGCAGGCCCGGCGTTTCACCGACGCACTGCCCTGGCTCACCACCGCCCAGCGTGAGGACGTCGAACGCGTCTACGTCACGGACAGGGTGGCGCTCTGCCGGGACACCCTCACGAGGATCGCCGGTCGTGCAGTCGAGCTGCGGGGCGAGTACACCGCCCGCTACGACCGGCTCAGGGCCCGCTGCGTGGCCCTGTCCGTCCTCACCGTCGGCGCGGTGGGCGGGACCTGCGCCGCGCTGACGGTCATCAGCCGCTGACACCGCGCCCCGGGCGCCCGGCTCCGCACCGGGCGCCCGCGGCGCGAGGTATCTCAAGGCCGGGGCCCGACGTGCTGCTGCGCCGGGCTTCCATCGGCTACACGCTGACGGTGCGCAACAGCGGTCCGGGCCGTGCCACTTCGGCCGAGGCCACCGTGATCCAGCCCGGCCACCTGTTGACGCCGTGTCGGACCGGATGACATCGCGGCTCGGACCGGCGCACCGCGGCCGGCGCCCGGTGCGGGACGAAGAGGGAAGCGTGCGCCCGCCTTCCGGGTGCGAGGGGACGACGTCGTACGTGCTCGCTGGTCCCCCCAGAGCGTCAGAGCGCGGCGCCGAAGTTCTGCGTCCAGACCGGGCCGCCCGACGAGTCCTCCCTGCCGATCCCGATCTCCTTGAACGCGCAGTTGAGGATGTTGGCCCGGTGCCCCTCGCTGTTCATCCAGGCATCCATCACCGACTCCGGCGTCTGCTGGCCCTTCGCGATGTTCTCGCCGTACGTACTCCACCGGTACCCGGCCGCGGTGATGCGGGCGCCCGGGTCCGTGCCGTCCGGAGAGGTGTGGGAGAAGTAGTCCCGCGCCACCATGTCGGCGGAGTGCCGGGACGCGGCCGTCGTGAGCTTGCTGTTGCCGGTCACCGGGGAGCAGCCCGCCTTCGAGCGTGCGGTGTTGACCAGTGCGATGACCTCGTCGGCGGCCGAGGGCGCGGCCGGGGGAGGCTTCGGTGCGGCCGCCGGCGCGGAGGAGGGGGTACGGGGCTTCGGCACTTTCCGGGGGGTCGGCGACGCGCTGGGGGTCCTGGTCGCCGACGGTTTCGCGGACGGTGAGGGTGACGGAGAGGCGGACGAGGGCGATGGTGAGGGGGAAGCCGAAGGGGATTCCGGAGCCGTGGCCGCGTCGGACGGGCCACCGAGCGGGGAGACCGCGGTCGCCGGCCCCTCACCGTCGTCGTCCGAGTAGAGGTGGACGGCCGCCCCGCCCGCCCCGAGCACGCCGACCGCCACCAGTCCCGCGACGACGGTGGTGCGCCGGCGCCGCCGTGCCCCGTCGCGGCGCCGCTCGGCCCGTCCGGGACCCGACAGAGCGGTGGCTCCTGCGACGGGCAGGAAGGCCGTCGGCAGGATGTCGGCCGCGGGGCCCGCGACGGACGCCGCCACGGGCACCAGCGCGAGTCCGACCAGAAGCCCCTCCGCCGGAACCAGGCCCGACCGGTGCCCCGCGCACACCGTGCACTCACGTGCGTGACGGGCCAGACGCTTGCGCCAGAGGGCGGAGGGAATCCCGTCCCACCGGGCCGTCAGGTCCTCCAGGAGGACGCAGCCCGGCTCGGCCGTGAGGGCGCGGACCACGACCCGGGCGGCTTCGAGCCGCTCCTTCATCCGCTGCACACGCACAGCGGTGTGCTGGGGCGACAGGTCGAGGGCGCCCGCGACCTCGGCGCGGGTCAGCTCGCCGGCCGTCTCGAGCCACCAGAGCGACACCAGCTCCCGGTCCTCGTCGTCCAGCCACCGGGTGGCCTCGGCGGCCTCACGGCGCTGCCCCGTCAGGCCCAGCCGGACGATCGTCAGCTCGACGAAGTCGGCGGCGGGGTCGACGACGTCGTAGGCGTCCTCCATGGGGTCCGCGGACATGTCCCCGGACCTTCGCTGACGCCAGTGCCCGCGTATCTCGTTCATGGTGATGGCAACGAACCAGGAACGGAAGCTCTTGGGGGAGCGGAGCGAGGGCAGGCCGTGGAGCATGCGCAGGACGCTCTCCTGGACCACGTCGTCGACGTCGGCGTGACCATTGAGCGCACGGCCCACGATGTTGTAGACGAGCGGCAGGTAGGACGCGACGAGCGCGTCCTGCGCCTGTGGATCCCCCTTCTGCGCCGCCTTGATCAACGCCGTCTCGCGTGCCTCGCCCATGCTGTGCTCACTCTTCCGGGGTCCTGTTCCGTCACTTCCCACACTCGGGAGACGCTGTGCGGCGGGGACGATAACAGTAATCCGGTCACACGCTCGAAATCCGCTCCCGGATCGCTGCCCCGACGGCCCCCGGCCCGGCCCCGTGAGCCGGCGGCCGTCGTCCGGTCCCTCCGTGCCCCGGCAGCGAAAGCGCCGCCCTGCAGGAGCGGGCGGCGCCTCGGCCGGTCTGGAACGGTTCAGGTGCGGGGCGGGTTCTCCCGGCCGGAGTCGTTGCCGAGCTGCTGCTTGAGCTTGTCCTGGCCGGTGTCGACGTGCTTGGCGTACTTGCCCCCGGTCCGGTCGTCGACCATGTCGCCGGTTTTGTCGACACCCTTCCCGGCCTGGTCCTCGTGGCCCTTCAGCATCTTCTTGATCTTGTCCATCGCGGACATGGCGGATCCTCCTAGGCTCGGCTTCCCCCACCCGTCCAGGGTCTCCGCACATCGCCCGCCCCGCATCCGCGAGCCCGCCGACGCGGTCCCGAGTGGTCCCCGACGTGTGAAGAGCCGCCGGCTGGGCACATACCGGGTTACCTGGAGGAGGTGGTGGCCGTGGGCCGCATCCAGATCGTCCGCCGTCCGCAGCCCCCCACGGGGCCGCCCCCGCTCGACCTGCGCACACCGTCCGGCCGGCCCCTGCCGTACTGACCGCGCGCCATACCCTTCACACACCTGCTCCACGCGGAGCAGGTGTGTGAAGGGTCCGTGCGGTGCCGCCCCGGCGGACCCGCCGCCGGTCACGCTGTCGGCGCGGTAGGACGCACGCCCTGAGGCCCCCGAGCGGCGAAGCGTAAGCTCCGGAGGCATGATCGACCAATCGGCGCACGCCCCGGCCGCCCGGCAGACCAACTGGGCCGGCAACATCACCTTCGGTGCGAAGCGACTGCACACACCTGCCACGGTGGCCGAACTCCAGGACATCGTGGCCGCCGGCACCGCGGTGCGCGCGCTGGGCACGGGCCACTCCTTCAACACGGTCGCCGACACCACGGGCGACCTCGTGTCCGTGGCCGGGCTGCCCCGCTCGGTCGAGATCGACCGGGACGCCGCGACGGCGACGGTGAGCGCCGGGCTGCGCTTCGGGGAGCTGACGGGAGATCTGCACCGCAGCGGGTTCGCGCTGCACAACCTGGGCTCGCTGCCCCACATCTCCGTGGCCGGCGCATGCGCCACCGGCACGCACGGCTCGGGGGTGGGCAACCGCGCCCTCGGCGGTGCCGTCAGAGCCCTGGAACTCGTCACCGCCGACGGCGGCCTCGTCTCCCTGGAGCGAGGGGACGCCGACTTCGACGGCGCCGTGGTCTCCCTGGGAGCGCTGGGGGTGGTGACCCGTCTGACCCTCGACCTCGTGCCCGCGTTCGATGTCCAGCAGTGGGTGTACGAGGACCTCCCGCAGGACAGGCTCCTGGACCGGTTCGACGAGGTGATGTCCGAGGCCTACAGCGTGAGCCTGTTCACCGGATGGCACGGCGGGGCCATCGATCAGGTGTGGCTCAAGCGGCAGGTCGACGGCCGCGGGCCCCGCTCGGCCCCGCAGACGTGGCACGGGGCGGAGCTCGCCGGGGGCCCCAGGCACCCGGTGCCCGGTATGGCGGCCGGGCACTGCACCCAGCAGCAGGGCGTCCCCGGCCCCTGGCACGCGCGCCTTCCTCATTTCCGGCTCGAATTCACCCCCAGCAACGGCGACGAACTCCAGTCCGAGTACTTCGTCGACCGGCGCGACGCCGTGGCGGCGTACGAGGCCCTGGACCGGGTCCGGGACCACTTCTCCCACCTGCTGCAGATCGGTGAGATACGCACCGTGGCCCGCGACGACCTGTGGCTCAGCCCGGCCGAGGGGCGGGACTCGGTGGCCTTCCACTTCACCTGGGTGCCCGACACCGACGCGGTGACGCCCGTCCTGGGGATCATTGAGGAGGCCCTTGCTCCCTACCGGGCCAGGCCGCACTGGGGCAAGGTCTTCACGACTCCGCCCGGCACGCTGCGCGAGCTCTACGGCCACTATGCGGACTTCGAGCGGCTGACCGGCCGTTTCGACCCGGCCGGCACGTTCCGGAACGACTTCCTGGCGCGCCACTTCCCCCGCACCGCCTGAGCGCGCGGGCGGAGTGCCGGCGGCGTTCAGCCGGGCCGGTCCGGCGGCGCGTCCGGCCGGCCGTCCCTCGCGGGCCTCGGTGAGAGTTCCTCCACGAGGGCGGCCAGCTCCTCGCACGCCACCTCCGTCTCGTGCCGGATGTTGTTGTGCTCCGTGACGATCGCGGCCAGCAGCAGTGCGGTGAGCGCCACGCAGCCGTTGAGGATGCACAGGTTGAACATGATCTCCAGCACTGAGTGATTCATGAACGGCCCCACCCGCTCCGTCCCGGCGACGATGGCCAGGACGGAGACAAGGAGCGCGCAGGGGGCGCTGCCGGGCAGCTGGAAACGCAGGGCGGCCCAGATGAGCACCGGGAAGACGAGATAGAGCATGGACAACGCGCTCATGGTCGCGATGACCGTCGAGACGACCGCCACTGCCGCGAGCGCGGCGGCCTCCGCCCATCTGTCGTCCAGCCGGGGCCGTCGCACCCTGCGCAGGACCAGCAGCAGGGGAGTGACCGTGAGTACACCCATGGCGTCGCCCGCCCACCAGGCCGACCAGACCTGCCAGAAATGATCCAACGGGAGAGCGCCACTGAGCCACTGGACCCCCGTGCCCACCGTGGCACTGATGACCATGCCGCCGAGGGCGCCGAGGAAGACGAGTGCGACCCCGTCACGCAGGCGGTCCAGCTCCGGGCGGAACCCCACGGCGCGCAACGCCAGGAACGAGCACAGCGGAGCCAGAGCACTGCCCGCCGCGACGACGACACCCCAGAAGGTGGGGCCGTCGCTCGTCGAGAGCACCGTCACGAGGGCACCGAGAACGATCCCGGGCCAGATGCGGACACCCAGGTACAGCAGCGCCGCGACGGCGATTCCGGACGGCGGCCACAGCGGAGTGACCACCGAGTCGTGCACCTGGATCTGGCGGAGCAACCCGATGTGTCCGGACCCGTAGTAGACGGCGGCGATGCCCAGCGTCTGAGCGACGATCACGGCACGGCGTCTGGTTTCCTCGCTGCGGATCACGCACCTCATCAGACACCGCGCGCAGCGGCAGGCCGTCATGACACGCTCGGCCGGTCGCCGGCCCTGTCAGGCCGTGGCGGCGCCGTGCCGCAGCACCAGGACGGCCGCGTCGTCCTCGTGACCCGTGAACACCGCCGCCTGCAGCACGCGGTCCGCCAGCTCCTCGGCGTCGGCCAGCGCGTGGTCGCTCACCAGGCGCCTGACGCGGTCCAGACCGGCGTCGATCGTCAGTGACGGGCCCTCGACGACCCCGTCGGTGAGCAGGACGAACGCACCGTCCACAGTCAGGTCGCGCCGGGTCACCGGGTAGTGCTGGTGCGGCTCTATGCCCAGCGGCAGGCCCCCCGCGTCCGCGGTGACTCCCGAACGGCCGTCGGCGGTCGCCCACACACAGGCGACGTGGCCGGCGCGGGCGCTGCAAAGCTCCCGCGTGCCGGGGTCGAGGCGGAGGAACGAGCACGTGGCGAAGAGCGTGGAATCCATGGACATGATCAGGTCGTTCGTGCGACGCATGACCTCACCCGGATCCGGGGCCGAGCTGGCGACGGCGCGCATGGCGATCCGGATCTGGCCCATGAAGGCGGCCGCCTCGACGTCATGTCCCTGGACGTCGCCGATGGCGAGCCCGAGCGCCCCGTCCGGCAGCAGGAAACCGTCGTACCAGTCACCGCCGATGTCCAGCCCGTCCCGGGCGGGTGCGTAGCGGGCGGCGGTCCGGAGGCCGGGGAAGGAGGGGAGCGTCGCGGGCAGCATCTTGCGCTGCAGGGCCTGTGCCAGCTCGACGCGGGCCTGGTGCAGTTCCACTTCCTGCCGGGCACGGGCAGTCAGATGCTGCAGGGTGCTGAGCAGGTCCTCGGCGCTCGCCGACCGGGGAGTTCGACGCCGGTTCATGGGCCGCTCCGCGTTGCGATAGTCCCTGCATCATATTTCGGCACCGAATGTCCGGCGAGTGCTGCCGCTGCCCCGGCATCGTGGCGCGGTCAGCCCTCGCGGTCGAGTGATTCTGTGAGCCGCCCCAGGGTCTCCTGCAGTGCGAGCACCTCCTGGACCGACAGGCCCGTGGCCCGCAGGATCGACCGGGGGACGGGCAGCGCGCGCTCGCGCAGCGCGGCGCCGGCGTCGGTGAGGTGGACGGTCACGGAGCGCTCGTCCTCGGCGCTGCGCTCGCGCCGGACGAGCCCGGCCGACTCCAGGCGCTTCAACAGCGGCGACAGCGTGCCCGAGTCCAGGTGCAGCCGCTCACCGATCGCCTTGACCGGCAGCGGACCGTGCTCCCACAGGACCATCATCGCGAGGTACTGCGGATACGTGAGCCCCAGGTCTTTCAGGGCGTCCCGGTAGACGCCGCCGAAGGCGCGGGAGGCCGCGTGCAGCGAGAAGCACACCTGGTGGTCCAGCCGCAGCATGTCGGTGTCCGGCAGGTCGGGTGCGGGAACGGGCGGTGACGTCATGTCCTCAGGATAGCTTGTCGCCCGTCATTCAGTTGTGTGCAATTGAATTGTGTGTCACTCTTCTGCCGGTGGCCGGCCCACGGTCACCAGCAGAAGAGAGAGGTCTCCCCATGGACGCGCTGTACACCGCCGCCGCAACCGCGAACGGCCGCGAAGGCCGGGCAGTGAGCTCGGACGGCCGTATCGACCTGGCGCTGGCGATGCCGCCGGCGCTCGGAGGCAACGGCGAGGGCACCAATCCGGAGCAGCTCTTCGCCGCCGGTTACGCGGCCTGCTTCGCCGGCGCGATGAAAGAGGTCGCCCGTGAGATGAAGGTCGACACCAAGGACGTCTCCGTGACGGCCGAGGTCTCGATCGGCAAGGACGAGACCGGATTCGGCCTCGCGGTCGTCATGCGGGTCGAGCTGCCCGAGGCCCTCGAAGGCGAGACCGGCCGCCGTCTGGTCGAGGCGACGCACGCCTTCTGCCCCTACTCCAAGGCCACGCGCGGCAACATCGAGGTCGAGCTCGTCATCGAGTGATCGACCGGCGGAGCACGTTCCCCCCACCGGCCCGGGTGGGGGGAACCGTTCGTGCAGGGGAGGCAGGAGTCGAACCTGCGGCATCCGGTTTTGGAGACCGGCGCTCTGGCCTCTGAGCTACACCCCTTCGGTGCGCACAGCCTCGCAGTCGCCGCCTTCGACGACAACCGGGTTTTCGCCCGGCCGGGGACCGGCCCGGGGGTCCGCCCGGAGGCGGCCGGCGGCCGCCGCGTACACTCGGCTCCCGTTTCCGCTGATTGGCGGGCATAACCGATCGATAGGCAGTTTCACGTGAGTTTCGCAGAGGCATCCGACGCGCCGATCTACGCCGGGCTGGTGGAGGAGCAGGGCGACGTCCCGGCCGAGGTGCGGCGGGTGGCCGAGGAGACCCTGCTGGAGGTCGACCGGGTGCTCGACTTCAGCACGATGCGCGTCCCGGCCGCCGCGCGTTAGGCCTGGTCCGGGCTGCGGCGGGCAGAATCAGAAGCGTATCCACTGGTTCCCACCGTACGGAGCGCCGCGTGACCATCAGCCTGCACGGTTCGGCAGTCGTCCTGTTCCAGGGGGACAGCATCACCGACGTGGGCCGGCTGGCGGAGCCCGGCGACACCCTCGGTCGCGGTTACGTCCGCACGGCGGCGGACCTCGTGCGTTCCGCCCGCCCGGACGACGGCATCACCTTCCTCAACCGGGGCGTCGCCGGCGATCGTGTCTCGGATCTGCGCGCCCGGTGGCGTGAGGACGCGACGGACCTCGAGCCGGACGTGGTGTCCGTCCTGATCGGCGTGAACGACACCTGGCGCCGCTACGACTCCGGTGAGATCAGCACCCACCAGGCGTTCGAGGACGACTATCGTGCCGTCCTCACGCAGGTGCGGGAGAGGCCGGACACCCAGCTCGTCCTCATTGAGCCGTTCCTGATCCCGGTGCGGGAGGAGCAGTGGGCCTGGCGCGGTGACCTCGATCCCAGGATTCAGACGGTCCGCAGGCTGGCGGAGGAGTTCGACGCGTCGCTGCTGGCCGCCGACGGACTGCTCAACCAGGCGGCGCGGGCGGCGGGCGGCCCCGAACACATCGCGGGTGACGGGGTCCATCCGACCCCGCTCGGGCACGCGCTGCTGGCCGAGGCATGGGTGGCGCTCGCAGGACTGTGACCGTCGGACACCAGGGGCACGGGGATCCTGGCCCACACGGTCCTGCCCCGCGCCGGTCGGACGGGACCAGCCCACGAGCTGCTCGGCGCATCGACGATGCACATGCCCCGGCCACGCATGAGCGCTGATCACCCTCCGGATGAAGGCCGGTGCGAGGTGCCGTGGGGGCCCGGCGGCCACTAGTATCCTCGCCGTCCGCGTAAGCGCGTGCAATTGCATCGGAAATTGCACCCGAGGGTGTGAGCAGAAGACATCTGTTCACCCCGCGCGGGTAGGCGCCGACAGTCGCGCCAGCGAGGAACCGAGCAGACGGCCGAGAAGGATGAACCGCATGCAGCACATCGACAACGGCGTTCCCGCCAACTCCCTGACCGGCGTGGAGTGGAGGAAGAGCCATCACAGCAACCCCAGTGGGAACTGCGTGGAGATGGCCCTGCTGCCCGGCGGCGAGGTCGCCGTACGCAACTCCCGGCACCCGGAGGGACCCGCGCTCGTCTACACCGGTGACGAAGTGCGCGCCTTCCTCGCCGGCGTGCGGGACGGTGACTTCGACGGCATGGCCGGCTGACGGCTCATCGGCTGCGGGGAAGATCCCACGAGCCATCGGCCGAAGCCCGACAGCTCCGACAGGCCGAAAATCACCCGCACTTCGCGCGACCGGCCCCCTCCCGGGGCTCCTGATGGCAGACTGGCGCCATACGTCCGCCTTCAGGAGCCCGCATGCCCGGCATCGAACCGCTGCAGCCGTCACGGAGGCCCACGCTCGCGCCGGCCCCGGGGGCGAGTCCCACCGCGCTGCGGCTGGTTCTGGGAGCGCAGCTGCGGCGGCTGCGCGGCGAGGCGGGCCTCACGCCCGAGGCCGCGGCGGGCCGCATCCGGTGCTCCACGGCCAAGATCAGCCGCATGGAGACCGGGCACTCGCCGTGCAAGGAACGCGACGCGGTCGATCTCCTGGCACTCTACGGCGTGACCGACCCGGCCATGACCGACGAGTTCATCGACCTCGTCCGCAGGGCCGGACAGCGCGGGTGGTGGCGTACCTACGCCGATGTGCTCCCCGACTGGTTCGAGCCCCTGGTCGGCCTGGAAGAGGCCGCGGCGTCCATCCGTACGTACGAGGGCCACTACATTCCGGGTCTCCTGCAGACCGCCGCCTACGCTCACGCCGTGGTGCGCTCCGGACACGCCCTCGAATCCGAGGAGGTCACCCGGCGCAGGGTGGAACTTCGCCTCAGAAGGCAGGAGTTGCTGCACCGGCGGGATGCCCCGAAGCTCTGGGTGCTGCTGGACGAGGCGGTGCTGATGCGCCCCACGGGCGGCGCCGCCGTGATGCGGGAGCAGTTGGTCCATCTTCTGGAGATGACGGAGCTGCCGCACGTGATCGTGCAGGTGGCCCCCTTCGACGTGACCGCCCACACCTCTCCGGGCAACGGAATCACCTATCTGCGCTTCGCGATGGAAGGGCTCCCCGATGTCGCCTACATCGAGCACCTGACCAATGCCACGTCCGTCAACAAGCAGGAGAGCACGGACGAGTACCGGTGGATCCTGGACTCCCTGAGCGCTCAGTCTCCGAGTCCGGCGATGAGCAGAGAACTGCTGAGGCGGGCGCTCGAGCGTTACACCTGAGCGCCCGCCTCAGCCGCGGCGCGTCGTCCGGGGGTACGTCACCACTTGCGGCCGACGCCGCCGTACTCGATCCACTCCCGGGTCGCCTGCTTCGGCGCGAGGTCCGAGTCCGGCCGCCACGTGGAGACTTCGACCAGGCCCGGTTCCAGCACGTCCAGGCCTTCGAGGAATCCCCGTACGTCGTCCTCGCGGCGGACGCGTCCCCACTGGTTCCCGGTGCTCTTGGCCATGAAGTCCGTGACGAAGTCGCGAGTCGCCGCGTCCTCGCTCACGAGCTGACACACCACCAGGAAGCTTCCCGGCGCGAGGCGGTCCGCCACCCTGCGGATGAGTCCGGCCGGATCGTCCTCGTCCGGGATGCAGTGCAGCACGGACACGAAGAGCGCGGCCACCGGCTCGTCGAAGTCGATCAGTCGGGTCACCTCGGGGTGGCCGAGGATCCCCTCGGTGTCACGCATGTCCGCCTGGATGACCGCAGTCCGGTCGTTCTCCTCCAGTATGGCCCTGCCGTGGGCCAGGACGATGGGGTCGCTGTCGATGTAGACGACCCGGGCTCCCGGATCCACGAGCTGGGCGACCTGGTGGACGTTGTCCTGGGTCGGCAGGCCTGATCCGTGGTCGATGAACTGGCGGATCCCGTATTCGGCGGCCAGATGGTGCACGACACGGCGCAGGAACCGCCGGTTGTTCACCGCGAGGACCTTGGTGCTCGGCACCACCTCGAGCAGCTGCTCGCACGCGACCCGGTCGGCGGGGTAGTTGTCCTTTCCGCCCAGGTAGTAGTCGTACATCCGCGCGACGCTCGGCACGTTCACATCGATGTTCTTCGGAATGGAGGTGTCCCCGTTGCTCATCCAGCCCCTCGCGGTTCAAAGAGAAGAATTCGGTGTCCGTGAGCGCCCATGCTAGGTACCCCGTCGAGCGGCTGACAGCCCACGGGGAGTGAGGCAAGACCACAGGGCGGGGAATCAGCCAGCCGGGAGGCGTGCGGGACACCCGCTGGATCCGGACAACCGGTGCGGAAGGAAGGGGCGGGAGTGGTTCCCGGGGCGACGGCCCGGCAACTCTGCCTGATAGAAGGTCTTTTGCCGTACGGGATGCGAGATGCGGCGGCCCGGCGGCGGCCTTCGGGACGCACGTCCAACGCGGCCGGAAATCGACGTAAGCGATCCTTCCGGCGCTGTCCCGTGCGGCCGAGGGCGGCCCTCCGGTCCGCGTCGGACGATCGGCGCTCGAGCCAGGCGCACTATCGTGGACACCATGTCCGCCCCTGAGCTGATCCGTATCGTGTCGCGCGACTCACCCATGGCCCTGGCCCAGGTGGAGCGTGTCCGGGCCGAGCTGGCCGCCGTCCACCCCGCCATCGTCACGGAGGTCGTGCCCGTCCGGACCACCGGCGACAAGTGGCTCGGCGACCTCTCGAAGGTCGAGGGCAAGGGGGCCTTCACCAAGGAGGTCGACGCGGCGCTGCTCGCCGGGGACGCGGACCTCGCCGTCCACTGCGTCAAGGACATCCCCGCCGACCGTCCGCTGCCGGCCGGGACGACGTTCGCCGCCTTCCTGGAGCGCGACGACATCCGCGACGCCCTGATCCACCCCGGAGGCCTCACGCTCGACCAGCTTCCCGACGGCACGCGGATCGGCACCTCCTCCGTCCGCCGCGTGGCCCAACTGGCCGCCTCCCACCCGCATCTGGAGTGCGTCCCGTTCCGCGGAAACGCCAACCGCCGGCTGGCGAAGCTCGCGGAGGGCGAGGTCGACGCGCTTCTCCTGGCGGCGGCCGGCCTGCACCGCATCGGCCGCCCCGACGTGATCAGCGAGATCCTCGACGCCGAGACGATGTGTCCGCCGATCGGGGCGGGAGTCCTCGCCCTGCAGTGCCGGGAGGACGACACGGCGACGATCGACGCCGTGAGCGAGCTGAACCATCCCGGTACCTACCGGGAGATCACGGCCGAGCGCATGTTCCTCCACGTGCTCCAGGGGCACTGCAACTCCCCGATCGCGGGCTACGCCACCGCCCACCGCAACGGCGACCTCTCCCTGCGGGCCTGTGTGTTCACGCCGGACGGCAAGACCGTGCTCAACGCGCACGAGTGGGCCGGTCCGCTCGATCCCGCCACGCTCGGCACCTCCGTGGCCGTCGCCCTGCTGCGCCAGGGGGCACGTGAGCTGATCGACGGCATCGCGCACTGAGGGGAGCCGCGGTCGCGAGGGTCTGCGCATCGGGCACGCCCGGCCCGGCCGCCGCCCCCGAAGGGCGGCGGGGACCGGACCGCGGTGGCCGGAGCCGGGCCGGAGACACCCGATTGCACGATCAATACGCCTGACCGGCTGCCGGGACGCCGCTGAGCACGGATTGTGGGAGGCAGTGCCATCACGGGTCGGCCGCGCCGCGTCCGCACCCGTCCTGTGGAAGGAGAGCCCATGGCCCGGTTCGAGGCGACGGTGGAGATCGACCGCCCTGTCGGAGAGGTATACGCCTTTCTCGCCGACGGCGAGAACGACAGGAAGTTCAGCCCGCGTGTGCAGAGCATCTCCAAGACACCGGCCGGCCCGACGGCGGTGGGCACCGTCTTCCGGAGCACCGTGAAGGACGCGGGCATGACGACGCAGCGGGAGTTCCGGATCAGCGAACTCGTCGCGCCGACGCGGATCCGCTGGCAGGAACAGTCGTCGAACCTCGTGATCGCCAAGGAGGGCGGCTACGACCTCGAATCCATGGCGGATGGTCGAACGAAGGTGCGAATTTTCAATGATCTGGAAGGGCACGGTCTGGGCAAGCTCCTGGTCGGCTTCGCCGCTTCGGCCGCGCGCAAGGACGCCCCCGCGTTCGGACAGCGGATCAAGGCGGCTGTGGAGGCGTCATGAGCCCCATGGACGCTCAGGCCCGCAGGGCAGAAGCCCGGCCGACGTAGGGTCGTCACCATGCATGTACTGAGCAGTCGCATCCTGCTGAGACCCCGTGATCCGGACCTCTCCCGCGAGTTCTACGGTGGCACACTCGGACTCGCGGTCTACCGGGAGTTCGGCACCGGGCCGGAACGCGGGACCGTGTACTTCCTCGGCGGCGGCTTTCTCGAGGTGTCGGGTCGTTCGGACACCCCGCCCACCGACTCCCTGCGGCTGTGGCTGCAGGTTGCCGACTGCGCCGCGGCGCACGAGGAACTGTCACGGGACGGGGCGCACATCCTCCGCCCGCCGGTCCAGGAACCCTGGGGCCTGATCGAGATGTGGATCGCGGACCCGGACGCGCATCGCATCGTCCTGACCGAAGTACCCGCGGATCATCCACTGCGCTATCGCCCGTGACTCCGGTGCCCGGCCGGTGCGACGTGGTTCCGAGGTGGTACCGACCTGACCCCACCACCGACGCCGTGGGCGGCCGACCGTTGTCGGGCGGACGCCGCCTGCCCCTGCGTGCACGTGCCCGCCGCGTCACTCACGTCGATGTGGGCTCGGCCCGCGGCAGTTCGGCCCGGCGTACCGCGGTCGAGCCGAGGGCGACAAGTGCGCCGATACCGGCGAACGCGCCGCACCCCACGAAGACGGGAGCGGCCCCCCAGGCCCCGATGGCCGCACCGACCAGGGGGTAGCTCAGCGGTGCCAGGCCGAGGACGCTGAGCATCACGACCGAAGTCACCCGGCCCAGGTAGGCGGGGTCCGCGGCGGTCTGTACGAGGGCGCTGCCCAGGCCCCCGCAGATGCCCATGGCCGCGCCCACGGTCGTGGCCAGTGTCACGGCGAGCGGCAGACTCGGAACCAGTGCGATGGCCGCTCCGCCCACGCAGCCCACCGGTAGCGTCGCGGCGAAGAGCATCCCCGCGCGCGGCAGTCGTCCGGCGATCGTGAGCAGAGCCGCGCCGGCCGCCGCGCCCGCCCCGAAACCGCTGACGATCCATCCGTAGCCCGAAGGCCCCCAGCCACGCTCGCTGTTGAGCAGCACCATGCCGACGTTCAGCGTCCCGATGAGCCCCAGTTCACTGACGGCGGTGACCACCACGAGGGGGCCGATCAGGCGATGGCGGCGCACATAGCGCAGGCCGTCGACGAGGCCGGTGCCCCTGCTGGTGCTCGACGGGGCCTCCTCGTCGTCGCGGCTGACGAGCGGACGGAGCCGCATCGTCACGAGGAGGGGCAGCGAGAGCGCGAAGAGCAGTCCGGCGACGGCGAAGGTGACGGCCGTGCCTCCGAATCCCATGGCGAGACCGCCGACCGGTGGTCCCACGATCTGGCTGAACCGCATCGACAGGGATCTCATGCCGGTCAGGCGTGCGAGCTGGTCCGGTGTGGTCATCCGCGGCGGAAGCGCCCCCACCGCCGGCACGAACAGCGCGTCGACCGCACCGAACACCAGGGCCAGCGTCACCAGGATCCACACCGTCGGCGCCGTCATCGCCACGAAGGCCGCGACCAGAAGGATGAACAGGCACCGCACGGCGTCAGCGGCGATCACGACCCGGCGCAGACCCCATCGGTCGGCCATCACCCCGCCGCCCAGCATGAGCAGGGCTCTCGGCAGGGCGCCTGCGGCCATGACCAGTCCGACCTCGGTCGGACCCGCCGCCTTCTGCGCCGACCAGCCGAGCGCCACGAAGTACACGCCGTCGCCGACGAGGGAAAGTGTGAACGCCGTCAGCCATCGAAGGACGTTGCCGTCGCGGTACGCGGGCCGCAGTCCGGCGGGTCTTTCGTGGGCGGCCTTGTCCAGGGAAGTCATCGGCTTCTCCCGTGAATAGGGGCGGGGGAGGTTCAGGGGCGGAACGGAAAGCCGTACATGTGCACGGCGACGCGCTCGCGCCCGTCCGTCTCGCCCGCAGCCTCCGCGGCCTTGCCGCGTTCGCGCCAGCGTCGGGACAGCTCCATCAACTCGCCGTTCATCTCTGCAAGTTCGGAGGGTGTGAGAGCGAACAGATACTCCGAGTTGAAGGCGGCGTCGGACCACTCCTCGCCCCAGGCGCCCGCCTGGTCCAGATACGTCCGGTGCAGGGCCGTACGGCTGTCCATGATGCTTCGGGTCACCGCGCCGAGGACGGCGGCCCCCTCGGGCGTCTGTCTGAAGTCCGAGTCCCGGAAGCCCCAGCCCTCCTCGGACGCCACCTGCCACCACCGCTCCCTCCCGTCGGTGCTGTCGCCCGTCGCGCCCGCGACGAAGCCGTGTTCCGCCAGCTTGCGCAGGTGATAGCTGACCAGGGACGGGGCCTGATCGACCTGTTCCGCCAGCTGTGAGGCGGTTGCTGTCCCGGCGGCGTAGAGGAGGCGGTAGAGCTGCATCCTCAGGGGGTTCGTGAAGGCCTTCAGGCGGGAGAGATCCGTGATCTGTTCGGGCGAGGGCTTCGGCTGCATGGTGCCAGCGTAAGTATGAAAGATAATTTGCGCAATTAAAATTTCACATCGTGGTTCCGGGCGGTGTGCGGGGGACTCGGGTGCACGCGGGCGTCACGTGCCGCGCGCCGTCCGCACGACGGCCGCAACCGTTCAGTCGTGGTCCGGGCGCAGCCGGCGATTGGTCCCGGACCGGCCGATGTCCAGGTTCAGGAAGGTGGAGAGCGCGGTACCGCTGTTCCAGAAGCCGAGCAGGTCGACGTCGACCAGGGTCAGACGTTGGGTGTCGGCGAACGTGCGGGCGGGGGCGGTGAAGACGCAGGAGGCGACGAAAAGGGGCACGTCGGCACCGTGATGTGCGCGTGCGGTGCCATTGAACGTCTGGATGTCCCTGCTTCCCACCGCCCGGTGCTTCGCATAACGCTTGCACTGGACGACCAGTTTCCTGCCGTCCGGCAGGAAACCGATGACATCCGCACCCAGATCGCCGGACCCGCCGACCCGTCGGACGCCGGTGCAACCGTCACGGCGGCACAACTCCGCGACGTACTCTTCGAACTCGCGGTCGTTCATCTCCCAGACCGAGTCCAGTGACCGCCGGGCCCGGCGCCGTGCGTCCTCGGAGCGCCTGGCCGCCTCCGCCGTCGCCTCGCGCCGTCCCGCCCGCACCAGCCGCGTGACGACGGCCGAGCAGACCCCGGCGACGAGCGCCACCGTCAGTGCCGTCCCCATGCGTGCCTCCCGTCGAATGGCGTCCGACGTGTTGCTCCCCGGGCGGAGGTGCTTTCATCCAGGGGCGACGGGGACGGATCCGGCCAATCGGCATTTCGAGACGCAACGGTGACGGTACGTCAGTGGAGGTTATGCGGTTCCGTGCCGTGGGTGCCCTGCCGCTGCGCCGCGGGCACCGCGCATGCCGGTGTGCCGCCCGGCATGCTGTCGCGGTGATCGGCCACGAGCCGGTAGACGCCGTGGGCGAGCCATCGGACCGGAGGCAGCGTGAGCAGTGCGCCCAGGACGCTCCACACCGCGCCGGCGCTCAGCAGCAGCTTGGCGACGGCCTGGGCGCCGCCGTACACCGAACCGGTCGGGGTGCACCACAGGAGTTCGTACTCGGCCCGCTCCTGTGTGACCCCCAGGGACTCCAGATCCGCGAACTGCCAGGGTGTGATCTCGCAGCGTGGCCGCAGACGGCGTTCTGCGAAATGGACCGAGGACGTGCAGAAGGCGCAGTCTCCGTCGTAGACGAGCACAGGTCGGGTCCGCATGCCCCCATGATGCCGCATCCCGCCGAGGCCGCAGGAGGCCGGGCGGTGGTGTGCGGGCAGGGATCGCCCCGGGGTTGCTCGGACGTTACCGTTTCGCGGGCGTTCACGCCGTTCTCATGTCCGGTCTGTGTCGTGGTCGACCTCCCCGGATTGGCTTCCCGGCGTCCGGTAAGACGAACGTAACGAGGCACACATGTCCCTGAGGCACACAGCGACCGTCCTGGCCCTTCTTCCCGCACTCGCCGTTCCGGCGGTTGCCCAGGCGGACACGCAGCACCACGATCACAAACCGCCTCGCGGAGCCTCATTCGACCTCCAGGCCCACCGAGGAGGGCTCGGGCTGACCACCGAGGAGTCGCTCGAAGGCTTCGGGAAGGCGATACGCCTGGGGGTCAGCACCCTGGAGCTGGACACCCAGATCACCAAGGACCAGAAGGTCGTGGTGAACCACGACCGTCAGATCAGTGCCCAGAAGTGCCAGGACACCGGTCCGGTCACCCCCGGTGACCCCATGTACCCCTACGTCCGCAAGTACATCAAGGACCTGACGCTCGAGCAGATCAAGAGCATGGACTGCGGCTACCAGCAACTGCCCGGCTTCCCCGAGCAGGAGCAGATCAAGGGCTTCCGCATGGTGGAGCTCAAGGACGTGCTCAACCTGGTCAAGCACTACCGTGCGAAGCACATCAAGCTGAACATCGAGACCAAGGTGGAGGCCGGGGCGCCCGAGCAGACCGCGCCCCGCGAGCTCTTCGTGCGACGCGTCTTCGAGGAGATCCACCGCTCGGGCATCGAGAAGCAGGTCACCATCCAGTCCTTCGACTGGGGGGCGCTCAAGGCGATGCACAAGCTCGCGCCCCGCTACCCCCTGGTGGCCCTGACGAACTACGACTTCCTGCAGGTGGGCAAGCCCGGAGCGTCACCCTGGCTCGGCGGCATCGACGCCGACGACTACGACGGCGACTTCGTGAAGGCGGCCGCATCGATCAGCGGAGTCACCGCGCTGTCCCCCAACTACGGCTTCCCCCAGAACGGGACCGTCGCGGACCCGGACTTCCGGTTCTACCCGGACAAGAAGATGATTTCCGACGCCCACCGGCGCGGACTCAAGGTCATCCCGTGGACGTGTGACGACCCCGCGACCATCGAGGCGCTCATGGACATGGGCATCGACGGAATCATCACCGACTACCCGAACCGCGTACGGGACATCATGGCCGACCGCGGCATGCGCCTCCCCAAGGCGTACCCGGCGCCGCGCCACTGACGAACGGCGGGCCACGTGTTCCGGGAGACGGATGCGGCGCCTCAGGACGTGGCGGCCGATGCAGGTCGATGCCGTCGCCGATGCCCGGCGTAGCGACGTCCAGAGGCCCGACCACCCGGCCGTCGCGTGACGCCGGTCCCACCGTCCCCGGACGCCGACGAGTCGGACAGTCCCCGAGGCGATTCCCGCAAGCCCCACCCGGGCTGTGCGCGAACGCGCGGAGACCGTCCGACTCGATCGGGTTCAGGCGGATATCACCGTCTGCCGACTCGACGTCCATGGCCGATGCCGGCGACGTGGAGAGCCAGTAGACCCAGCCCGATCAGCATCACGTTGACCGAGGAGAAGACATCGTTGGTGGTGATGTCGGCTGCGTTGATGAGGAACGAGATGAAGAACAGTACTGCCGCTGCGATTGCCAGCATGACGTAGCTCCTTAGTCGGTTGGAACCCGTGTGCCCCGGCGCGCTGGATGCAGACCTGGGCGCGCGAGGTCGGTCCCGGGCGGCCGAACCGCCCCGGCCCTACCGACTTCACCCGTCTTCTCGACCCCGACGTCCTGGAGGCGGGAGAGACACACCCGCTCCTGGACACCAGCTGTCCGACCGAGGAGGAGCTCGCGGACCCGGAGACGCAGGCGATCGACTCCGCTGCCACGGAGACGGCGACGTACGTCGGACTCGTGGCGAAGGGCGGAAAGGGCTGGATCGGTTACTGGTTCCACCCCGGCGAACCTGCGGACCGCCCGTGGCGTCCCATCGTCCTGGACACCGAGTTCAGCTTCTTCGACCCGGTCGGCCTCGCCTTTTCCCAGGGGGCCGCCGTCGAGCGGGCGAGCTCAGCCCGCCGTGCGGGCCCTCCCTCACCCTGTCGGCAGAGCCCCCGGACCGTGCAGCCAGATCCGCAGTGGACCGACCGGTTCGAAACCGTGGCGCACGGCGGCTGCCAGGGCGTCGCCGTGTTCGTATCCGACCAGCGGCAGGGCGGGGAACAGGCTGTGTACCGCTGCGAGCACGCAGGGCCAGGCCGCGTCAGGGCCGCCCTCCGATGCGAAGACGTTGGAGATGCCGACGGCGTTCTCACTGAGGCTCGCCACCGCACCGGCCGTCGTCCGGCCATCGGACGTTCGCCCGGCGAGCACGAAGGTGGCGGGGTCGTCCAGCAGTTCCGGCCGGAAGAGATCCGCATGACCGTCTCCTTCGTCCCAGGCGTCGGCCCAGGCGCGCAGTGCCGCAGGGCTGTCGGCCACGGCCCAGGCGCGATCGGAAGCGGCGGCGGGTTCACCTGCCGCACGGTGTATCCACTGAGCCTCGAACAGGATCCGGTAGCCGTCGGCCGACAGGTCGAGGTCGGCGAAGCTGTCCTTGACCGATGCTCCTGGCGTCGTGGCGTCCACGCCCTCCGTCACCGTGGCCGCGGTGGTGCCCGGTGTGAGGGTCACGGCATCGGGATGGAAGAGCGGTGTCCGAGTCGGGGCGTGCCAGACCTCTGCGCCGAACCGGCTCTCCACTCCGTGGGACCGGCTCATCGCCGCGCACCACTCGGCGTTGTTCCGGGCGGCCGTCCGTACCAGAAGCTGCATCGGTGTCGTCACGAGAGCGGATCATGGCCGCTCAGACAGTCCCTGTCGAAGGGTTTCCGCTGTGATACCTTCCGTGGCGCCCCAGCTCTGCGAACCGAGGAGGTGAGTCCGGTCAACGCTCTGACAGGTCGGGACTCCCTCACGCGCACAGGCTGAGGGAGTGCCCGCACAAGGCACCCCGAAAGGCCCGAACGCATGCGCTTCCTCTCTCGTTTCCTGTCCGACGGTGTATCCGAGCAGCTCTTCTCCCTCGGCGGCCTTCCCGGTGTGCTGTGGACACGCGAGGGTGCCGTCGGCACCCGCCCCCTGATCCTCATGGGACACGGCGGTGGTCAGCACAAGAAGGCCCCGGACATCGAGCGGAGGGCCCGTCACTTCGTGTGCGAGGGCGATTTCGCGGTGGTCGCGGTCGACGTGCCCGGCCACGGCGACCGGCCCACGGACGACGTGCTCGACCGGATCGCGACGGAGAACCGGGCGCGTGTCGACGCGGGCGAAGACCTGGCACCGCTCGTCGCAGGTTTCCAGGCGCTCGTGGCCCGTCGGACCGTTCCCGAGTGGCGGGCGGTCCTGGACGCGGTCCAGCGGTTGGATCACGTGGGAGCGGGTCCCGTCGGTTACTGGGGGGTGTCGTTGGGCTGCGGACTCGGTGTGCCTTTCGTCGCTGCCGAGCCCCGGGTCCGCGCCGCGGTGCTCGGACTGGGCGGACTGCTCGTCGACGGCACGGCTTCCCGGATCACCGTTCCCGTCGACTTCCGTCTGCAGTGGGACGACGAGCGGGTGCCGCGGGCCGACGGCCTGGCCCTGTTCGATGCCTTGGCTTCCGCCGACAAGACGCTGCACGCCGGCCCCGGCAGGCACGCCGACCTCCCGGAACTCGAGCCGGCCGACTCGCTGCGATTCTTCGCCCGGCACCTGCGCTGATGCGCTCCGCCGCTCCCGAGACGACCGGACGACTGTGATGCACGCGTCAGGGACGGATCCGTGGCGCGGCCTGCGTGAGCAGCCGACCTGCATGGGAAGCGACTTCGGGCCGGTCGCGTGGAATGGAGGAGACTTCGCCCGGTCGCGCGGAACCGTCATGCTCCGCTCGTCGCGACGGTGCTGCCGGGGAACACGGGACCGCGGGCTCCGGCGTGTCGCGCCGGGTGGCCCGTCTCGTCGCCGACGGCCGGTAATCTCGGCCTGACCAGCGAAGACGTGAGCAACCAAAGGGAGTCAGGATGACCGACAGCGCCCGCACCGTGCTGGCAGGCCTCGACAGCATCCGCGACGACATCGAGGATCTCTACAAGGATCTCCACCAGAACCCCGAACTGGGGCTGGAGGAGCACCGCACGGCTCGAAAGGCGGCCGATCTTCTGCGCGGCCTCGGTTGCCGGGTCGTCGAGGGCATCGGCGGCACAGGTGTCGTCGGGGTCCTGACCAACGGTGACGGCCCGACGGTCATGGTCCGGGCCGACATGGACGGCCTGCCGATCCGGGAGCAGACGGGACTGCCCTACGCCTCCACCGTGACGGTGAAGGGGCGCGACGGCACGGAGCAGCCGGTGATGCATGCCTGCGGGCACGACGTGCACATCGCCTCCCTGATCGGCTGCGTGCGCCTGCTGTCCGAGTCCATGGGTGCCTGGAAGGGCACGTTCGTGGCACTTCTCCAGCCCTCCGAGGAACGGGGCGACGGCGCCGACGCCATGGTCGCGGACGGCCTCACGGACAAGGCCCCACGCCCCGACGTGGTGCTCGCCCAGCACGTCCTGCCCTATCCGGCGGGTTACGTCGGCACCCGGGCCGGATCGTTCATGTCCGCCGCGGACAGTCTGCGGATCACGGTCCACGGCCGGGGAGGCCATGGCGCCATGCCGCAGACCGCGGTCGACCCCGTGGTGATGGCCGCGATGATCGTCGTGCGCCTCCAGACGATCGTCTCCCGGGAGATCGCGGCGCTGACCCCGGTCGTGGTCACGGTGGGCAGCATTCACGCCGGGACCGGCCCCAACATCATCCCGGACCATGCGGTCATCCAGGTCAACGTGCGCACGTACGACGACCACACACGCACCCACGTGTTGCAGGCCATCGAGCGCATCGTCACGGCCGAGTGCCAGGCCTCCGGGGCGCCGAAGCCACCGTTGATCGAGAAGATCGTCTCCTTTCCCCCCACGGTCAACGACGACGAGACGACGCGGCGCGTCGCCGAGGTGTTCGCCGAGCACTTCGGCTCCGAAGCGCACACCATCGACCTCCAGACCGCGAGCGAGGACATGAGCAGGATTCCCGACGCGTTCGGTGTCCCGTTCACCTACTGGGGTATCGGCGCAGGCGCCCCGGAGCCGCACGAGGGTGAGGGAGTGGACGGACGGAGCGCTGCCCCGGTGCCGGCCAACCACAGCCCGCACTTCGCCCCGGTCCTCCAGCCCACCCTGGACACCGGTGTGAGCGCGCTCGTGGTCGCTTCGCTCGCCTGGCTGGCGATCTGAGGGGCGATTCCCTGCCGCGGATGCGCTGTCCCGTCGAGACGGAGGACGCCCACCGGCCTTGCCTGCCGCGAGGAATAATTGGGCCTTCATGCAGGCGAGTTCACCTGCTGCGTCCGTCGGCGACCCCGAGAGGGAGGGGATGGGGATGCGATGGTCAAGCCGGCGTGGTCGGCCGGCGTCCCCCGTACGAGTTGCCGCCCCCTGCCGGGTGTCCTGGTCCTGCCTCCGGCCGGAATGCCGCCGGACGCAGGGGCGTTCACGCCGCGTATCCGGTGCGGACCGCGTCCCGGGGAGCCGCTGAAGCGCTTCGAGGGTGCGCTGTCGGACCCCAGCCACGCACGAGCTCGTTAGGCTCAGTTCGCCGGGTGTGCGCGCGGTGATGAGGCCGCGTCCCGGGTCAGTCGCGTCATGCCGCCACCCGTGAGGAGCCGAGCCGTGCCGTCGTTCGAAGTGGCCACAGCAAGTGTCGCGGGCATGTCGAGGTTCACCGAGTGGGCGGAGGACGAGGGTTGGAACCCGGGCCTCTCCGACGCCCTGCTCCTCCACTCGGCCGACCCCCGAGGCTTCTTCCTCGGACAGCTCGACGGTGAACCCGTGGCCTCCGTCTCCGCCGTGCGCTACGGCGCGGACTTCGGCTTCCTCGGGTTCTACATCGCCCGCCCCGAGGTACGCGGGCAGGGATACGGAATCCGCATGTGGCACGCCGCGATGGACCACCTCGCCGGCCGCAACGTCGGGCTCGACGGAGTGGTGGAGCAGCAGGAGAACTACCGCAGGTCCGGATTCCGGCGCGTGTGGACCCACGTGCGCCACGCGGGCGTGCCGGCCGGTGGCGGGGTGGCGCCGGGCGTCCGGCTGCTGGACGGACGTGACGTGCCCTTCGGGGTGCTCGCGGACTACGACCGGCGCTTCTTCCCCGCGGACCGTCAGGCCTTCCTCTCCCAGTGGATCGGCCACCGCTCACACACCTCATTGGCAGCGGTGCGTGACGGGAGACTGGAGGGATTCGCCGTCATGCGGCCGGCCGTGACCGGATCCCGCATCGGCCCGCTCTACGCCTCGTCGCAGGACATCGCGTCCTCTCTCGTCCACGAACTCGCGGGCCGGACGCCCGGCGACCCCGTGGCCCTGGACGTACCGGACATCAACTCGGCGTCCATGAAGCTGATGGAAAGCCTCGGGCTGGAGGCCACCTTCGAGTGCGCCCGCATGTACACCGGCCGCACCCCGGACGTCGACACCGGCGGGTTGTTCGCCGCGACGACGATCGAACTCGGCTGACTCCGCCCGCAGACGCCGGGTGGGCTCCTCCGGCCCGCGGCGCCGCACCCTGCGGCGGCGCTCGGGACGGCTCACGCCGTCCATGAGGGGGGTGCGGTCAACAGTACGCATTAGGTGAGGCTAACCTAATGTCCATGAGAGCTGGTGAGAGCACTTCTGGTGCTACGCATGCCCTGATGGCCGAGGGCATGCCTCTGACGCGTGGCCACGGCCTGTCCGCCGACGGTGTGACCGTGGCGTACGGGAAGGTCGATGTCGTCCACGGGGCGGCCATCGCCCTGCGGCCTGCCGAGGTGACCGTCCTCGTCGGGCCCAACGGCAGCGGGAAGTCCACACTGCTGAGGACGCTCGCCCGCCTGCAGACCGCTCGCGCCGGCTCGCTCACCGTCGACCCGGGTACGGACGAGGCCGCGGACGGCTTCGCCCTGAACGCCCGCGAGTTCGCGCGGTGCGTCGCGCTCCTGACCCAGTCCCGGTCCACGCCGGGTGGGCTCACGGTCCGGGACGTCGTCGATTTCGGCCGCTACCCGTATCGAGGCCGTTGGGGGCGTCCCGACCCCCGGGGGACCGCCGCGGTCGACCGCGCGCTCGGTCTGACCGGCGTCGGGGAACTGGCAGATCGGGGCGTCGACCAGCTCTCCGGCGGACAGCTCCAGCGCGTATGGCTCGCGAGCTGTCTCGCACAGGAGACGGGCGTCCTCCTCCTGGACGAACCGACCACCTACCTCGATCTGCGCTATCAGGTCGAACTCCTCGACCTGATACGCGATCTCGCCGACGACCACGGAATCGCCGTCGGCGTCGTCCTCCACGACCTCGACCAGGCGGCTGCCGTCGCCGACCGCGTCGCCCTGCTGAACGCGGGGCGCATCGTCGCCGACGGAGCCCCCGAAGACGTGTTCACGCCGGAACTCCTGACGGATGTCTACGGCATCCGCATCGACGTCGGCACCGACCCGTCGACCGGCCGCCTGCGCACCCGCGCGATCGGCCGTCACCACTCCAGATCCGAAAGGCTCAGCACCTCCCGATGAGACGCAACCTCCTCGCCACGGCCGCCGTCGCCGTCGCCGCACTCTCCCTGGCCGCCTGCGGGACCACCGAGCCGACCTCGGACGCCCCCGCCGCAGCCGACAAGCCCGCAGGCAAGATCACGCTCACCGACGACACCGGTGTGAAGGTGACCCTCGACGGCCCCGCCAAGAAGGTCGTCGCGACCGAGTGGAACGTCATCGAGGACCTGGTCGCCCTCGGCGTGGCGCCGGTCGGGGTCGCCGACGTCAAGGGCTACACCGCGTGGAACACCGCCGCCCCGCTCACCGGCGACCCCAAGGACATAGGGACCCGCGGCGAGCCGAGCATCGACACCGTCGCAGCGCTCGCGCCGGACCTCGTGGTGGCCACCACCGACCTCTCGCCCGCCGTCGTGAAACAGCTCCGCAAGGTCGCGCCCGTCATCGAGGTGACCGCGGCCGACGCCGCCGACCAGATCGGCACGATGAACGACAGCATCGACCTCATCGCCAAGGCCACCGGCACCGAGACCAAGGCCGACGCGCTCAAGAAGGACTTCGAGGCGAGCGTCGCCGAAGGCAAGAAGGCCCTTGAGGACGCCGGACTCGGCGGTGCGAAGATCGCGTCCGCCGACGGCTACGTCCAGGCGAACCAGGTGTCCATCCGCGCCTACACGGGCGGCTCCCTCCTCGGCGCCGTCAACGAGCGGCTCGGCCTCAAGAACGCCTGGACCGTCAAGGGTGACAAGGACTACGGCCTCGCCACCACCGACGTCGAAGGCCTCACCGGCCTCGGCGACGTCCAGTTCACGTACGTCGCGAACGACGCCGACGGCGACGCGTTCAGCGGCCTCGCGAAGAACGCCGTGTGGACGTCGCTCCCCTTCGTGAAGAACGGCGACGTGCACCGGCTGCCCGACGGCGTCTGGATGTTCGGCGGCCCCCGCTCGATGGAGGCGTACATCGACTCCCTCGTCGACGCCCTGACGAAGAAGTAGTCCGCCGTGGCCGTCATCGAGAACACCGCGGTCGGCCGTGACCGCACCGCCGCGGCCACGACGGGCGCGGTCGCGGTGGCGGCCGCGCTCGCCCTCCTGGTCGTGGTGCTCGCCGCGGTGGACATCACCCAGGGGACCGCCGACGTCGGTGCCGCCGAGGTCTGGCACGCACTCACCGGCACCGCCGAGGCGGGGGACGCCTCCGTCGTCGTCGCGTCCCGGCTGCCGAGGATGGTCGCGGCCGTCCTCGTCGGGCTGGCGCTCGGCATGTCCGGCGCCGCCCTCCAGGCGGTCAGCCGGAACGTGCTCGCGTCACCGGACACCCTCGCGGTCAACGCCGGTTCGTACCTGGCACTGGGCGTCGTCGCCGTCACCGGGACCACGCTGCCGCTCCTCGCCTCCTCGGGCGCCGCCTTCGTCGGCGGACTCGCGGCCACCGCCGTCGTGCTCGGACTGTCCGGGCTCGGCAAGGGAACCGTCCGCCTGGTCCTCGCGGGCAGTGCGCTCGCCCTGGGACTCAACGCATTGACCGAGGCGCTGCTCCTCCTCTTCCCCCAGCGGACCGAGGGTCTCTACCGCTGGGGGCAAGGGGGCGTCGGACAGAACGGGTTCGACGGAGTCGCGCAGATGGCACCGGTCATCGTCGTCGCCTTCGCCGGGCTGCTGCTCGTCGCCCGCCGCGTCGACGCGCTGGCCCTGGGCGACGACGCCGCCCGGGGACTCGGCGTGCCCGTGAGAGGGACCCGGATCACCACCGTCGTGCTCGCCACGCTGCTCGCCGCTGCGGCAGTGACGCTCGCCGGGCCGATCGGCTTCGTCGGCCTGTGCGCTCCCGCGCTCGTGCGGCCCCTCTCCCGCCGGTTCCGGGGGCTCTCGCGCTCCCGGGTGAGCCTCCCGGTCACCGGACTCGTCGGTGCGGCGCTCGTGCTGGGCTCGGACGTGCTGCTGCGCGCGGTGGTCCCGGCGGACCTTGCGGTGGAGGTGCCGACCGGAGTGGTCACCACGGTCGTGGGCGGGGTGTTCCTCGTCGTCATGGCACTCCGTACCCGCGACACGGCCGGCGCGGACGCCCCCGACCGGCTCCGCATACCCAGCAGAACAGCCTTCCTGGTGACCGTCGTCGTCCTCGGCGTCGTGCTGGCCTGCGTGACGGTCGGAGCGGTGCTGCTCGGTGACTCGAAGCTCCTGCTCGGCGATGTCGTCAACTGGGCGCAAGGCCACTCGGGACGGGTCGTCACCTACGTCCTCGACACCCGCGTACCCCGGGTGACCGCCGCGCTCCTCGCGGGCGCGGGGCTGGCCCTGTCCGGCACGCTCGTGCAGGCCGTGACGCGCAACCCGCTCGCGGAGCCGGGGATCCTGGGCGTCTCAGGAGGCGCGGGTCTCGGTGCCGTACTTCTCGTCACGAGCGTGCAGGCCCCCGGCTCGTGGGCGATCGCCGCGGCCGCGTTCGGCGGGGCCGCCGTGGCGTCTTCGGTCGTCTTCGGTCTGGCCGCGCGTGGTGGCTTCGGGCAGAACAGGCTGGTCCTGCTCGGTGTCGGGGTGTCGGCCGCGGCTGCCGCGCTGATCAGTCTGGTCATCGTGCTGAGCGACCCGTTCGACACGACGCGGGCACTCACCTGGCTGTCCGGATCGACGTACGGGCGCACCATGCCGGATGTCGTCCCCGTAGCCCTGGTGCTCGCCGTCGGCGTGGTCGTGACCGTGACGCGCCGCAAGGAACTGGACCTCGTCGCGCTCGACGAGGACACCCCGAAGCTCCTCGGCCTCGGCCTCACCCGGGCGCGTCTCGGCTTCCTCGTGCTGGCGGTGCTGCTCGGCGCCACCGCGGTGGCGGCTGCCGGCACGATCGGATTCGTCGGACTCGTCGCCCCGCACGCGGCGCGCGCTCTCGTCGGACGGCGGCACGTACGGGTCGTCCCGGTCGCGCTCCTGCTCGGGGCCCTGCTGGTCTGCCTGGCGGATCTCGCCGGCCGCACGGTGATCGCGCCGGCCCAGCTCGGCGCGGGGCTGATGACCGCGGTCATCGGGACGCCGTACTTCTTCTATCTGCTGGTCCGCACACGGCGCTGACACGCCGTGGGGCGGGGGCCGGTAGTCGGACCGGGCCCCGCCCTTTCGGCGTTGCGTCCGGCGAGGTGGGCCGGGCTTGCCGCCCGGCCCACGCCGCGCGTCACCCCAGGGGCGTGGTGCACTTCGTCGTCGTGCCGTCCGACACACAGGCACGTACGGCACGGCCGTCCGTCGCCTTCATCGTGCCGGCGTCGGCCACCTTCGCGTACGAACCACCCGGCTGCCGGTCCTCCAGCCAGGCGGTGACACCCGGGGAATCCGTACGAGCCCAGGCGTAGTAGTCGGTCACGGACCACTTCGGCCGCGAGCCCGTCAGCGTGACCCGGGCGCCGCTGGGCAGAGCCACCGTCGCCCAGTCGGTCGCGACCGAGGCCCACGTGGTGACGCTGCTCGCGAGGACGCCCTCGCACCTCTGGCCCGGTGCGCACGGACCGATCGCGCCCGTCGTCCACGACTTGTCGATGTTGTTGCCCTGCTGGGTGGCGAACGCCCAGTCCTTGCCGTCCACCACCAGCCCGGCGATCTCGTCCTTCGACAGCGGGTCGAGCGCGACCATCTTCGTCGTGCCCGAGGCGGTCAGCCGCGCACCGGGCAACGGCTCGGGGCGGGCGGTGCGTGAGTCGGCTCCGCCGGACGGGTGCCGCATGAGGGTGGCGGAGACGTCGGCGCGGCCCGGCGGGAGTTCGGCCTCACCCCAGTAGTACATGTGGTGCGGGTCCCAGGCCGGGCGGCCCCGGTAGATCTTCAGGCTGCCGCCCTGGAAGATGTTGGCTTCCTCCATCACGTAGGGCTTGTAGCTCGGCATCCACTCGGTCACGCTCGCCGGGTCGATGTCCGTGCACGGGAGTTCGGCGCACGGAGCCTGCGACGGAACCGTGGCCGCCGCGTCCGGGTCCCTCGTGCACAGCGTGCCCGTCGTGTCGCTGACGCAGGCCCGCAGCTCCGGCAGCCAGGAGTACGCACGGGTCGAGCCCGTCGTCGTCCGGGAGGCGCCCGCGGGGGTGAACGCGGTGTAGACCGGCCCCCAACGCCCCTCACCCTGCCAGGCCTCCAGCCAGAACCGTCCACCCGACGGCAGCCCGCCCTCGGCCCAGCCCAGATAACTGCCCTGCTTCAGGCGCCCGTCCGCCTTCTGCACGAACGCGCCCGACGGCAGCTCGACCCGGTCGAATTCGGAGCGGTCCACGTATGACCAGTCGGTCGCCGGGATCGCGTCCGGGTCGGCGTCCGGACACCATCCCTCGCACGGTCCGGCCGGGACCACCTCGGCACCGTAGGAGGCGACACAGCCGCGCTGGGTGCCGTCCGTCACGCAGGCGCTGTTGGTGTAGGCGCCCTGCGGGATGGCGGTCGAGTACACGAACATGCCGCTGGTTCCGGTCGTGTCACGGTACGAACGCGGGTGCTGCAGCGTCAGCTTGATGTTGATGCCGTCGCCCCAGTTCTCCTCGGCGCGCAGCCACGCGTGTCCCGCCGTGACCCCGGACCCGAACCGCACATCGGCCCACGCGTAGGTGCGGCTCGTGTCCCAGGCGGGCTTGCCCGTGTACAGGGTGATCCGGGTGCCCGAAGCTAGCGTCGTCTCCTTCAGGACCTTGGGCGCTCCGCCCGACGCCCAGGCCGTCACCAGCCCGGGATCGGCTCCCTCGCAGGGGAGTTGAGGGCAGGGGGCCGGAGCCGCGGCGGGCGCGGCCGTGGCCGTCGGTGCCGTCAGCAGGGCGGCGGTCAGGGCGGCCGCCACCGCCGAGGCGCAGCGTGACCACCACCGCAGCCGAGCCCCCGTGCCCGCCCGTCTCCGCCCGCCGCCTTCCGGTCTGTGGCGGCTTGTCGCGAGTAAGGCTGTCGTGCTGTCCATCGCACCTCCAGTGCGTCGCATCCCCGCCATGACGGGAACCAGGCCCGGGGCGATGGAACCGGTGCCCGCTCTCCGGCCCGTCTCGTCCACGTCTCCGTGGGCGGGCGCCCTGCGGCCGCCGCACGTGGTGAAGCGGCGCCGGGGAAAGCCCGAGGCCGTGACCCGCCACCATGCGGGGTGGCGGGACCACGGCCTCGGGCCCGTGCACGGCGGCGACGGGCGCCGGATCGCCTGCCTAAGGTTCCCGGACACTCCCGGACGCCGGCCGCCCGGGAGCCCCGAGTTCGTCGGCGAACACGGCGGCCAGCGCCCGCCATTCACACATCGGCAGACCTGAGCCACCCCCGTCGGCGGTCAGCACCTGGAAGGCGATGTGGTCCGCACCCGCGTCGTAGTACTCCCTCGCTCGGGCCCTCACCTGCTCGGCGTCCCCCAGGGCGAAGAGGGCGTCGAGCAGACGGACGCTACCGCCGTCCTCGAAGTCGCGCCGCGTGAAGCCCAGGCGCAGCAGGTTGTCGGTGTAGTTCGGGAGCTGGAGGTACATCGCCAGCATGGTTCGCGCCGTGGTGCGGGCCCGCTCGATGTCCGTATCGAGTACGACCGAGAGCTCCGGGGCGAGCAGCGCGTCGGGGCCCAGTGCCTCGCGCGCCTCCGCCGTGTGCTGGGCGGTGACGAGGTAGGGGTGCGCGCCGAGGGCGCGGTCGGTCGCGAGCTTCAGCATCTTCGGGCCGAGCGCCGCCAGAACCCGTCGTCCGGAGTCGACCGCCGGACCTGCCGCGTCGAGCGCGTCGAGGTAGGACACCATGGCGCTGTACGGCTTCGCGTACTGCGGCACCATGGGGCCGTGGCTGACACCCAGGCCGAGGACGAACCGTCGCCGTGCGTCCGGGGCGAGCGCCTCGACACTCGCCGCCACCTCCTCCGCGGTGTGGTCCCAGATGCTCAGGATGCCGGTGGCCACGGTGACGCGTGAGGTGGCGGAGACCAGGGCTGCCGCGTCGTCGGGCGAGGGACTGCCGCCGATCCACAAGGTGCCGTACCCCAGGTCGTCGAGCTCGGCCACCGCCTGAGCGATCGCCCGCCTGCCCGCGTCGTCGGTCCGCGACCCGTGCAGGGCGCCGCTCCAGATGCCGACCCGTCCGAATGCCGTGCGCGTCTCAGAAGTCATGGTCTGCATCAACAGCACTCCGCCGCCGCTATTCCCGGGCCGGATCCGGTTCATCCGAACGGGTGGCCGCCGCTTCCCACCGTGCCCCGCACACGTGGCCGCAGCGACCGCCCCTTCAGCCCGAGAGCCTGCGTGCCGCACGGACCTCGCGATGCAGAGCCCACGCGTCCGCCACCGGGCCCAGATGCGCGAGCTTGTCGGGGTTGATGACCGTGCCGATGGCCGTGATCCGTCCGTCGAGCACATCGAGTGTCATCGTGTGCAGCACCCTGCCCTCCCGGTCCCGGAAGACCGCGCCCGGCCGGCCGTTGACCTCGTGCGGTTCGAGGACGACATGCGTCCGGACCATCGAGGGGAACACGGAGGCCAGGAGCCGGGCCACGCTCTCGGCGCCGTTGACGGCCCTCGCGAGTTGGGGCGCCTTCCCGCCACCGTCGCCGACCAGCGTCACATCCGCGGCGAGGAGATCCCGCAGCCCGGCGACGTCGCCCTCCCGAAGGGCGTCGAAGAACCGCGCGGCCAGGGCCTCCCGTTCCTTCCGGTCCGCCTCGAAGCGTGGGCGGCCCGCGGTCATGTGGCGGCGTGCCCGCACCACCAGCTGCCGGCACGCCGCCTCCGACCGTCCGACCGCGGTGGCGACCTCGGGATAGCCGAAGCCGAACACCTCCCGCAGCACGAACGCCGCCCGCTCCAGCGGACTGAGGCGTTCCAGGAGCAGCAGGGCCGCCATCGACACCGAGTCGGCCAGCTCCGCCGAGCGCGCCGGGTCCTCGTACGGGTCGGTGAGCAGCGGTTCGGGAAGCCACGCACCCACGTACTCCTCCCGGCGCCTACGTGCGGACCGCAGCACGTCGACGGAGATCCGGGTCACCGCGGTGGAGAGGAACGCCCTGACCGACCGCGGTTCCGTCGAGGAGGTCTCGAAGCGCAACCAGGTCTCCTGGACGGCGTCCTCTGCCTCACTGACGCTGCCGAGGATCCGGTACGCGATGGAGAAGAGAAGCGGCCGCAGCTCCTGGAACTGTTCGGTCCTGCTCATGTGCGACCACTCCTCACTGATCGGGGTGCACGAGAGGCGGTGCGGCGATCCGAGCGACGACACGTGACAGCGGTTCCCGGCCCGGAGGCCCGGTACCGCCCTGGAGAGTGCTCTGCCCCTCCCGGCGCCCGACCGACCGGGAAACCCGAGTCCGTCCGCGGTGCGAGGTCCATCGGCCACTCCTTCACAGAGAATCGCTTGCACTCCTCACGACGGGACAGCGCCCTTCTCCGTGACATCGCGGTCCACCGGGCGTGGGGGAGCATTCGCGCAGGACCCCGGGCACGGCCGCTCGCGGCCACGGTGATTCAGGGCAGGATCAGCGACCGTGGTGCGGCCCATGGGTCGCTCTCCGACGCGACGTGGCGGACGCCCTGACCGCCGATTCACTTGAGTGAGCCGCGGTGACAGGGCGTCCCGGATGTCGGTGCCTCGTGCCGTCGACCACCGAGCGAGCGGGCCGGCGGATCGGCGGGCTATCGCGCGTGCGCCTCGGCCGTCCCGGGGGCGGCATCGGCGGACGCGCCGGACGAGACGACGCCGTAGAAGACGGAGCGTCCCTGCTTGTGACGCTCCAACAGGCCTTGTGCGACGCCCTGTTCGAGCGTGTTGCGCACCACCGCGACCTGTACACCCCGTTTCGGCTGCTCCTCCGTCAGTGCGGCGGCGACCTCGGCCGAGGACTTCGGCTCCCGCTGGCTCGACAGGTACTTCCCGACCAGCTCGCGCCATGTCGGCTCGCCGGTGGCCTTGGGCGCCCCGCCCTTCGCGGCGGCGGACTTCGGTTTCGCCGGCTCCGACGCGGACTTCCCCGCCCGCTTGCGGGCCGCCGGCTTGCCCTTGGCCCGGCGTGCCGACGGGACCGAGGCGGTCGCCCGCGTGCCGACGGTGGGAGCGGCCGGCTCCGCCGTGCTGTCCAGCACCGCCTGCATCTTGATCAGGACCTGTTCACCGCTCTCCAGGTGGACGAGCTGTTCCTGAAGACTCGTCAATTCCGCACGCACTCGTTCCTGCGCACTGCGGTTCGCCGACAGGTCGTCGGCGATTCGCTGCGTGTAATCCGCACTGATGCCGGCTGGTGGAGAATTTTTGGCCATGTGATCCTCGTCGTTGGCTGAGCTTCAAAGTGTGTGGTCGCTGATGCTACTCACACCGACAAGGTCACGTAGGCATTCTTTTACGCAAAGTGTGACCGACTCGAACAGGGGGCAGCTCCTGTGCTACACGCTCCACACAGTTCACCCATCGATTTGCCTGCCTTGATTCGACCGATCGCCGTCGAGGGCGGGGGGTCATCGCTTCCGGATCACCTGGAACGGCGGAGGTGCTGGATTCAGCCAATGATGCAGGTGTGGTGGTGCTGTGAAGTTCGTTGTTCGAAACCGGCGCACCACGGTTCCGAGCCGCACGGGTGGTCGACGCCATCGCCACGAGGGCGCCATCGCCACGAGGGTGCCATCGCCACGAAGAGGCCTGACTGCCCGTCTGTCGGCAACGGCAGGCACGGGCTGTCCCGTCCGGCGCCCCCGGCCGGCACTCGACACCTCGGAGTGATTGCCGCACAACCATCTGTGCGCTTCGTGGGTCACATCAAGCAGGAGCAAACAGCTCTCAGGGACACAAGGGGGAAATAATGGGAATCAGGCGCAATATCGCGACTGCCGGAGCGGTGACCGCACTGGTGGTGGGGGCCACGACCGCGTTCAGTGCCACCGCCTCCGCCGCACCCAACGTCACGCCGCAGGGGGTCTGCGGCAGTGCCTACAAGACCGTCAACTCCGTGCCCGTCGGCTCGCTGGGGACCGTCTACCTGACGTACAACTCCACGAACGGCAAGAACTGCGTCACGACCATCCGGACGAACCCGGGCAAGGCCAAGCCCATGTCCACGTACATCTACGTCCCCGCCACCGACGAGTACGCCGGTGACAACGGGAACTTCACGTCGTACGCCGGCCCCGCCCGCGTCTACGGCAAGGGCTACTGCGTGAGCTGGGGCGGCAACATCGACAACGTGTACGTGTCGGTGGAGAACTCCAACTGCGCGTCCCTGAAGGAGCGCAGGACCGTCGAGATCCGCTGACCCGGACATCGACCGGCCGCGGGTTCCCGTGTCGCCTCCCGTGATTCCGACAGGCGGTTCCGGCCGCCCGAGGACCGTCGGGAGGCGAGCATGAGCCGCAGAGCACTCGGGAACCCGCGGTGGGCCGGCAGGTGGTCGTCACTCAGCAGATCCCGGCCCCCACCTCCGGCCCGTCGGCCTGGGTTCCTTTGATCCGGGCCCGGAGCGAAATCCCGTCGTACACGCGGTGTTCGCGTACGATCCCGCCTCCCTCCGGGCCGGCGACGCGAGGGCCGGGCGGTCTCAGCGCGGCGGCGTCTCGAAATTCGCGTCCTCGCAGTACGTCACGAGGCGTTCCACCGCCTCCGGGTCGCTGCCGTTCATCGCTGCAGCCGTCGCCTCACCCAGGGTGCGGCCCCCGCCGACGGGCTCGTCCCGGAGCGCGTGCATCGCGAGGAGGACGTCCTGGGCCATGGCCCCCACCTCGTCGAACCCTGACGGCGTCGGAGCCTGCGTGCCCGCGTTCTCGGCCTTCTGCCACGTCCCCAATCGTGAGCAGTAGGTTCCCTGCTGCTCGGCCAGCCACTGTTCGTCGCCGCCCGTGGACGAGGAACACCCCGCCGCCGTCGCCACCAGAGCGAGAACCGGTATCACCGCTCCGAACGCCCGCACCATGTCACTCCCCGGCCGATTCCTCGTCCGCACTGTCAGGCGCGGCTCGCCAGGAGATTACTCCCTCTGCGCGCCTCCGGCCGCCTCGCTCACCGGCACGCACGTGGGCCGGCCGACATCAACTGATGCCGGCCGGCCTGACGTTGCCACGGGGCGCCCCCGCGGAGCGTCCCGGCAACCCGGGACTCCGAAGGGCTCAGGGAACCTTCACCCAGTCGAGGGTGCGCTCCACCGCCTTCTTCCAGCCCGCGTACCCCTCCGCGCGCTGCTCCTCGGACCACTCGGGTGTCCAGCGCTTGGACTCGGCCCAGTGCGTACGCAGTTCGTCCGTGCTTTCCCAGAAGCCCGTGGCGAGTCCGGCCGCGTAGGCCGCGCCGAGCGCGGTCGTCTCCGCGACCACAGGACGGCTGACCGGGACACCGAGCACGTTCGACTGGATCTGCATGCAGAGGTCGTTGGCCGTGACACCACCGTCGACCTTGAGCACGTCGAGGTGGACGCCGGAGTCCTGCTCCATGGCCTCGACCACATCGCGGCTCTGGTAGCAGATGGCCTCCAGGGTCGCCCTGGCCAGATGGGCGTTGTCGTTGTACCTGGCCAGGCCGACGATCGCTCCGCGGGCGTCCGAGCGCCAGTACGGCGCGAACAGACCCGAGAACGCGGGGACGAAGTACATCCCGCCGTTGTCCTCGACGGTGCGCGCCAGTTCCTCGCTCTCGGGTGCCGTCTTGATGATCTTCATCTGGTCGCGCAGCCACTGCACCGCGGACCCGGTGACCGCGATGGAACCCTCCAGCGCGTACACCACCGGCTCGTCACCGAACTGGTAGGCCACCGTGGTGAGCAGCCCGTGCTCGGAGCGGACCAGTTCATGGCCGGTGTTGAGCACGAGGAAGTTGCCCGTGCCATACGTGTTCTTGGCCTCGCCGGGGGAGAAGCAGACCTGTCCGACGGTGGCAGCCTGCTGGTCGCCGAGGACGCCGCCGATGGGGATGGCGGCGCGCAGGGGCCGCGACGTGCGGGTCGCCCCGTACGCCTCCGGGTGCGAGGACGGATTGATCTTGGGAAGCATGCTCCGGGGGATACCGAAGAAGCCCAGGAGCTCGTCGTCCCAGTCGAGCGTCTCCAGGTCCATCAGCATGGTGCGGCTCGCGTTGGTCACGTCGGTGGCGTGGATGCCGCCGTCAGGACCACCGGTCAGGTTCCACAGGACCCAGGCGTCGGTGTTGCCGAAGACGGCGTGGCCGGCCTCGGCCGCTTCCCGCACCCCGTCGACGTTCTCCAGGATCCACTGGATCTTCCCGCCGGAGAAGTACGTCGCCGGCGGTAGGCCGGCCTTCCGGCGGATGACGTCGCCCTTGCCCGAGCGTTCGAGGTTCGCCGCGATGACGTCCGTACGCGTGTCCTGCCACACGATGGCGTTGTAGTAGGGACGCCCGTTGCGGCGGTCCCAGACCACCGTCGTCTCGCGCTGGTTGGTGATGCCGATGGCCGCCAGGTCGGTCGGTGACAGGCCGCCGTATCTCAGGGCGTTCTGGATCACCGAGTTGGTCCGTTCCCAGATCTCCACGGGGTCGTGTTCCACCCACCCCGAACGAGGGAGGATCTGGGCGTGCTCCAGTTGGTGCTTGGCGACCTCGTTGCCGCCGTGATCGAAGATCATGAATCGGGTGCTGGTGGTGCCTTGGTCCACCGCGCCGATGAAGTCCGCCATGATGTTTCACCTCTCCGGCCGGTGCCGTCAGTCCTGGGGTGCCGGGACGCGTCCCGGCGGCTCGGGTTCGGCGACCGGCAGGAATCGGCCGATGAAGCCCTTGTACAGACCCCCGCCGAGCAGGGCGCCGACCACGGGGCCCGCGATGGGGACCCAGAAGTAGAGATTCCCGTACTGGTCCCGCCAGGCTCCGTCGTAGCCGGTGATGAAGCTCGCGAGCCGGGGGCCGAAGTCACGGGCGGGGTTGATCGCATATCCCGCGTTGGTTCCCCACGCCATGCCGATCGCCACCACGACCAGGCCGATGATGAACGGTGCCAGGTTCGCGCCGGGCGGTGTGTTCAGCATGTCGGTGATGGCCATGACCAGCAGGAGCAGGATCGCCGTGCCGATGACCTGGTCGCGGAAGGCGCCCCACTCGTGCACCGGCAGAGCGGTGTTGCCGTTGGCGGGCAGCGTGGAGAAGACGATCTGCGTCTTCTCGGTGTGTCCGGGGTCGGCCTTCGCCAGTGCCTCGGTGTAGTTCCAGCGGACGAGGAGGGCAGCCACGAACGCGCCGGCCGTCTGGGCCAGCGCGTAGGGAGCGACCTTCTTCCAGGGGAATCCCCTGAACGTGGCGAGGGCGATGGTCAGAGCGGGATTCAGATGAGCACCGCTCAGCCGAGCCGCCACGTAGACGCCGAGGGTGACACCCAGGCCCCATGCCCAGGAGATGCTGTCGTGGTTCCCGAGCCCGCCGGGCGGATCCGTCAGGGCGCCGCCCGCCACTACCTGGGCCACCACACCGCACCCGAACAGGATGAGGATCAGGGTGCCCGCGAACTCGGCCGACAGTTCGCCGACCAGTCCGAGTCTTTTTGCTCGCTCAGCCATGGAAGCTCGCCCTCCGCCGGCTGGACCGGCCGTCGATTATGTGAGCAGTGTCAGTAGGCTAAGACGGGGCACAGAAGACCGCATATCAGGACGAAGCGTGCGTCAGCTTCAGGCGCGCCGAACGTGTCACGCCGAGGAGCCGCCGTGGCGCGTACGCGTCCGGCGGCGTGGGGGAGGCCGTCCCGGGCGGGGAACCAGCCGTCCCGGGCGGGGAACCAGCCGTCCCGGGCGGGGAAGCGGCGGACGCCCGTCCGTCGGCCACTGCCCCGATCGGGTGAGAGCGTTCGTCGCGCGGTCCGTGGGCCGGTCGAGTGTGGGGCGAGGGCGGTGCGTGGTCGCGGCCGCCCGTCCGGCCGACGGCGCCGGGCTCCGGCGTGGGGCCGCATCCTTCGAGCGGAGGCGCGTTCGAGGGGCGTCAGGCAGCCGACCAACGTGTGGCAACGAGCGTGGCGTTCACCGGTTCGTGCGTACCCGGGACCGGGCCCGGAACCCGGCGCTACCGTGAGGGGGACGCCGTACACACGCCAGGAGCCCTCGATGAGCGAACAGCCCGTCCCCGACGCGGTCCGCGCACAGTTGGAGCCCTCGGCGGCCGACGCGGTCCGGGCCTACGCGGCGAAGACCCGCGCCGACGCCGACCGCCTCGCCGCCGTCCTGGAGGACATCGCGGCCAACGGGCTGCCGCCCGTCGACGCGTGCACACCCTGGGAGGACCTCCGCGACGCCCGCCTCGCCCACTTCGCCGCCCAGCGCCCCGCGGTGGCCTGATGTCCTCCAGGCGGGCCCGCATCGCCTTCAGCGACTCGGCGGCCAAGCAGCTCGAAGAACTCTCCGAGCGTGCCGTGCACGCCCTGGACCGCACCCTCGTGGTCATCAGCGTCGACCCCGACATCGGCGAACCCCTCCCCGGGACGGGCGCCGAGCCGCCGCTCCGCCAGTACGCCGACGCGATCGAAGAGGTCCGGGTCCTGTACTTCGTCACAGCGCTGCGCACGGTGGTCGTCGTCGCGTACATCGAGGCCTGACCCCGCATTGCTGCCCGCAGTCGGCCCATGACTCGGAAGCCGAAGGGATCACGGCCCTTCCGCAGGCCGCTGGACGGCTCGCCATCGGGGGGCCTCGTCGTCAGGAACGTCCGGCGAGGCGAAGTGGAACGGCACACCAAGGTGACCGGCCAGCGCTCGGCCCGCCTCGGCGGCGGTAGCACCCGCGGGGAATCCGCGACGGTGGTAGACGGTCGCCAAGTGGCCCTCTCCGTCCCCGCCGTCCAGGATCGCGACCAGCAGCACGAACCAATCGTGCACGGTGTCGCCGTCCCAGAGGGCCTCGACCGCAGCTGCACGGCCGGGGAGAGCTGCGGCACGCGCTGCGAGCGACGGGACATCGAGCGGATCGGGCGGCGTGCGCTGCACCTGGTCGCCAAGAGCCGTGTAGCGCGCGTGGACCACGAGCTCCGCCTCGTGCAAGCCCAGCCCCAACGGGCGCAGGGCCCTCCACACGGACCTGATCGCCCGCAGCCGCAGGTCGCTCAGCACGTCCGTGTCGACCTCTCGGCGGGTCCGTTCCTCCAAGTAGGCCCACCAGCCGCTCACTGAACGACCAGCCGGGATCCCAACATGCGTGACATGGGAGTGAATGTACGTCAGCTGCCGAGCCACGAAGCGTGTGGAGGCCGGGGTCGGGGCCGTCTTCTCAGCGTCGCAGCACCGTGGCCCGCGCCCTCGCGACGCGCACCGCGGTGGACAGGCTGTCGATGTCGTAGGCGCCCTGGTGCCGGAGTCCGTTGACGAAGAACGTCGGTGTTCCGGCCACGCCGCTGAGGTCGGCCGACTCCACGTCCTCGGCCACGTGGGCCGACCCGGCGTGGGCGCGCATGTCCCGCTGGAAGCGCTCCGTGTCCAGCCCGATGTCACGGGCGTATCCCACGAGGTGCTCGAACCGGAGCGCCCCCTGGTGGTCCATCAGCATGCTGTGCATCTCCCAGTAACTCCCCTGCGAGGCGGCCGCCTCCGCCGCCTCCGCGGCGATCTGGGCATGCACGTGGACGTCTGTCAGGGGGAGGTGCCGCCAGACGTAGCGGACGTCGCCGAAGTCCCTGAGCAGTTCCCGCAGGACCGGCTCGGCCTCGCCGCAGTACGGGCACTCGTAGTCGCCGTACTCCACGACGGTGACCGGCGCGTGCTGCGGTCCCCGCACGTGGTCGCGCGCGGGATCCACGGGTACGGCGAGGTCGACGATCGTCTCCGCCCTGCCGAGCAGGGCCCGTACCCGCAGCCGGCGGGGGAACAGGGCGATGACGACGGTGGCGAACCGGCTGACCAGGAAGGCGCACAGCACCGCACTCAGGATGCCGATCTTCGCCTCGGTGAGCCGGGGGCCGTCGAAGGCGAGGGTCGCGATGAGGAGGGACACCGTGAAACCGACGCCGGACAGGGTTCCCCCGACGAGGATGGCCCCCCAGCCGACGGGAGGCCTGATCCGCCCGCGGCTGAGGGCGGTGGTCAGTGCCGACGCCGCGAGGACGCCCAGAGGCTTGCCGGCCACGTACCCGACGAGGATGCCGAGGGTCACGGGCGAGGAGAAGGACCGCGCCAACTCGTCGCCGGTGATGTGGATTCCGGCGTTGGCCAGGGCGAAGAGCGGGACGATCACATAGCTGGTCCACGGGTGGAACAGCCTCTGCAGGCGCTCGTTCGGGGAGACGGCCGAGGTGAGGCCCGCGCGCACGGACCGCTCCAGTTCAGGCGTCGGTTGCTCGCGGAAGAGCCGGAACAATCCCGTCGCGCGCTCCAGGTCCTCACGCGACGCCGGATACGCGCAGGTCACAAGGCCCATGGCGAGACCGATCACCACGGGCTCCACGCCGGATTCGAGGAAGACCACCCAGATGGCCAGTGCCAGCACCGCGTAGACCACACCGCGGCGTACCCACAGCCGCCAGGAGAGGAGGATCACGCCCAGGGCGATCAGGGCGCAGACGAGCACGGGCACACGCACGCTCTCGCTGTAGACGACGGTGATCACCGCCAGGGCCAGGAAGTCGTCCACCACCGACATGGTGAGGATGAAGACCCGCAGCCCCGGGGGTGTCCGGCGCCCGATGATGGCGAGCATGCCCAGGGCGAAGGCGGTGTCGGTCGACATCGCCGCTCCCCAGCCCCGTGCCGCACCACTGCCGGCGTTGAAGGCGAGATAGACGGCGACGGGCACGAGCATGCCGCCCGTGCCCGCCGCCAGCGGCAGTACGGTCCTCCGGCGGTCGCGGAGTTCCCCCATGTCGAACTCGCGGCGCGCCTCCAGCCCGACGACGAGGAAGAAGAACGTCATCAGCCCGCTGTTCACCCACGAACGCAGGGACAGCCGCAGCTCGTACGCGCCGATCCGGACGGACAGGTCCGTCAGCCAGAACGTCTCGTAGCCGGTGACCGTGACGTTGACCCAGACGAGGGCCGCGAGCGTCGCCGCCACGAGCGCCACCGCACTGCCGGACTCCGTCCGCAGGAACGTCCGCAACGGTGAGGGTGAGGTGGTGCCGACCTTCGTCTGCCGCGTGAAGGCGGAGCTCCCGTCAGACATACCCAACCGCTCACTAGGCGCCGCGACATGATCCAGACGAATGTAGCATTCCGCCTGTATCGGGCAGTCCCGGCGACCCGACCCGGGCACCGCGACCCGGCCCGGTTACGTACGCGTGCCGGATGCCCGTCCGAGGGAGCCACCGGCTCGACCCGTCGGCGCAGTGCGGCATCCGGATCGGTGATTCGCGGCATCCGGCGCTCCAACGGGTCGTGGGTGGCGGGCCGGTCCGGCCGTCAGCTCTCCAGGCCGTCGAGCACGCTCACGGTCACCCACGCGTAGGCCAGGTGCGGGACGATGTCCGAGACCCAGTCCGAGGCCCCCCAGGTGCGTGGATCGGTCACACCCAGCACCGTCATCGGTCCATTCGTCCCGATGAGGGCACCGATCGAGGCCGCGGTGTACTGAGCGGCCGTGGACGGCCGCCATCCGGCAGCGCGGGCCAGCGCCAGCGCGGCGCCCATGCCGAGCCCGGCGGCGAATCCGGTCATCGGCGCGAGTCCGGCGATCCGGTTCTCCAGCGTCGTGCCCTCACCGGGGATGGGCACATGCAGCTTCTCGGCCAGTCTGCGCAGGGTCACTTCCGGGGTGTTGCTGGCGGCGCGGCCCCGGATCGCCATGTCGGCGTAGCTGACGATGTTGAGCGCGGTCGTCCCGGCCGCTCCGGCTGCCGCCCCGTACAGGAGGGGGCGCATCAAACGGATCATGACGATCCTTCCGTCGCGCGATCGGATGGGCCGGGGCCCACGGCTCTTGCCCCCGAGCGCACCCCAAGCGTCGCATCCCCGCCCCGGCCCCGCATCATCGGCGAGCGGGAGCCCGCAGGGCACGGCGGGTCCTGCCGACGCCCGAGGGCTCGTCGGCGGCACACGGGAGCGGCGCGCGGACCGAGGTTGCCGACCGTGCGCCCAGCCATCAGCCTGGAAGAGACGTCGCACGGCCGGGGCGCCGACGCCCATCCGCGGGAGAAGGGCTGTGCGGGAAGGTGCCGACGATGGCACACGACACTTCATTCACCCTGGACGGCAGCGGGAACGTCTCCGAATGGCACGACGGTGCGAAGAGGTATCCGTCGCTTTCCGCTGCGGACACCGAGGGCATGAGCGCGGGGCAGTTGCTTCGCGCCCTCGTGGAGCTGTCCGAGGACGGCGGCGAACCTCCCGGACAGGTCTCCCTCTCTCTCGACGCCACCCGCGACGACGCCACGACGCGCGTCACCGTGAGGAGTGGTCCGCCCCCTCCCGGCGCGGCGCAACTGGAGGCGGCCTTCGAGTTCTCGGCCTTCGAGCAGTCCACCGCGGGCCTGGAGATGTACGACGCCGAGTCACGTGTCGTACGCAGCAACTCGGCGGTTCTCGCGATGCGCGGACGCACGGCGGATCAGGTGCTCGGGAACCGGGTGGCCGACCTCGGTTCCCGTCTTCCGATGGCGGACTTCCTGCAACAGGTCCTCGACGGCGGTGATCCGGCCGTGCGCGGGAAGGTGCACGGCCACGACGGGCGAGGGCAGCCGAGAGTCTTCGCGGTCACGGCCTTCCGGCTGAGGGACGGCCGGCGGACCATCGGCGCGGGGTCGGTGATCCACGACGTCACCGCACAGGACCGCGCCCAGGGCGCCACGCGCCTCCTCGCCCGCGCGCACGAGACGATCGGCACCACGCTGGACGCGATGCGGACCGCGCGGGAGCTCGCCTCGGTGGCCACCGAGGACTTCGCCGACGCGGTCTCGGTCGACCTCATCGACGCGGTGCTGCAGGGATCGGACGCCCCTCCGCCACCGGTCGGCACCGACATCGCCCTGCGCCGGGCCGCCTTCGAGGCCCCCGGGAACCTTCGGGCCGTCTACGCCGTGGGGGAGATGAGCTACTTCACCTCTCCCACGCCGTACACGCAGGCGATGGCCGACCTCACACCGAGGCTGCTCGCCCCCGACAGATCGCCGTCCGACTGGCTGATGCACGACGTCGCGCGCACCGGCGCCCTGAAGGACGCGCGGATCCACTCGATGATCGTCCTGCCCCTGTCGTTCCACGGGCGGGTCCTGGGACTGGCCAGCTTCTACCGGGGGCCGCGCCACCCGTTGCCGTTCGACCCGCACGACCTGGATCTCGCCGAGCAGGTCAGCGCCACGGCGTGCATCCACATCGAGAACGCGCGCCGCTACACGAGGGAACACACCACGGCGGTCACCCTGCAACGGAAGCTGCTCCCCGAGACGTTTCCCGAACTCTCCGCCGTGAGCACGGCGCACTTCTACACGCCGGGGAGCCGGCACACCGTCTGGTTCGACGTCATCGCCCTGTCCGCGGCCCGCGTCGGCCTCGCCATCGGCCAGGTCCCCCAACAGGGCCTCGACGCGTCGGTCACCATGGGACGCTTCCGGACGGCGCTCGGCACCCTCGCCGCGCTCGAACTTCCCCCCGACGAACTGCTGGCCCACCTGGACGACGTCACAGGCAGGATTCTCCCCGGGAGCCCGGATCCCTGGCCCTCGGCGGCGGACGCCCCCCGGTGTCTGTACGCCGTCTACGACCCCCGGGGCGGGGAACTGACCGCCGCATCGGCCGGCTGGCCCTCCCCGCTCGTCACCTCGGTGACCGGCGAAGTGACGCCCGCGGACGTGCCGGTCGGCGCACCGCTCGGGCAGGGTGCCAGTTACGAGGTGGGGCGCATGACCGTCGCCCCGGAGAGCATGGTCACCCTGTACTCCGAGTCGATCCTGGAGTCGGGCGGGCGCGGGGCGGACCGCATGGCCGAGCTCCGGGGGGCCGCCGCCTGCGCAGGTCACGACCCCAAGGCCACCTGCGACAGCATCGTCCAGGCACTCCTCGGCCGTCAGACCGCCGACGGTGCCGCCATCCTCGCCGTCCACACCCACCGGCTGCCCGACGACCGGGTGGCCACGTGGACGGGTGACCGGAACCCCGCCTCCGTCGCGGACTTCAGGGAGCGGGTCGGCCACCAACTGGAGGAGTGGGGACTCGAATCGCACGTGTTCACCGCTGAGATGGTCGTGAGCGAGCTGGTGACCAACGTGATCCGACACGCGAGCGGCAATCCGACGGTCCGGCTCGTGCGCGACCGGTCTCTGACGATCGAGGTCTCGGACGAGGCATCCACCGCCCCGCACCTGCGCCACGCACGGGTCCAGGACGAGGACGGGCGGGGCCTGATGATCGTCGCCGCTCTTGCCGGGCGATGGGGGACCCGCTACTCCTCGCACGGCAAGGTCATCTGGGTCGAGGAGTCCCTCGACGATGAGGCGGCCGCGTAGGCGCGCCCCGAATCCGCATGGGCACCCGAACCCTCTGGGCACCCGGGCCCGCGCGACGCGGAGCGCGGGCGGGGGCCGGACGTGGCCCGGCCGCGCGGCAGCTCACCGGTCGGTCGGGCTGCCGCGCGGCGCTCCGCCGGCGGCCCCGCCCCCGTACCGGCCGCGTGGCCGAGGGTGCGGGGTGGTCAGGCCAGCATTCCCGAACGCAGCTTGGCCAGTGTGCGGGTGAGGAGACGCGAGACGTGCATCTGGGAGACGTCCAGCTCGGCCCCGATCTGTGACTGCGTCATCTCCTGACCGAAGCGCATCTCGATGATGCGACGCTCGCGGTCGTCGAGCTGTTCTAGGAGAGGTGCCAGGGCGTGCAGGTTCTCCACCGTCTCCATGGCGGAGTCCGGCTCGCCCAGGATGTCGGCGAAGGTCCGGGAGCCCGTGCCGGTGGTCTCACCGGTGTCGGTCGGCAGGTCCAGGGAACCGGCGGTGTAGCCGTTCGACGCGATGATGCCCTCGATGACCTCGTCCTCGGTGAGGTCCAGGAAGGCCGCCAGTTCCTTGGCCGTGGGGTCGCGGTCCATCCGGGTGGCGAGTTCGTCCTTGGCCTTCGCGAGCTCCACGCGCAGTTCCTGGAGCCGCCGCGGGACGTGGACGGCCCAGGTCGTGTCACGGAAGAAGCGCTTGATCTCGCCCACGATGTAGGGGACGGCGAAGGTCGTGAACTCCACCTCCCGGGACAGCTCGAACCGGTCGATGGCCTTGATGAGGCCGATCGTGCCGACCTGCGTGATGTCCTCCATGTCGCCGCTGCCCCGGTTGCGGAAGCGGCGCGCGGCGAACCGGACCAGCGAGATGTTCATCTCGATGAGGGTGCTGCGGGCGTACTGGTGCTCCCTCGTCCCCTCCTCCAGGACCCGCAGCCGCTCGAAGAACAGGGTCGACAGGGCGCGCGCGTCCTTCGGGGCGACCTTGCCCGCGTCCTCGATCCACGGCAGCTCACCTACGCGCTGGGGCGACGGCTCCGTAGCCGACATACCGTCAGCCGGTATGGTGCCTGCGATCTGTTCAGTGATCATCGTTCGTTCCCACCCTTGCTCGTGCCGAGAGCGCTTCGTGCCGAGCCCCTGCCCTGCCTCGGGACGCCCATGCGTGAGATGGCGCAGTTTTTCTTGCTGTGTGGAAACTGTTGTCTCAGGACATCGTAGGATGAGCAGCGCCGTCCACCGGCGCGACCCTGCGGGCGCACCGCGCTGGATCGGAACAGGCCCCTTACGCTGGAGGCCGAGGCCCCAAAGGCGAACCGGGGTTCGGCGCGGCACGACGAGAAACAGGACCACGTGGACAGATTCGCTGCCGTCGAGCGGGAGCTGCGCAAGGCCGCTCCCCATCTCCTCGTCGAGGTCGTCGCGGCGGCCCTGCGGGAGCACTACGACGTGCAGAGCGTCGAGTTGCGGCTCGCCGACTACGGGATGACCACGCTTCAGGTGGTGGCCGAGGCCCCCCTCGCCGAACCCGTGCACGTCCACGACAGCCCGCAGGGACGGGCCTTCGGTGCCCAGGAACCGTACGTGGAATCCCGGTCCACGCCGGGCCCCGTCACCGCGCACCTTCCCGTGACCGTCCGCGGCGACCGGCTGGGCGTTCTCACCGTCACCCTGCCCGAGGGCGGCTGCTCCGCCGAGGACCTCGCGGAGATGCTGCAGATCGGTGAGGCGCTGGGCCACGAGATCCTCGTCGCCGAGAGGGACACCGACCTCTACCTCCTGGCGCGCCGCGCCACCCGGCTGACCCTCGCCGCGGAGATGCAGTGGCAGCTGCTCCCCGGCCGTTCCGTGAGACGGCCCGAGTTCTCGCTCGGCGCCCACCTGGAACCGGCCTACGCGATCTTCGGAGACAACTTCGACTGGTCCGTGTCGGCCCACCACCTCACGCTCACCGTCACCAACGGCATGGGCAAGGGGATGGAGGCGGCCCTGCTGACCAATCTCGTCGTCAACGCGCTGCGCAACGCCCGGCGCGCCGGCCTGGACCTCCCCGGCCAGGCCAGCCTCGCCGACCAGGCCGTCTACGCCGAGTACCGCGGCACGCTGCACGCCGCCGTCCTGCTGCTGCGCTTCGATCTGGCGACCGGAGAGGTCGAGGCCGTGGACGCCGGATCGCCCCGCATGTGGCGGCTTCGGGACCGCAGCGTGGAGTCGCTCGGCTTCGACGCCCAGCTTCCGCTCGGCATGTTCGAAGAGACGGAGTATGTGACGGAGCGCCTGCGCGTCGAACCGGGCGACCGGCTGCTCATCGGGAGCGACGGGGTCTACGACAGCGCTTCGGCGGGTGGCGAGCGCTACGGGGAGCGCGCCCTCGCGCGGTCTCTGTCCGCGCACCGCCTGCTGCCCTCGGAGCAGGTGCCGCTCGCGGTGCTCCGCGACCTGCGCTCCTACCGGGGTGACACGCCCCTGGACGACGACGCCCTGGTCGTCTGCATGGACTGGTTCGGCAGGCAGCCCTCCACGGGTGATGTGTCCGCCTGACCTGCCGCCGCGGCCTCAGCCGGTCGAGCGCAAAGGTCTCGCGCCGCCGCTGTCCTGCCCCGAGGCCGTGTTGCGGAAGGCCCTGAGTCCTTCCAGCAGGGCCCGGCGCGACTTGGCCGGCATGGCGTCGATCGTGGACATCAGCACCTCTTCCCTGCGCATCCGCAGGTCGACGAGGTACGCCTTGCCGTGACCGGTCAGGCGCAGCTCCAGTTCCCGGCGGCTCACCGGGCTGGGAGTGCGCTCCACGAACCCCGTGGCCTGCAGCCGGTCGCACAGCCTGCTGACCGAAGGGGAGGCCGAGCCCAGGGCCTCGGCGAGCATCCGCAGATTGATGCCCTCCTCCCGGTCCAGGATGTACAGCACGCGGAGCTGGGAAGGGGAGACCGGGCCCGTGGGCACGGCCTCACGCCCGTGTTCCCACAGGACTTCCAGGAGTTCGACGAATTCGGAACCCTCGCGGGCCGCTTCCCTGGACCGCTGGTCGGGTTCGGGGTTCAGGCCCATGGTGATGACACTCCGATCCGGCTAAGCCTCACACGTCCGTCTGGCCACCGGACCGGGCAAGCGAGCCGGGCATTCAACGCGCTCGTACGGAAAGCCAGGACATAGGTTCCGGGGCACACGCGTGGCCCCGGACATCGTACCCCTGTCACCCACGGTTCTCAGGTCCCGGCGAACCCCGGTATGTTTCCTTATGACAATAGTTGCCATGGAGTACGGTTCACTGGCGACATCCGATGTGTGATCTTCGGCGGTCACCGTCGCTCCTGCCGCGACGGCCACCGTCCCCCGGCCTGGAGTACTGACACCCATGACGCACAGCCCGAACCTCGTCCTCACCGTCCTGCACCCGGCGGACTCCGTCGCGGTGCTCACCGTGGCCGGGGAGATCGACGTGGACAGCGCGCCGGCCCTGCGGACGAAGGCCATGGAACTGATCAGGCAGGGGAGGCCGCACCTCGTGCTGGACCTCGCGCCCGTGGAGTTCTGCGACTCCTCGGGCCTCAACACGATGATCGGCATCCTGCGCTACGCGAAGGACCGGTACGGTTCCCTGTCGCTGGTGGCGGCCCCGCCCCACGTCACGAGGCTGCTGGACGTCACGGGGGTGGGCGTCCTGATGCCGGTCCTTCCCACCACGTCCGAGGCCCTCGAAGGCCTCGTGGCGCCCGGCGGGACGAACGAGGGGCACGGAACCGCCTGAGCCCCCGGCCCCGTCCGGCGCCCGGACCAGCGTGTCCACCTGCTGCAAGGAGAGACCCCGCGGCAGGGAGGCGTAGCCACCGGTGTTGAAGAACAGGCCCCCGACGAAGTGGATCCGGGCACCCGTCGCGTCTCCCGGACCGGACCCGCGCCAGGCGGGTGCTGGCTCAGTGGTCGTCGCCCGGGTTCCGGGGAAGGGTCGTGGCGGTGTCGAGGAAGAAGGAATCGATGCTCTGCACGGTCTCGATGAAGTCGTCGAGATTGACGGGCTTGGTGACGTAGGCGTTGGCGTGCTGGCGGTAGGCGTCGTCGATGTCGTCCGGCGCGGCGGACGTGGTCAGCACGACGATCGGGATGCTCGACAGATCAGGGTCGTTCTTGAGGACGTTGAGCAGCTCGCGGCCGTTCATCCGGGGCATGTTCAGATCGAGCACGATCAGGTCGGGCCGGTCGGTCCGCGGGTCGCGGAGGTACTCCAGGGCCGCGACGCCGTCGTCGGCCCGCTGTATCCCGCGCGCCATGCCCTGTTCGGTCAGGGCCTCCTCGATGAGCATGGCGTCGGCCATGTCGTCCTCGACGAGCAGAACGGTGTAGGTGCGGGGGGCGAGGCCGTTCATGTGGGGACTCCGGGTCTGGTCGTGGGGCAGCGGTCGTGATGCGGGACGGGCGGTGAAGACGAGTCCGGGCCAGCGTTTGCGGGCGCCCTGGCGGCTGACGCCCCAGGCTCTGCCCAGCTGCGGGTAGCCGGCGCCCTCCTGTGCGGCGGCCCGTGCGGCCAGGGCCGCACACTCCTCCACCGCGCGTCCGAGGTACGCCAGGGCTTGCAGCGACGCCAGCGCCTCGTTCCGGAGCCCGTCCGGACCCGGCCCGTCGGCATCCGCGGCCGGAGTGTGCGGGACGAGCTGCCGGGCGGCTTCGGCGACGGCCTGTCGGGCCCGCTCGGCCAGTTCCTCCTGCTCCGGAGTCAAGCGCGTCTCCACTGCCATGGGAGCACCGTAGACGCCAACCGGACCCGGGGACAACCATGGTTGTCCCCGGGGGTAGGGTGACGCCGCCCAGGCGTGCCGCCGGGACGAGGAGGATGGACCCGACGTGCCGATCGACACAGCGCCGCAGCAGGCCCCCGCAGCACCGTCCGCCGGACCGGGCTGGACCACCCGCGGCTGGCTGGGTGTCTGCTCAGCGGGCGCACTCGTCGTCCTCCTCGCACTCGCCGGGTGCGGGGTGTGGGTCCTCGCCCACGCCACCGACGTCAACAAGCAGCTCACCGAACGCTGGTCGCCCGCCCTGATCGCCTCCGTCCGCATGGAGAGCGCCCTGATCAACCAGGAGACGGGCATCCGGGGGTACGGCATGACGGGCAAGCGCGCGTTCCTCAGCCCCTACCGGGACGGCCTCGCCCAGCAGTCGGCCGCGACCGCCGAACTGTCGCGCCTGGTCCGCGGCAACGAAGGGGCCGTGCGCGACCTGGCCACGGTGCGGGAGCGCTCCGAGCAGTGGCAGAACACCACGGCCCGGCCGATCAGCGAATCGGGCGACCCCGCGGGCTCCGCCCTGCGGCACATCGAGTCGGGCAAGGCGGCGTTCGACGCCCTCCGCACGGCGCTGTCCGGACAGCAGACCCGCATCGAGGCCGAGAGGGACCGGTCCCGCGAGGCCCTGCAGCAGGCGCGCGACCTCCGCAACACGGTGTTCATCGCCATCGGCGGCGTGGTCCTCGCCCTCATCGCCCTCGCTTTCGCGGGGCTGCGCCGGGGCGTCCAGGTACCCCTCGACCGGCTGCGCACCGATGTGCGGAAGATCGCGGACGGCCGGTTCGACCATTCCATCGCCCCCTCCGGCCCCGCCGACCTGCGCGCACTGGCGACGGACGTGGACGGGATGCGCCGACGTCTCGCCGACGAACTGGAGTTCAGCGACCGCGCCCGCTCGGAACTCGACGAACGGGCTACGGAACTGCGCCGCTCCAACGAGGAACTGGAGCAGTTCGCCTACGTCGCCTCTCACGACCTTCAGGAACCGCTCCGCAAAATCGCCAGCTTCTGCCAGTTGCTGGAGCGCCGCTACGCGGACCAGCTCGACGACCGCGCCAAGCAGTACATCGCGTTCGCCGTCGACGGTGCCAACCGCATGCAGACACTCATCAACGACCTCCTCACCTTCTCCCGTGTCGGACGCCTGCACGCACAGGACGCCGACGTGAGCACCGAGGACCTGCTGCGTCGTACCACCAACGCGCTGGGTGTCGCAGTGGAGGAGGCCGGGGCGGTCATCACCCACGACCCGCTCCCCGCCGTACACGGTGATCCGACCCAGCTCGGGGTGCTCCTGCAGAACCTGATCTCCAACGCCGTCAAGTTCCGGGCCCCCGGTGTCGTGCCCCGGGTGCACATCAGCGCTGTGGAACGGAAGGCCGCCACGGACGCGCCCTCCGGAGGGGCCGGCGGCCCCCGCTGGGAGTTCGCGGTGAGCGACAACGGCATCGGGATCGGACCGGAGTACGCCGAGCGGATCTTCGTGATCTTCCAGCGCCTCCACACACGCGACAGCTATCCGGGCAACGGCATCGGCCTCGCCCTCTGCAAGAAGATCGTCGAGTACCACGGTGGCGCGATCAGCCTCGACACCACCCACACCCCCGGCACCCGCTTCGTCTTCACCCTGCCGCCCGCCCGTTCGGACGCGCCGGAGACGGACAGCCCGTAGCCGGTGTCGAGCGCGGATCGTCGTGCCTCCGCGGGCGGCGGCCCGCCCCGGTCGCCGCCCGCTCCCACCTGGTACTACTGGTCTCCACGGGGCAGAAGAACTCGACGGCGGGGGCCGCATGTTGCTGGGGCGCGGTGCGGAGCAGGACCGGATCGACCGGATCCTCGCCGACTGCAGGCAGGGGAGGGGCGCCGGGCTGCTGCTGCACGGCGATGCGGGGATAGGCAAGACCGCGCTGCTCGACCACGCCGCGGCGGGAGCGGGCGGAATGCGCCTGCTGCGCACCGAAGGCATCGAATCGGAGATGGACCTGGCCTTCGGCGGGCTGCATCAGCTGTTCCTGCCCGTGCTGGACCTCGTCGACGGGCTCCCGCTGCCCCAGGCCACCGCGATGCGGGCGGTCTTCGGCCTCGGCGACCACGTCGTTGAGGACCCGTTCGTCATCGGCCTCGGAGTGCTTTCGATGCTCTCGCGGCTCGGCGCCGACGCCCCGCTCCTGTGCCTGATCGACGACGTGCAGTGGCTCGACCAGCCGACTGTGGACGCACTCACCTTCGCGGCCCGCAGGCTCGGCACCGAGGCCGCCGCCCTGCTCTTCGCCGCGCGCGACGGTGCCCCCGGCAGCTCGGCCCACGGGCTTCCCACGCTGCACATCGGGGGACTCGACCGGGCGGCGGCGGCGTCTCTGGTCACCGGACTGCTGCCGTCCGTCGCGGAGACGATCATCGAGCAGGCGCACGGCAACCCACTCGCCCTCCTCGATCTGCCGGGCGCGCTCACCCCGGCCCAGCGGGCGGGGCAGCTCGGCCCGCTGGCGCTGCCCGAAGGGCCGTCCACGCTGCCCGGCCGGCTCCAGGACTCGTTCGCCCGCCAGATCGGCCTACTGCCCGACGCGACCCGGGTGGCGCTGCTGGCCGCCGCCGCGGACGACACCGGGGAACTGCCCCTTGTGCTGGCGGCCGCGGGCCGGCTGGGGGCCGCACTGGAGGACCTGGAACCCGCCGAACGAGCGGGTCTCGTCTCCCTGTCCAGCCGGACGCTGCGCTTCCGGCACCCCCTGGTGCGGAACGCCGCCTATCAGGGAGCCCCGCTGGTCAGGCGCATAGCCGCCCACGAAGCCCTGGCGGCGACGCTGGACACGGACCGGCACGGGCACCGGCGGGCATGGCACCTCGCGGCGGCGGCGACGGGACCCGACGAACGGGTCGCCGCAGAGCTGGAGCACGTCGCGGAGTGGGCCGGCAGCCGGCAGGCGATGGCGTCCGCGTCGGCCGCGTACGAGCGGGCCGCCCAGCTCACGGAGGACCCGCGGAGGCGGGCCCGACGACTGGTCAGGGCGGCCCAGAAGGCCGCCGAAGCGGGCCAGGACGTGCGTGCCGGCATCCTCGCCGACCAGGTGCCGCTCCCCCTGACCGATCCCGGTACAGCGGCCGATCTCTCCCGCGTCCGGGCCGTGGTCGAGCTCGGGTACGGCAGCCCGGCGACCGCCGGGCGCATCCTCCTGGACTCCGCGGACGCCGTCTCGCCCAGCCGCCCCGACAAACTCGCCTCCCTGCTCACCGACGCCGTGCACGCGGCCCTCTCCGCGGCGGACACCGCGCTCATCCGCCGGATCGCGGACCGCGACCCGGAGCTGCCCGTGCCGGCAGTGCCCGCCCTCCTGCTCAGCGGCCGGATTCCGGAGGCCCTGGACACGTTGCACACGCTCGTCACAGCCTGCGGACCTTCCCGGACCGGGCTCATGAACCGGCTGATGACCGGTATCTACTGCCAGTTGACCGGCGACCACGAAACCGCGCACGAGATCGCCACCGCCGCCGTGGAGCTCTGCCGCAGCCGGGGCATCAGCGGATGGCTTCCCACCGCGCTGCACCTGCTGGCGGTGGCGGAGGTCTCGCTCGGCAGGTTCGACGGGGCGCGGGCGCACGCGTCCGAAGCGCTGCGGCTCGCCGACCACCACGACCTCGATCACCGGGCGGCCCATCTCCGCTCCGTCCTGGCGGTACCGGCCGCCGTCCGGGGAGATGAGGAGACCACCCGTTCCCTGACGGACAAGGCGCTGGACTACACCCGTCCGCGCGGCGTCGGGCAGGGTACGGCGACCGCCCTGTGGGCCCTGGGCCTGCTTGAGCTCGGACTCGGCCGGGCACACGAGGCGCTCGGACATCTCGACGAGGCACTTGCGGCAGCCGGGCACCCCGTGCTCGCCCACCACCTGCTGCCCGACCTCGCCGAGGCCGCCGTGCGCGCGGGCTGCCCGGAACGGGCGGTGGAGCCCGCCCGTCGCCTCGCGGACTGGGCCGCGGCCACGGGGCACCCGGCCCCGACCGCCGCGGCCCACCGCTGCGCGGCCCTGACCGGCGCCGGCACCGAGGCCGAGCACCACTTCGAGTCCGCGCTGCGGGCCCATGCGAGCGGCAGCGGATTCGAGCGGGCCCGGACCGAACTCGCCTACGGCGAATGGCTGCGCCGGATGCGGCGCAGCGTCGATGCCCGCGACCACCTCCACGAGGCGCTGACCACCTTCGAACAGCTGGACGCCCGCCCCTGGGCCGGGCGGGCCCGTGCCGAGCTGCGGGCGGCGGGCGGGAACCAGGACACGTCCGGGGACGGCGCCGACATCCGGATCAGCCGGCTGAGCCCGCAGGAGCGGGAGGTCGTGCGACTCGCCGCCACGGGGGCGACCAACCGGCAGATCGCCACCCGGCTGTCCCTGAGTCCGCGCACCGTGGGGCATCACCTCTACCGGGCCTTCCCCAAGCTCGGCATCGGTTCACGGAGCGAACTGGCCGCGCTCCTGGCGTCATGACACGGGCGCCGAGTAGATCATCCGGATCTCGGCCGTGCGATAACCGGCCCGGGCGAACGCCGCCGCCATCGGGGCGTTGCCCGTATCCGTGGTCGCGGTGATCAGCTCCGCGCCGGACTCCGCCTGGACCCGGGTGATCTCGGCGAGCACGTCGTCGACGTATCCCCGCCCGCGGAACTCCGGGACGACGCCCAGGTAGCCGACGTTGCGGTTGTACGGCGTGGCCGAGGGGATCGCGAGGCCCGCGATCTCGCCCTCGGCGTTGCGGGCCAGCCGCCACCACTCCCGCTCGCCGGGGCAGCCGAGGTAGAAGTCCATCGCCTCCCGGGCGGTGGCCTCGGGACCGAGGGTCGCCAGATTCCGTCGGGTCTCACCGTCCAGGCTGCCTTCGGCGATCCGCTGGAACACCTCCAGGAACTCCTCGTCGGTCGCCGGGGTGAAGGTGAGCCGGCCACGCGAGCGAGGCACCCCCGCCTCGGGGCGCCATTCCAGACGCAGGCGCTCCACCTCGTCCGTCAGCCCGGCGGCCAGCGCCGCTGTGCGGCGCCACGCGAGGGCGCCGGCCACGGCCGGGTCCGAGCGCCAGTCGGGCCGCAACGTCAGGTTGTACAGCGGGGCTCTGGGCGCGCCCTGCGAGGCGAAGGCATCCAGACCGGCGGTCAGGAGTTCGGTGGCCAGTGCCGACGGATCGGTGACGGAGCCGTCCACGTGCAGGCAGTCGAGAGCGATCGGGTGCGTGCTGGAGGCCTGCCCCCACCACAGCGCCCGAGCCACGACCCGGTCGTCCTCCTCGGCGATCCAGGTCCATTCCGGCCGGTACATACCCTGGCCGAGCTCGTCGACATAGCGATCGGCCTCGATCCAGCCGACGGGTTCGTCGACGGTGACGGCGACGACACGCTCGAGGTCGACCTCGGTCGTAGGGCGAATGATCATGTAGTTCCTCTGTGTACGACGTACGTGGTGATGACGCGCCCGGAGACGGTGCGACGCCAGAACACTAGGCGGGGCGGCGGCCACCGGCATCGGTCGTCACGACTTAACGTGGTCGACCGCCGGGCTGCGCAGGGTTACGGGCCGCGCGGGGCTCCGGTCTGCGCGGAGCGGGGAATGCACCCCGCTCCCGGGCGGCTCCGCCCCGTTACCGCCCGGCGCGGTGCGCCGACGACGTCCGCGTCGATCGACTAATCGCCGAGAATGCGCTCCCACAGCAGTCCGTCGCGCCAGCTCCCGTCGAGGAGGATCGACGAGTGCGCCACGCCGTACGGGCTGAACCCGTTGCGGCGCAGCACCCGCTGCGAGGCCAGATTCTCCAGATTGGTGGACGCCTCGGCGCGATGCAGCCCGAGTTCGTCCGTCATCACCCGCAGCGCAAGCCCGACGGCGCGCCCGGCATGCCCGTGATTCCGGGCGACGGAGCCGACCCAGTATCCGACCGACCCGCGGCGCAGGTGGGGCTGCGGCAGGATGCCTCCGATGGTGACCTGGCCGATCACCTGACCGTCGGCGAGCACCACTCCCGGCCACACCGTCCCGGCCCGGTGAGCGGCCAGCAGGCCGTCGATCCGCTCCTCCTGGCCCGCCGGGGTGAAGAACTCGGGCGGTTGGGCGGGTTCCCACGGCCGGAAAGCGTCGATGTCGCGCATCCGATGTGCGGCGATCGGAGCGGCGTCCCCGGGCTCGATCAGGCGGATCGCGGTGCTGCTGCCCATGGGGTGGTGCTCCTCGCCATGCATCGGATGAGACGGCCGGTGCCAGGTGGGGCCGCCCGTGCGCCGCACCCTACGCCCGGCGGCCCGTCGAGCGGAACCGCGCCCGGGCCCACCGGACGCGCCTTCGGCGCCTCCTCGGAGGGGCACGTCGGGGGGATGGCCGATTCCCCGGACACGGCGTACGGGTTCGGCCGGGATGGCGGGGGTCCGCACCCGGACCCGACGGTCCCTCGAAGCCGCCTCGGCCTCGACTGCCGGGGATCACACGCACACTGCACGCGCGCAAACTGATTGATGAGTCAATTAAGGCGTACGATGCAGTGCATGGGTGAATCACCATGGGTGGACGAGCGTGAACAGCGAGCCTGGCGGAGCCTGATGAAGATGCAGGCCGGACTGTCCGAATACGTCGAGCGGCGGCTGCGCACCCGCAGCGGGCTGTCCACCGCCGACTACCACGTGCTGACACACCTGTCCGGGGCACCCGAGGGCCGCCTGCGGCCGTTCGCTCTCGGGAAGGCCCTGCAGTGGGAGAAGAGCCGCCTGTCGCAGCACCTGACCCGCATGCAGAAGCGCGACCTCGTCTGCCGGGAGCGTTGCGCCACCGATCAGCGCGGCGCCGTCGTGGTCATCACTCCGCAGGGGCGCGCCCTCATCGAGGCGGCTGCCCCGCTGCACGCGGCTGATGTACGCGATGTGCTGATCGACCACATGACCCCCGAGCAGATGGACCTTCTGATCGAACTGGGGGATCAGGTGGACGCGGCACTCGCCAGGATCGGACAGCGGCCGGAATGAGCGGCGTCCCCGTCCCGCGCGGCTGACGTCCGCCGGTGGCGGACGATCTCGCCGGCCTGTCCCCGCGCGGCTGACGTGGGCCGATGGCCGGTGGCGCCGCTGCCCGGTCCTGTGCGGTGAGTGCCGGCCGCCGGGGTGTTCAGGAGGAGCCGCGGTGCCCGCCCCCGAGAGGCCAGGCCTCGATGTCGCGGTAGTGGATCGGTCCCCGGCCGCGGCTCGCGTTGCTGCCGACCAGGTGCAGACGCTCGGCGAGCCACGGAGTGCCGCTGAATCCGGCGAACCCCGCGGCGATCTCCGCCGTCGAGGCCGGATCCCCCCGGCGGGCCCGGGCCAGTGTCAGATGGGGCCGCAGCGGCCGCTCCTCGAAGGCGATGCCGCACCGCTTGACCGCGGTCCGCACGTCTGCCGCGAGCATGTGCAGCTCGTCGAGTTCTCCGTCGATGCCGCTCCACAGCACACGGTCGTCGAAGGTGCCGCTGCCCCGCAGCGCCAGTCGCGGCGCCGGCTGTGCCGCGGCGAGGGCGGCGAGTGGCCGCAGCAGAAGCGGAACGGTTTCGACCGGCAGCTCGCCCAGGAACGCCAGGGTGATGTGCCAGTCCTCGATGCGGTTCCACCGCATCCGTGGGTGCGTGCCGTATGCGGGGCGCAGTTCCCGCGCGAGCTCCTCCTTCGCGTGGTCGGGCGGGGCGAGGGCGACGAACACGCGCACGGTCGCAGGTCGGGTCTCTTCGTTCACATCGGACTTCGTACCCCATGGCGGCATCCGCTGCGAAGTCCGGTGCGCCCCGGGGCGGGACGCGTGTGCGTCGTGGGCGGGGGAGAGGGGCCTGGTGTCGACATACGAGGGGGTGCGCGGGTTGCGTCGGCGGCGTACCGCCCAGGCTTGGACGGGTTCCTCGGTGACTTCTGAAAATGTGGGCAGTCGGAACGAGACGCAAGACGTTTGCGCACCGGACGTGAGGAGCCGCCATGACCACCTTTGTCATCACCGTGCCCGGGACTTTCGTCACCGGCATCACGGACACCTCCCGTGCCGCCCTGGAGGGGAAGCTCTCCGCGCAGCACACGGACGTGAGTGAGAGCGAAGGGCTGGACCTGCTCACCCTCAACGACGACGACACCTTCTCCATCCGGCTCGAAGTCGATGCCACCGACCGGTACGAAGCGGAGCTGGAGGCCGTGGGCCTCGTCTCCAGCGCGCTTCAGGAGACCGGCTACTCGGAGACGGAAGCACCGCTCGGATCACCCGCGGTCACCGGGATCGACAGCGACCTCTGACCGGCTCCGGGCCTCGCCGAGGAGATGACCGGGGCGGGCGCTCGTGCGTGGGGGCGATCCGGTGGTGCATCGCCGGGATCGCCCCCGGGGTACGGCCCGTCGCTGCGAGGTCCGGCACTGAGTACGCCGTCAGTGGTCCCCATCAGTGGTACCCGTGGACGACCGCGTGCCCCTTGCCGCGACCGATCATCCACTTGTTGACCGGGGTCGTGATCACGAAGGCGACCGCCAGCCCGCCCAGCAGGGCCCACCAGAACAGCCCGTCCGACAGTTGTGCCTCCATCGCACCCGGCACCAGCGCGATGATGCCGTTGTCGACGAGTTCCATCACCGCGATCGAGACGGTGTCGGCCGCCAGGGCGACCTTCAGGGCTCCCTTGACGCCGAGGCCGGCCCCGCGGATCGCGAACAGGGTGAAGGAATACCCGAAGACGAACGCCAGAGTGATCGCAAGGATCATCGTGGGCGCGTTGCCCCACGTCAGAGCGGTTCCGATGACCATCCCGAGGATCTCGCCGACGGCACAGCCGGTCAGGCAGTGCAGGGTGGCCTTCGCCGCGGAGCTCCAGGTGACGCCGACTCTCGGGTGCTCTCCGTGGCCCCCGTGGCCGTGCGCGGTCCCGGTGTGATGCGCACTGTGGTCCATGACCGTCTCCCATCGTGAGCTCGTCCTGCTCCGCTCCGGCGGATGCACAGAGGTGAACCATATACCCCAGGGGGGTATTCCCTCGGGGGTGGCGTGCGCTGCTCGGCAGGTCGTACGCACCTCCGGTGCGCGAAGAGGTGCCCCCGCACTCCGGCGTCGCGGGGGCACCTCTCGTCCACTCCTCCGGGGAGGAGCGGGGGTCAGGACGGGTTGTCGCCGTGCGTCAGGGTCTCCCAGGCCACGAAGAGGTTGTTGCTGCCGGCCGGCCGGCTCTGCTCGGTCAGCCGCTGGGTGTTGGTCATGGCGATGCCGAGGCGGTTGTGCAGGGCGTTGTAACCGACCTCGGTGACCGGGCCGAGGCCCAGGTGCAGCGATCCGCCGCACAGCGAGCCGGGCACCGCCTCGCCGAGCTGGTACCTGGACTGGAAGCCGAGTGCCTGACGAAGCCGTTCGCCGACGTCCGTGCCGTAGAGGTCCTGCCCCTGGATCCTGCTGGTCTCGGCGACATGGGCGATGGCCGAGATGCCGTAGCCGGTGTGCGTGAAGTCGCGGCAGGTCTCCTGGGTGAGGCCGGTGGTGAACGTGGACTGCCCCTGCCAGTAGTTGACGATCTTGGCGGTGGTGTCGAGGTTCTGGCTCGGGACCGTCTTGGGCAGGGCGCCGTCGGAGGCGAGGTAGACGTAGGCCGCCGTGCGCGTCCGGAACTTCGCCATGGCCTTGTCGTACGACGTCCTGTCCTCGAGGAAGACGGAGATGCCCACGGCGGCCTCCATCATCGACAGTTCCCAGTTGCCGTTGGAGTTGGAGCCGTTGATGACCTTGGGCAGGTAGACGTCACGCAACATGGTGGCGAAGCGGCCGGAGTTGGCCCACGACCCGGTGTAGGTGTACTTGATGATCTCGGCCGCCTTGGGCCACGAGGACCCGGCCCACCCGGTCTGGAGCGGGGCGTTGCTGTTGGTGTGGCTCTTGATGACCGCCGACCAGGCGTCCATCAGCTGGATGGACTTCTTCGCGTACCGGTCGTCGCGCGTGATGTACCAGGCGAGCGCGTGGGTGTACGCCGCGATCGCGTCCTCCCGCTCGTCCGTGCAGCCGTAGTTGGGGTTGGAGTACGAGCCGCACTCCACGGTGGCGCGAGGCGTGGGAGTCCGGTTCAGGTCGGCGTACCTGCTCGCCATCATCTGGTCGTACGCGCCCTTCCAGGGCTGGGCGCCGGCATTCACCTTGCCCCGGACGAAGTCCAGTTGGCCCTGGGAGACGGTCACTCCCGGGTGCGCGAAGGCGGTCGGCGCGGCCTCGGCGCGGTTGGCGCCGGGCCAGGAGAGGAAGCCTGCGATCAGAGCGACGAGAGCGCCGGCGGCGGCGACGATGAGGCCGGGGCGCCGTCCGGGGCGGCGTATCGCGGGGGTGTCAGGCATGTGGGGGGCCATCCGTTCCTGTATGTGAACGTTGCACTGGCTGATGAACACGCGCGCTGATCGGTGACCATAGGTACAGACCAGATCGCCGTCAAGGGCGCGAACTGAATGCGCCGCACAACCGCTGTTCAGCCGGATCTTGCGAGGAACCCCGGGTGTTTACGCCCGCCGGGTGCGGCTGACGGGGCTCGGGGACGAGGAGTACCTCTGGGAGCCGGTGGCCGGATGCTGGTCGATCCGACGCCGTGGCGAGGCGACGACCCCCAGGGCGTACGGACCCGGTGAGTGGGTGCTCGATCAGGGGGCGCCGGACATTCCGTCCAATGAGTACGCCGAGGTTCACGATCCGTTCGTCGCGGTGCTGGCAGGCGCCAACCTCGAATTCGTCCACCACATGGCGGAGATCGCCCTGCTGCGCGACCTCGCGCGGTCGCGCTTCGGCCCGCACGGGTGAACCCCGGGGGCGAGGGAGCCGGCCGTGACGGCGCCCTCGCCCCCGGGCTTCCGGCGCCCGGATCCCACGGCCGGCCGATCCCACGGCCCGGCCGCGACCTCACAGCGCGGCCGGCTCCCGCCGACCGGTTCAGACCGCGCGCTTGCGGGCCCCGGGCTTCTTGGCGGCGCGCTTGCTGTTCGCGGTCTTCTTCGCCGGGATGGAGGGCGACGGCCCGGCAGCCGCCGCGGCCTTCTTCTCGCTGCCCGAGTCGGCCGTGCTGAGGGCGCCGGAGCTGTTCTCCAGGTGCGCACGCACGAACCACTGGAACTGTTCCAGGGAACGCAGGTGCTCGATCAGCAGGTCCTCCGTGACGGGGTCGACGGACGCGGCCTTCGCGGCGGCCTTCCGGTGGTCCTCGATGATGCCGGTGTAGACGAGGTCCAGTGCCCCGAGGTGGGAGATGGCGTCGGCCCTGCCCACGCTGTAGTCGCCCCACGTCCGCTCGGCGACCAGGACGCCCGCCGTCCCCTGCGGCACACCGCCCAGCGCCGAGATGCGCTCCGCCGTCGAGTCCGCCATGTCCCGCACGGCAAGGGTCTGCGGGTCGAGCATCTCGTGGACGGCGATGAAGTGCGGCCCCGTGACGTTCCAGTGGATGTGCTTGAGGGTGAGCGCCAGGTCGTTGAGGGCGTGCAGGCGCATGCTCAACAGGTCGATGACCTGGCCGCCCTCCCTGGTGGTGAGGCCGGGAACGGTGTAGCGAGGGGTGGGATTCTTCGGCGACATGATGCTCCTGGGTGGACGGAACGCTCTACCGTCGTTCATCTCCCACGGGCGCCGCGGGTGTCACGCGGATCGGCGCCGATACCACTTGACCGGCCCTGTCGAACGCTTGCCGCGGCCGACGTCGCCGCGCCGTTCCCGCTCCCTCAGGGGGCGCGCCAGACATTCGCGAACGCAGAACTCTCGATCGACCGCCGCTGACGTACGGCCTCCAGTTCCATCACCGCGTCGTTCACCACGGCCAGTACCGTCGTCACGGCCTCGTCGTCCGGGGCCGGCTCGTCCTCGGTCTGCTCGCCCGGGATGCCGACGGCCGCGGCGAGAGCGACGAGGACCGGCTCCTCGGCCTCCCACCGGTTCAGGGCCCGGCGGCGGGAAGGCGTGTCGGCGAGTTCCAGGCGTTCCGCGCCGAACGACAGACGTCCGCGGTGCTCTCGTGTCAGCTCACCGGATTCCTCCAGGGCGGCCTGGTACGACGCCGCGAGATCGCGACCCCGTCGCCACAGCCAGTCCTCGACCCGTTCGTGGGGAGCCTGCCGGGTGAGCGCGGCCGACGCCTCGCCCAGCAGGTGGTCGTCGGCCGGCTGCCCCTGCTCCGCGGGGACGATGCGATCGCCGTCCAGAGCGACCGCCCGTGCCCCGATGAGATCGACCAGCTCGGCTCCCGCGAGCGCGAGCGACAGGTCACCCTGCCCGACCGAGTGCTTCGACCCCAGGTCCAAGGCGATGATGAAAAGGTCCTTCGCCGTAGTCATGCACGGCTCCCCTCGGCTTCGTCGGTGGTGTCACATCACCACCTGGTGGGCTTCCGCGTACGGAACACGCGGCGACCCGGCGTCGGACCGACCGCCCGCCACGCGTGCCGGGCACGTGTGGAGCGACAACCGGCCGGGCGGCCCCGGGATTCCCGCGGTGCCACCGTTCGTACGTCGCTCCAGTATTCCCGCTGACGGCCGAAGACGGGATGTCCGAAGGCAGGGCCCACGCCCTGCACGATCAGGGCTCGGGGACCGCGGGACCGACGGGCCGGTGGCCCTCCGGGAGCGCCGTGCGGCGCATTGCGGAGGGCCACCGGTGTGTCCGGGGGGCGCGGTCCGGGGCGAGCCCGCTTGTCAGGCCTTGTCCTGCATGGACCGGCGCGCCGGATTGCTCTGCTCCGAAGCCTTGGGGTCCTTCTCGCCCGCCTTGGCGCGTACGCCTTCCTCGATGCGCCGGCCGATCGACGCGTCGATGTTCGACCAGTACTCGAAGGCCCTGCGGAGAATGGGCTCGGTGACGCCGTTGAGGAGGTGACCGACGACGTTGTCGACCAGCCGGTCGCGCGCCGCGTCGTCGAGGACCTCACGCACCAGCGTGCCCGGCTGGCCCCAGTCGTCGTCCTCCGCGTGGTCGACGTAGGCCGCCCGGGTGATGTCCCCGTCGGCGTGCCAGCTCGGCGGGGATCCGTAGCGGGCGGTGTCGGCCGCCGGACCGCCCTTCGAGTTCGGGGCGTAGACGGGGTCGGAGGTCTTCCGGTACGCCATCGCCCCGTCCTTGGAGTACGTGCGTACCGGCGAGACGGGCGCGTTGACCGGGAGCTGCTGGTAGTTGGCGCCGATGCGGTAGCGGTGCGCGTCCGCGTACGAGAACAGCCGGGCCAGCAGCATGCGGTCCGGGCTCGGGCCGATGCCCGGGACCAGGTTGTTGGGCTGGAAGGCGGCCTGCTCGATCTCCGCGTGGTTGTCGGTGGGGTTGCGGTCCAGCGTCATCCGCCCCACCTCGATCAGCGGATAGTCGCCGTGCGGCCAGACCTTGGTGAGGTCGAACGGGTTGAAGCGGTAGTTCGCCGCGTCCGCGTACGGCATGACCTGCACGTGCAGCGTCCAGCTGGGGAACTTGCCGTCGCGGATGTGCTCGAAGAGATCACGCGTGTGATAGTCGGTGTCCGCCGCGGCCATCTGGTCACCCTCGTGCTGGGTGAACGTCTCGATGCCCTGATCGGTCTTGAAGTGGTACTTCACCCAGAAACGCTCGCCCTGCGCGTTGATCCACATGTACGTGTGGGAGGTGTAGCCGTTCATGTGGCGCCAGCTGCGCGGGATGCCGCGGTCACCCATCAGCCAGGTGACCTGGTGGGCCGATTCGGGTGAGAGCGTCCAGAAGTCCCACTGCATGTCGTGGTCGCGGAGGTTGCTGTCCGCGCGGCGCTTCTGCGACCGGATGAAGTGCTGGAACTTCATCGGGTCCTTCACGAAGAACACGGGGGTGTTGTTACCCACCATGTCGTAGTTGCCTTCGGTGGTGTAGAACTTCACGGCGAAGCCACGAGGGTCGCGCCAGGTGTCGGGGCTGCCACGCTCACCGGCGACGGTGGAGAACCTGACCACGAGCTCGGTCTTGGTCTTGGGCTGGAAGAGTGCCGCCTTGGTGTAGCGGCTGACGTCGTTGGTCACCTCGAAGCGCCCGAAGGCGCCGCTGCCCTTGGCGTGCGGCTGACGTTCGGGGATCCGCTCCCGGTTGAACTGGGCCATCTGCTCGATCAGGTAGGAGTCCTGCAGCAGGATCGGTCCGCCCGGGCCGACGGTGAGCGAGTGTTCGTCGCTTTCCACCGGGATGCCGGAGTCAGTGGTGGTCAGCTCGTGCGAGGTGTCGGTCACTTTCGTTCCCCTTCGCGGTGGGAATGGTGAGAGCGAAACGTCGGTAGGGACGGCGCGCGCCGGGCCCGTCGAATATCCGTCCGCATCGACGCCGGGCCCGGGCGTGGACGCCCGAACGAGACGCTACGCCGACAGGTGGCCCTCCGCTCTCCGAGCATGGCCGCACTTGTAACCCGGTATCAATGCGGTCAAACATGAAGAAGCGGGTCGCCGGAAACGGATGCTCCAGATCCTCTTCCGTGAGCCGGCTGCCGCTCGTGCCGCTGTCGGGAGAACGGGGGGCGGACCGAGGCCCGCGCACCCATGGCGGCCGATCCTGTCGGCAGGTTGCGGGCGTGGCGTCCGGCTCCGTGGACCGGGCACCGATCACACGCCGGCCGGCTGCATCCGGGCGGTCACGAAGCCGGTCCGCCGGTCCGCCTTTCCGGCGCGGGGGGCACGGCCCCCGCCTGGCGCCGGTCCTCGCCTCGGCCCGGCCGGTGACTCCGGCGAGGATCGCCGCTGCCCGTACGGGCAGCGGCGGCGGCGTGTCCGGAGGGCTTCCGGGCGCTCGCGGCGGGCGGCCTCACGGCAGGCGAACGACACGCCGACAATCGCGGAAGGCTTGACGTTGCCGTCATCTGGTGCAGCGCTTCGGGGGGTCCGGTTGACGGTGCCTCAGATCGATGTGAGAGATTGTCAGTCCTCTTGTGAAGAACCGATCGCCGGATCGGTTGCGAGAGGGGTGGCGGATGGCAGTCGCAAGGCCGAAGAGGCGTGTCAACGTGCGGCTGCGACAGCTGTGTTGGGCATACGGGACGTCGTGACGGGCGTCCGGGGTGGCGAAGCTCCGGTGATAGCATCCCGGCATCTGTGATCTTGATCCACTTGACGCAGATGCTGATTTGCGATCGGCGGCACGTTCTCCGCGTAACAGTGGGTGAACCGTGCCGATCGGCTGTGCTGCGGATCCTTGCGAGGTGTATCCGCAGCCGTCCGCATGCCATGCGCCGGGAAAGGTTTCCATGAATCGAGACGCACTTGTGTGGTGCTTGGTTGCGGTGGCGGCGATAGCCGTTGTCGTGATCGGGGCACTCGTCGCCCGCAACAGAGCGCTGGGGGCGAAGAAGAAGCATACCGAGGACGAACTCAGGCAGCAGCTACTCGCAGCGGACAGCCACCTGCACGCGTCACGCGCCGAGCTGCAGAGGTTCCGCAACGAGCAGGAAGCCACCCTCCGTGAGGCCAAGGAGGCGGCGGAGGAGAACACCAAGGCCGTCCTCAAGGGCGCGGCCAGCTTCCTGCAGAGCCTCGCGGCCGAGCAGACGACGCTGCTCGACGGCATTCAGCGCACGTACGGCGGGCACGCCGTCCTCAGCGACCTCCTCGACGTCAACCACGCCAACGCGCAGATGGCGCGCAAGGCCCAGGGCATCGCGGTGATGTGCGGTGCGCCCCTCGGCCGCCGTAACAGGCCCGCCAGCGTCTACGACGTGGTGCGCAGCGCCCAGGGACAGATCCGCAACTTCAACCGCGTCGCGATCATGCAGCAGACCGGTCTGGCGCTGAAGGCGTCCGCCGTCGCGCCCGTCGCCCTCGCCGTGGCGGAGCTGCTCGACAACGCCGCCAGCTTCTCACAGCAGGACGCACCGATCGAGGTGACGTTCCAGCGCGTCCAGAACAACCTGTGCATCGTCATCGACGACGCCGGCGTCAGCATGAACGACGAGGAGAGGCAGCGGGCCACCACGCTCCTGTCCGGAGAGGTTGCCCCCCGGCTGTCGCAGCTCGGGACGCAGCCCAAGTTCGGCTTCCCGGTCGTCGGCCTGATCGCACGCCAGTACGGCTTCAAGGTCGACGTCACCGGAGTCTCCCGATACGGCGGCGTCAGAGCTGTCGTCCTCTTGCCCGAGGAGCTGTGGACCATGGAGGAGATACCGCCCGCCCAGGAGGCTCCGGTCAGCAACATCCGGCGCACCTCCGAGAGCAGGCCCCAGGGCGCGACGTCGCGCACGATGCACGGTCTGCCCAAGCGTGGAGCACGCCAGGCGCCCATCGCGAGTGTCCCCGATCCGGACGCCACCTCGCCGGCGCCACGGAACTCGGGGGACACGGGACGCACTTCCGGGCGCAGCCTGGGGGCCTTCCAGCGCGGCACCCTCTCCGGCCGCAACCTTGACGCCACCTCGCTCGAAGGGTCCGAAGACGCATGACCGCAGACCTGTCGTGGATGCTCGAGGACATCGTGCACAACGTGCCCCGTGCACGGCACGCGGTCCTGCTGTCCGCGGACGGCCTTCCCCGCGGCGCGACGGAGGGCCTGGCCGAGAAGGACGTGCGCACCATCTCCGCCGCCATGGCCGGGATGCAGTCGCTCAGCCGGGCGACGGCCCACTTCGCCGGACCGGAGGAGGACCGGCAGTGGAACCAGACCATCATCGAGTTCTCGCACGGCTGGAGCTTCCTCATCGGGGCGGGGCAGGGCGCCTACCTCGCCGCCGCGGCCGCGCCCGACGTCGACATGCAGCAGATCTCCTTCCGGATGCACCGCCTCGTCGCCCGGCTCGGAAACAACCTCACCTCACCGCCGAGACTGAACGCCGAGGATGCGGGGGGTGCTCGGGAGAACGCCCCCCGGCGGCAGAACTCAGGTGACGCGGGATTCACCCTCGGCGAGCTCGACAAGGTGATGTCCGAGGTCAAGGGAGCGCGCCACGCGGTGCTGCTGGGAGCCGACGGCCTTCCCCGCGGCGCGACCAACGGGATGAGCCGCGACCTCGCGGACACCATCTCCGCGGCGATGACGGGCATTCACGCCTACAGCCGGGTCACGTCGCAGTTCGCGGGGGTTCTGGAGGACGCGGAGTGGCGCCAGACGGTCATCGAGTTCCAGCACGGATGGATCTTCCTGATGGCGGCCGGACCCGGTGCCTTTCTGGCCGCCGCCGCCGAACACGACTGTGACATAGAGGAGTTCACTACGCGGCTGCACGAGGTGGTTCCCAGGCTCACCGCGGCGAAACCGGCGAAGGGGACAGGCCATGCCTGACGGGCCCGAGCAGGACGAAGAGCTGGAACTGACGTCACCGTTAGTCCCGCTCTTCGTGATCACGAATGGACGAGCACTCCCTCCGGACCACGAGTACGAGCACACGACGCTCGTGACGGCGGCCGCGGAGGACGGACCGGTCGCGGCGCACACGCTGTCCCCGGAAGCGGGACAGGTCATGGACCTGGTCGCCGACGGCTTCCTGTCCGTGGCCGAGGTGGCGGGGCACACCCACCTGCCCCTGGGCGTCGTCCGCATCCTGCTGGCGCAGTTGGAGGAGGACAGCCTCATTCTCGTGAGGAGGCCGATACCGCGCGCCGAACGTGTCGACAGAGAACTGGTCAGCGCCGTGCTCGAAGGCCTGAAGAATCGATTCGGAGCGTAACGCGTGTACCTGGATCCAGACGTCTCCCACGCGGTGAAGATCCTCATAGTGGGGCACTTCGGGGTCGGCAAGACCACCTGCATCGGCAGTCTCTCCGAGATCGAGCCGCTGCGGACCGAGGAAGAGATCACCGAGGCCAGCGTGGGCTTCGACGACCTGTCGGGTGTGCCCCACAAGAAGACCACCACGGTCGCCATGGACTTCGGGCGGCTGACCCTGAGCGACACCCTGGTGCTCTACCTCTTCGGCACGCCCGGCCAGGAGCGCTTCAAGGAGATGTGGGAGGAGCTCTCCCGGGGCGCCCTGGGTGCGCTGGTCCTCGTCGACCCGGAGCGTCTGCACGAGTCCTTCCCCGTCCTCGACCTCGTCGAGCGCTTCGGCCTGACCTACGCCATCGCAGTGAACCACTTCGAAGGCACCACGGACTACCCGATCGACGAGGTGAGGGAGGCCCTGAACCTCACCTCCGACACCCCCGTCGTGAAGTGCGACGTACGGGACGAGACCTCCTCGGCGCAGGCCCTCATCACCCTCGTGCAACACCTCATGTCCCAACTCGCCTAGGAGCGCAGGAATGCAACAGCCACTCGACTCACAGATACCCCCCGGCTGCCCCGCGCACGGGAACATCCAGATGTACGGTCCCTCGTTCGGAGCCGACCCCGAGGCCCACTACGCGCAGCTCCGGTCCTTCGGACCCAGCGCGCCCGTGGACATCGCCCCCGACGTCCAGGCCGAGCTCGTCACCAGCTACGACGCTGCGCTGTACGTCCTGCAGAACCCCGCCTCCTTCGTGCGCGACTCACGCCGCTGGAACGCCCTCAACGAAGGCCGCGTCCCGGCGGACAGCCCCGCACTGCCCATGATGGGCTACCGCCCCAACGCCCTCTTCAGCGACGGTGCGGCACATGCCCGGCTGCGCCAGGCCGTTACCGACAGTCTCGCCACGGTCAACGAGCACCAGCTCATCAGGCAGACCCAGCAGTCCGCCAACTACCTGATCAGCCAGTTCAGTACGGACATCCGCGGCCAGGCCGAGCTCATGGCCGAGTACGCGCAGCCGCTGCCCCTGCTGGTCTTCAGCGACCTGTTCGGCTGCCCGCCCGAGATCGGTGACCGGGTCATCGCCGGGATCAGCGGCATCTTCGAGGGCACCCCGGGAGCCGACGAGGTGCTCGGCGGGGCGCTCACCGAACTGATCGCGCTCAAACGCCGCAGGCCCGCCGCAGACCTGACGACCCGTCTGATGGAGCACTCGGCGCAGCTGAGCGACGAGGAGGTGCTGCACCAGCTGGTGACCCTGCTCTCCGGCGGCACCGCTCCGCTGGCCGCGGCCATCGGCACCAGCAGCGCGCTGTATCTCGGCGAGGACTGGCAGGTCGGTCTCCCGGTCGAGGACGCCGTGTCCCAGACTCTCTGGAACTACGCGCCGATCGCCAACTATGCCGCGCACTACCCGACGCACGACGTCGAGCTCGGCGGCAGGGTGGTCCGGGCCAACGACCCGATCCTGGTCTCGTTCGCCGCCGCCAACACGGACCCCAAGCTGGCCGAGCACCGCGAACAGCTCAGTGCCAAGGCACACTTGGCGTTCGGCGCCGGCCCGCATGCCTGCCCCGCCAAGGACCCGGCGTTCATGATCGCCGTGACGGCCGTCGAGGCGCTGCTCAACCGGCTTCCCGACGTGGAGCTCCGTGTCCCGTTCAAGGCGCTGACCTGGGCGCCGAGCCCGTGGAGCCGCTCGCTGGTCACCCTGCCGATCCGCTTCTCCCCGCGGGCGGTTCCCCAGGCGGCCGAGCCGGCCGCGTCGAGCCCGGCCCAGGCGCCGCAGCAGCAGGCGACCCCCTCCGCGCCCCCCGTCACCGGGCCGTCGCGTACGGGCACGCATGCCGCACCGCATTCCAAGGGCGGCCTCTTCACCCGCTTCCTCGCCTGGACCAGGGGCGAGTGAGGCGAGAGTGATTTTAGTAACCTCCTGAGTACTCAGTGGTAGTGGATGCTTTAACGATCATGTGGGTATGCATGGCGGCTGGTCCTCAGAAAGGAGCCGCCATATGGGGGTTGCCACATCTCCGTCGTACGACCGCCGGGCGTCCGCCTCCCTCTTCTCCCGTCTGCGGACGGTCAGAGGGCAGGCCGACCCCTTCCCGATATACGCCGAACTCCTCGCGCGGGGAGAAGTGGTGCCCGCGCCCTGGGGCGGTTCCCTCGTCACGGGCTTCGCCGCCTGCGACCAGGTGCTGCGCAGTCGTGAGTGGCTGGAGCCCGACCGGAGCTGGCGGGAGCGCCAAGGACCCGGGACGCGCTGGAACGCGCCCTCCTCGCGCGAGATGAGCAACACGCTCGCCGCGCTCAACCGCCCGGACCACACCAGGGTGCGACGGGCCGCAGGCACCTTCGACCGGGCCACCGTGGAGCGCATCGGGCGCAACGTGAGCCGGACCGCGGATCAACTCCTCGACGCCTTCACGGAACGAATACGCACCGGCGAGGCGGACTTCTCGGAGCTGGTCTGCGAGGAGCTGCCGGTCGCCACCATCGGTGACTGGCTCGGGCTGCCGCAGGCGGACTGGCCCCGGCTGCGGCAGCTGACCCACGATCAGGTGTTCACGCAGGAACTGCTGCCCTCGGCCAGCCAGCTGGCACAGTCCGACGCCGCCACGGCAGAACTGCGCACCTACTTCATGGAAGTGGTGCGCGACCGGCGCTCCCGTCCGGGAGACGATCCCGTCACCCGGTGGATCCAGGCATGGGACGCGATCGAGCCCGACCGGGACAAGGCCGACGAGGCGGTCTACTTCCTGGTGCTCTTCGTCCTGCTGGCGGCCCTGGAGACCACCGCGACACTCCTGTCGACGATGACGCTGCGGCTCGTCGAGAGCCCGGACCGCTGGAACATGGTCGCCGACAACCCCGGCCTCGCGGTCGGCTTCGTCGAGGAGACGCTCCGCTACGACCCCCCCACCCACGTGATCAGCAGGGTCGCTTCACAGGACACCGTGCTGGGGGGCATCGAGGTCCGCCGGGACGAGATGGTCCACCTCATGATCGGAGCGGCGCACCGGGACCCGGCCAGACACGGTGACCCGGACCGGTTCGACCCCGGACGCACCCCGGGCCACCTCGCGTTCAGCGGCGGCATCCACTACTGCCTGGGTGCTCCGCTGGCCCGCCTCGAAGCCCAGACCCTCCTCCGTCAACTGATCCGGCGCCTTCCCCGCCTCACCCTCGTACGCCCCCCGTCGATGGCGCCCCGCGTGGCGTTCCGGCGCCTGCTGAACCTGGACGTAGCCCTCGCATGACCCACACCGGTCCCACCGCCGCACGCGCCCGCACGGTTCCCAAGGCCGTACTCGCCGAGCAGGACGGTCCCGTGCTGCACGTCCGCCTCAACCCCTGGGGGCAGGACGACACCCTGGACGCCGCCGTACTCGACGACCTCGCAGCCCTGCTGGACGACCTCCACGAGAGACCTGATGTCCGGATCCTGACACTGTCGTCACTGGGCACGGACTTCAGCCTGGGGGCCGACCGCGCCGAGTACCAGGAGGCCCTGACCGCCGATCCCTCCGGAGTGGCGCTGCGGCGCATCGCCGACAAGGCCCACCGCCTGTGCCAGGCACTGGAGAACACGCACGCGGTCACCATCGCCCGGCTGCACGGGCGGGTCATCGGCGCCGGCCTCGCCCTGGCCTCCTTCTGCGATCTGCGCGCCGGTGCCGACACCAGCCGCTTCCGCATGCCGGAGGTCGGCATCGGGCTGCCGCCCGCGTGGGGCGGAGCGATGGGCCGCCTGGTCTCCGAGGCGGGTGCGGCCAGGGTTCGCGAGCTGATGCTCACCTGCGACGTCTTCGACGCGGACACGGCCCACCGCATAGGGCTGCTCCACCGGACCGCGCCACTCGACCAGCTGGACAAGGTGATCGAGTCCTGGACCAGACCTCTCGTCCGACGCTCGCCGGAAGCACTCGTCCTGACGAAACGGATGCTTGCGGGCTTCGCACGGGCGGACCGGACGGCGGACGTCTCCCTCCTCGACTCCCATCTGCTGGCAGCCGCTCTCCACCAGCGCGCGAGAGGCTGACCCTCCCGGCACCGCGCGGGCATCCGGAGTGCCGTGGGGCCGGGGTACGAGCACCGCCGGGCGCCTCGTCGCGTCCGGCGCCACCGTGCGAGCGCCGGGGTGCCCGACCACGCCGTACGGCGTGGTCGGGCACCCCGTTCCGTGCTCCTGCTACGGGACAGCCCTTCAGCCCGCGTCCACGAGGAGGCGGCCGTCGGCCGGTACGCGTGAGGCGACGCCGTTGGCGTAGGCGGACTCCACACGGCTCTGTTCGGCGGCGTTGGGAACGGCGTTACGGCAGGCGGTGCCGGCGCTGGAGCCGGACATCAGCTGGGAGCAGGGGCCGGGCTTGGTGTCCGGCAGGCCGAGACTGTGGCCGATCTCGTGTGCGGCGATGCGGGTCCTGTCGTACCCCTGCGACACCGCCTGGCTTCCGAGTTCGACACGCACCTGGCCGCCCGGGCGCACCGGGCCGAGCGTTGCCTGGGGCCAACCGCTGGTGGCGACGATCAGGATCTCGGCCCGGGCGCCGGGAGCGGCTTCGACCAGCTTCACGTTGTCCACGTTCAGGTTCCACGCGGCGACTCCGGCGCTGATCGCCGCTTCCCAGCCCGCGGCCCTGCTGTCGTCGTAGCGGAGCGTCACCACGGCCGCCGCGCCCGAGGCGGTGGCCTGTTCCGGTGCCGGAGCGGCGTGTGACGCCGTCGCCGCGGCCAGGGTGAGTGCTGCGGCGGTCCCGGCTGCCTTGAGCCATAAGGAGTGCGGCATTGCTGTCCCTTCACTCGTGGGGGCCCGGCTCCGCGGAGCCGGGAGCGCGGGAGCGGAGCCGCACCGGTGAGGTCAGCCGGCCGCCCGGTCTCCCGAGGTCCTCGGAACTATGCCCGGCCTCGCTGGTTGGTCATGCCCCTGTCATCCAAGAAGGGCTGGAAAAGGCTCTGCGACTGCGTCCCGACGCCACGCCCGGAGAGCCAGGACCCGTACGGCTCACAGCCGCTCCGCGACTCTGCCGCTGCTGCTCCCGCCCCCGGTGTCCCGCTCTCCCGGGTCCTCGGGCGGGACGACGGGCCGCGCGGATGGCAGTTGAGGCGGCGGCTCACCCGACTGGACGCGTGCGTCGTGTTGTTGCTCCCTGGTGGGGGCCGGTTCCGCGATGTAGCGTCTCTGCCAGATGTCGTGGTCCGCTTCGCTTGCCCGCGCTTTGGTGCGGGCGTTTTGCTGTGTCGGCGCTGACCACGACACCCCGGGACCGCGAGGTGCGGGTCCGGATATGAACAGGAAGGCACAAGCATGGCCAGCGGGACTGTGAAGTGGTTCAACGCCGAGAAGGGCTTCGGTTTCATCCAGCAGGACGGCGGTGGACCGGACGTCTTCGCGCACTACTCCGCCATCAACGCCACCGGCTTCCGGGAGCTCCAGGAAGGCCAGGCCGTCACCTTTGACATCACGCAGGGCCAGAAGGGCCCGCAGGCGGAGAACATCACTTCTGCCTGATCTCGGCCGGGCGGAACACGCCCAGGGCCCCCCGGACGAGCGCCGGGGGGCCCGGTGACCGGATCCCGCCGCCGGCCCACAGACGCTTCCCGCCGACACGCGTCCGGGACTTCGCCGCTCCGGCGCTGTGCGACGTGGAGGGACGTCACCGACAGGACGTGATCAGGACCCGCCCTCCTCCTTGCGCAGGGCATCCGGCCTGTGCACCGCGGAGCGGCCGGACCTGTCGCTCTCGACCTCGTACTGAGGGTCGTCGCGTGACGCGTCCACCGTACGGCCCGCAGCCTCCGTGCGGCCGGTGATCTTCTTCTTCACCTTCCCCGTCGTCCTGTGGCCGTGGCTCTCCCAGGAGACCTTGTCGCCCCTGCTCGGATCACTCTTCTTCGACATGCACGTCTCCTCGCGCGGTCCGGATCGGCCGATCGGTGTGCCGGGCTGTTCCCAGGCCTCGTGGCGCTGTGGTGGGCCGGGTCCGCCCACCGCTCCGGACCGCTCCGGTGGGAGCGCCTCCACGGTGTCGTGGACCGGCGACGGCCCCTCCCACCCTCACGCCTGCGCCCTGCCACCGCATCCCCGCCTTTCCGGAGCACGTCACTCGGAGGGCGAGGCTCACGGCCCTCCGCCGCGGGTTGCACCAGGCTCCGGCCGGGTGGATCGTGAAATCACGGGTCGGGCCCGAGGAACAGGCCGCCGCGCCCCGGATCTCGGCATCGCGCGGCACGGGCCACGACGACGCCGGCCCGGGAAGGGCGCGCTCGCCATGGAAGAGCTAGGTCTGCCGGCTCGAATACAGGCTTGTCTTTTCGACATGGACGGTGTGATCACGAAAACCGCTGTGGTCCACGCCGCCGCATGGAAACAGGCCTTCGACGAATTCCTCCGGCGGCGCTACGGGGACGGCTTCACACCGTTCGACGCCGAGCACGACTACAACGAGTACGTGGACGGCAAACCCCGCGCGGACGGCGTCCGCAGCTTTCTGGAGTCACGGGACATCCACCTCCCCGAGGGCTCACCGGACGATTCCGGGGAGCAGGAGACGGTCCAGGGACTGGGGAACAGGAAGAACAGCCTGCTGCTCGAAAAGATACGGACGAGCGGCGTCGAGGCCTACCCGAGCACCCTGCGCTATGTCAGAACCGTGAGACAGCAAGGGCTCAGGACTGCGGTCGTGTCCTCAAGCGTCAACTGCCGCGAGATCCTGCAGTCCGTGCAGGCGGAGAACCTGTTCGACGTCCGCGTCGACGGGCTCGTCGCCGCGGAGCGCGGGCTGGCCGGAAAACCGCATCCGGACACCTTCCTCGCGGCCGCCGACCAACTCGGCGTGAAGGCCTCCGTGTCAGCGGTCTTCGAGGACGCACTGGCCGGCATGGACGCGGGACGCTCGGGCCACTTCGGATACGTAGTGGGCCTGGACCGGGTCGGACAGGCCGACGCCCTGCGGGCCCACGGCGCGGACGTCGTGGTACCGGACCTGGCGGACCTCGGGGGCCGGACATGATCACGGCCAACTGCTTCGCGGTGGACCCCTGGATCCTGCGGGAGGCGCCACTGAACATGGATCTGCTGCCGCAGAGCGAATCCGTGTTCGCGCTGTCCAACGGTCATGTCGGCTGGCGTGGGAACCTCGACGAGGGAGAGCCGCACGGACTGCCCGGCTCCTACCTCAACGGGGTCCACGAGGTGCACCCCCTGCCGTACGCGGAGGGCGCGTACGGCAACCCCGAGTCCGGTCAGACGGCGATCAACGTGACCAACGGCAAAGTCATCCGGCTCCTGGTGGACGACGAGCCGTTCGACCTGCGTTACGGTCGCCTGCGCAGTCACGAGAGAGTCCTCGACCTGCGCGCCGGGCTGCTGAGGCGCACGTGCGAGTGGACCTCGCCCGCGGGCTGCAGCGTGCGGGTGCGATCGACCCGCATGGTCTCCTTCACCCAGCGCTCGATAGCAGCCGTCGCCTACGAGGTCGAGGCCGTCGACTCCACGGTGCGTGTCGTCGTGCAGTCGGAACTCATCGCCAACGAGCAACTGCCCACCCCCAAAGGGGATCCGCGCGCCGCTGTCGCATTGCAGTCGCCACTGGACGCCGAGGAGGCCGCAGCCTCGGGAACGCGCCTGCGGCTGATCCACTGCACCCACAACAGCGGGCTCAGAGTGGCGGCGGCGGCCGACCACACCGTGGACGGGCCCGCGATGACGAGCACCAGCAGTGAGAGCACCGCCGACGTCGCCCGGCTCACCGTCACGTCGGAACTCGCCCCGGGGGAGCGGCTCCGGATCGAGAAGACGGTCGGCTACGGCTGGTCCGGCGTCCGTTCGCTCCCCGCCGTGCGCGACCAGGTCGAGGCCGCGCTCGCCGCAGCCGCCAACACGGGCTGGCAGGGCCTGATCGACGAGCAGCGGGAGTACCTGGACGACTTCTGGGCCAGGTCCGACGTCGAGGTGCAGGGCGACGAGGAGCTGCAACAGGCCGTGCGCTTCGCCCTGTTCCACGTCCTGCAGGCCGGCGCCCGCGCCGAGCAGCGTGCCATTCCCAGTAAGGGACTGACGGGCACGGGGTACGACGGCCATTCCTTCTGGGACACCGAGACCTTCGTGCTGCCCCTGCTCACCTACACCTCGCCCAACGCGGTCGTCGAGGCGCTGAACTGGCGGCACAGCACACTGCCCCAGGCGCGGGACCGCGCACGGCAACTCGGCCTGCGCGGGGCGGCCTTCCCCTGGCGGACCATCGACGGCTCGGAGTGCAGCGCCTACTGGCCCGCCGGGACCGCCGCCTTCCATGTCAACGCCGACATCGCGGACGCCGTCATCCGCTACGTCTCCGCCACCGGCGACGCGGAGTTCGAGCGTGGCTGCGGTCTGGAGCTTCTGGTCGAGACGGCCCGCCTGTGGATGTCCCTCGGGCATCACGACAGCGGCGGAACGTTCCACATCGACGGTGTGACCGGGCCGGACGAGTACAGCGCGATCGCGGACGACAACACCTACACGAACCTCATGGCGGGCAGGAACCTCCGCTGGGGTGCCGAGATAGCCGAACGCAATCCCCACGAGGCCACAGCGCTGGGGGTGGACCACGAGGAGACGGCGGCGTGGCGGGAAGCCGCTGCCGAGATGCACCTGCCCTACGACGACGAGCTGAAGGTGCACCAGCAGCATGCGGGGTTCACGCGTCACCAACCGTGGGACTTCGACTCCACCCGCGTCGACCAGTACCCGCTGCTGCTGCACTTCCCCTACTTCGACATCTACCGCAAGCAGGTGGTGAAGCAGGCGGACCTCGTGCTGGCGATGTACACGTGCGGCGAGTCCTTCGACGCGGCGCACAAGGCACGCAACTTCGCCTACTACGAGCCCTGCACGGTGCGCGACTCGTCGCTGTCCGCCTGCTGCCAGGCCGTGATCGCGGCGGAGGTCGGCCACATGCAGCTCGCCTACGACTACGCCGTCGAGGCGGCGATGATGGACCTGAACGACCTGGAGAACAACACCCGCGACGGGCTCCACATCGCCTCACTCGCCGGCACGTGGATGGCCCTCGTCTGCGGCTTCGGCGGCATGCGCCACGACGGAGACGTCATGTCGTTCATGCCCCGGCTCCCGGAGAGGCTCAGCAGGCTCGTCTTCCGCATCAGGATCTGGGGCCGCTGCGTCCGCGTCGAGATCGATGCCCGGTCGGCCACCTACACGTTGCTCGACGGGCCGTCGATGACGATCCGTCATCACGGTGAGGTGCTCACCCTCACCACCGGATCGGCGACGAGACGCCCGGTGCCGGACGGCCGTCGGCTGAGGGCACCGGAACAGCCGCCGGGCCGCTATCCGGGGCGTCCGGGGCAGCAACCCGACGAACAGCCCTGAGCCGGCCGTGTCATACGGACGGTCCGTGCACGGACCGTCCGTATGACACATGACACGGAGACAGCCGGCCCCGATGTACGGGCCGGCTGTCATGCGTCAGCTCGAGGTGTCACCGTCCGGGGAGGCGCTCCGTGATCTCCTGCACCGTCCAGCCGTTGCCGTCCGGGTCGGTGAACGAGACGAACGACCCGTAGCTCGTCCGATCGGGGTCCGGACCGGAGAGCCGGGCCTTCGTGCCCGCGTGGTGGAAGACCCCACCGGCGTCGTGGAAGGTCTCGCTCACCGCGACACCCTTCCCCGCCAGTTCGGCGCGTGCCGCCTCGATGTCCGAGACCACGAGATGCAGTCCCTCGGCGGATCCGGGTGCTGCCGAGCTCACGTCATCGCCGAAGATCACCGAGCAGGGCGAGCCGGGAGGCGTCAGCTGCACCACCCGGAAGCCGCCGTCGCCGGAGACGTCGGCGTCCAGTCGCCATCCCAGCCCGGTGTAGAAGTTCTTGGCCCGGTCGACGTCCGCAACCGGGATCACTACGACTTCGAGTTTCATGTCCACGGTGGAGCCTTTCTGTCCCGCCTGCGCATTGTTCCGCCTGTGAATGGCCGCAAAGAATTCCACGCCGCATCGAGGAGCTCGCGAGCACCTGAAATCCGATGGCGTCGGTCGGCCATGGATTACCACGATACTGCGCAGCCATAACGTCGCCACTCGTAAGCGAGTTGCGGTGCAACGGTCGGCGCGATCGACCGACGGGGAATGGATTTGTCATCCCTCCGAACCGGTTCGGTCAGCCCGGCAGAAGCTGCTGGCCACCGTCGATGTCGTAGGTCGCGCCCGTCAGCGCTTCGTTGCACATGATGTGTACGGCGAGCGAGGCGACGTCCTGAGGGCCGACGACCCGGCGGATGGGCAGCGAGGCACGCAGTTCCGCACGCCGCGCCTCGATCCGGTCGCCGAGGAGTGAAGCCGACAGGGGCGTGTCGACGAAGCCGGCCGCGATGAGATTCACCCGGACCGGCGCCAGTTCCAGCGCGAGGTTCGCGGTGAGGGCCGGAAGCGCCGCGGTCAGGGCGGCGGTCACCGATCTGCCGACGCCGGGCCTCCGGCCGCCTGTGCCACCGATGAACAGCAGCGTTCCCGCGTCGCGCACTTTGCCCCGGCTGTACTTCGCGATACCGAGGGTCATGGCCAGGCGTTCGCCGAAGTGCTGACTGGTCTCGGTCAGGTCCATGTCGGCCAGGGGCGCGTACGACGGTCCGCCTGCCGTCGAGATGACGTGGTCGACCGTCTGGGGCAGGTCGTCGAAGAACCGCTGGACACGGTCGGTGTCACCGGCATCGAGCGTTGCCGTGCTCAGGGGCTGGATCTCGGCCGCGGCCCGGTCCAGCCGCTGCCGGTCGCGCCCGACCATCACCACCTGGCCCCCGGCCGCCCGGACTTGTCGCGCGGTCTCGAGGCCCATTCCCGAACTGGCGCCGATCACCACGACGATCTGGTCGGCGAGATCCTGGGATCGGTCCGGTGTGCTGCCCATCAGTGCCTCCGGTGATCGAGGCGGCAAGGAGGCGGGTGAGCCGTTCCGAACGGGGCGGTGTCCCCCGCGTGCCCCTTCGTCGCACCCGCGTGGGGCAGGGGCGTGCCCGGACGGCCTCTCAGTCCCCGACCGGCGCCGGTGACCGGTGCGGCAGGACGCGGATCGTTGACGGGACGCCTCGCGAACCGCACAGTCGCCGGGCCCGCCGCGGCGCGTCCGGCTTTTCTCGAACGTACCTCGCAAGGCGATGCGCCACCAGCCGGAGCGAGTTCACGATCGTGGGCGCCTTTACCGTCCGAGTACTTTCTCCGGGTGTCCGTGGTCTCTTTACCGCGGGCGCGGTAAAGAGACCACGGAGACCCGCAGCTGTTGCCCGCAGGACCATGCGGTGGTGGGATGGAATAGCTCTCGTTTCGGACCCGAAAGAGGGGGCGATCGCCCGGGCCGGTACCCGCTCGAATCGCCGGGGTCGAGAGTCGTAGTGGTTCGGCCGTGAATCCGGCCCCCGCTTTCTCGTCATCGGCCCGCGGTCGTACCGCAGGCCGCCGCTCCGGAGTTCGGAGACATTCATGAACACCTATCGAGTCGCGCAGGTCGCCGCCCCGAACAGCCAATTCGAGATCGTGGAGCGTGAGACGCCGCACCCGGGCCCCAGGCACGTACGGCTGGCCGTCGAAGCGTGCGGGATCTGCCACAGCGACGACGTGTTCGTCACCGGTGCCCTCCCCGGGCTGCAGTTCCCACTGGTCCCGGGGCACGAGGTCGCCGGCCGCATCGAGGAACTGGGCGAAGGGGCGCGGGAACAGCAGTGGAACGTGGGAGACCGCGTGACGGTGGGGTGGTTCGGAGGGAGCTGCGGATACTGCGTTCCCTGTCGGCAGGGCGACTTCATGGTCTGCGACAACGTCAAGATCCCGGGCGCGTCGTACGACGGCGGGTACGCCGAGAGCATGATCGCTCCGATCGACGCGCTGGCGCGCATCCCCGACGCCCTTTCGGCCGCCGAAGCGGGGCCCATGGCCTGTGCCGGCGTCACGACCTACGACGGGCTGCGGCGCAGTTCCGCCGGCCCCGGTGACCTGGTGGCGGTCCTGGGACTCGGTGGTCTCGGCCACCTCGGTGTGCAGTTCGCGAAGGCCATGGGCTTCGAGACCGTGGCCATCGCCCGTGGCGCCGAGAAGGGCGGCCTGGCCAGGGAACTCGGGGCCCATCACTACATCGACAGCACGGCCGGAACGCCTGTCGCCGACGCGCTGCAGGCCCTGGGGGGCGCGAAGGTCGTCCTCGCCACCGCCGGCAGCTCGGAGGCCATCTCGGCGACCGTCGAGGGACTGAGCCACCGTGGCGAACTCGTGGTCATCGGAGTCTCGCCGGAGAACCTCGACATCAGTCCGCTGCAGATCATCCTGCGCGGCCGCAGCCTGCGTGGGCACCCCTCCGGGACCGCGCGTTCCGTGCAGGACACCATGGAGTTCAGCGCGCTGCACGGCATTCGCCCCGTGGTCGAGACGATGCCACTGGCCGAGACCGGCGCGGCCTACAGCAAGATGCTCTCGGGTACCGCCCGCTTCCGGATGGTGCTGACCACCGGCTGACCCGTACGTCACCGCGCACGGTGGACCCCGCCGCACGGGGCGGGGTCACACCTCAGCCCTGCGTGGGGAGTCGCGACACGTGGTACTGACGGATCTTCCAGCCCTCCTCGCCGCGCTGCAGCGTCAGCGACATACGCATCCTCACCTCGGGCTTCGAAGCGCCGGTGAAGGTGACATCGGCGAAGCCGCCGGCGATGTCCGCACCGATCGTGTAGCTGTGGAGGACGACGACATCGGCACGCCGACCGGCCGTGGCCATCCCGTAGTACGAGCGCACGGCATCCCGGCCGGTCACGACGGACGGCCCGAAGCCCTGGAAGAGCGCGTCCGGTGCGAACAGGTCCGCCATCACGTCCGGCTGGTGGCTGTCGAACGCCGTCTTCCAGCGAGCGAGGACTTCTCCGACGGCATCGGTCACGGCACGACTCCTGTTCTGTGCGAGGTCCCTCCACGTGCTCAGAGCCCACGGGCCCGGGTCGTGCACCGCCGGCAGGACGTCGCTAGGGGCGGCCACCGTACAGCGTGGCGGTCGCCGTACGGACGAGGAACTCCTCGGTGCGGTCCCAGGACCAGCCGTTCTCGACCACGAGCGAGCGCCAGCCGCCGGGTCCGAACCAGAACCACAGGAGGTCCGCGGTCTCCGGCTCGGTGCCGGACGGCGCGGGAGTCAGCGCGTGAAGGTGGTGCGCGCCGGTGACGAGGGCGTCACGGTACGCAGCGGTGGCACGCTGCCGAAGGGCGTCGCCGTGCTCGTGGACCGGCAGAGCTTTGTGGATCGCCTCGTGGACGCAGAAGTTCTCCTCGTTGCCGGCCCGGGTGCCGCGGGCCAGGACCTCGAGTACGGCCCTCGGCGACTGCTGTTCGAGTACCTCCCGGACGGCCTGTTCGTAGCCGGACGCCGCCACGCCCCGATCGACGATCCGGTCCAGGATGTCGCCCTTGCTGCCCGTGCTGGCGAACACCGTCTTGGGGGAGACCCCGGCGGCGGACGCGATGTCCGCGACGGTCACCAGCCCATATCCGCGTTCCGCGAACAGCTCTGTCGCTCGCAGCAGAATCTGTTCGCGAGTTCGTGCGGCCGCCTGTTCCCGCAGAGGGGAGGCGTAGGAGCGCTTGGAGGGCATTGGGGCATTCTATGCCGGTCCATGTAATCCGTATGGGTCAAGGCCTGAACGGTAATCCCAGGGCGAACCGCAAGGGCTGTGGGGGGCCGACGGGACTTGTCGGAACGCCCGCCCCTTCGGCGCCGCTCCTTCGAAACCGGAAGCAAGGACGATGCCGCCGACAAGGTACTTGACTGCGCAAGCATGTCGCGTTACATTTCCCGTCGAAGCGCGTTGCACAATGCGCTTCGGCAATGATCCACGAAGGGTTTTCGCATGGTCAAGATCGGTATCATCCTTGGTAGCACCCGCCCGGGCCGCAATGGCGAGGCGGTGGCGCGTTGGGTGCACGACGTCGCTTCGCAGCGCACGGACGCCGAATACGAGCTGGTTGATCTGCTGGACTACAACCTGCCGCACCTCGACGAGATGATGCCGCCGTCGATGGGGCAGTACGCGCAGGCGCACACGCAGGAGTGGGCCCGCAAGATCGCGTCCTTCGACGGTTTCGTCATGGTGACGCCGGAGTACAACCACTCGACGTCGGGCGCGCTGAAGAACGCGATCGACTTCCTGTACGCGGAGTGGAACAACAAGGCCGTCGGCTTCGTGGGTTACGGCTCGCTGGGCGGCTCGCGCGCGGTGGAGCACCTGCGTCTGATCTCGGCCGAGCTGCAGATGGCGGACGTGCGCGCGCAGGTCGCCCTGTCGCTGTTCACCGACTTCGAGAACTTCAGCACCTTCAAGCCCGGCGAGCACCAGGTCGACGCGCTGAACGCCACGCTGGACCAGGTCCAGGCTTGGAGCGCGGCGCTCGCCCCGCTCCGCGCTGCCTGACCTCGCGTCAGCACCTCGTCCCAAAGGCCTGTGGGGGCCGCCTTCACGGGCGGCCCCCACAGTCGAATCAGCCCCACTGAGCACGATGCGCGCGCGGCCCGCAGGCCCGGCCGAAGCGCGAAAATCAGAGGCTCGCGACCGATCAAATTCTTCGTTGAGCAAGTAAAGTGGGAGCATGTCACATATCGCACAGCAATCGAACCCGGCTGAACAGGTGATCCAGCCTCTCAACGCGGAAGAGGAGGCCGTCGTACGGTCGCTGAACCGGGTCATCTACGCGCTGCCCCGTGCGATCGACGCCGACATGTTGCGGGAGCAGCGGATCTCCCTCGTGGAGTACCTGGCCCTGATGAACCTCTCCGAGGCTCCCGAACAGCAACTGCGGATGAGTGATCTCGCGGCCGCGGTCGAGATGTCGCTCAGCGGCATGACGCGGCTGGCGACCCGGCTGGAGAGCCAGGGGCTGCTCGAACGGGTCAGGGCGACGAACGACGCCCGCGGCTGGAACGCCATCCTGACTCCGGCGGGCCTCGAACGCCTGGAGGGGGCGTGGCCGACCAATCTGGCCGCCACCCGCCGTCACTTCCTCGACCACCTGACGGGCCTCGATCTCACGAAGCTCGCGGCGGCTCTGCGTGAGATCGCCACATGACGGAGCCGCACGTCCCGAGCCGAGAGGCCCTCGGCTCCCGCCGACATGACGGCCATGGACGGCAGGATTAATCTGTTGGGGTGAACCCGCGCCCGGCGCGTCGGCCCCCTCGGCAGGCGCACGCCGCGACCGGGCCGCCGGGAGAACTCGGGGTCATGCGCATCCTCCGAGTCGTGTGAGGTATCCGTCCAGGCCTCGCCCACGGGTGAGCGCCGCGCTCCGAGCGGGGTGCTCCACTCCACGGGGCTCCGGCTTTCACTGCCCCCCGCCGGCGCCGCGCGGGCGTCCCGGGCGCGGAATATTCGGCGCCCCCCGGGCTTTGAGTGGAGACGAGTCCGATCGCGGCTTCTTCGGGCGGTGCCGGTTCGGAGGGACTGGTCGCAGATGCCGTGCTCGCGAAGCCGCCCCCAGGGCGCCCACTCCGTTGCAGCGCCGGGCCGACACCCGGTGAGCCGACGGGCCACGGGAGTATTTTGGATCCGCGCGAACAGGGGGGACAGGTGGGCCGATCCCTGCCTGATCGCCGCCTGGGCGGAGACCGTGACGTCGTTCGGATACGGACCCGGGGCCGGGGACTTCGTCTCCGGTGCTCCAGCGACGGAGCCGTGAAGCGTGGCCGCCGGCCGGGCGGATCCGGTGGGCACGGGCTTGTGCCGCATGCACCATCGAATTTCCTGAGTTGAAAGAGAGATACAGGCTATGAGCGACGTTGAACAGAAGGCATGGCTGGCCGGCGGCTGCTTCTGGGGAATGCAGGACCTGATTCGCGCGCTCCCCGGCGTCACCGCGACCCGCGTGGGATACAGCGGCGGCGATGTGCCGAACGCGACCTACCGCAATCACGGGAACCACGCCGAGGCGATCGAGATCGTCTTCGACCCCGCGGTGACCGACTACCGGAACATCCTGGAGTACTTCTTCCAGATTCATGACCCGAGCACCAGGAACCGGCAGGGCGGCGACATCGGCGCGAGCTACCGTTCCGCCATCTTCTATCTCGACGACGAGCAGCGGCGCATCGCCGAGGACACCATCGCCGATGTGGACGCCTCGGGCCTGTGGCCCGGAAAGGTCGTGACCGAGGTCGTGCCCGCGGGTGATTTCTGGGAAGCCGAGACGGAGCACCAGGATTACCTGCAGAAGTACCCGGAGGGGTACACCTGCCACTTCCCCCGCCCCGGGTGGAAGCTGCCGAAGCGCGCGGAAGCGTGATGCGGCACTGAGAGGCAGCCGTGGCCTCTCGTCCGGATCATGCTGGGCTCGCAGGGTCTGATCCGGACGAAAGGCTCGAACCTCCCGGACCGCCGGGGGCGGCCGGGGCGTCCGGCCGGTCGCCGTGGCGGACCAGGTAACTGACCACCGTGTTGGCCACGGCCACGAGCGGCACCGCGACGACGGCCCCGCCGATGCCCGCCACGAAGCCACCGGCGGCCACCGAGAGGATGACGGCCAGAGGGTGCACGCGCACCGCGTGGCCGAGGATGAACGGCTGGAGGATGTGCCCCTCGAGCTGCTGCACGGCGAGCACGATGAGCAGGACCAGGAGCGCCTTGAACACCCCCTCGGCGACGAGGGCGACCAGGACGGCCAGCGCCCCCGAGACCACCGCTCCCACCAGCGGGACGAATGCGGCCGCGAAGATGATGACCGCGAGTGGCAGGGCCAGCGGGACGCCGAGGATGTAGATACCCAGGCCGATGCAGGCCGCGTCGATGAACGCGATGGCGGCGGTGCCGTGGACGTACGCGGTCAGGGTGTGCCAGGCGCGCGGGCCGGCTCCGTGGAGTGCCGGGCGGGCGGCGGCGGGCGCGAGCTTCAGGGTCCAGGCCCAGATGCGTGCCCCGTCGTACAGCAGGAACAACGTGGAGAACAGGGTCAGCAGGACTCCGGCGATCAGTTCGATGACGACGGCGAACCCATGAATGCCGGCGTTGGTGAGCTGTCCGGTTCTGGAACTGATGCTCTTGCGGATCTTGTCAGTGGCGCTGTCGATCTGCTTTTCCGTGATGTGGAAGGGACTGTCGACCAGCCAGCGCTTGAGATCGTCGACACCGTCCTCGATGCGACCGGACAGGTCGTCGAAGTTGTCCATCACCTGCCAGACCACGAACCATCCCACCAGGCCCAGCAGGACGAAGCCGCAGAGCGCCGTCAGGGCCGTGGCGAATCCCTGGGGGACGCCGTGCCGGTTGAGGCGGGCCACCGTCGGCTGGAGAAGCGCCGTGATGAGGAGGGCCGCGACCAGCGCGAGAGCGATGATGTGGACAGCGCTGATGATCTGACCGAGCACCCACAGGCCGGCCGCGATGACGAGAAGGCGCCACCCGGCCTCAGCTGCCACGCGCAGACCCCACGGGATCACGGTCGCCGCGGGCTCCGGCCTCACACGCGCACGAGGCACGGGGTCGGGGGTCTGCCCGGTGGCCTCCGGGCCGGCGGTCCCTTCGGCCCTCGGCCGCTCCTGCTTCTTCTGCTTCTCGGCACGGAGGCGCTCGAACCATTTCCTGAACCGCACGGCCGCACCTGTTTCTCGGATGAGGAGCTCTCCTGCGACAGGTGCTCCGCTCCTGCGGGTGGGTAACCAGCTGTCTCCAGTAAGTAGGAAGAGATTCAATACCAGGCGGTGCCCGATATGCCCGCCCCCGGTGCCACAGGGGCGATGGATCACTCCTTCGGGTCACGAGTCACATGCGCCGCCACCCGGCCTGCCGAGCCGCACGCACATTCCGGGGTCCGGGACGAGGCCGACGCGTATCCGCGGCTTCGGTCACCGTGCGGCCGGATAGGTCGGCATCGCCAGGTGCGCCAGATCCGGAGGCGGAGGCGTCGTCTGCGGCCAGAGCGGGGCGGCCTCCCCGTCGGCGAGAGCGGCGGGAGCGTCGGTCAGGTTCATCCGCTCGCGCAGACGCCCGTAGAAGTCCATCGGTCCCAGCCGCACGGAGCGCAGCCGTTGAGGGGCGGCATAGACGCCGATCCAGTCGCCCGGATCGAGCACGCCGCGCAGCTGTCCGTCGACGCTGACCGCGGCCTGGCCCGAGCGTTCGAGCAGCCGCAGGGCGATGGGCTCGTCCGGGGCGGCCACGACCGACCTGTTGAAGGCCATGTGCGGAGCGACCGGTGTGAAGATCAGCCCCTCGGCGCGGGGCGAGACGACGGGCCCGCCGGCGGCGAAACTGTAGGCGGTCGAACCCGTCGGTGTGGCGACCAGCAGTGCGTCGGCGGAGTAGGACGCCAGAAGCCGGCCGGCCAGATAGACGCCGACCGACACCTGCCGGTCGCGGGCGAGCTTCTCCAGGACGACGTCGTTGAGCGCGGTCACGTTCAGCGCGACTCCCCACTCGTCGCCGGTCTCGCAGTCGTCGCGCACCCGGGGCGGAGGCAGGAGGGGGCCTCGCCCGTAACAGAGGAGCGAGCCCATCTCCGGGGGGATCTCCAGGGGCCGGGAGGCCCGCAGGGTCAGCAGCATGCGGTGCTCGATGTCGAGGTCACCGTCGCGGACCGCGTCCAGGGCCGAGCGCACGGCCGCGGCCGACACCTCCGTCAGGAACCCGACGCGGCCCAGATCGATCCCCAGCACGAGCGCGTCGTTCTCGGAGGCCAGTCGAGCCCCGCGCAGAAAGGTGCCGTCGCCCCCCAGGGTGACGATCAGGTCCGGATTGCCGGCGGCTTCGATCTCCTCCCGGGCGCTGTGCCGGCCGCTGTCCTGCCACACATCGATGTCGGTGCACGGCACCGCCTGTTCCGTGCACCAGGCACGGACGCTCCGAGCAGCGTCCACGGCCTCCTCGCGTCCCGCGTGCACGACCATCCCGATACGGCCGACTGTCATGGTGCCCTCCATTGCCGACTGGCGACGGGTCACACTCTCCTCCGGGCGCGACGTCTGTCAGGCGACGCGCGCGTGCCGGACCGTGGGCCACCCCATCAGTCGGTCGGCGCGGCCCGCACGAAATCGCGGACCGCGTGGGTGAACGACGTGGATTCCCCGATGCATCCCTCCCGCGCGCCGTCCTCCAGCACCAGCAGCCTCGCGTCCGGTATCACCTCGGCGACCTCCCTGCCCCAGTCAGGACCCCTGCCGACGTCAAGGGCGCCCACGACGACCAGTGCCGGAACCGTCAGCTCTTTCAGCGAGACGCGATCGTCGGTGGTGTCGGGGTTGAGGTCCTCGTCGAGCCCGGACACACAGCCGGCCCGCACCGCTTCGCCGGGGGATACCGGCGCTCCGTCGTGGAGCACCACGCCCGCCACCCGCTCGGGACGGTGCAGCGCGTGATGGGCGGCGACGAGCGCACCGTGCGCGTGCCCCAGGAGGTGGACCCGCCGTACGCCCAGACTGTTGACCAGCAGCTCCAGGAACCGGCTGTAGCGGTCCCTGGTGTATCCGTGGGGGTGGGACGGGAGGCGCCCCGAGGCTCCCGTACCGATCGGTTCCACGTAGACCATGGTCAGGTGTTTCTCCAGGGCGGGTGTGCGCAGGCAGGCCCAGGGGATGCCGGATCCTCCGGGGTGTGCCACACATACGGGGCCACTGCCGTGCACGTGATAGCGCTGGATGATGCCACCCACCGCGAAGGAGTGGGTGCCGGGGGAGAGCGGGTCGGGTGAGGCCGGAATCGCATCGCTGCTCATGGGGGGCTCCGCATCGTGTGTAGGGGCTTCTACAACGACACGAGGCTGCCGGGGCGTGGAAGTTCGCCGTTCGGGCGTGATCCATGTCATGTGCGTCGAATCGGCGCGGCACATCCCGGCTGTTTCTCCGGGACGCGAGGTGCGTGAATCCTGCAAGGAACTCGGCCTCCCCCGGCGAGACGAGAGGGAAGTACACCCGCCGTGGCCGGGGGCCGACCGTCGCCTCAATCCGCAGGCAAATGCACGTGCGGCGTCAGCTCTTGTCCGTGGACGGGTTCGCCGCGATCTTTCGCTGAGGCCGCTCGACGAGCGAATACATCACGGATCGCTTCTGCTTGTGGCGCTGGATGCGACCCTTGGCGACAAGGGACTCCAGCGTGTTGCGCACGACCTGAGGAGTCGGCGTCCGATCCGGATGCTTCTCCAGGAGTTCGTCACGCAACTCCTTTGCGAGACGCGGTCCGTCGTGGGTCGCGAGGAGATCCATCAGGACACGTCCGAGAAGAGGCTGACGGGAAATTCCCCGCCCGGCAGCCTTCTGGTCGGCCCTGCGCGGCTGGGTCCGCGCGCCCGTGGCGGGACGCCCGGTCGCACCGCCGAGCGGCTCGGCGGCCTCGGACACGGCCCCGGCTCCATCGCGGGCGGTTTCCGCCTGCGTCTGTCCGGGCAACGACGGTGCGTCCGACGACCGCTCGAAACGCTTGGCCAGGTTCAGGATGTCGACCAGGAGACTCTCCTCCTGCTGCAACATCTTGATTTTCTCGCTCAGTTCCTGCTGTCGGCGGCGATTCTGCTCCAGGTCCGACGCGGCTTGTTCTACGTACCGCGAGCGGAGCGTGGCGGCTGATTGGCTGGGCACAACCGTTCACTCCCTATAAATGTGGATGACGTTGCGCATGGTACCCACGTCAGTGGCGTGTACCGAAGCCCGCTAACGCATCCAAGCCGCTCAGCGGGGTGGAGCGTGCTGCTTTCATGTGAATTCCGTCGTGTGTCCGTCAGCGGGACGAGACATATACGCGAGGCCGAAACGGGTGCACGTGTGCGCGGAGCATGTCTGCGCCCTCGGCCTTCGTCCCCGGGGATCAATGCCTCCGGCGGCCGATCGGATCGTGTCACCGGTGCGCGTGGTGCCCTCTTCCCGACGCCATTCCCCGATACATATTCTCCGCGTGACCATGGTACTCGGCGGGCGGTCCGGGTGGCCGGGAACAGGCCGACTCGTCCGTCTCCCGGGCCCTCCCGCCGGGACCGGCGCGGGCGAGGGGCGATACGGTCGCCACCTCGGGCCCGAGGTGTGCCGCGACTCGTGACGGCCTCCCCACCGCCGTGGCGCGGTGCGGCGCGGGCGGCAGCGCGGCGACACAAAAGCGGCAGTTTTCTGGCACCAGCCTCTGCCTATGGTGCGGATGCGGGGGCTGCACCGGCCTCCGTTCGCGGCGCGACAGAGAACCAGAATGGCTCAGACAATGGCTACACCCCCCACGCCAGCTAACCGGTCGGACCAGTTCGGGAACATCATGAGAGAGCATCGGGACGGGCTGGTGTCCTACGCCGAGCGGATGCTCGGCGACCGTGGTCTCGCCGAGGACGTCGTCCAGGAAACCGCCATACGAGCCTGGCGGAACGTCGATCGTCTGCTCGGAACCGAGGGATCGGTCCGGGGATGGCTCTTCACCGTGACACGTCATCTGGTCATCGACCTGGTGCGCAAGCCCCACGCGCGCAAGGAGGTCGTGGGTGCGACGTACAACGATCCGGCCTTCGTGCGTGACGGTACGGACGCCGTGCACAACTCGCTGGTCGCGAAGCCGCTGCTGCTCAGGCTCTCGCCGGAGCACCGCGCCGTACTCGTGCACATATACCTCTGCGACCGCACCATCCAGGAGACCGCCGGCATCCTCGGTGTGCCGACGGGAACGGTGAAGTCCCGCCAGCACAACGCACTGCGCAAACTGCGGAGCGTGGCCGGGGCCGCCTGAGCAGCGAGACCTGGAGGGTCCGAGGCGGCCGGGGGAGGGCGTCAGCGTGAGGCGGCGGCCTGTCCGCTCTTCTTGCGCGCGCGATAGGCGGCTGCCTTGATCTTGTTGCCGCACGAGTCCATGCCGCACCACTGCCGGCGCACTCCCCGGGAGCGGTCGATGTAGATGCGGGTGCACTGAGGGTTCCCGCACTCCTTGAGCAGCGGTACGTCCGGACCGCTGAGCAGTTCGACCGCCTGCCGCGCGATCGTGGAGAGGGCTTCCTGAGGCGTCGCCTCCGTCCAGCGCCCGGAAGGGGTGAGCTGAGGTGCGGCGGCCGGCTTGCGCGCCGTGGTGTTCACCGCCGTCAGTGCTTCGGCGGGGAACTCCTCATCGAGGCGACGGGCGGTGACCAGCTCGTAGACCGCCTCGCGCAGTTCCTTGGCCTCTTCGACGTCCGCCTGCCCGGCCGGCGAGACCGCGTCCACCATGCCGGACTCCAGGAACCAGGCGTCCAGCCTGTCGGGTGTCACGAACATCTCGAAGCGCAACGACCGGCGTGCGCGGAGCGTGGCGGCGAAGTCGAGGGCCGGACTTCCGCAGACGAAGACATGGTCGAGATTCATATCACCATTTTGGCAGGTGACTTATCGGCCCGCAAGGAGCTTCAGGGTGTATAGCCCTGGGAGTTCCGGTGGTCCTGCTGTCCGATTGGAGGGGCCGGTACGGACCGGCCGGTGCCAAGCGGCATCTCGCCGAACGGGGCGGCCAGGGCTTCCCGGCCCGCGCCGTCCGGCGGTGGGGCCCTGAGCCGCCCATCGGCCGCCGGCGGCAGATCCCCGTCAGGCTCGTCCGACCCCGCGCGCGTCACCTTCTTGACTGGTAATGGCGACCGTGCAACTATCGTCACCACTCAAAGAGGTGATGAATGTGGCGGCCCGGTGCTGCCGTCCGCGATTCCCCGCGGCAGGCGCACTCGTGATCCGCCCTCGCCCCACTCCGCCCGCCCATCGCCACGCCCGCACGGGCCGGCCGTCTGCGGCATCGCGGAGTGAACGGTCGCGAACGTCACTCCATCCGGAAAAGGGGCTGGGCATGGCAAGGAAGGCGGACAAGTCCGCGGGTGGTGCGCCTGTGGGCCGACGGGCGGTGCTCGGCATGCTCGGTGCCGGAGCCGCGGCGCTGGCCACCGCGCCGTATCTGCAGCGGGGCTGGGAGGGGGCTCTCGCCAAGGCCTCCCAGGTCGACGCGACCGGGATCACCGGCCTCCTGCCCAGTCCCGGGGGCTTCCGTTACTACAGCATCGTCGGTTCGGTGCCGCGCAAGGACGAGACGACCTACGAGCTGCGGATCGACGGCCTGGTGGACAGGCCGAGGACCTACACGCTGGCGGAGCTGCGCGCGCTGCCTCGCACGCGCATCGTCCACGACGTGCTGTGCACGGACGGATGGCGCGTGGAGAACACACCCTTCGACGGGGTGAGGCTTGCGGACCTCCTCGACGCGGCCGGCGTCCGGGCGGAGGGCAAGGCCATCAGGTTCACCTGCTTCGACGGCGCCTACTCGGAGAGTCTGACCCTGGAGCAGGCGCGGCGGTCCGACGTCATGGTGGCGCTGAACATGCAGGACAAGCCGATCAGTCATGAGCACGGCGGACCGGTCCGCCTGTACGTGGCTCCCATGTACTTCTACAAGTCGGCGAAGTGGCTCTCCGGTATCTCGGTCACCGACAAGGTCGTACCCGGTTACTGGGAGGAACGCGGCTATGAGGTGGACGGCTGGCTCGACGGAGAGGACCGGCGCGGTGGCCAGGCAGCCTGAACGCGCCGACAGGGTTGCCCGGTTCAGCGGCGCCGAACGGCTGGTGCACCGGGCCACCGGGTGGCTGATGCTGCTGTGCCTGGTGTCCGCGGCGTGCCTGTACCTGGGGCCGGTCGCCCAGTTGGTGGGCCGGCGGCATCTCATGATCACTGTCCACGAGTGGTCGGGCATCCTGCTTCCGGCGCCTTTCCTCCTCGGCCTGCTCTCCCCGGCGTTCCGCGCGGATCTGCGCAGGATCAACCGGTGGGCCGCGTACGACGGGCGGTGGCTCCGCGCGGCCCGCACGCGGCTCACCGACCCGTCCTTCCGCCCGGCCGGCAAGTTCAACGCGGGCCAGAAGATCTACGCGGGATGGATCGCCGGGGCGGTGCTGGTCATGATGTTCACCGGTCTGCTGATGTGGTTCATGGGGTTGCTTCCCTTCGTGTCCCGGACCAGCGCGATCTTCGTGCACGACATCCTGGCCTGGGCGATCACCGGTGTCCTGATCGGTCACATGCGGAAGGCGTACCAGGATCCGGTGGCGAGGGCGGGTATGCGCACGGGATACGTCGACCGGAAGTGGGCGATGACGCACCACTCCAAGTGGCTCACGGAGGAGGGCCGGGACCGCAGCCGAGCGGGGAGCGACGACGGCTGACGGCCCGGTCGCGCGAGCGGGTGTGTCCGTACAGCGTACGAACGCGGTGCGGACTGGAATGATGAGCCCATGGACGATGCGGTCGACCCCGGCGCGTTCGATGTGCGCCGCGCGCGTGAGGCGGAAGCGGACGCACTGATCGGCATCGACCCGCTCTGCGCCGAAGGGGACGCCGGGCGGCAGGCGAGCATCCGCAGGTGGTGTCTGCAGGGTTCGGCGGTCGTGGCGCAGGGGCCCGCCGGGCCGCTCGGCTACTGCGTGACCGAGTACACCTTCTTCGAGCAGGGCTTCGTCGCCATGCTGATGGTGGCTCCGTCCGCCCGCGGCAGGGGCGTGGGCCACCGGTTGCTGCGCGCCGCCGCCGACTCGTGCACGACCTCGAAGCTCTTCACGTCGGCCAACGTGTCCAACCAGCCCATGCAGCGGTTGCTACGACGATCCGGATGGAGCCCCGCGGGTCTTCTTCACGGCCTCGACGAGGGCGACCCCGAACTGTTCTACGTGTGCCGGACGCCGACCGGACGGAAGCCCGTCTGACCCGTGGCCGGTCATGCCGCTGCCGTCTCCCGGTCGGTATCGCCGGGAGACGGCATGTGGCTTGAACAGCGGTCGCCATCGCGAGGCGGGGGACCAAGCGATGACGACCGCCCAATCCTGCCGCCAAGCCCAGCCAATACGCCAGGCGGCAGGAGTCTCTCATCAAGGGAACGGGCGGGGAGGCCCGGAGGGTTCACGGTCGGTGCGAGAAAATCCGACGCGGGGCGGAAAAACCGCGCATCAGCCGCTCCCGGCGTCCGTGGGGCCGTCCGGTGGGCGCGGTCTTCAGAGCCCCAGATCCACTGCGAGGCAGGAGAAGAAGTTCCACGAACCCTCGGGGTTGTACGAACTTCCCGCTCTGCCACCGGGCTCTGCGGGCTTCGCCTCGACCATGTCCTCGTAGCGCATGCGCTCGGGCAGTTGGCCGAACCGGGCCTGACGTGCCGCCGCTGAGCCGTCCATCGTTCCTTCGTTGCTCACAGTCAACCTCCGCTGGGGGCAGTGGCGGAACGCGCCGTACTGCTTGACTGGCACAACAATGCACTGCGGGATGTCACCAGTCAAGGCGGTGATGTGTTTGTCACCTACTTGACCGGTGACGACGCCTGTGTGAGAGTGATTGTCCGCGCAAGATGTACCGCGCCGACTCGACGCGAGTGCCTCAAGCGGCAGACGGGCGGCCTGTGGTGGGCCGCGCCGGGTTCCGGACGAAGCGCCGATCGGCGTGACTCTCCTCCGGCCCGGATACCGGCGAAGGCCCTGCGGTATCTGCGGCGGTACTCCGCGGACTCCCCGGGACGCCCCGCAGCGTGACCTCGACCGGTCTCCTCGCACGCAGGAAAGGCGATGAACGATGTACGTGGAGGAACAGCGTTCGTTGACGAGCAGCAATCCCGTGCTCTCGCGTCAGGAGTTCCGCCGGGAGCGCGGGCGGAAGGTGACGTCGAGGGTCCCGGTCGACGAGATGCCGACGCGTCGGCGGGAGCGATCCCCTTCCCTCGGTGGGCCTGTTCCGGGCCGGGAACTCCCGGCCGGCCTCCTGGCGCAGCCGACCGGCGCTCTGATGACGATGGACGCGGTCATCGGGCGTACCGCCCTGGCCCTGCTCACCGTGATGCTCGCGGCCGTCCTGTCGTGGACGGTGCCACCGGTCGCCCCGACGAACCTGGGCGGGTCGTACGGCATCGCCGGCGCGGCCGCTCTGGCGGCCTGCGGCCTGTGGCTCCTCCAGGCCCGCACGGCCAGGGTCTCGCCCGGGCTGGTCCTCGCCTACGCGGCCGTCCAGGGTGTCTTCCTCGGCGTCTTCGCCAACACCGTCTCCACGCACATGTCGGCCGGGGTGATCGTCCAGACCGTACTCGGGACGATGACCGCCTTCGCCGGTGTGCTGATCGCGTACCGGCTGCACTGGATCCGCGTGAGCCGCCGGTTCCACGGATTCGCCGGAGGCGCCGCCCTGGGCCTCATCCTGCTCGCCGCGGCCGACGTGCTCTTCTCCGCCTTCACGAGCACCGCAGGCCTGGGTTTCCGGAGCGGCGCCCTCGGCATCGCTCTCGGTGTCCTGGGCGTCGTCATGGGAGCCTATTTCCTGGCCCTGCACGTCAGGCAGGTCGAGGACGGGGTCACCTTCGGCGTGGCCGCGGAGGAGTCCTGGCGAGCAGCCTTCGGCCTGACCCTCACCCTCGTGTGGCTCTACGTCGAAGTCGTGCGTCTGTTCACGCTGGTGCGGGAGGACGACGTCTACTGACGCGGGTCCGTCGAGCCGGCGGCACTCGTTGTCGCCGTGCACTCGGCTCAGGTGCGACGTGCCCGCCAGAGCCATGATGCCGTGCCGACCAGCAGAGCGAGCATCGCCGAATTGGCCAGGAGGGCCGCGGTGTCACCGGCCGGGCCGCCACTGGACAGGTTCCAGGTGGCGATGACGACGCTCGGGATGACGGCGGTGAGCAGCGCGCCGGTGGTCTTCTGCACGGTGGTCCAGTGCACAGAGGTGCAGAGCAGTACCGCGCCGACGATGCGGAACAGGACGCCGGCCAGCGGCCCGGGGAAGTCGGGGAAGACCATGATGAAGGGCAGCGAGAGCGTGAGCATCAGGAGCGGGACGGAGGGATGCACCTTGCCGCGCCGGATCGGTGCGCCGGCACCGCTCGTGGCTGATGCCCCGATTCCGGCCCCTGCTTCAGCCAGCGCCGTCGCCGCGATCGTGCGGGGGTCTCCCAGTGCCCCGAGTATCTCGGCGATCGACGCGTCGGGGCGCTCGGCGCGCGTCACTTCGATGTGTTCGGCGAGGTCGGAGAGGAGCTCCTGGCGGCGGTCGGCGGGGAGCGCCGAGGCTTCGCGCTCAACGGTGGAGAGGTAGTCGCGCACGGGGTCGGCAGAGGTCTTCATGCGAGGTCTCCGGTGGAGGGGTGCGAGGTGGCCAGGAAGGTGTCGACGGCGTTACGGAAGCCGGGCCAGACGCGCGTGAACTCGTCGAGGGCGGCACGGCCGCCGTCGGTGAGCGCGTAGTACCGACGAGGCGGTCCGGAGGCGGACTCCTGCCAGGTGGTGGTGACCAGGTCGTCGCGGCGGAGCCGCGAGAGCAGGGGGTAGACGGTGCCCTGACCGGTCGCCAGGGCGCCGGAGTCCTCCAGGGCGCGGAGAAGTTCCACGCCGTATCGGGGCCGGTCGCGCATCAGCGCGAGCACGCAGTACTCCAGGACCCCCTTGCGCAGTTGGGCGGCAGCCCGGGCCTGCTTGGTCGAATCACCTGGTTCCATGCGATGCAAGATACCTGGTCGAGCACGCACGTGGGAGAGCGGGTGCGGATCCGTTTCCGCGCGCGGCAGGCTCGTTGTGAGGGAGGGTGATCGATGGGGCTCCAGCCGGCTCACCGTGTGCCGGACACACGCCGCGGGCCCACCCGACGAGACGACGTCGAAGGGGGGTGGGCGCGAACCGGGCCGGTGCGCCGGACCGCCCGGATGGGGGCGGTCCGGCACACCGGCCCGGCGGTGGCGACCTGTTGAGCGGCCTTCGAGTCGGCGACGGTGCGCCGACATCGGCGGTCAGGCGCGGCGCAGCAGTTCGGCCGCTCGTTCGGCGATGGCGTAGACCGTGGCGTTGATGTTGTTGGACGGGATCGACGGCATCACCGAGGCGTCCGCCACGCGCAAGCCGTCGAGCCCCCTGACCCTCAGCTCGGAATCCACCACGGAGACCTCGTCCTCACCCATCGCGCAGGTGCCGACCGGGTGACAGTAGGAGCTGAAGTGCTTCCGGGCGTAGTCGCTGATCGACTGCTCGTCCACGGCGCCGAGCCCGGGACCGACCTCCTCGATGCCCCACTCGGCGAGCGACGACGACCGTGCGATGCCGCGCGCGGTCGCGATTCCGGACAGGACCGTCCGGACGTCCTCTTCCTCGGCGAAGTAGTTGGGGTCGAGCAGGGGTGCGGCGTAGGGGTCGGCCGAGGTGATCCGGAGGGAACCGCGGCTGACCGGCCGCATGGGCGAGACGCCGATGGTGAAGCCGTTCTCGACGGGCGCCACCGGATTGGGCACGGGGATGTCGATGAAGATGATCTGCAGATCGGGCCCGTCCGCGTCCGGGGTGCTGCGCAGCAGGCCGAGAATCTCGCCGTGGTTGTTGAGCGCCGGCGGCACCTGCCGGTGGGCGCGGTAGACGAGGTTGGCCCGCGGGTGGTCGTGGAGGTTGCGGCCCACGCCCGGCAGGGAGTGGAAGACGTCCACGCCTGCCTGGAGCAGGTCGGCCTCGGGGCCGACGCCCGAACGCAGCAGCAGTTGGGCAGAGCCTATGGTGCCTGCGGTGAGGACCACTTCGCGGTCCGCCGTGGCGGTGTGGGTCCGGCCGTCGACGCCGTACTCGACACCGGTGCAGCGCTTGCCGCTGAACAGCAGCCGGTGTGCGAGCGCGTCCGTGACGACGTGCAGGTTCGGACGGTCGAGGGCCTGGGACAAGTAGGCGTCCGCCGCACTCTGCCGACGTCCGTCGACGATGTTGAGGTCCACGGCCGCGAAGCCTTCCTCCAGGCCGCCGCTGATGTCGTGGGCGTGCCGGTGCCCCGCTTCGACGGCGCCGTCGAGACAGGCGAGGAGGACGTCGTTCGGCTGAGCGGCGGGGCCGACGATCAGGGGGCCGGCCGTACCCCTGCCCTCGGCGCGGCTGACGGCGGTCTCGGTGCGCTGGAAGTAGGGCAGCAGGTCGTCGAACGCCCAGCCCTTGGCTCCGTGGTCGCTCCAGCTGTCGTAACTGGAACGGTGTCCGCGGGCGAAGACCATCGCGTTGATCGCCGACGAGCCGCCGAGACCGCGCCCGCGGGGAAGTCCGACCTGTGCGCCGGATACGCGCTGGGGCACCGTCTTGTCGCCCCAGCCGGCAGGTGTGGCCGCGAGGCGTGGCCAGGCCGGCGGTTCCGTCACCGCGTCCGGCAGGGAGGCGGTCGAGGTCCCGGCCTCCAGCAGCAGGACCCGCACCTCCCGGTCTTCGGAGAGGCGCGAAGCCAGGACGCAGCCGGCCGTTCCGCCTCCGACGACGATCACGTCGTACGCCGCATGCTCACTGGTCATGTGATTCCCCTGTTCCTCTTCACGGCCGTTCGAGTCGGCGATCGGCAAATAACCGTACCACCGGTTGAATCAATGATTCGTAAAAATGGCTATCGCTGAATTGTTAAGAGTGTGAGCCAATGGTGATGCATGCGATAAGTGAATGCAGGCAGCAGCGGCACATGCTTGACCTGCTGAAACATCTGGGAGGAGGTGGGGCAGGGGTGCTGCGCCGCCGACGCGCCCGCCTTTTCATAATTCCGTGAACGGTCGGCTTCTGGACCTTTGGAGTGAATGAAATTGCTGTGGGTGCGGTACCGGTGCTGTCGAAGCGCCGACACGGTCCCGGGGTTGTCCCGATCCCCCGGCGGTGTGATGCACGGCAACCGACGCCGCGCGCCGATCCGCTGTGGATACGGGACAGCCCTCGGCCGAGCCCCGCGAACCGCGCGTGTCACACGTCGCGGAACCGGGCCCGGCCGAGGGGTGCTGTCAGCCCAGCCTGCTCCAGGTGAGCTCGGCTGTGCGCTCGGCGCCCCACAGGCGTACGGGCGTGGAGATGCCGAGCTTGAGGAGCGAGTCGGCGAACGTCACCTTGCGCACCTGAGTACGTCCCACCCAGTTCGGGAAGAGGCTGGTCGTGACACGGTGCTCGACGGTCGTCGGGTCGACGACCTCGAACGGCCCGCCGTAGGCGAGGTAGCTGACCGAGGCCCGGGCCAGCTCGTCGGTCGCCGCGTCCTCGAGCCGTCCCGAGATCATGAGAGGGCGGTCGCCGCGCCCCAGTTGCGCCGACATGTATCCCTGAGCGGTGTACAGGATCAGGCCCTGGGGCTTGGGGCCGAGAGGGTGGATGACCTCCCCTCCGGTGCTCCTGGCGGTGTACGACACGAGCTGCCACGCTCCGAGCAGCTTCCGGCGCACCTCTTCCCGGGCCGCCCGTTCACCCTTCTCCTCGGGATGCGCGGTGATGTCGATGTCCATGGCTTGGCACTCCTTTCATGCGACGAGAGCGAGCGGACGGGGCCTCTGTGGTGGGGCTTCCGTGGTGGTGCCTCCGCGCCGAGGCTTCCGCGGCGTTCCCCGTGGTGGCGCTTGCGCGCAGGTGGGAGCGGCGATCAGTCCCGGGTGAGTTCTCCGTCGACGAGCCGCCACAGGTTCAGCTCGTTGGTCTTCCGCAGCGGCTGCGGCAGGAGTTCGTCGGGGAAGTTCTGGTAGGTGACCGGCCGCACGAAGCGCTCGATCGCACCCATGCCGACGGACGTGAAGCGACTGTCCGAGGTGGCGGGGAACGGGCCCCCGTGGGTGGAGGCGTAGCTGACTTCCTGCGGTATCGAGAACGCGTTGAACACGATGCGTCCGGTGCGGCGCTCCAGAACGGGCAGCAGCTCCTGGGCGACGGAGGTGTCGGCGCTCTCGGCGTGCATGGTGGCCGAGAGCTGCCCACGGAAGGCCCGGGCCACCTCGAGCAGCTGCTCGGTTCCTGTCAGCTTGACCAGCAGGAGGGTGGGACCGAAGACTTCTTCACGCAGGGCCGGCTCGGCCAGGATCTGCTCGCCGGTGACTTCGAGGAGAAGCGACTGACCGTCGGCCGCACGGACCGGGGCCTCCCCGGAGCCGAGGCGGGCGGCGCCGTTGTCCTCCATCCGCTGCACGTTGCGCGTGTAGGCGTCGTGGATGCCCATCGTGAGCATGGGACGGGCGTCCACCTTCTCCACCTCGGCGATGGCGGCGTCACGCAGCTCGGCGTAGCCGGGTCCGTCGACGGCGAAGAGGATGGCGGGCTTGAGGCAGGCCTGCCCGACGTTGTACATGCCGCGCTGGACCAGCCCCGTGCCGATCTCGGCCCCGCGGGCCGCCAGTGCGGCGGGCAGGACGAAGGTCGGGTTGACGCTCGTCATCTCGGTGAACACCGGGATGGGGTCGGGGCGCTGCTGAGCACGGCGGTAGAGGGCCATTCCGCCGGCTTCGGATCCGGTGAAGGTGACCGCGCGTACCAGGGGGTGGTCGACCAGCGCTTCGCCGATCTCGTTGCCGTCACCGCGGACGAGCGAGAAGACACCCTCGTGCAGTCCCGCTTCGGCCACGGCCTCCTGGATGATCCGGCCCTGGAGCTCCGAGGCGCCGGGGTGCGCGTTGTGGGCCTTCAGGACGACGGGGCAGCCGGCCGCGAGGGCCGATGCGGTGTCGTTGCCCGCGACCGAGTAGGAGATGGGGAAGTTGCTGGCGCCGAAGATCACCACGGGGCCGAGGGCCACCTTCTGCAGACGGTGGTCCATCCGCGGTGAAGGCAGGCGGTCCGGCAGGGCGCTGTCGATGGCCGTCTGGAGGAAACGTCCCTGCCTGACCACGGTCGCGAACTTGCGGAACACTCCGGCGGTCCGCACCGTCTCGCCCTCGAACTGGGCGGCCGGCAGACCGGTCTCCAGCGCCGTACGGGCGGCGATCTCGTCCTTGTTCGCCTCGAGCTTGTCCGCGATGAGGTCGAGGAACGCCGCGCGCTCGGTCAGCCCGGTGTGGCTGTAGCTGTCGAAAGCGCTGTCGGCGAGGCGGAGGGCACGGTCGACCTCGGCTCGGCCGCCGAAGGCGAACTCCGGCTCGATGAGGTCTCCGGTGGCCGGGTTGAAGGCCTTCATGACTCCGGCGGTGGCGGGCACCCGGCTCGCACCGATCAGCAGTTCTCCGGTCAGCGTCATGACTGTGCTCCCTTGAGTGCGGTGGTGAATTCGTCGGTGGTGGTGATGGCGTGGGCGTACGTGGGGCCGTTCAGCTCGTGAGCGGCGTGCATCATCTCGGGCAGGAACGCGGCGGTCGCATCGCGAAGCAGCGTCACGTGGTAGCCGAGTTCCATCGCGAAACGGCCGGTGGACTCGATGCAGGTGTTCGCCAGCAGCCCTACGAGCACGACGTGGGTGATGCCGTGCTGCTTGAGCTGGAAGTCGAGGTCGGTGTTGGCGAACCCGCTCTGGGCCCAGTGCTCGGCGACGACGACGTCTCCGGACTCCGGCTGGAAGTCGGGGTGGAACTCCCCGCCCCAGGTCCCGCGCGCGAAGCTGTGGCGCTCCATGATGCCGAGCTGGGTGGGGTTGGGGTGGTTCCACGTCTCGTAGTCACCCGGCTCCCAGCGCCGGTGAGGGACGTACGTGAGGAGCGTGCCGGTGTCGCGAGCGGCACCGACCACGGAGCGCAGGTGGTCCAGCAGGCCCACCTCTTCGGCCATGGGCTTCAGACGTGGCCAGATCTTCCCGCCCTCGGACAGGAAGTCGTTGTACGGGTCGACGAGCAGCACGGCTGTGTGACGGGGGTCATACGACTGGGACATGGAACGCTCCGATCTGGATGACGGTGAACATCTACATTGAAGATTACTTGCATCATCCAGAAAGTCAAGCGCGTGCTGTTCGAATTGCAGCAGGCGGGTATCCCGTATGATGGTCGTCATCCAGGTTTCGCGAATGAGTACTGATCGAAGGAGGTGGTCCGCATGGGACGCTCACAGGCCGAGAAGGTATTGACGCACGAGCGCATCCTGCGCATCGCGGCGCGCAAGGTCCGCGAGGAGGGTGTGACCCGTCCTGGCGTCGCGGACCTCATGAAGGAAGCCGGCCTGACGCACGGCGGCTTCTACAAGCACTTCACCTCCCGCGACGACCTGATCACCCAGGCCTCGGCCGCCGCCCTGGCCGAGGGCTCCGCGAAGATGAAGCGCTCCGCGGGGAAGAACGAGCAGGACCCGCGCGCGGGGCTGATCGACGCGTACCTGGCGAAGCCGCACCGGGACACGCCCGCCACCGGCTGTGCGCTGGTCCCTCTGGGCGCCGACGCGGGACGTGACCCGAGCCTTCAGGACGCGTACGAGAAGCAGGTCCGTACGTACCTCGAACTCCTCGAGGGCCTCGACGAGCCCGCTGGTGACGCCCGCGCCGAGGCGATGCTCACGCTGAGCGCGATGGTCGGCGCCGTGCTCATGTCCCGGGCCGTGGCCGACAAGGGCCTGTCCGACGAACTGCTGGAGACGGTCACCGGCGAACTCAAGCGATACGCGGCCGGGCCGACGTCGCCCACCGGCTGACAGCCGCCGTCGACAAGGCTCCGTGAGCCGGGTGCCCGTGCTCCGTGAGTCAGGTGCCCGTTCCGGGATCCACGTTCCAGGCCTCGGGCAGTTCGCTGCCGCAGAAGACGCAGACGAAGTCGTCCTCGCGCACGATGTTGTGCTCCTGGCATCCGGGGCAGCGCCGGAAGACCATGTCGCGGGTGAAACCCGGCGGTCCCCCGAGCCCTGCGCGCTCCAGCGCGCGGGCGACCGCGGGCCATGAGTCCGCGTCCCAGTCGGCGAAGCCGGCTGCCGAGGTGATCCGGTGGCCGCCGCTGCCGGGCCGGACGGCGGCCACCAGGTCGACCGGTCCGACGTACCGATAACTCCGTCCCCGCACGCTCATGTGCCCCCCATCGGAACGCGCCCGGCCCGTTCTCTGCGTTCAGGCCGTAGGCGAGGGGGTGCCCGTGCGGTCCCCGTCACCCGTGGCGTGTGCGTTCACGACGATGAGTACGTCGCTGTCCGGCACTTCGCGGCCCTCGTCGTCGAGGAAGCCCACATGGACGGGGCGGCCGTCACGGCGTGTCCGACGCAGGGCGGAGGGGCCGGAAGGGCGTGCGCGGTGGCTGTCGCCCCACTGCTGGAGTGAGGCGAGGGTCACGCGGAGTTCGAGGCCCGCTTCCGTCAGGTGGTAGCTCTGCCGAGGTCTGTTGCCCGGTTCCTGATAGGTCTGTGTGTGCAGCACACCCGACTCGACCAGCAGCTTCAGGCGGGTGCTGAGCAGATTGGAGGCGATCCCCAACGATGCCTGGATCTCGGCGAACCTGTGCCTGCCGGCGAAGATCTCGCGGAGCACCAGCAAGGTCCAGCGCTCGCCGAAGATCTGCAGGCTGCGTTCGATCGAGCAGGCCGGGTCGTCGTCCGTCACCTCGGACAACTGCCGTCTGTTCGACACCGCACACCTCCTGTTGTCGCGGAGTCACCTGCCGTGCCCGCCCCTGGCCCCGTTCCTCATGAGCGTACCTCTTGGCTTTCTCTTTGCAAGTGAGGATGTCGATTCCAGGCCAAGCCGATGTCCGGTCATCCGGGCGGTGCCTCGATTGCGGCGGCCGCGTTCCGGGGAGAACCTTTTGTCGGGGCAGATGACCCACCGGTGCACCTGTGGCCGCCCCGAACCGGGCGGTGCGGTGCGGAGGTCCGGTCGCGGTGCACGTCCGCCGGGCGCCCCGATCCGGACCCTGAATTGAAATTTGAGAGTCAAGTGTTTAGCGTTCGCCTCGTCGAGATGCGGTGAGAGCAACTGGAAGCCGCAGAAGTCCCCTTCGGGCTGCCGGCCTTCCCGGATGCGGCGTCCGCGGCTCACCGTCCCATCGGCGCGCCCGGGGGCCGTCACATCCGGCCTCGCGCCGGCGACTCAGCAGATCACACGCGTGGCAGGCATCCCTCAGCGATGCCTGCCGTGAAAGGAAAGTGCCATGGACATCAAGGGATCGATCGCACTCGTGACCGGCGCCAACCGCGGCATCGGCCGCGCGTTCGCCCGCGAGCTGCTCAACCGGGGCGCCGTGAAGGTCTACGCCGGTGTCCGGGACCCGGCCACGGTGACGGATCCCGACGTCATCCCCCTTCGTCTCGACGTCACCGACGAGGAGAGTGTGGCCGCTGCCGCGGAGATCGCGGGTGACGCGTCCATCGTGATCAACAACGCCGGCATCGGAGGCGCCGGAACTCAGCTGCTGGAGGGCGCGTTCGACGGTGCCCGGCAGGCGATGGACGTGAACTACTTCGGCACCTGGGCGGTGTCGCGGGCCTTCGCGCCCGTGCTCGCCCGCAACGGCGGAGGGGCCCTGGTCAACATGTTGTCGGTGGCGTCCTGGTCGGGCCAGCCGCAGTTCGCCGGATACGCGGCGTCCAAGGCCGCGCAGTGGTCGCTGACGGATGCTCTGCGGAAGGGGTTGTACGACCAGGGGACCCTCGTGGTCGGCGTGCACGCCGGATTCGTCGACACGGACCTCAGCGCATGGACGGACGCGCCGAAGATCAGCGCCGCCACGGTCGCCGAACTCACCATGGACGCGGTGATCCGCGGTGAGTTGGAGGTCCTGGCCGATGAGGGGACACGCTCGGTCAAGGCGGCGCTGTCGGGTCCGCCCAGCCTGCCGGCCGGCCGCTGAGGTCTCGGAGCGACGAGCCCGGACGCTTCGGCGGTGAGTGATGCCCTGCGGTGGGAGCCGGTGGTCGACCGGTTCCCACCGCAGGCGTTCCGTGCGTCGGGGTTTGTGTGCCCGGTCCGTATGCGCCCGGGTCCGTGCGTACGGACAGGGGGCCCGGTCCACATGTCCGGATCCGTGCGTACGGACCGGGTGTTCAGGTCCTGACGCCCGGGCCTGCGCACAGGAGTACATGACGGCCAATGCGCGCGCGGCGTAATCCGGTGGCTCACCGGTTCACGGGCGTGGCAGCCTCCGACGTCATGAACGCTGATGTGTGGACCCAGCAGGTGGCCCGGGCCTACGACGAGTCGTCCGCGCACATGTACCTGCCCGAAGTCCTGGGGCCGACCGTCGACTTCCTCGAACGCCACGCCGGAGGCGGCCCTGCCCTGGAGTTCGCCGTGGGGACCGGCCGGGTCGCGTTTCCGCTGAGCCGCAGGGGCGTCCCTGTCGCAGGGATCGAGAAGTCCGAGCCCATGGCCCGCGAGCTCCGGAGGAAGCCGGGCGGGCACGGCATGGAGCTCGTGGTGGGCGACATGACGACGGTTCGCCTGCCTCGGAGGTTCAGCCTGGTCTACCTGGTCTACAACGCCATCACCTGCCTGCTGTCCCAGGACGAGCAAGTCGCGTGCTTCCGCAACGCCGCCGCTCATCTCGAACAGGGCGGACGCTTCGTGATCGAGGTGTTCGTTCCCGAACTGCGGCGCCTGCCCCCCGGGGAGACCACCCGGGTCTTCCACGTCGGTGGGACGCATGTCGGTTTCGATACGTACGACCTGGTCAACCAGCACGTGGTGTCGCACCACCACACGACCGTCGACGGCCGGGGCTCCACATTCCTCTCACCCCACCGGTACGTCTGGCCCGCTGAGCTCGACCTGATGGCCGCCCTCGCGGGGCTGAGCCTGATCGAGCGCCGGGCCGACTGGAGCGGAACCCCCTTCACCGCGTCCAGCCGGTCACACGTCTCGGTATGGCAGAAGCCGTCCGACCCGTCCGTGCGTCCCTGAGCACCGGTGCGGCCGGGCAAGAGGCGCGGGGGCGTGCGGGTGCGCACACGCTCTTCGGTACCCGCGTCCTCTTCGGTACCCGCGTCACGCGGGACTTCCCCGGGGCGCGGGAGGACGGCCGCGGACCATGTCTACGCCCGGCGCCAGCCGCCGGCCGCTGCCGCGGCGTGGCGCAGCGACCGGCCCGCGACCGCGATCCAGGCGACGACGAGCAGGCCGTAGAGGACGGCTGCGGCCCAGCCGAACAGCTGCGAGCCGCTGCGTACACCCACCGCACCCGTGGCGGTGACGTAGGCGCCGAGGGGGAAGATGAACGACCACCAAGCGGGGGAGAAGGGCAGCCCGGCGCGGAACTCCCGCAACGTGAGAGCCGAGGCGAGTGCCAGCCACAGCAGAGCGAAGCCCCACAGCCCCACCCCGCCCACCAGGGCGAGGACTTCCGCGCCCCGCGTGTATGAGGCGGACAGGACGCTCGGCACGGCGCCGGCCAGCAGGCTCAGCCCTGTCACGGCCTGGCTCAGAGCCCCCAGGCCGATCCAGACCGTGGGCACCGTCGCCCCGGTGGGCGCGGCATGGTGCACCAGTCGGCTGTAGAACATGCTCAGCACGAGCAGCACGGCGAGCAGACCGAGCCCGAACAGCGCGCAGCAGCCCAGCAGCAGCGCCAGTCGCGGCTCGCCGGGGGGTGTGTGCGGGACGAGCAGCGCGCCCGTCGCGGCGGAGACCAGAGGCGGCACCACCGGCAGAAGCCAGCCCCCGAACGCGGCGTCGGATGCGAAGCTGTGCCTCGTGATCATCAGGTACGGGACGGTGCACGCGGTGACGCACCCGAGCACGGTGCCGAGCGACCACAGCGTCCAGCCCACTCCCAGTGCGGCCTGCGCGCCGATCACCCGGGGTCCGAGTTGCAGAGCTCCCGCGCCCACCGTGAGCAGTGCCACGGCGGGGGCGCCGAAGAACTGTACCTGCACCGGATCGGCGGCGTGCAGTCGCAGGGCACGCTGCCGCACGTATCCGGCGGTCAGGGCCACGAGCAGCAGCACGGCCACCACCCAGATGACGGTGGCGGCGGTGCGCAGCCCGGGAACCCTGTGGGGCAGGGTGACCGCCGCGTTGGCGACGATCCCGGTGCCCATGACGGCCGCGAACCAGCTGGGTGCGAGCGCGGGCTGTCCGGATCGTCCGACTGCGGTGTGCGGTGGCGGGCCGGAGAGCGCGGGGACCGCCGGATTCGCGCCGTCCTCCCTCGGAGTGGTGCGCGTGCTGCTGGGGTGGGGTGTCACGGCGTGCAACGCCTCTTCCGTCGTCTCGGGTATGTCACGGTCGGCCGACCCGGGGCAGGCACGCACCCTGGAGACGCGGGGTGCGGCCGATCCGGTCGGCGCACCGGCCGTTTCAGGCTAGAGCGGCGGGGCGTTCGGGCCGCATAGCCGCGTACGCCACAACACCCTCGGATCGGGACGTGCGGAGTGCGATGGCTGCGTCCGCGACCGTGCGGCGGCAGGCCGGTCACCGCAGGTGCGCGGTGTTCCGAACTCCTGATCCGGTGGTGTGAAAACGCGCCCGGAACGCGCCCGGGGTCACCTGGAGATTCCTCACGAACGCCCTGCGCAGCGACTCCGGGGAGCCGAATCCCGTACGCCGGGCGATGGCGGTCATCGGATCGTCGCCGGTCTCCAGCATCGCCTGCGCGGCCTCCAGCCGGACCTGTTCCACGTACCGGGCCGGTGTCGTCCCCAGCTCGTCACGGAACGACCGGGTGATGTGACGAGCGCTGATACCGGCACCGCGCGCCATGGCGGCCAGGGTGTGGTCCGCTCCCGGGTCCTCCGTGACGGCGTCCAGGATCCTGCGGAGCGTTTCCTGGCGCGTGTGCGGCGCGCGGGCGCGAACGCTGAACTGGGACTGGCCACCCGGTCGTTGCATGAAGACCACGAGGTCCTTGGCCACTGCCCGCGCCACTTCCGCCCCCGAGTGCTCCTCCACGACGGCCAGGGACAGATCGATGCCGGCGCTCACTCCGGCCGAGGTGGTCACCTTGCCGTCCCGCACGAAGATCGCGTCGTGCTCGACCCGCACAGCGGGGAAGAGCTGGGCTAGCCGCTGTGAGTGGCGCCAGTGCGTGGCGGCGCGGCGCCCTTCCAGCAAGCCGGCCGCGGCCAGCAGAAAGGCTCCGGTGCAGACGGAGACCGTGCGCCGAGCACGGGCGTCGAGAGTGCGTACGCTGCCGAGCAGTTCCTCGTCCTTGATCATGCGCTCCCAGTCGGGGCCTCCGGGGACCACCAGCACGTCGCTGGTCCCGTGGACGTCCCCCACCGCCGAGTCGACACCGAGGCGGGTGCCTGCGGCAGTCCGTACCTCCTCGCCGTCGGCTGACACGACGCTCAGCCGGTAGCGCCCACCGAATTCGTTCGCCGAGGTGAACACCTCGATCGGGCCGGTCACGTCCAGCAGCCGGACCCCAGGGAACACGAAGACCGTCACGAGGAGAGCGCCGCTGTCGGCGTGCTTGCGGTTCATCGGACGCCTTCGTACGTGCCACATGGACGAAGCCGATGCTAGGCCCAGTGAGTTTGGATGACAAACCAACTAGGATCGCGGTATGCCCGAAGCCCGGCCGCGCGCCTGCCCCATCACGGAGACCCTCGATCTCGTGGGGGAGCGCTGGTCGCTCCTCGTCCTGCGGGAGGTGTTCATGGGGGTCCGGCGGTATGCCGGAATCCACGCCAACACAGGCGCTCCGCGAGACGTCCTCACCAAGCGACTGAGGTCCCTGGAAGCCTCGGGGATTCTGGAGCGGCGCCGGTACCAGGACCGCCCTCCTCGATTCGAGTACCACCTGACCTCCGCGGGGCAGGCCCTGGAACCCGTACTGATCGGACTCCGCGAGTGGGGCCTTCGGTACCTGGAGAACCCGCCGCCCGCGCCCCGGTTCCTGCACACGTGCGGCGCCGACGTGGAGACGCGGGTCGTCTGTGCCGAGTGCGGTGACCCTTTGGAGGGTGGCGGCCTCGTGACCGTCCTGGACGGGACGGACGGGCTCTGAGTGCTGCGCCCCTGCCGCCGCTCGTCCACCCGCCCGGGCGGGGCTGCCGCGTGTGCGGGGCCGTGCACGCTGCCGCGGATCGCGGATCGCGGATCGCGGATGACCGATGACCCATGACGCGACGGACGTACGGGCGCGTGAGAAGGGCACTTCGCAGGGCCTTACGGCACCGACCGGCCCTCGGCCGTCGGCTCTCGGCCTTCTGCCGAAGCGGGGCCGACGACATGCGCTCGCGCGCACTCAGCATTCCTGGACATGTGTGTATTCGTGTGCCGTCCCCCGGGGCAAGGGCAGGCGGGGGCCGCCCGAGGCGACGATCGCCGATCCGGCAGATCCGACCGGGCGTCGACGACGCGCCACGACCTTCGCGACGACCAGTGCCGGCACGCTCACCGCCGCGAGCGCGGCGGCGCCCACCAGGCCGGTCGAGTGGACGAACCGGGTCGCGGCCGCGCCCGCGTAATAGCCGAGGAGCACGCTCCCCGTGCCCCACACCACCGACGCCGCCGTGCTGTAGAGGGCGAAACGGCGGTAGGGCATGCCGGAGAAGCCCGCTGCGTACGGCAGGAACGTACGCACGAAGCCGACGAACTTGCCGGTGAACACCGCGGCACCGCCGTGACGCAGCAGGAAGGCCGAGGTGCGGCCGCTCCGGTTGCCGACCCGGAACGCCCGGCGGCGGGGCCTGGCGGGCTGTCGTGCGCAGCGTCGGCCCAGTGCGAAGCCGAGGGTGTCGCCGGTCACGGCCCCGGCGACGACGACGACCGCCAGAAGGGGGCCGTTCAGATCTCCCCGCCCGGCGATCGCGGCGGCGAGGAGCACCGCGGTCTCGCCGGGGATCAGCAGCCCTACGAAGACGCCGGTCTCTGCGGCGGTCAGGAGGAACACCACCGCGTAGGACCACCACCCGGCTGCCTCGATCACGTCGTTCAGCTGCATGGCCGTCAGCCCGCCTGTCGCAGCGGTACGAGCGTGCGGGCGGAGCGTTCTCCGGGTGCCTGCGGGAGGGACCGTGACGGAACGGACTGCTCCGGCGCGTCCCAGGGTCCCGGCGCGGGCAGGCTCCAGAGGCTTCTCCGCTGGAGGCATCCCGCCACGAACCAGCTGCACAGGGGGACGACGGCGCCCCACAGCGCGGTGAGTTCGTGGCGGGGGGCGAGCAGGACGCAGGAGGCGACACCGATCAGTGCGCCCACGGCGACGGCGATGCGCAGGCGTATGGCGGAGACGGAGGCGACCGCTGCCAGGGCCATCAACAGGTACCAGCCCGTGAAGACACCCGGCAGCGCTACGTAGTCGTGGAGCAGCTTCCCCTCCCGCATCGGCAGATCCCGCGTGGCGGAGAGGCCCGCGAAGACCAGCCCTGACGCGCAGGACAGGAGCAGCGCGACCGCTGCCCGGGCGTATACGGCCGGCCTGCGGCGGGCGAGCCACAGAAGGGTCAGCGCGATGACGGGCCAGGGGGCGACGGTGACTGTCTCATTCATCACGCGCGCCGCTCCGGCCGGACTGCCGGGTTGCCGAGAGGCTCACGGACGCGCGTCGCCGGGGCGTGATCGCGCTCATGCCGGCCCCGTCCTCCCGCGGACCCCTGCGTGTGGTCCGTCCGCGCCCCGTGCGCAGGGCGGCGGCGGATTGCCGGTCCCGGAACGCAGGCTCGTCCATGGAAGCCTCTGCCCGTGCGGCGTGGATTCCCACGACTGATCACCCCCACTTGGTTGATGACTCAACAGTACGCTATTTGCTTGACGAGGCAAATACTCTCGGCTCGGTGCTCGGTGCTCGGTGCTCGGTGTCCTGGTCGCGAGTGCGGCCCCCTCTCTGGTTGACGCGTCAATCACATGGTGCATACTTGCTGTGTCAAGTAATTAGTGTCCGGGAGCTCGCCGCCCGGAGGCCAGCAGAGGAGGAGATCATGACGGCCAGTACCTTCGAGTTCGGACTGAACTCGTTCGGGGATGTCGCCACGGACGGTGGCGATCGCGTGCTCAGCGACGCCGAGACCGTGCGACTGCTCGTCCAGGAGGCCAGGCTCGCCGAGGCTTCGGGAGTGGACGTCTTCAGCCTCGGGGAGCACTACAGGCCCGGCCACGTGGACAGCGCCGCCCCTGTACTGCTCTCCGCCATGGCCGTGGCCACCGAGCGCATACGTCTCGGAACCTCCGTGACGGTCCTGAGCACCAACGATCCCGTCCGGCTGTACCACGACTTCTCCACGCTCGACGCCGTGTCGGACGGCCGCGCACAGCTCGTGCTCGGCCGTGCTTCGGCCACGGAGTCGTTCCCGCTGTTCGGCTACGACCTCGCCGACTACGAGGAGCTCTTCGAGGAGAAGCTCGAACTGTTCACGCGTCTGCAGCGGGAGGAAGCCGTCACGTGGACGGGCAGCACCCGCAGCCCCCTCGTCGAGCAGCTGCTCCGTCCCCGGATGCGCCCCGGCGGCATCCCCACCTGGATCGGAGTGGGCGGCAGTCCCCATTCCGTCGTCCGGGCGGGCCGCTACGGTCTGCCTCTGATGCTCGCCGTCGTCGGCGGACGCCCCCAGCGCTTCGCAGGCCACGTCGACCTCTTCCGGAAGACCCTCCAGCAGGCCGGGCACGCCCCGCAGCCAGTCGGTCAGCACTCACTGGGCCTCATCGCCGACACCGACGAGGAGGCGGCGGAGACCTGGTGGACGTACTGGGAGCCGGTCTCACGGGCACTCGCGGAGGAGCGGGGCTTCTACAGGCCCACCCGTGACCGGTACGAGTCCGAGCGCAAGAGCGGCGCGCTCTTCGTGGGCTCTCCGGACACCGTCGCCCGCAAGATCGCCACGGTGGCGCGCGACCTGCACCTGAGCCGTTTCGACCTCAAATACGACATCATGCACCTGCCGCTCCAGGCCCGCGCTCGCACCATCGAGCTGCTGGGACAGGAAGTGGCTCCCCGGGTGCGTGCCATCCTCAACAAGGAGTCCGCGCATGTCTGATCTCGTTCTCGGCCTGGACACGTTCGGCGACCTGCCCGTGGACGACGACGGAGTTCCCGTCACCCATGCGAGGTCCATCCGCCAGACGGTCGAGGAGGCCGTTCTGGCGGACGGCATCGGCGTCGACGTCCTCGCCCTGGGCGAGCACCACCGACCCGAGTACTCGGTGTCCACGCCGGAGACCGTCCTCGCCGGAATCGCCACCCGCACCAAGCGCATCCGCCTGTCCTCCGGCGTGACCGTGCTGAGCTCCGACGACCCCGTCCGCGTGTTCCAGCGCTTCGCGACGGTCGATGCGCTCTCCGACGGGCGCGCCGAGGTCATCCTCGGCCGGGGCTCCTTCACCGAGTCCTTCCCCCTGTTCGGATACGACCTCGCCGACTACGACGTGCTCTTCGAGGAGAAGCTCGACCTCTTCGTGCGGCTGCTCCAGGAGAAGCCCGTCACGTGGGAGGGCACCGTCCGCGCACCCCTGGACAACGCGGAGGTGTTCCCTCCGACCGAGTCGGGCCACCTGCCCACCTGGGTCGGCGTAGGCGGTTCGCCCCAGTCGGTCGTCCGTACCGCGCGGCACGGACTCCCGCTGATGCTCGCCATCATCGGCGGATCCTCCGAGCGCTTCGCCCCCTACATCGACTTGTACCGGCGCGCGGCAGACCAGTTCGGCACGACCGCTCACCCCGTGGGGATGCACTCGCCCGGATTCGTCGCAGACACCGACGAGGAGGCGCGCGAGGTGCACTGGCCCAGCTACCGCGTCATCCGCGACCGCATCGGCGCGCTCCGAGGGTGGCCGCCGCTGCGCCGAGCGGAGTACGAGGTGGAGATCGAGCACGGCTCGCTGTACGTCGGCTCCCCGGAGACGGTCGCCCGGAAGATCGCGCAGGCCGTCCGCGGTCTCGGCGTCGGCAGGTTCGACCTCATCTACACCACAGGTGCCCAGCCGATCAGCGCCCGTCTTCGTGCGGTCGAGCTCTACGGAACCAAGGTCATGCCCATGGTCCGCGACATCCTCGCCGGCTGAAGTTCGAGAAGGAGACGTCATGGACATTGAAAGCGTCCGCACCATCGGCATCCTCGGAGCCGGCAAAGTGGGAACCGTGCTGGCCAGACTCGCCCTGGCAGCCGGTTACCGGGTACTCGTCGCAGGGTCGGGCTCACCCGACGACATCGCTCTTACCGTCGACGTACTGGCCACCGGTGCGGTGGCCGTCACCTCGGCGGAGGCCGCAGCCCAGGCGGACGTCGCGATCCTCGCGCTTCCGCTAGGGAAGTACAGGAGCATTCCCGTCGAGGAACTGCGGAACAAGCTGGTCATCGACTCGATGAACTACTGGTGGGAAGTCGACGGCATACGCGACGACTTCACCGGCCCCGGCGTCTCGACCAGCGAGATCGTCCAGGAGTTCCTGCCGGACTCCCGAGTGGTGAAGGCGTTCAACCACATGGGCTACCACGACCTGGAGGACGAGGCGCGACCCGCCGGTGAGCAGGGGCGCAAGGCGATCGCCGTCGCGGGCGACGACCTCGACGACAGGGTCGTGGCCGCTCTGATCGTGAACAACCTGGGCTTCGATCCGGTCACCGCCGGCTCACTCGCCGACGGCGTCCGGCTGCAGCCGGGCACCGAGGCATTCGGCGCCAACGTCAGCGCCGAGGACCTGCGCACCATGCTCGACCGCTTCTCCATGGCCGAGCACGGACAGGGCGGTCTCGGCGAAGCCAGGTCTCCTGCGCGCGTGGGCGACTGACGCCGCGCGTCGCGGCGGCTCACCCCCCGTTCTCGGCCTCTCGGCGAGCTCTCGCGGCGAACCGGCGCCGGCGCCCGGGGGGACCGCCTCCACAACGGGGCCGGGGCTCGGGATCCGGCGGGATCAGCCGGCCGCCTCCGCAGCCGGATCCGGCGCAAGGGAGCGGATACGGGGTATCGGTGACGGCAGCAGCCAGAGCAGGGACAGGACTCCACCGAACGCGGCGATGAGAAGGGTGGCCCTCAGCCCGACGACGGTGGCCAGGAGGCCGCCGGCGACGGCGCCGACAGGGCGTATCCCGTAGTTGACCGTGCTGAACGCGCCGGCGGTGCGACTGCGCAGGCCGTCGGGGATCACCGTGGTCTGGAGGGCGTTGAGGTTGACGTCGAACAGCATGACCCCGACGCCCGACAGGAACTGGGAGGCGGCCAGGGCTCCGGCGCGGAGCCAGAACGGACCGCCCGCAGCGGCGGCGATGGCGATCGGCGCGGGGAAGGCCACCGCGCCCACGGCGATGCTGCGCCCGACGCCGATCCGCCGCGACACCGCGGGAGCGAGCAGGGCGCCGAGCAGGGAGCCCGTCGCGCCGACGCCGAACGCGAGCCCGATGACGCCGGCGGACAGGCCGAGGTTCCGGCCCGCGAACAGCACGACCAGGCCACCGCCGGCCAGGAAGGTGAAGAAGTTGACGGTCGCGGCGCACCCGAGACAGGCCCGGAGGACCGGGTGGCGGACGATGAGGGCCAGTCCCTCCCTCGCGCGCCGCAGAAGCGAGAGTGCCGTGCCGTCGGCCGCCGCCGGCTGCTCGTCGACCGGCACCCGACCGATCAGGAACGCCGAGGCCAGGAAGGTCAGGGCGTCGACCACCAGGGTCACGGGAGCGGTGAGCAGCTGGATCAGCGCGCCGCCGATGGCCGGGCCGGCGACGTACGACGCGGATCGGGCGGCGCTGAGCCTGCTGTTCGCGTCCACGTAGGACCCGCGGGGGACGATGCCCACGAAGAACGGCGGACAGGCCGTGTTGAACAGGACTCCGGCCGCGCCCGTGAGCAACGCGACGGCATACAGCTGGGCGAGCGTCACCGATCCCCACACGTAGGCCGCCGGCACGCTGAGCAGTACCGCGGCGCGGAACAGGTCGGCCAGGACCATCAGGCTGCGTTTGCGTGGCCGTTGATCGACCCAGGCTCCCAGGAGCACCGCGAGCAGGTGAGGGGTCCAGACGAGCGCGGTCAGCCACGCGACCTGGTTGGCCGAGGCGTGCAGGGCACCGACGGCGATCAGGGGCAGGGCGAGTTCGGTGATCCGGTCACCGAACTGCGAGATGGCGTTACCGCCCCAGAAGAGGCGGAACCGTTTGTCCCGCCACAGCGACACGGCAGCCGCCGGCCCCGGGGCGCTCACCGGGCCTGCCCGGTCTGCCCGGTCTGCTCGGGCTGCTCCTCCGTGCCCTCGGGCAGGACGTAGCGCAGCAGCTGGACGCCGCGGGCGTCGCTCCTCCGCTCAGCGGGATCGCGGGTGACGTACGGCGCGAGGACGCGCTCGATGCCGTCCTCGATGGCGGCGAGCTCCTCGGCGGACACGACGAGGCGTGTGGCGGCCAGTCCGGCCGACCTGCGCCACGCCGGATCGAGGCCGGGCTCCACCTCGACGGCCCAGCGGCTGGGCAGTTCCGCATGGCGCAGGAACATCTGCTGGGACAGTACCCGCGCGGCCGACCGGCCCTCCTCGTCCGCCTGGTCCTGGGGCGCCTCGAACCGGAAGCCGCGCGCCACGGCCTCCCACCTGCGTTGCCGGCGGTCCGGGCCGGGCTCGCTGTCGCGGACCAGTCCGAAGCCGGCCAGGTGCCGCAGATGCCAGCTGGTCACCGACGGTGTCGCTCCGACGTCGGGTGCCAGCTGCGTCGCGGTCGCGGGGCCGTGTCGCCCCAGCCGGTCGAGGATCGCCAGCCGCACCGGATGCGCCAAGGCCCGCATGGCTTGAGGGTCGGTGATCTCGATATCGCCCAGGCGATTGGGGGAGTCCATGGCGTGAGAGTGTCCTCTCACGATATGTGAGAGTCAAGTCTCATAGTTCCGGGGCGTGGGCTCCGGATGGGGACCGACCGTAGGTCGAGACGCATTTGATTGACTGAGCAAATACGTGTTTCATGGTTTCCGGTTTCCGGAGCCGAATCGAAACCGCAATCAGGAGGATCGGTGCTCCCCGGCCGGGGAAGAGGGAACCGTCCCCGGAGTGGTGCCTCCGACCGCCGACCGCCAACTGCCGAGCGGAGTTGAAGACCATGAGTTTCTCGCTGACGGACGTGGACCCCGACGATCCCATCTGGACCAAGCGTGGTGCCGTCTACGTGCCTTCGGGCCGAGGCCCGACGGTATGGGGCGCCGATGACGTCTACACCGTCAAGATCACGGGTGCACAGACCAAAGGACGGTTCGGGTTCATCGAGGCGACCGTTCCTGCGGGCGGCGGCCCCGCCCCGCACGCCCACACGCGGGAGGACGAGTCGTTCTACCTGGTCGACGGCGAACTCGAGTTCGTGGACGGCGACCACGTCTTCACCGCGGTCGCGGGCGACTTCATCTACGTGCCCGAGGGAATCCGCCACGGTTTCAAGAACCGGGGCAATCACGCGGCGAAACTGCTGTTCATGTACACGCCCGCCGGTCTCGAACAGCTCATGCTCGACCACAGCACCCCGGTCCGACCGGGGGAGACGCCACCCCCGATCGACGACGAGATGACCGCTCGGGCCGTGCAGGTGATCCGCAAGTCGGAGACCATCTGGCTGTCGGAGTCCTGATCGGTCGCCGGTGACCTGTGCCCCCGCAGTCATGGGCCGACTGCGGGGGGTCCGGCTTCTCCGGCGCACCCGGGGTGAGACTCACGCAGGGCGGGCGAAGGGTTCGCGGTCGAGTAGTCGGCCGACGGGCGTCGGGGCGCTTCAACCGGCCTGCCCGCAGCCGGTGTTCCGTACCGTTGTGGGCTGCGGGCCTTCAGTCCGTGGGAGGTTGTCCGCGCTACCCGTCCGTGTGGCCCAGCAGCTTCTTCATGGTGGGCACCACCAGGGTTCTGCTCTTCAGCGTCGCTGTCGCCCTGTTGCCGAGCACGACGACATCGCGCCCCAGCGCCGGCAGCAGCGTGGTACCGCCCTCGGACCCGAACGGCACGGAGAAGATGCGCATCGGGGCGGGCTTGTAGGGGCGCGGGCTGTTCCCGTGCTTGCTGCCGTCCAGGTACGTACGGATGTTGTGAGCAGCGGCCTCGCCCTGCGCGATGGCCGACGGGCTGAGCTTGGCCTCGGAGACGTCGTTGACGTCACCGATCGCGAAGACGTCCCGCTGTCCCCGCACCCGGAGGTGTGTGTCCACCATGATGTGGCCGCTCTGGTCGAGCCAGCCCCCGAGGCCCGCGAGCCGAAGCCACAGCGTGTTGGGAGTAGTGCCCGTCGTCCAGAAAACGACGTCGGCGCCGAGAGGACTGCCGGCCTGGTCGCGCAACCGCATGCCGGTGCCGCCGGCGGAGGAGACGACGGTGTCGAGCAGGACACTCACGTCGTGCTGTTCCAGCCAGGCCTGCGCCCGACGGCCCATCCGGCCGGTGCCGTGATTGGAGAGCAGCCTGGAGCCCGAGTGTGCGAGGGTCACGGTGGCGCCGGGGTTGGCCTTGCGCACTTCCGCCGTCAGTTCCACCCCTGAGGGGCCGCCCCCGATGACGAGCATGCTGCGCGCCTGCGCGACGCGGCGCTGGTGGTTCCGGAAGGAGGCGGCCGCCTCCTCGACGCTGTATCCGGTGAAGCGCGCGGGCTCCTGGTAGTCGGCGCCCGTCGCGAGCACCAATACGTCGTACGGCACTCGGTGCCCCGTCGCGAGGACGACCTGGCGTTCCGCCGTCGCTATGCCGACCGCCTTGTTCCGTACGACGCGGCCGTTGGCCAGGAGCGAGTCGTACGGGATGAAGGGGGCATACGTCCAGTTCTCGTCAGCGCTCGCCCGGAGTGAGGCGATGCGGTGGAAGAACGCCTCCTTGAGGTCGATCAGTGTGACGTCGACGTCCGCGTCCAGTTGGCGGGCCAGGCGAACTCCGGCATACCCCCCGCCGATGATGACGGCCCGTCGCGTGGTCGTGGCCATGGCCATGATCAGCTCACTTCTTTCCGCTGTGCTGTCTGCTCGTGATCCGGAGATGCGGTGCCGCCGTGTGCCGAGGGCGCCCCTCATTGCACGCCTGACGAGGGCTTTTTGGTTCAAGGGCGGGGCATTTACGGCGCCGAGCCCCCATGGTGTGAAGGAAGGGTGGGTGTTTCGTGTGTGCCGAATGCGCGAATGGGTGTGAACGGCGTGACGGCGTGGGTGTGCGGCATGTGGTGTCGGTGATCGCCTTCCGGCGCCGAGGTGTGTTCGTCGCGGCACCCTTGTCAGTGGACGGTGGTGACGCCGGTCCCGCGTCTGTCGCGAACTGCGCCGGCCCTCGGAGGCGTGATCTTCGCGGTCAGCCCCCGTTCCCTCGCTCTCGGGGTGCGGGCGCATCCGGCAGCCGTGCCCGGGGAATGGAGGGAGCGCGGCCGGCGTTCTCCGACAAGACGGCCGGTCGTCTATCCTGGACGCGGGTCGCCGACATATCGGACGTACACCAGGCGTCACCCGTCACGATCAGGCGACCGGGCGCCCCACCCAGCAGCGGATTCCGCAGGGACCGCACCCTCGAAGACCAGGAGATCAGATCATGCGTGTCGAAATGTGGACCGATGTCGCCTGCCCGTGGTGCTACGTCGGCCGTGAGCACTTCAACAAGGGGCTCGCCGACTTCGCACATCGCGACCAGGTAGAGGTGGTGCACCGCTCCTTCGAGCTCAACCCGAAGGCCGAGAACGGCACCGTGCCGATCATCGACGCGGTCGCGGCGCAGTACGGACGTACCCGCCAGCAGCAGGTGGACCGGGAGCACCAGGCGGCCTCCATGGCGAACGCGGTGGGCCTCGAGTTCCGGATCGGCGGACGGGTCTTCGGTAACACCTTCGACCTGCACCGCCTCGGCCACTTCGCCAAGACCCGCGGTCTGCAGGGCGAGTTCCTGGACCGCGCCTTCCGGGCCAACTTCGCCGAGGAGCGCTCCGTCTACGACACGGAGACCCTGGTGGATCTGGCCGTCGAGGCGGGACTGGAGGAGTCCGAGGTGCGAGAGGTCCTCGCCGACCCCAAGCGATTCGCCGACAAGGTCCGGGCCGACGAGCGACGCGCCTCTGAGCTGGGTGCGGGCGGCGTGCCCTTCTTCGTGCTCGGCGGCCGTTACGGTGTGAACGGTGTCCAGTCGCCCGCGTCCTTCACCCGGGCGCTGGAGCAGGCGTGGGCGGATCAGCCGGCCGCCTAGGAATCCCGGGCCGGCTGCCGGCCGGGCGCGTGGACACGCGTCCGCCCGGCTCCGGCCCCTGGGCGCGCGAGAGGACTCGGCCGCTCACCCGGAGTTCGGGTGGAGAGACATCTCCATCGTGGAAGTGAGCTGCCTCTGGAACGCCGCGGCCCGGGGATAGTGGTCCAGGGCGCGGACGAGAGCCGGCAGGAGATGGCGCTGGGCGCTCACCCATGCCGCGGCGTCGGCGCACCCCTGGAACTCCTGGGGATGTACGCCCGGCCGCGGAGGCGGGAGGATCAGCGTCCTGCGGTGCGGTGCGATCAGGGCGGTCGCGGCATCCGCGCTGTACACGTAGTGCTCGAACATCCGCGCGCGGGTCTCGGAGCGGGTACTGCTCGCGTCCAGGGTGGAGCTCAGGTCGTCCGCGAACGCGCGCAGCAGTTCGTGGCAGGTGTAGCGCCCCGGGACATGTTCGACGAGCAGGTGGTGATCGGCGAGTTCGGCCAGGTTCTGGCGCGTCACGTGCAGGCCGGTGTCCGCGAGGCTCGCCGCGGCCCTCAGCGTGATCTCGGGAGAGGGATGCTGACTCAGTGCCCGGAACAGATGGGCCCCGCCCACGCTGAGCATCTCGTACGAGCGCTGGAACACACTCCGGACGTCCGTCCGGGGGTCGCCGCTGAACAGGGCCGGAAGACCGTCCCGCAGCTCCGCCGCGAGCAAGGCGAGGGAGGGACGCGGTCCGGTCAGTGCCCGGGTGCCCACCACGGCCAGTGCCAGCGGCAGACCTCCGCACAGCTCGACGATCTCGTCGACGGCATCCGACTCGGCCCTGAGCCGGGCCGCGCCGAGGCGGCGCTCGAGCAGTTGCATGCTCTCCCGCGGCGGCATGGGATCGAGCGTGAAGAGCTCGGCGTAGTGGGTGACGGCGAGCCCCTCCAGCTTCCTGCGGCTGGTGATGATCGCCAGGGAGCCGGGAGTCGCCGGGAGCAGGGGTCTCACCTGCTCGCAGTGCGCCGCGTCGTCGAGCACCAGGAGCAGGCGGCGTCCGGCCAGGGCGCTCCGGTAGACGGAGCCGAGCGCGGCGGCATCGAGGTCTCCTCCGCCCCGCCCCACACCCAGCGCGTCCAGCACCGCGGTCATCGCCTGGGCCGAGTCGAGGCGCGGCCGGTCCGGATGGTGTCCCCGCAGATCCACGTAGATCTGACCGTCGGGGAAGCGGTCCGCGACCAGGTGGGCGCAGCGCACGGCCAACGTCGTCTTTCCGACTCCGGCCATTCCGCTGATCGCGACGGTCGCCGCCGGCGGCTCGCTCCCGCCGCCCCGGGTGGCGAGGCCCAGGATCCGGCCCGACACCTCGTGGCGGCCCACGAACGCGCTGGGGTTGGCGGGCAGGTGGGGTGGAACCTGTGGTGCCTGCGCCCGCGCCGTCAGCTCCTTGGCACGCTGACTGCATCCGCGTTGCAGGAAGTGCCGCCTCGCGGCGCGCAGGCCGGGGCCGGGCTCGACGCCGAGTTCATCGGCGAGCGTGCGGCGGATGCCTTCGAACTGCTTCAGCGCCTCGGCCTGGCGGCCGGTGGAGGCCAGGGCGGCGATGATACGGGAGTGGATCGCCTCGTCGAACGGGTGACTGTCCACCGCGCACCGCAGGATGGACAGGACCTCTTCCGTGAGTGCGGGCGCGGCACCCAGGACGACGTCGGTCGCCTCCTTGGCCGTGGCGACGAACTCGTGCCCGACGGATGTGAAGACGGGATGCCACGCGACTGGTGTGCCGTCGGCGACCACGGGGCTGCGCCACAGCCGAAGGGCCTCCATGAAGTCTGTGGCAGCCTGCGCGGGGTTGCCGCTCTCCACCGCGAGCCGGGCGCGCGCACGAAGGTCACGGAAGCGCAGGAGGTCGGAGGTCGACGTGTCGGCCAGGAGGCGGTAGCCGTCGGCGGCGCGTGACAGGTGTTCCGCGTCGGTCCGGCTGCGCAGGCCGGGCTCCAGCAGCTTGCGCAGCGCACCGATATGACGGTGCACCACGTTCACGGCGCTGGCCGGCGGCTCGTCGTCCCACAGGACGTCGACGGCGTCGCTCAGCGACACCGGGCCGGGCGCGCGCAACAGCAGGAGCGACAGCAGTGCCAGCCGCTTGGGGGGCCCGAGATCGAGCTCGCTGTCACCGCGCACGGCCCGTACCGTGCCGAGGAGGGAATAGCGCACCGTCGCGTCGGAGGTTCCGTGGCTGCTTTTCACCTGACACCGCCTTCCGCCCGTACGGCGTGTCCGTCGCCGTTCCCGAAGGCCGAGGGCGACGCGTACGGCAGCCTGGACACGGACCGGTGCCCGCCCGGTGAAGCGGGCCCCCTAGTGGGCCGGGGCGACGGGTGCACGGGACCGGCTGGGCCCGCGCGGTCGGTCGATCGCGAGGTGTGCCGGTGTGCCGGCCAAGGCCGGATGGCGAGGCTCACGGAGCCATCAGCTTCCGGACCCGGGGAGCCACCTCGTTGCCGAACAGCTCGATTCCGGTCATGAGAGTCTCGTGAGGAAGCCCCTGCATCCCGTACTTCAGGTCGAAACGACTGGCGTCGAGACCCCGGAGCGTGGCGACCACCTTCTGCGCCACCGTCTCCGGCGAGCCGACGTAAAGGGCTCCCCCCGGACCGACGTCGTGCATGAATTGCTCGAAGGAGGGAGGCCGGAAGCCGCGTTGCCGCGCCATCTCGCGGACGGCCTTCTCGTAGTACGGCCAGAACTCGTCGACGGCTTGCTCGTCGGTCGCGGCCACATGACCGGGGCTGTGCACACCGATGGGCCGGTCCGGCATGCCGAACCGGCCCAGAGCCTCGCGGAAGAGCTGCCCGAGGGGTGCGAAACGGGCGGTCGGCCCACCGATGACGGCGAGCATGAGCGGGAAGCCGTAGCGGGCCGCGCGGACGACGGACTGGGGATTCCCGCCGACGCCGATCCACGTGGGAAGCGCACCGGACTCACTGCGCGGGTAGACGGGCTGGTCGACGAGCGCGGGCCGGGTGCTCCCCTGCCACGTCACGGGCTGTTCCTTGCGCAGTTCGGCGAAGAGGTTGACCTTCTCCTCGAACAGGACGTCGTAGTCGGCGAGGTCGTGGCCGAACAAGGGGAAGGACTCCGTGCTCGACCCTCTGCCGAGGATGAGCTCGGCGCGACCGTTCGACACGGCGTCGAGCGTCGCGTACCGCTGGTAGACGCGCACGGGATCGTCCGAGCTGATGACGGTGACACCGGATCCGAGCCGGATGCGGGAGGTCCTCGAGGCGATGGCCCCGAGAACCACGTCCGCTGCTGAGATCGGCATCCAGTCGGTGTGGTGTTCACCGATGGCGAAGTGATCGAGACCCACCGCGTCCGCCAGCACCCCCTGGTCCACGAGGTTGCGGATCGACTGGCCGTGGGTCAGCGCTCGCCCCTCGGAATCGTCGGAGACGTCGCCGAAGGTATCGAGGCCGAGCGTGATCGGATGCTCGCCCGCAGGTGGGGGGCCCTGACTGGTCATTGAGAGGCTTCTCGTTCGAACCGACAGCGAAGGGGTCCGGCCGATGCCGGGACGGCGGCAGGCTGACTGCTGAATAACAAGTCAAGTAAACGGCAGCGCTAATTGTTCTGTCAAGGAGGGCCCTGAGGGGGCCGTGTTCCGTGTGACGGAGGGCCGGGGCCCGCCTCAGGAGGGCAGATCGGCCCAGGTTCCGTGCGCCGCCACACTGAGGAGAGACGACAGGCCTGCCTCGTCGAAGGCCAGCTCGAGATCGGACAGGCCCTCCGAGAAGTGCGTCCAGCCGTCGTAGTGGGCGGGCACCACGAGCTTCGCGTCCAGCACGGCCGCCGCCGCCGCGGTCCGCCTGCTGTCCATGGAGAGAGGCCGGCCGCCGAATTTCGCGGGGACCCGCGCGGCCCCCGCGTGCAGCAGCGCCGCGCTGATGTCCGGAACGCGCCGTGAGACCTCCGCCACCGTGCGGATGGAGGCGTTGTCGCCGCTGATGTAGAGCGTGGGCAGCCCGTGGCCGGACAGGACGAAGCCGGTGACCTCGCAGTTCACGTAGCCGTCGGCGTCCCGCTCGCCGTCCTCGGGGCCGTGCACCGCGGGCACTGCGAGGATGTCGAGATCCCCGCCCCCGTCCCTCCGCGGCACGGAGTGGCTGGACCACGGCGCCAGGCCGATCGCGGGCGGACCGATCCGCCCGGCCGAGAGGGGGCCGGAGACGACCAGCGGCGCGGCCTCGGCGAACGCGCGTCCCCGCTCGTCGAAGTTGTCGGGATGCAGGTCGTGGCTGACCAGCACCAGGTCCACGGGCCCCAGGGCGCTCTCGGCCACGGCCGGACCCGTCGTCTTGGTGAGGTAGCCGTGCGGACCGGGCTCGTCGAACGTCGGATCGCTGACGATGCGCAGTCCTCCCATGTCGATGACGGCTGTCGGGCCGCCCAGCACGGTCACCGCGCAACTCTGCCGGGCCAGTTCGGTGGTCGTCATGTGCTACCTCGCAAGGGGGATTCTCGACTGCTCCGTGTGTGCGCCGTACGCCGATGCTGCCCCGACGGCGGGCGACGTGCCCGGCGAGCGGGATCACCCCGTGCCGGTCCGGCACACGTTCGGCACCCTACTGCCGAGCGGGGGCGTGTGAGAGGTTCGCGGCCGCGTCGTCGCCCGCCCGGCTGCCGGAGTCACCGGGGCGGCTCGGCTGCCGGGGCCGGTGCACGTGATGGGACGTGCGGAGGCGGTGGACGTGACGGGCCGCGCGGAGACGGTGCGGGCGACCGGACGCGCGGAGGCGGTGCCGGGCGGAGGAACCGCCCGGCAACCGCGCTGTCTCAGGCCGCGGTGTCGAGCACGACGCGGAAGCGCGCCTGACCCGACAGCATGCGCTCGTAGGCTTCGGGCGCCTTGGCGAAGGGCATGACCTCGACGCTCGGACGGATGCCGTGGGCGAGGCTGAACGCGAGGTTGTCCTCGTTCTGGATGGAGGAACCCGTCAGGCTGCCGACGACCGAGTGGGTGCCGAAGATCAGGTCGGGGGTGGCGATGGTGATGGGGTCGGGAGCCGCGCCGACCACGACCAGCTTGCCGTTGGGGGCGAGACCGCGGACCAGCGGGTTCATGGAGGCGCCGCTGGTGGCCGTGGCGACGATGATGGACGCACCGCCGAGCTCGCTCAGTGCCGCACCGGGGTCCGTGCTGTTGCTGTCGATGTAGATGTGGGCGCCGAGCTGCCGGGCGTAGGCTTCCTTGTCCTTGCCCCGGGCGATGGCGGCGACACGGTAGCCGAGGCTGCGCGCGTACTGCACGGCCACGTGGCCCAGCCCGCCGATGCCCTGCACGGCCACGAGGGCGCCGGCCCTGGTGGGTCCCTGCTGGAGCGCGATGAAGGTGGTCAGACCGGCGCACAGGAGCGGCGCCGCGTCGATCGCCGAGATGCCGTCGGGGATACGGACCAGACCGCTGGCGCGGGCGTAGGCGACCTCCGCGTAACCGCCGTCGACGGTGGTGCCCGTCTGCTCCTGGGCCGCGCAGTTCACGAAGTCACCGCGGCGGCAGGACTCGCACTCGCCGCACTGTCCGTTCAGGAAGCCGACACCGACGCGGTCGCCCGGCTGCCACGCGGTGACGCCGGCGCCGACTGCATCGATCACGCCGACGATCTCGTGACCGGGGACCAGGGGCTGGGAGGGGTCGCCGCGCAGGCCCTCGATGGTCAGTACGTCGGTGTGGCAGATGCCGCAGGCCTCCACCCGAAGGCGCACGTGCCCGGGCGCGGGCTCGACCAGCTCGCGCTCCACCAGCTGGAGGTTGTGGACGCCTGTTGCCTCGAAGGCTCGGTATGTGGACATGACTTCTCCTGGGGGTCGTTCGGCGCACGAATGCGAGGGAGGAAGGGCCGGTCCGGAAGCGGATGGCTTCGTTGCACATCACGTCCGCGACAGAGGCGACACCTCGGTACGGACGAGGTCCGCCGTCAAAATGACCGGTCGACTTAAACGAGCGTAACCCATCGCGGACGCTCATCGGCCACGGCGCCCTCGTGGACCTCGCGGGTTTTGGCGGCACGTTGTCGAAAATGGGGCGGGGAACCGTTTAAAACGGGTGAATTCCGACGGGGGAGTGCATGCTGTCGCCAACCTGGGCGGCGTGCTTTCCTGCGCAGGAGGAGGGGCGTCGCCTCGGGTTCGCGGTCGGCGGCGGTCCGCATGGGGGCGGGCCGGAAGTCCTTCGGTGGGGGGTGCACGCCTGTCGGGCAGTCGGGAAAGTGGCCGGATCGGTACAATATGGTCAGTCGTCTTGGTGTGCCGTAGCCTCGGGAGTCTCAGGGTTCGCCACCCCGCCGGAACTCGTTCCGCTGTGCGGAGCGGGGCGGTGGAGCATCGCAGGGCGGCCGGTTGTCGTACGAGGAGGCGAGTGAGTTGGGGCGAGCATCGAAGCGTGAGCAGATCGCGCAGGCGGCCTTCGAGCAATTCCATGAGCGCGGCTTCAACGCCACGGGCATCAGTGACATCACCACGGCCGCCGGCGTGCCCAAGGGCTCGTTCTACAACCACTTCCCGAGCAAGGAGGCGGGGGCTCTGGAGGCGCTGAGCCGGTACGCCGACACCCTGCGATTCGATCTGCTCACGACACCGGGCCGGCCTCCGCTCGAGCGCCTCCGGGCGCACTTCGAGTACTTGAGCAGGGACACGGTGGACAACGGGTTCGTCCGAGGCTGCCTGGTGGGCAACTTCGGTGCCGAGGTGGCTGACCACAACGACGAGATCCGGTCGGCGGTCAGGAGCGGTTTCGCGCAGTGGGCGTCCCGGCTCGGACAGGTGCTCGCCGAGGCGAAGGAGGCGGGCGACGTGGACGGTTCCCTGGATGTGGACTCCACCGCCCTGTTCATCCTCAGCGCCTGGGAGGGGACGCTGATCGCGGCGCGGGCCGACAAGTCGGCGGCGCCCGTGGACGCCTTCTTCCGCACCGTCTTCGACGTGGTCCTGCGCTGAGGGCAGTCCCCTGATCCCCTGATCCTTCGTGGGTGGGCGGGCGACGACGGCTCCAGCACCTCGCCGTGCTTGCCGGAGCACCCGAACGCACCCGGCGCACGGACGCTTGTCCCCCCTCGCCCCGCCGTGCACCGCACCCGGCACCCGCGCTGTCCCGCCGGGGACTGGCGCTGATCCGTCAGGGACTCGTGCTGATCCATCAGGGAGTACGGGCCGGCCCTCGGCGCTCGGCGCCGCCGTCGTCCCGCATCTCCCGCGTCGTCATCCCGGACGTCGTCCCGCGCCGTCATGCCGGCGTCCTCGCCGTGCTCCGGTACTCGTCTACTCGGCCGAGGGGGCGTAACCGCAGGCGCCAGGCCCGTGCCGGCCATCGCTTCCGAGCTGCTGAGGAGCCGGCCGACGCGCGTGTGGCGAGGGGCCGAGCCGCCCCGGGGGGAGGTTGCCTACCGGTCCCGCGTGACACCTTCCTCCATGGCGGGAGTGACCGGACGGCGGGGTGGCCGTACAGACGCCCTCGCTGGACGGCAAGCGGCCCCACATGCACCCCGTGCGTAAGCTGCAGCCCTCGTGACCTGGTCGGATGCCCCTCCGGAGACATGTGTGTCGCGCATCACGGGCAGGTGTCGATTGACGCAAGACGACCGGTCGTCTATGTTGGTTCTCGGGTCGGCAGATCAGCCTTCGCCCGAAACCCCCTTCGAATGGAGCACCCAGTGGCTACTCCCATCAAGCTCGCCGTCGTCTACTACTCGTCCACCGGCACGATCACCGAGATCGCCAAGGAACTGCACGACGCGGGCGTCAAGGCCGGCGCCGAGGTCCGTCTCCTCAAGGTCGCCGAGCTCGCCCCCCGGGAAGCCATCGAGTCCAACCCGGCCTGGGCCGCGAACCACGCTGCCACCGCACACATCGCCGAGGCCACCCCCGCGGACATCGACTGGGCCGACGCCGTCATCTTCGGCACGCCGACCCGCTTCGGAAACGTATCCGCGCAGCTCAAGCAGTTCATCGACACGCTGGGCGGACTGTGGGCCGAGGGCAAGCTCGCCGACAAGGTCTACAGCGGCTTCGTCTCCTCCGCCACGGCTCACGCCGGCCAGGAGGGCACTCTCCTCGCGCTCTACAACTCGGTGCACCACTTCGGCGGCCTCACCGTGACGCCCGGCTTCACCCAGCCGCACAAGTTCGTGGACGGCAACCCTTACGGCACCTCGCACGTCGACGGCCAGGGCACCAAGCCGGTCGACGACATCACCCGTACCGCCGCCCGGATCCAGGCCGAGCGCGTCGTCAAGATAGCCTCCGCGATCCAGGCTGCCGCCTGATCGTAGGTCTGCCGGCGCGGCCCGGCCGCCCGCCTTCCCCGGGCCGAGGCCCGGACGGGGGCGGAGCCGGAGCCGGGCCGGGTCCCCGACGACGCCGAGCGCGTCCCGCTGCCGACGCCGCGGGACGCGTCCGCCTAGCAGGCCGGCGGCGGCGGGATGACGATGTGTACATCGGCCGGGCCGGTGTCCGCGGCAACGAAAGGTGTTCCCCCGGTGAGCGGGCGGGTGCGTCACGCCACCGGGGGAAGCAAGAGAGGGAGAGATCATGAAGGAATTCCTGGTCGAGCTGACCACCACGGTGCCCGAGGGCACCGACCCGGCAGAGGTCGACCGCCGTCGCGCCGTCGAGTCCACGCGGGCAGCGGAGCTCGCGTCCCAGGGGCGCCTGTTCCGTCTGTGGCGTCCTGTGGGTGAGCTGCGCAGTATCGGCGTCTGGCGCGCGGAGGACGAGTCGGAGTTGCGTGAGCAGGTCCTCGGCAGCCTTCCCCTGTGGCCCTGGATGACTGCTGTGATCACCCCCCTCCAGTCGCACCCCAACGATCCGGGCCAGACCGTCTGAGCAATGCCGTGCGGCGCTGTTTCCGCGCCGTGACCCCAGCTACGGCGATGCCGTGGGCAGAGTGAACCTGAGCGAGATGAGGAACTCCTGATGGAGAGTGCAGAAGCACAGCGAACCGCCCTGCGCGGAGTCATGGACGGATGGAAAGCGGCGGTCGACGCGCACGAGCCGGAGAAGGTGGCCTCGTACTTCACTGCGGACGCCATCTTCCAGGGACTGCGCCCGTACAGCGTCGGCCGTGAGGGTGTCGCACAGTATTACGACTCGCAGCCCATCGGGCTGAAAGCCGAATACGAGGTGCTCGAAACCCGGTCCCTTTCCGAGGACGTCCTTCTCGGATATCTGAGTGTCGACTTCTCATTCGTGGACCGGCCGACGATCGTCGTCGTCTTGAGCGTCGTGCTCACGCGTGCCGAAGGCGAGTGGCGCATCGCCCACTATCAGGTGTCCAAGAGCGACTGACGATTCTGTCGGAACGGTTCCGACGCGTTGCAATGCAATGGGGCGTGGTGGACATCCACCACGCCCCATTGCATTGCAACGCGGGCCCCTGCGGATGCGCACGGTCGGTCGTCTGCGGGGTCCGAAACGCCCCAGGGCCCCCACCGGATCCGGTCCGGTGCGGGCCCTGGGGCGTTCGCGGATGCACCGCGCAGTGCGCGGCCGCTCAGGCTCGACCCTGTGGGGGAGCCGGAGCGGAGGACTCAGAAGTGGTCGACGTCGACGACCGCCTGGGCGAAGGCGGTGGGTGCCTCCTGCGGCAGATTGTGGCCGATGCCGGTGAGCGTCCGGTGGGCGTACTTGCCCGTGAACCGGTCTCGGTACGAGGCCCCGTCGCCGGGTGCGGTGAAGGGGTCCAGCTCGGCGTCGAGCGTGATGGTGGGTACGCCGATGACGGGCCGGGTGGCCAGCCGCCGCTCGTACCTGTCGAAGCGCGCCTCACCGTCGGCGAGGCCCAGCCGCCAGCGGTAGTTGTGGATGACGATCGCGGCGTAGTCGGGGTTCTCGAAGGCGGCGGCCGTGCGCTCGAACGTGGCGTCGTCGAAGTCCCAGGTGGGTGAGACCGTGTCCCACACGAGCCGGCCCATGTCGTGGCGGCCCGCCTTGTCCTCCATCGCGAGACGGCCCCGCTCCGTGGCGAAGTAGTACTGGTACCACCAGGCGTGCTCCGCCTTCGGGGGCAGCGGCATCTTCTGCGCCTCGACGTTGGTGATCAGATATCCGCTCACCGATACGAGGGCCTTGACCCGCTCCGGCCAGAGTGCGGCGACGATGTCCGCGGTACGGGAGCCCCAGTCGAAGCCTGCCAGCAGAGCCTTCTCGATCTTGAGAGCGTCCATGAGGGCGATGACATCCAGGGCCACCGCGGACTGCTGGGCGTTGCGGACCGTGCGGGAGGAGAGGAAGCGGGTGGAACCGTGGCCCCGCAGGTACGGCACGATGACGCGGTAGCCCTGGTCCGCGAGCAGTGGGGCGACGTCGACGAAGCTGTGGATGTCGTAGGGCCAGCCGTGGAGGCAGATCACGACGGGCCCGTGCGCGGGCCCGAGTTCGGCATAGCCCACGTTCAGCACACCCGCCCGCACCTGCTTGAGCCCGGGGAACGAGGTGTGTGTACCGGGTGTCAGGGCGGGCACCGTGGGCGTCCTGGTCCCGCTGGTGGAGGAGGCCGGAGAAGCGGCCGATACGCCCTGCAGACCCGTCAGCGAAACGGCCGCCGCTCCCGTGCCGAGGCCCACGACCTGGGTGAAAGTACGCCTGTTGATCATGTGACATCTCCGTCGTGCGGTTCGCAAGTGTGTGTAGAGGCACCCGTGATGACTGATGGTCCAGTTACGTGGTGCGACTGATCGATGACTGTTCCACACGAATCGTCACCAGTCAAACGGGTGACGATTCGTACCCCAGATACGCCGATGCCGGATGGGCTGAGCCGCTCACGACCGAGAGGGATGATCGGGTCGGCGACACGTATCTGGACTCCCTCACACGTATGTTGAGTCAACCACCTGTATGTGTTCCGGTCGCGAACGGGGTGCGCCGGACCGTTCGGCGGGGTGCGCCGGACCGTTCGGTGGTGGTGCCTGAGATCCGTTCTCCGCCCGTGCCGGGACACTGCGGCGGTGTGGGCCGTAACCCTGGAGGTGCGTGGATGCCTCTCGCCGGGCCGCTCGCCGTGCCGACGGCCTGTGCCCGACGGTGTGTCGGCCGTGGGAGGTTCAGCGTCCCACCAGGGAGGATGCCGGTCCTGGTGTCCGGGAGGACGGCGGCCACAGACTTGCCGCCATGGGAAGTGTGCGAAACAACGACCTCGCGTTCTCCGGCGTCGGCAGGGGAGGCGCCACCGGCCCTTCGCCGCGCCCGGCCTCCGGCGCTGCGCACGCATCACGCTCTCCGTGGGTGCACGTCGCGCAGGCCGCGGCGGCGCTCGCCACGGGAATGGGTGTCGGCCGCTTCGTCTACACCCCGATTCTCCCGCTGATGCACGCACAGGCCGGACTCTCGTCCGGGGCGGGAGCGAACCTCGCGACCGCGAACTACGTCGGATATCTGATCGGGGCCCTCGCCGGCACGTTCCTCCCGCGACTCGGCCGTTCGTCGGCCGTCCTGCGAGGCTGCCTGCTGGCGTTGGTCGTCAGCCTGGCGGCGATGCCGCTGACCCACAGCACCACGCTCTGGCTGCTGCTCCGCTTCGGCGCGGGAGCCTTCAGCGCGATGATCTTCGTGATCGCCGCCAGTTCGCTGCTGAGCCACCTGCGCGACCATCCGGCCCACCTGCCCGGCTGGGCCTTCGGCGGCGTCGGGGCCGGAATCGCGTTGTCCGGGCTGCTGGTCCTCCTCCTCCGCGATGTCGGTGACTGGCGTGCCGCGTGGTGGGCCGCCGCCGCGCTGGCGGCGGTGCTCACGGTCCCCGCCTGGAGCCTGCGCCCCGAGCCCGCGCCTCCGGCCGACTACGTCACCCCGGCGCAGGAGGAGGGCGCCGGCGGACCGCCCACGCGGCGGTGGTTCACCGCGCTGTTCGCCTCCTACACCCTGGAAGGAATCGGCTACATCATCGCGGGCACCTTCCTCGTCGCCGCGATCGAGCAGAGCTCTCCCGGATGGATCGGCAGCGGTGCGTGGGTCCTGGTCGGTCTGGCGGCCGTGCCGTCGGCGGCCTTGTGGGCCTGGCTGGGGCGCCGCTGGTCCCGGCCGGACCTGCTGCTGGCCGCCCTGGTCGTGCAAGCCGTGGGCATCGCGCTGCCCGCCCTGGTGGGAGGGGTCTCGGCCGCACTCATCAGCGCGGTGCTTTTCGGGGCCACCTTCATCGGCGTCAGCACCCTGGCGCTCGCCACCGGTACGCACCTGCGGGTGCCGCGCGCCGTCGCCATGCTGACCGCCGGATATTCGGTGGGTCAGATCCTCGGTCCGTTGGTGGCCACACCCCTCCTGCGCCACAGCTACCACCAAGCGCTCTTCCTGGCGGCGGTCGTCGTCCTGGGGGCGGCCCTCACCGCTTTCGTCCTCCGTATCGGCTTTCCGCACACCATGCCTTCGGCCACGCCCGCAGGCGGGGCGGCGGGCGTGACCGATCGGGCCTCCGGACGATCGGCAGCGGGTGAAGGGCGGTAGGCATTGCGGACGCGTGATTTCCGGTAAGCGATGGCCTAATGAATAGGCGTCCCGAGGCCACGGAAAGGATTCCGGCCGTGGGCGAGGACCGCACTCGGCCGATGATCGCGCGAATTCTCCCGGGGTGTTCCAGCAGTACGTACACGCGTGACCTACTCGGCGTGTCGCCATCTACACTGCGCATATGGCAGACGCGACGACGATCGAACCCCTCAACCCGGACGAGGAGGCCTTCCTCCGGGCTCTTGGCAAAGTGATGGCCTATTTGCCGCGAACCGTCGACGCGGACATGTTCGACGAGCACCCGATCTCCAGTACCGAGTACATGGTCCTGGTGCACCTTTCGGAGGCGCAGAACAACCAGATGCGGATGAGCGAACTGGCCAATATGTGCGGCCTCTCGCTGAGCGGCATGACCAGGGTCGTGAAGCGACTCGAACTGCAGTCGCTGGTCATTCGGGAGAAGTGCCCGGACGACGGTAGGGCGTGGCTCGCCGGTCTCACCACCGACGGGTGGGCGCAGCTGAAGGCGGCCTGGCCGGCGAACCTCGCGAGTGTCCGACGTCACGTCTTCTCCCGCATGGAGGGCTGCAACGTCGCCGCGGCCGCTGAAGCGCTGGAGCGCATAGTCGCACCGTGACGCCTCGGCATACCGAGGCATGAACAGAGACGGCCGCCTGTGGGCGGACCGGTACGAGGCGCCCCGCCCGACAGACCGTCGGGCGGGGCGCCTCGCGTGTGCGTGGCCTCTTTCGCATCTCCCCGTGTCGCGGGTCGGATCCCTCCTGTCACCGCGTCGTCGGGGGCGGGTGGGACGTAAGGGAGACGGGTCCGCCCGCACAGACGCCACACTCACAGTCGTCACCTGTTTGACAGGTGACGACTTGGGCTGCAAAACTGTCACCTGTTCAGGCGGTGACGTGCCGCTCGATGTGAGTTCATCTCTGTGGGAGTGCAGAAGATTATGGAACTGAAGCTTGAAGTCGTGGTTCTGCCCGTGTCCGATGTCGACCGGGCCAAGGCCTTCTACGAGGCGGCCGGTTTCCGTCTCGACGTCGACTACGTCGCCGATGAGAACTACCGGGTCGTGCACCTGACGCCTCCGGGGTCACAGGCCTCGATCCTCTTCGGCACCGGTGTCACGACCGCTGCTCCGGGCTCGGTGCAGGGTCTGCACCTCATCGTCTCCGACATCGAGGAGGCCCATGCCGAGCTCTCCGCACGCGGCGTCCCGATGGGCGAGGTCTTCCACGACGCCGGCGGTGTCTTCCACCGGGGCACGGACGAGGCCCGGGTCCCCGGCCCGGAGCCCAAGCGCGCGAGCTACGGGTCGTTCGCGGCCTTCAGTGACCCGGACGGGAACGGCTGGGTGCTCCAGGAAGTGACGACCCGGCTGCCGGGCCGCTGATCGCGCACCGCGGACTCGACGCGCGGCGCCCCCGCAGGCTCGGGTGCAGCAGCGCGTCCCCTGACCGCGACAGCCGACGCGGGTCCGGCTCTCCGCCACCGGACCCGAGGTGACGCCACCCATGCGCCCCACATGGGTGGCGGACGGCCGCACTCGCGTCCGATCCCGGAGCGCGCGGAGACGGCGGCCACTCCGGGCCGCGACCCCACGCCCTCTCGTGCCGGTGACCGGACAGGCGGACTCGGGCGGGCCGGCGCGACAACGCGCGGGGGTAGCATGGCGAACGTGGAGTTGCGTCAATTGCGGTACTTCGTTGCCGTCGCCGAAGAGCTGAACTTCGGCCGGGCCGCCGAGCGCCTGTTGATCGCAGGCCCGTCCCTCTCGCAGCAGATCAAGGCACTCGAACGCGACCTGGGCGTCCGGCTCTTCGACCGGGATCGCCGCTCGGTGTCCCTGACGCCTGCCGGTACGGCGCTGCTGCCGCACGTCCGCGCCCTGCTGGCCCGCGCCGAGGACCTCCGGCTGCGCGCGGGCCGGATGTCCGGCTCGGAACCGGTCCGGCTCGGATACGTCAGCTGGCTCCCGCCCCGCCTGACCGCCCGCACCGCGGCGGTGGCCCAGCTCCACGTCGACCCGTGGATAGCCCCGTCGCACACCCAGGCCGCCCGAGTGGCAGACGGGAGCCTGGACCTCGCCGTCTGCTGGGTCCGGACCGATGACCTGGAGCAACACGGCCTGAGTGCCAGGCTGCTGGGCGCCGACCGGCTGTACGCCGTCGCCGCCGGAAACGACGCGAGCGGCGTGCCGGCCCGGGACACCGTCGTCCTGCTCGACGACGACACGACCTCCTGGTCGTCCTGGAACACCTACGCCGAACTGCTCGCGCGTGACACCGGGGCCCGGTTGGTGCAGGTGGCGCACGGGGGGACCAGCGGTTCGGCGTTCTTCGACCACGTCCGCCGCAGCAGCCGGCCGGTCATCAACAACCCGAAGGGCCAGAACGGCGCCATGCCGCCCGGCCTCACCCCACGGCCCGTCATGGCGCCGGAGGTCTACTGGACATGGTCGCTGGTGTGGCGCCGGAGCGACACCCGCCCCGAGGTCCTCGCCGTGGTCGACGCGCTGTGCCATGACGTGGGAGGCCTTGGTCTCGGGGAGGCCGAGGCCTGGCTTCCCGACGGTGACCCGTACAAGCGATAGCGATGCGCTGACCGTCCGGGAAGCCGAGCGCCCTACGGGACCGCCGCAAGGGACGGGAACCGTTCAGCATCCGCCGTGGGCACCCGGCCCGTGCCCTGGCCTTCCGGCGTGACCGGAGACGAGGGCACGGGCCGGCGGCGTCGGACGGCCGGGCCGCCGCGCCGGGTCAGCCGCTCTTCGCGCCGCTGTCGCGGTAGGTCTCCAGGATGCGCAGCCAGACCTCGCTGATCGTCGGGAAGGCGGGTACGGCGTGCCACAACCGATCGATGTTCACCTCACTGGTGATCGCGACGGTCGCCGAGTACAGGAGCTCCTGGGTCCCCGGGCCGACGAACGTCGCACCGACGACGTTTCCGCGCTCGGCGTCGATCAGCACGCGGGCCGTACCGCGATAGCCGTCGGCGTACTGCACCGCGCCGGCGATGCGTCCCATGTCGTAGTCCACGACGTCCACCCGGCGCCCGGCGCGCTCCGCTTCCTTCGCCGTCAGGCCCACGCTGGTCACCTCCGGTTCGGAGAAGACCACCTGCGGCACGGCGAGGGCGTCGGCTGTCGAGGCGTGCGCCCCCCACCTGCCGTCGTCCAGCTTCTGGTCCTTGGCGCGCGCTCCGATGATGCCACCCGCGATCCGCGCCTGGTACTTCCCCTGGTGTGTCATCAGCGCCCGGTGGTTGACGTCTCCCACCGCGTAGAGCCAGCCCTCGGCCACATCCGTCACCCGGTAGGAATCGTCCACGTTCAGCCAGTCGCCGGGGGTCAGACCGACGGTCTCCAGACCGATGTCCGCGGTGTGCGGCGAGCGGCCCGTCGCGAACAGGATCTCGTCAGCCGTCAGGGACGTCCCGTCAGCCAGGGTGACACGCACGGGACTTGACGGCCCGTCCTCCCGGACGACGCCGCTGACGGACGTGCCGAAACGCACATCCACTCCGGCGGCACGAAGCGACTCCGCCACCATCTCACCCGCGAACGGCTCCATCCGGTGCAGGAGCCCCTTGTCGCCCCGTACGAGCATGGTCACCTGGGAACCGAGTGCCTGGAACGCCGTGGCCATCTCCACGGCCACGACGCCGCCCCCCACCACGGCGAGCCGACCAGGCACGTGCCGGGCCGCGGTGGCGTCACGGTTGGTCCAGGGACGGGCCTCCGCCAGGCCGGGGAGATCGGGGAAGGCGGTGACCGTCCCGGTGGCCACGGCGACAACGTGCCGCGCCGTCAGGCGCACCGTCTCACCCTCGGCGGTCGTGACCACCACCTGACGCGGGCCTTCCAGCCTGCCGTGGCCGCGTACCAGGTCCACGGACACGGAGTTCAGCCACTCGACCTGGTCCTCGTCCTGCCAGTAGGCGGACATCTTGTCGCGATGGGCGAACACCGCGTCGACGTCCAGGGGACCCTGGACCGCGGCCCTGATTCCGGGTACCCGACGGGCGTCGGCACGCGCGACGACCGGCCGGAGCAGTGCCTTGCTGGGTTCGCAGGCCCAGAACGAGCACTCTCCGCCGAGCAACTCGTTCTCGACGATCACCGATGTGAGCCCGGCGGCACGGGTGCGGTCCGCCAGGTTCTCACCGGCGGGTCCGGCCCCGAGGACCACCACATCGTAGACGCGAGAAGTGCTGTTCATTCCCCAGCTCCGTCCTTCGTTCGAGTTGTGGCCGCTGCGCCGCGGCCCGGAACGCGGGCTCTGCGTGAGCCGTCGGCAGCAGGTGACGCAGCGCTACTCCATCTTGCTCCAGTGACGGGGACATCGCCTGGTGGGTGCCGGGAAGAACGAGTACGGAGCACGGCAAGGACCGCCGGGTTCCGGTGGGCCCACGTGCGCGCACACACGTGACCGAGGACCACGAAGGGCCCGAACATGATGGCGAGCCGCCACCGGAAGGCCGGTGGCGGCTCGGAGCGTCCTGCTGCCCGTCAGAGCGTGGAAGCCAGTCCCTGCAGGATGCGGGCCGTGGACTCGGCCCGCGTGTGACGGTAGCCGGTACCGGCCCACAGGTGGATACGGTCCGGATCCTGCGCGGCGGTCGCCGCTTTGCGCATCGGGCTGGTCAGGTGGTGTACGGCGGGGTAGCCGTGCGGCGCGAGGTCGCTGTAGGTGTCGGTGAAGCGGTTGCGCAGCGCCCGCGCCGGCCTGCCCGTGAAGGCCCGGGTGACGGTGGTACCCCTGTCCGGGTCGGTGAGCGCGGTGCGGTGGGGGAGCGAGGTGCCGGCCTCGTCCGCACGCAGGAGTGCGGTCCCGACCATCGCCGCGCCGGCTCCGGCCCGAAGTGCCTCGGCGACCTGGTCCGGTGTCGCCAGGCCTCCCGCGCCGATGAGAGGGAGGCCCACGCTCTGCCGTACCTCGGCCAGGAGCTGGGGCAGGGGGACGGCGGCAGGCATGTCCCTCGGGGTGAAGGTGCCGGAGTGTCCTCCGGCGGCCGAGGCCTGGACGATCAGCATGTCGGCACCGGCCTCAGCGGCTGCCTTCGCCTCCGTGGCCGAGGTGACCGTCTGGATGACGAGCGTTCCCGCCGCGCGGAGCGACCTGATGACCGCCGCGTCGGGGAGGGCGAAGGTGAAGCTGACCGCCGGGACGGGCTGCGACAGCAGCAACTCGATCTTGTCGTGCCAGTGGTCGTCGTCCTCGACGATCCCGAGGCTGCCGAGATCGAGGCCGTGTGCCTGGGCCTCGGGTGTGATCGCCCGGATGTAGTCCTGGAATTCCGTCGGATCGACCGGATGAGGGCCGGGAGCGAAGACGTTGACGGCGAAGGGGACGTCGTTGGCGCGCACTTCGGTGATCTGGTCGCTCAGCGCGGCGACGTCCTTGTAGCCGGCCGCGAGGAAACCCAGACTGCCCGCACGTGCCGCGGCGACGACCATCGCGGGTGTGCCGGCGCCACCGGCCATAGGTGCGGCCAGGACCGGGGTACGCACTCCGAGATCGGCCAGTGGTGCATTCATGTCTGTCTACTTTCCTGGCGGTGGCAGCGGAGGCCGCTCCTCGGAGCGGCCACGCTCCTCGTGGTCAGTGCCCGGCGGTCTGGCCACCGTCGACGGGCAGGATGACGCCGGTGACGAACGGGGCGGTCTCCAGGTAGATCGCCGCTTCGCTGATGTCACTGATCTCACCGATGCGGCCTACCGGGTGCAGCTCACCCAGCGCGTCGTGGGTCTCCTCGGCGTGCATCGGGGTCTTGATCGTACCCGCGGCGATCGCGTTCGAGCGGATGCCCTGGGACGCGTATTCGATCGCCAGTGCCTTGGTGACGGCCTGCAGTCCGCCCTTGGACAGGGAGGCGAGAACGGCCGGCACGTTGGAGTTGGGGTGATCGACGAGGCTGGTGGTGATCTGCACGACGTGACCGCCGCCCTGCTTGAGCATCTCCGCGATCGCGAGCTGGCTCACACGGAAGAAGCCGGCGACGTTGACCGCGAGCACGGCCTCGTAGTCCTCTTCGGTGTACTCGGTGAACGGCTTGGAGATGAAGATGCCCGCGTTGTTGACCAGGGAGTCGATGCGACCGAACCGCTCCACGCCCGCCGCGATCACACGCTCGGCGGTGGCGCGGTCGGAGATGTCGCCCTGGATCGTCAGGATGTCCGGGTCCTGCGACTCGGCGATGTTGCGCGAGGTGGCTACGACGGCGTAGCCGAGCTTCCGGTATGCGCTGACGATGCCCGCGCCAATGCCCTGCGACGCACCGGTGACGACGACGACCTTCTGGTCCTTGCTCATAACGGCCTCCCGCGACTGTGATGGAACCGATCGCTAGCCGACCGGTCTTCTAAACGTAGACGATCGGTCGTCTAAGGTCAATCACCCCCCGAGGCGTGTCGCAGGGCGAGCGAAGGGGCGTGTGTCGCACGCGAGCGGTGGTGGGGTGTCGCGGTGGGTGGAGTCCGTGCCCCCTCACTTTCCCTCTGTGGGCGTGCGAGCTGCGGACCGGGAGCGATGTCATGGGCGAGTCACCGCATAACGGATGGATGAACGAACGGAGCTTACTAGTCGAATGGTCGTATACTGATTGCATGGGCCGTACGAGCGATGCCAGAAGCAAGATCCTCACCGCTGCGCAGTCTCTCATCGAACTGCGCGGATACTCGGCGCTGGGCGTGGCGGAGATCTGTAAGACCGCCGGCGTGCCCAAGGGTAGTTTCTACTACTTCTTCGAGTCCAAGGAAGTCCTGGCGCTCGCCGTGATCGACGAGCACTGGGCCGCACAGCAGCGGGACTGGGACCGGATTCTGCTCAGCGACCAGGAGCCCCTGCAGAAGCTTCAGCTGCTGTTCGAGGAGACCAAGGCCGCCCAGCACGCCGGTCAGGCCACGTGCGGATCGGTGTCGGGGTGCATGTTCGGCAATCTCACCCTGGAGATGAGCACCCAGACCGAAGCGATTCGCCTGCGGCTGCAGCAGATCTTCGAGGCCCAGGTCGACATGGTGGAAGCCACGATCCTGGAAGCGCTGGGGCGCGAGGACGTGGTGGTCGGGGACGCGCGCGAGGCCGCCCGGTCCGTCGTCGCGCAGTTGGAGGGGCAGGTGCTCCTCGCGAAGCTGTACAACAACACCTCCCAGCTCGACGCGCTCTGGCTGAACTGCCTGGCGCTGCTGGGGGCGCGTCCCGAGCAGGGCGTTGCGGCGGTCTGACCGTAACCCGCCGCGACTCGATATTCCGGATGGACGCGGCTCCGGCCCCGTCGTGACCTTGCGGCCTGGGGCCGGTGCGGGCGCGAGCCGGAGATCAGCGGAGTCGGCTGCCTCCACGTACGACCGGTACTCGGCCCGGGGGCGTCCTGCCGGGCGATTTCGACGGCCGTGGACCCCGCTGGGGGTCTGCCTCGGTCTCGTGCAGAGCTTCAGGCCCACGTGGTGTCGGTGCCGACGAGCGACCCGGTGCGAGAGATCCTGCGGTGCCGTCCGTGGCCCGCGAGCGTCTCGTTGTCCGTGCGACGCTGGTCGTCGTCGGCCCGCCGGCCGCGGTGCCGCCCGGTTCCGTAGATGGTGAAGGTCGTTCCGGGCCAGGCCTGCTCGGTCTGGACGTCCACGGTGTCGATGGTCGAGTGAGGCATGGGATTTCCCCTCCGGATGTGTGTCGGTGCTCGTCTGCTTGCGGGGGCGGGACCGGATGAAGGTGGGAGCCGCCCGCGTGGCCCGGCGGCTGCCGCGTGGGCGCGTGCGGCAGACGGCCGGGCGCCCCGTACGCTGCTGACCGTGCGGGTTCGGTGATCCGTTCGCCGAGGGCGGGGCGCTGGTGAGGACGCGTTTCGACAGGCATGATCGACTTCACCGCCTGCCGAAGGTCACCCATCGCTTGGACTTCGGCGTGTGCCCCCGGGATCACTAGTTGCTACGCGCAGCAACTATAGGGGGTGTTTCCCGGTGCGGGCAAGCCGCGACCGTAGGTGGCCCCACCCGCTGCCGGCCGGTTCATGGGCCGCCGTCGATGGCGTGGTTGCGGTCTGCGCGCCCTGAGTGCCCGCCTCGCGAGCTGGCTGGCGGTCGCGTCGGTAGTGGCGGGGGTGTCGGCGCATCCTCGGGCACGCGTGTCCGGGCGTCTGTATGTCGCAGGGGCCGGCCGGACTCGGGCCGCCTGCGGGCTCGTCGAGGGTTTAGGCCATATTGATTAGGTACCCTGTAACCTTAATTACTCGGCACCTGCGCGATGTGGATGCCAGCGACGAGAGGCAAGACTCATGGGAACCGACGCCGTCGAACTGGCCCGAGGGCTGTTCCGCATCCTCGAAACCGGTGACGCGGCTCTCGCCGCACAGGTGGTGGCCGACGACTTCCACAACCGCGAAGCGGCGGTCGCTCCCGCGGCCTGCTCGATCCCCGGGCCCGCCGGTGTGCTGGCCTCGGGTGCGTGGATGCGCTCGGCCTTCAGTGACCTGCGCTTCCCCATCCTGGAGGCGGTGGAGGGCGACGGACAGGTCTGGGTCCGGCTGCGTATGCAGGGCCGCCACACCGGGGCCTTCGTGCGGTTCGACGAGGGTTCTCTGGACCAGGCCATTCCGCCGACCGGGCACGAGATCGACTTCGAGCAGATCCACGTGCTGGATCTGCGTGACGGCAAGGTGGTCCGGCACGAGGCCGTGCGCGACGACATCACGATGCTGGGACAGCTCGGTGTCTTCCCCCCTGCCCCGGCGACGGCGATGCGCATGGTCGGCTGGAAGGTGAGCGGGCGCGCGTCCCGGGCGGCGGCTCAGGTCACGGCCCAGGCGGCCGAAGCGGCTGCCCAGGTGAAGCGCGCCGGCTGAACCCGACGCGGGCGGGCGCCGAAGCGGACGGCGCGGTCGGCCATCCTCGGGCGCACCCGCGCCCGCATTCCGGCGATGCGTCCGGAGTCCGGTACCTCCACGCGCTCGGGGCGGGGAGTGTGTGCCGCGCGAAGGAAGGCTGCCGCGATCAGGGCCGTGCAGTGCGAGTTTCCCAGTCTTCGAGAGCCTGGTGCGCCCCTGCCGCGCAGTACCTGCCCCGCCCCGCGACTACCTGTTCCGCGCCGCTGTGTCTGCCGTGTGGAACCCGCTCCTCCCGTAGTACCCGCCGTGTGCCTCGTCGCATTCCACTGGCGGTCACGCCCACCCTGCTGCTTCCGACGTCGTCGGTCAGCCGATGGTGGGCGTCTTCATGCGGCGGGCTTGCCGCGCGAGCCCGGCACGGGGGCTCGCCCCGGCGTGATGGACCAGTCACGATCCAGATACTTGACGAAGCAACTGTCCGTGTTATGTTGCTTGTCGAGGCAAGGTTTCTGCTTGCTTCGAGAGTGACTCCACGAAGGGTTTTCACATGGTCAAGATCGGTATCATCCTTGGTAGCACCCGCCCGGGCCGCAATGGCGAGGCGGTGGCGCGTTGGGTGCACGACGTCGCTTCGCAGCGCACGGACGCCGAGTTCGAGCTGGTTGATCTGCTGGACTACAAGCTGCCGCACCTCGACGAGATGATGCCGCCGTCGATGGGGCAGTACGCGCAGGCGCACACGCAGGAGTGGGCCCACAAGATCGCGTCCTTCGACGGTTTCGTCATGGTGACGCCGGAGTACAACCACTCGACGTCGGGCGCGCTGAAGAACGCGATCGACTTCCTGTACGCGGAGTGGAACAACAAGGCCGTCGGCTTCGTGGGTTACGGCTCGCTGGGCGGCTCGCGCGCGGTGGAGCACCTGCGTCTGATCTCGGCCGAGCTGCAGATGGCGGACGTGCGTGCGCAGGTCGCCCTGTCGCTGTTCACCGACTTCGAGAACTTCAGCACCTTCAAGCCCGGCGAGCACCAGGTCGACGCGCTGAACGCCACGCTGGACCAGGTCCAGGCATGGAGCGCGGCGCTCGCCCCGCTCCGCGCTGCCTGACCTCACGTCGGCACCTCGTTCCACAGGCCTGTGGGGCCGCCTTCGCAGGCCGCCCCACAGGTGAAACAGCCCCATAGCGGGCGACCCCCGGGGCAGCCGAGCGGCCCTTCGGCGTCAATGGCGCCGCCGAAGAGCCCATCGGTTCGCCCGGGTATGCAGTGACCTTGCGTACGGGAACCGCCGGTCCCGGCGGTTCCCGTACGTCTCACGGGCCGCGCGCCCGCCTTGCGCGAGACTGCGCGCACCCTGGACATGCGGTCCGGACCGTTTCCGTCGCCACGCCGCACAGCGGTACGACGCGGCCGGCCGCGTCATCGACAAGAGCCCCGGCCCAGCGGGTCGGCGGACTTGGTCGAGCCATCCGGCTCCCTTGCGTCCGCTCGGCCCAAGACCTGCGAAACCCCCTGTGTTCACGGGGAATGACCTGCAGGACCTCCAACCTCGACGTCCACCCTCCACGTCCGCACGGGGGGTGGCCCGCGGAACGCCCGGTTCCTCAGGAACAGGTCGCCAGGGGCGGGGTACACGAGGCTGATGGGGCCCGAAGGCTCCGGACCGTCGGCGGTCGTCGTGAACCGTTCGATCCGCGCGAAACCGCTCGATCCGCCGGCCTCGGCCCGGATCCGACGTCCGCTCGCTGAACCACCGCGCCACGCCACGCGTACCGACTCCAGCCGGACCAGGACATGCGTCCGGGGTTTCAGCACGTCAGGATGGTCGGGTGGCCCTTTTCGGCGGGAACCCATCAGCACCACGGACAGCAGGACACTAGGAGCCAATCGCATGAGTACTTCAGCTCAGATCGGTGTGACCGGCCTCGCGGTCATGGGGCGCAACCTCGCCCGGAACTTCGCCCGCAACGGCTACACGGTGGCGCTGCACAACCGGACCGTCGCCCGGACGAAAGCCCTCGCCGAGGAGTTCGGCCATGAGGGCGACTTCATCGTGGCCACGTCCGCGGAGGAGTTCGTCGCGGCGCTGGAGCGGCCGCGCCGCCTGGTGATCATGGTCAAGGCGGGGGATCCGACCGATGCGGTGATCCAGGAGTTCGCCCCGCTCCTCGAACCCGGCGACATGATCATCGACGGCGGTAACGCGCACTTCGCGGACACCCGCCGACGTGAGCACGCACTGCGCGAACAGGGCATCCATTTCGTCGGCACGGGCGTCTCGGGTGGCGAGGAGGGCGCCCTCAACGGACCGAGCATCATGCCGGGTGGTTCGAAGGAGTCCTACGAGTCCCTGGGCCCCATGCTGGAGAAGATCTCCGCGAAGGCCGAGGACGGCTCGCCGTGCGTGACGCACGTGGGGCCGGACGGCGCCGGGCACTTCGTGAAGATGGTGCACAACGGCATCGAGTACGCGGACATGCAGCTGATCGGTGAGGCGTACGAGCTGCTGCGCGATGTCGCAGGGTATTCGCCCTCGCAGATCGCGGACATCTTCCGCACCTGGAACACCGGGCGTCTCGACTCGTATCTGATCGAGATCACCGCCGAAGTCCTGTCCCACGTGGACGAGGCGACGGGCAAGCCGTTCGTGGACGTGGTGCAGGACCGTGCCGAGCAGAAGGGCACCGGCCGCTGGACCGTACAGATCGCGCTCGACCTGGGCGTCCCGGTCTCGGGCATCGCGGAGGCAGTCTTCGCGCGCTCGCTGTCCGGGCACGCCGACCTGCGCGAGGCGTCACGGGGGCTCGCCGGACCGAAGGCCCAGAAGCTCGGCGAGTCGGAGGCCGCGGCCTTCGCCGACCGCGTCGAGCAGGCGCTGTACGCCTCGAAGATCGTCTCGTACACCCAGGGGTTTCACGAGATCGCCGCAGGCAGCGACGAGTACGACTGGAACGTCGACCTCGGCGCCGTCGCGTCCATCTGGCGCGGCGGCTGCATCATCCGCGCGGCCTTCCTCGACCGTATCCGTGCCGCCTACGACAGCCGGCCCGACCTGCCGAGCCTGCTCTCCGACGCCACGTTCGGCCAGGAGATCGCCGAGGCCCAGGACGACTGGCGCGAGGTGCTCGTCGCGGCGACCCGCCAGGGTGTCCCCGCACCCGGCTTCGCGGCAGCCCTCGCCTACTACGACGCCCTCCGCGCGGAGCGGTTGCCGGCCGCACTCACGCAGGCGCAGCGGGACTTCTTCGGTGCGCACACCTACCGGCGTACGGACCGCGACGGTTCGTTCCACACGTTGTGGGGCGGGGACCGGTCCGAGGTGTCGGCCTGAAGTGTGTCCCCTCGATCTGCTCGCCGGCTGATCGGATGTGTCTGTCCGTCCGGTTGGTGATCACTGATAAGAGGGGTGGGACCGGATCGAGCCGTTGATGACGGCCGATCCGGTCCGTGGTCGGCGGTGGTCCGTCGCGTCAGCGACGGCTCCGCACGGCCCTCGGCCCTCCACGCCTCCGCGGGGCAGACGGTTAACAAGACGGCACGCCCGTAGCCGAAGGCCCACCCGGCCGCGCCCATAGGTGCGGCCGGGTGGGCCTTCGGCCGAGTCCGTCCACTGTCGGACGCGACTCGCGGGGTGGAGCGACGGAATCAGGACGTCGCGATCTCGGTCTCCTGGTGGCCCCGCTCCTCGGTGGAGGGAATCGCCGCTTCCGAGGCGAGCGGCGCCGCAGCCAGCAGGACGCTCGCGGCAGCGCGCGCCGTAGTGGCCGCGGCGGGGTCGCGGTCCATCCGCGCGGACTGCGCCGCTCCGTCGTACAGGAGGTGCAACTGGCGGGCCAGTTCCTCGGGCGCCGCATATCCGGATTCCGTGGCGAGTGCCGTCAGCAGTCCGCGCAGCCACGTCCTGTTGCCCTCGGCGGCGCGTCTGATCGAGCTGTTCTCCGGCGCTTCGGCCGTGGCCCGGGCGAACGCGCAGCCGTTGTACCCCGCTTCGGTGAACGCCTCGCCTTGGGCGTCGAAGACTCCGAGCAACTGCTCGCGCGGAGTCCGGAAGCGGGTCAGCGTGCGGGTGATCCGGTCCCGGAGGCGGACGCTCCGATGATCCAGATAGGCGCAGACAAGACCTTCCTTGTTGCCGAAGGTGTTGTAGAGGGATGCCTTGGCCACGCCTGCCTGCTCGATCACCCGGTCGATGCCGACGGTCTGAACGCCCTCGCGGTAGAAAAGCTCGTCGGCGGCTTCGAGCAGACGCTCGCGCGCCGGCAGCCTGGTCCCAGTTCTGGGCGCCATGACCATCACTCCCTCAGACAGTTCTGTCTACTCTACCTCTGCGGCGACTGCGAGTCGATGGTCCTCGACCCCGGACACAGGCTCGGCGGGAGCGTCGGCCGGTACCGCCGTTCCTGCCGTCGCTTCCGCCCGACGGCCGCTTCGCAGCAGTCCGGGGAGCGCCACGAGAGCCAGCACGATGACTGCTGCACCGTACTCCCTGGCGGTCTGCACCAGTCCGCCGTGCACCACGAGGACGCCGCCGATCACGGCCGGCACGCCCAGACCCAGGTAGCACACCACGTAGAGGAGGGACAGCACCCCGGCGCGCTCGTGCAGCTCGACCTGCGGCATCACGAGTCGGATGCCGCCCTGGAACCCGCCGCCGAAGCCGAACCCCGAGACCGCGGCGCCGACGAAGAAGCCGATCACGGAGACCGTGCCGCCGTTCCCGGCGGCTATCGAGACCAGAGTGATCACCACGCCGACGACGAGGGTGCTCACTCCGATCAGCATGACCTGTCGTGTCGCCCTGGTCCGCAGTACCAGCACGGACAGTCCGGCGGATCCGGCGAGGACGAACAGCGGCAGCCCGCCCCACACCACGGAGCTGGAGTGCACCAGTGTGCGGGTGATGGCCGGTCCCAGCGCTCCGTAGAGACCGGTCAGCGCCCACACCGCGAACAGGACGGGTGCCGCGATCACCACGGAGGCCCGGGCGGACTTGGGCATCTTGATCTCGGGGACCAGGCTGGCGAGTGCGCCCGGCTTGCGGCTCGCGGTCTCGCGCAGGCCGAGTACGGCGAGCGCCTGGAGCACGAACACGCCGAGCAGGATGAAGTACACGAGGCGGGTCGGCCCCGGCAGGTACTGCACGATCAGCCCGGACACCAGTGCGCCGCTGGCCGTGCCCAGTGTGGGCGCCAGCGAGTTCAGGAAACCCCCCTTGCGGGGGTTGATGTCGAGCATTCCGGCACCGAGGGCCCCGACCGCGGCGCCCGTACTGATGCCCTGGATGACGCGGGCGACGAGGAGCGAGCCGACTCCGTCCGCGGTGGCGAACACGATCATCGCGAGGGCCTGCCCGATGAGGCTGACCAGCAGAACGGGGCGTCTGCCCACGTGGTCGGAGAACTTCCCGAAGACGAGGAGCGACGCCAGCACGGCCACCGCGTACACACCGAACACGACGGTGATGGTGATCGGCGAGAAACCCCAGTGAGCCTGGTAGATCGCGTAGAGCGGAGTGGGTGCGCTCGACGCGGCCAGCAGTGACACGAGGATCGAGGCGAGCAGGGCCAGGGATGCGGCCGGTCCCATGGCCCGGCGGCCCGGCGCGGCATGCGCCGGAGCGCGCTTGGCCGGGCTGGTGGAAGGGGCCGCCTGAGGAGCGACGGACGCGAATCTCATGGATCACCCTCGGTGCTGGACGGAATGGATGGCTCCATAGTAGACAGGTCTGTCTAGTGATGGGTCTCCTCGCGCTGTGAGTCGCGTCGCACGGCGAGTGGCGCACGCGCTTCCGTCGCTCCCCGCATCCGATTCCGTACGTGTCGTCGCCGGGCGGGAGGTGCTCAGGCTGACGGTGACGGACCCCACCGTTCAACACGCTTTCGGTCTGTGGAAACGCCGGCTTCGGCCATAGGTGCGCGTAGTTCGCAGACCAAGGACGCGCAGAGGTGCGGGATTTCTGTACTTCTGTTTGCGGGGACCCGGAGTCTGCCTTCCCCCGGGGTGTCGTGCGGGTGCGCGCGCGTTTCGCGCTCCCGCCGACGGCGGTGAGGCGCTCGTATCACCGCTGCCGGGCCGAGGCTGTCGACAGCTCGGTGGACCGACCATGTGTTTGACAACGCAACTACATGGAGATTTACTTTCCTAGACAAGCACTGCCGACGGGGCGCGGTCACGATCAGTGATTGGCCCGCAGCGGCCAACCCGGCGGCCGCACGGCCACCACCAGGCGTAGGAGTGAAGGTGGCTGAATCGCCCGTCGCCGTGTTCGACAGGCTTGTCCGGCAGGACGCGCCGGAGTCCACACCGGTCCTGTTCGACACGGCCTGTGTGCTCGGCGGCAGCGTCGCCGGTCTCCTGGCCGCCCGGGTGCTCGCCGACTACGCCCGTGAGGTGCTGGTCATCGAGCGGGACGAGACGAACGTGACCGGGAGGCCACGGCCCGGTGTACCGCACGATCGGCAGGCCCACGCCCTGCTGCCGGGCGGGCTCGCACTGATGGAACGCTGGCTGCCCGGCATCACGGGCGAGATGCGTGACGACGGTGGAGTCCTCGTCACGGCGGACGCGATGGACCTGATCGTCGACGGCGTGGAGCAGCTGCGCACCGGCGACGCGCACACGCTTCTCTGCAGTCGTCCCTTCCTCGAATCAGCGCTGCGCCGCCGGGTACTCGCGCTGCCCAACGTCTCGGCCATCACGGCCGAGGTGACGGGCCTCGTGTACCGGGACGACGCGGTGAGCTCCGTCCGGTACATGGAGGAGGGCGACGCCGAGGACATTCTGCCCGTCGACTTCGTCGTGGACGCGATGGGCCGCTCCAGCAGCCTTTCGGACTGGCTGGACGAGGCGGGCTACAGCCGGCCTCACCAGCAGCGCCTGCAGACCGGCATCCACTACGCGACCGTCGTGTTCGGCGGGGACGGCACGGACAGGGACCGGCGCTTCACGGCTCTCCAGTACCCGCGGTTCGCCGGTCCCGGTGGACTGGCCGCGGGCCTGGTCGTTCCGATCGAGAACGACCAGTGGATGATTTCCCTGCTCGTCTACGGAGGCAACAAGCCTCCGGGGTCGGTCGAGGAATTCCGTGCGCTCTGTGACAAGCTTCCGGCGCCCTTCGGCAGGGCTGCCGGCGGTGTCGTGGTCCGCGACGTACTGAGATACCGTCAGGCCACCAGCAGGCGGCGCGACTTCGTGGGGCTCAGGCGCTTCCCGGCCCGCCTGGTCAGTGTCGGGGACGCGGCGGTGTCCCTCAACGCGAAGTACGCCCAGGGCGTGTCCTCGGCCGCCCTGCATGCGGCCTGTCTGTCCGACTATCTCGCCGACGCCCCCGATCCCGCCCTTCCCGCCGATCGCTTCTTCGCCTCGCAGAAGGTCGCGACGGACGCGGTGTGGGTGCCCTCCGCAGACGCCGACGCCGTGCGGGCGGACATACTCCAGGCGATCGAGGTGAGCGACGAGCTCCAGCGCCAACGGGCCGCGACGGAGCAGCTCATGCGGGCCGCGCTCACCGATGCGACGGTCGCCGAGGCGCACCGGGCCGTCCGGTTCATGTTCGCCCACCCCGACACCCTGGCCGATCCGGCGCTGCTGGAGCGGGCCGCGGCGGTGAACCAGGGTGCGGGTTCGCCTTCGTGAAGGGTGAAGCGGACAGTCCGCCATGACGTTTCGGCCGTCGCGGCCGGCATAAGCCGACGCGTCGGTACGACAGAACCCATACGGGCCGAATCCTCACTCAGGAAAGGCCCGATGGGCTCACGCACCACCCCATCAGCACATCACCCATCTGTCTTTCGACATTTCGAGAAGGAATCAATCATGTACATCGCTGCCGTAATTCTCAGTGCTCTGCTGGCCCTCCTGTCTCTCGCCGCCGGCGCGCCCAAGGCGCAGCTCAAGGGCGACGTGCCGGACGGACTGGTCCAGAAGGGCCTCAGCGCCACCATGGTCCGACTGATCGGTCTGGCCGAGGTGGCCGCGGGCGTCGGCCTCGTCGTGGGCATCTGGTGGCAGCCGCTTGGCATCGCGGCTGCGGCCGGCCTGGCGATCGTGTTCCTCGGGGCGATCAGCTTCCACGCGAAGTGGGGCGACTACCGGGACAGCGCCGCCCGCAACGCGGCCATGGCCCCGATCATGTTCCTCATCCTCTCCGTGGCCGCTGCCATCACCCTGGCCGCTTCTCAGTGACGGGACGGCCGTTGAACATGGGGGAGGAGCGGCGTGTCGTCCAGGAAGAGGAAAGCCCTGTGAAGGAACAACGGATCGGCATCGCCGGGCAGCACGTCACCTACAGAGCCTCGGAGGGCACGGGGCGGACGGTCGTCCTGGTGCACGGGAACTCCTCCTCCAGCCGTGTCTGGCGACATCTTCTCGACGGCCCCTTCGGTGAGCGGTTCCGCTGCCTCGCACCGGATCTGCCCGGCCACGGCGGCTCGGCACGCACCGGGCGGGCCGACGACTACTCACTGCGGTCCTACGCCTCCGTTCTCGCCGGCTTCGTCGGGGAACTGCAGGCCGAGGACGCGGTGGTGGTCGGCTGGAGCCTGGGCGGACACATCGCCCTCGAAGCAGCCTCCGTGCTGCCCGCGGCCGCAGGGTTCGTCCTCTTCGGCACCCCGCCGATCGGCAGCCCGGCCGACGTCGGCCGGGCCTTCCTGCCGAACCCCGCCATGAACGTGGGGTTCACCCCGGAAGTGGACGCCGAAGCGGCTCAGTCCTACGCCAGGAGCTTCCTGGCCCCCGGATCGACGCTGCCGACCGACGAGCTCGTCGCGGACGTGCTCGCCACCGACGGGGCGGCTCGCGCCGGTCTTCTGGCGAGCCTCCAGGCCGGGGCGTTCGCCGATGAGAGGGCTGTCGTGGAGCACCTGACGCAGCCCCTGGCGGTACTGCACGGCGAGGGCGAACAGCTGATCAGCGCGGAGTACCTGAAGGACATTCGGATGCCGGCGCTCTGGCGCGGGGCCGTGCAGATCCTGCCCGGCGTCGGACACGCCCCTCATCTTGAGGCGCCGGAGGACTTCGCGGACATCCTCACCCGGTTCATCAGCGACCTGGACTGACCCCTGGCGCGCAGGACGGCAGAGCGTCGGTGCCCGACTGCCGATCACCACTCAGCCGTGGCGCGGAGCGCTGCGAGCCCGGCCCCCGTGCCGGCGCATCCCGCCAGCGGTCTGTCACGTACGGGATCAAGCACCGAAGCCGACGAGCATCCGCTCGTCGGCTTCGGTGCTTCTACGGGCGTGGCCGGTTCAGGCGGCGGCTCCGGAGTCACCCAAGCCAGGAGTCTCCGAGGCCCCCGGCGTCCCGGCGGTGTCGGGCCGACTCCCGAGGAAGCCCGCCCACCCGTCAACCGGCTGCTGACCGACATCCAGCCCGCGCAGCGCGGCCAGCACCTCGGGCCGCTGCACATCGAGCCAGTCGGTGAACTGGCGGAAGGAGACGAGGCGCACATCGCCGCCCTTGTCCCTTTCCTGCGCGATGTGCTCGAGCGCCTTCTCGACGGCGTCCATGTAGATGCCGCCGTTCCACTGCTCGAAGTGGTTGCCGATGAAGAACGGCGCCCGATTCGACTCGTACGCCCGCTGGAAGCCCGATATATAGGCCTGGGTGGCCTGATCCCGCCAGCCGGGATAGTTGTATGCCGGAGCCTGTGTCGAGTTGACCGACTGATTGGCGAGCATGTTGTAGTCCATCGACAGGACCTCGAAGGAGTGGCCGGGGAAGGGTATCTGCTGCAACGGCAGGTCCCAGACCCCCTCCTTCTTCACGGGCCAGACCTGACGGCCACCGGGTGAGGAGGCGTCGTAACGCCAGCCGAGCTGTCGTGCCGTGGGAAGCAGGCTGTCCTGACCGAGCAGACACGGGGTCCGGCCGCCCACCAGTTCCTTGTCGTAGTCGAAGGGCAGGGGCGGCTCGTCGGTCCAGCCGGTGTTGGTCCGCCACTCCTTCACGAACGACTTGGCCTGGTCTATCTCCGCCCGCCACTGCTGGGACGTCCAGTTCCCCACGCTGCCACGACCGCCGCAGAAATGGCCGTTGAAGTGCGTACCGATCTCATGGCCCTCCAGCCAGGCCCGGCGCACGTTCGTGAGCGTGGCCCGGACGTGCTCGTCGGTGAGATAGCCGATGTCCGAGGCGCCGAGCGGGTTGTTCGGGGGGTCGTACAGCCGCTTCTTGGACTCGGGGAGCAGATACAGGCCCGAGAGGAAGAAGGTCATGTACGCCCCGTGCTGCTGCGCCAGGTCGAGGAAGCGGGGGAAGAGGCCGTTGCCGACCTCGCCCGCACCGTCCCAGGAGAAGATGACGAACTGGGGAGGGGTCTGTCCGGGCTCCAGCGGCACGGGTGCGGCCGGCTGATGCGGCTGCTTGCCGGTGAATGACGTCGAACCGTCGCCTATGAGCCGGACGGGGGGCTCGGTGGGGGCGGTTGTGGGGGGAGCCGCGGGGGTGCCGCTCGGGCCGTCGACGGCGTGCGCACTTTTCGGCGACGCGAGGGAGTGGCACGCCGCGAGTCCCACGGCGGCCGCCGCACCCGCGCTCAGGCCGAGGATTCCCCTGCGGGTGAAAGTGCGCATGAACGCCCCATTCGTCAGTTCTCCTGCACGTATACCTTCCTCATGCATGTATACCTTGCTTGACGTATCAAGGTGCGACGAAATCCGCATATGTAGGTATCCGGCGTTACTAAAATCACGGTGCGCCATCCCTGCCCCGGGTCCGAAAGGAGCCGGCGGTGGCCTTCTGGTGAGCCCCGGGCGGGGGAGCGCCGCCACCCCCGGCCGACTTCGCCGGGTTGTCAGGCCATTACGCTGCGTCCGCCTCAGGCGCTGCTCCCGCACACATCATCGCCCCCTGAAACCCTGTGCCGACGCCGGACCCCAGCACATGCGGGGCCCGGCGTCGGGGGTGGGTCCTTTCGGCCACCGAACGGCACAGGCGTCACTCATTCCCTCGTGGCCGACCCGCGGTCATCGGTGACGTCCGCGGGCTGTACGTTCCGGCTGCACCGGCGTGGGTGTCACGAACGCCCGCCGCCCCGTGCATCACCGCGCCCCACCCGATCCACCTGATAGTCCGTCATCCTGATGCGCCGGGTGCGGCGTCGGAAGGCCAGCGCGGTGCCCGGCCACAGGACGGTGTTACGGCCCGATCGCGGGTCCTGGTACCAACTGCGGCACCCCCCGGACTGCCAGACGGTGCGGGCCATGCGCTCGCCCATCCAGTCGTTGAAGGCCTTCTGGACCTCCGGACGCACCTCGAGCGAGTCCTTGCGGCGGCGGCGCATCCGCCGCAGGAGGGCGACGACGTGACGGGCCTGTGCCTCGATCATGAAGATCTGCGAGTTGTGCCCGAGTCCGGTGTTCGGCCCGACCATCAGGAACATGTTGGGGAATCCGGCGACGGTGGTCCCGAGGTAGGCCTGATTACCCTCCTCCCACGCTTCGGCGAGCGTCACGCCGTTCCGGCCCGTGATGTCGATCCGGACCGTGTTCTGGGAGTCGAATCCGGTTCCGTAGACAAGGACGTCGGCCGGGACCTGGACCCCGTCGTCACCGACCACGACACCTGGCCGCACTTCGCTGACCCCGCCGCGCCGCACCTGGACGTGGGGCCTGGCGAGCGCGGGGTACCAGTCGCTGGAGACGAGGAGACGCTTGCAGCCGACCGCGTAGTCCGGGGTGACGGCGCTGCGCAGGCCGGGGTCCGGAACCTGCTTCTCGATCAGCCTGCGGGCCAGTGCCTCCGTCTTCGCCATGCCTTGAGGGTCACTGACGAATCCGGCGGCACGCTCCTCATGGACCCGGAACAGGCGCTCGCGCACCCACCAGCGGTAGGGCGGGAACCATCGGGCGAACACCCGGTGGCGCGCGTCGAACGGACGGTCCGCCTTGGGCACGATCCAGGGCGGTGTGCGCTGATAGACGGTGAGCGCGGCGACCCGGTCGACGATCGCGGGGACGAACTGGATGGCACTGGCGCCGGAGCCGATGACCACGACCCGCTTGCCGTTCAGATCCACATCGTGTCGCCATGCCGCGGAGTGGAAGGCGACCCCGTCGAAGGTCTCGATGCCGGCCAGCTCCGGGTGGACGGGGTGATGCAGTGGTCCGACCGCCGACACGAGGAATTTCGCCCGGTAGGTCTCGCCGTTGGACGTCACCACCTCCCACCGGGCATCCGCCTCGATCCACCGGGCGCTGTCGACCCGCCGGCCGAAGCGCGCTCGGCGGACGAGCCGCCGGCGGTGTGCGACGTCGTGCAGATAGCCCAGGATCTCCGGCTGTCCGGCGAAGAGTCTGCTCCAGTCGGACTTCTGGTCGAACGAGTACGAGTACAGGGGGGACGGGATGTCGCAACCGCACCCGGGATAGGTGTTGTCGCGCCACGCTCCTCCGAGGTCGTCGGCTGCCTCGAGAATCACGAACGACCTGAAGCCGGCCCTGTCGAGCATGGCGGCGATCCCGAGCCCGCTGAATCCGGCACCCACGATCACGACGTCCACGTCCACGTCCACGACTGCGACTGCGACTGCGGACGACGCCGACTCGGCCGGACGCGGGTCAGCGTGCGAGGGCATCTGTCACCTCGGCAGCGGCGCGCGTCGGAGCCGCGGCACCGGTGGCGGTGGCGGCGAGCTCCCCCAGCGTGCGTTTGAGCACCTTGCCGGACGCGTTGCGCGGCAGCTCCGTCACGAAGACGAAATCGGTCGGGACCTTGAAGTCGGCCAGGAAGGCGGCGGCATGCGCACGCAGCGAATCCGGACCGGGGGAGCGATCGGCGCGGGGCACGACGACCGCGCACACCCGCTCGTCGAGGACCGGGTCACCGACACCCACGACAGCGACGTCCGCGACGTCGGGATGAGTGCTCAGTGCGTTCTCGACCTCGAGACTGTAGACGTTCTCCCCGCCCCTGATGATCATGTCCTTGAGACGGTCGAGCACGTGCACGAACCCGTCGCCGTCGACGCTGCCGACATCCCCCGTGTGCAGCCAGCCGTCCACGAACGTCGTCGCTGTGGCATCGGCGTTGTTCCAGTAGCCCGCACTCACCACCGGCCCGCGCACACACAACTCGCCCACGGTGTCGCGCAGGTCGCGCGGCGGCTCGCCGCCGGTCGCGATCGCGACCTCGAGTCCCGCCACCGGGCGGCCGACCGTGCCGGAGTGGGCGGAGTACTCGTCGCCCTCCGTGTAGGTGACGATCGAGGTGCCCTCCGTCAGCCCCCAGACGTTGCCGAGGGTCAGAGCGGGCAGACGCTTCGCGACCCGGCCGGGGAAGTCCTCGGGGACGGGGGAGCCGCCCATGACGAAGAGGCGCAGGCTGGACAGATCGGGGGACAGCCCCTCGGTCCTGAGCAGAATCAGACGCAGCATCGCCGCGACGCCGGCGAAGAAGGTGATGCGCTCACGCACCATCAGCTCCACCACGGTCTCCGCCCTGAACTCCGGGGTGAACACACAGCAGCCGCCTGCCGTGAGGAAGCCGATGAACTGCGACACCACGCCGGTCGCGTGGAACATCGGGGCCGCGATGAGCGTCCGTTCGTCCGGCCCCGCCCCGAGGCGCTCGCGCACGGTGCGCGCGTTGAACAGCAGGTTCGCGTGCGTGTGCATCGCACCCTTCGACCGGCCCGTGGTGCCCGAGGTGTAAAGCAGGTGTGCCACGTCGCAAGCGGCCCGCTCGCAGCCGGGCAGTGTGCGCGGGTCCACGTCCGGAGCTTCCGCGTCGGGTGCGGCCAGCAGCCGCTCCACCGGGACGACTTGCTCGGCGAATTCCCCCGGGACGCGCGCGCCCAGCCCTCCTTCCGCGGCGTCCGTGACGATCACCGTGGCGCCGCTGTCAGTGAAGACATGGGTGAGCTCGGGGCCGGCGAGCCGGGTGTTCACCAGGACGGCGATCGCGCCGGTCAGCTGCACCGCGATGTAAGTGACGGCGTACTCCCAGCAGTTCGGCAGGAGAATCGCAACCCGATCGCCGGGCCCGACCCCCAGGTGCCTCAACCGGACCGCGACGGCGGTGGCCCGTCGCAGCACCTCGCCGTGGTGCAGACGGACGGGCCCGTCCACCACTGCCTCTCGCCCGCCGTGCTCGGCACCGATCTCGATGAATCTGCGAGCAAGTGTTTTCGCGCGCATCACAGCTCCTTGGCGTGCGTCGGAAGGAGGAAGGGGCGGGGCCGTTGCCGTGTTCGGACACGTCGGCCTCGTGCGTGCCGGGAAACCGCCCACACGTGTCTGCGCACATCGGGCAGCGACGACCGGAGGCGGCACATGTGTCTTTGAAGATCGTACAACGCACCGTCAGACAGCCGGTCGAGAAGGTGTGTGGGCCGCCGGGCACCCCCGGCACCTCAGGCAGGGGCAGCGGTTGACGGGGCAATGTGCTTGACTGGGCAATTGGATGCGTTAGGGTGAGTACGAGCGATTGGTGACATCCGGACCCATTCGTCGCGCATCAGGTGCCGGCTCCCACCGCGCCTGTCGGTGACGTCGGGCGAGGGCGCCGCGTGACCGCGCCGTAGCGGAGTCTGCGCTGTCCACGGGTCGGGAGACGCGTGAAGGCAATTCCGGCAGGGTGTGCCCGCAGGTGTGGTTTCGGTGCCGGGGGCCGACGCGGTGAACACCTTGTCGGCCCGTTCATGCATCACGGTGAAAAAAGAGGAAGCGGCGCTCGTCCGGCCTGCGGCCCCATTCGGACGTATCGGTGAATGGGATATCCCTGGAGTTGGATTTCCGCTGCGACGATGTCGCGTTGCGGCGCGATGGCTGCTCAGCCGGATTTCACCTTGGATTATTTGCGAGCTGTCCCTGAGGATGGGCGCGAACGAGCGGAATGCCCGCAGTGAAATGCTCGTAGTGAATCGGCATCCTCAGAAACCGGCTGAGTCGCCCACTGCTCTCGCGGCAAGGCGAACACGCTGCGCCACCGGTGACACCCGTGCGGCGGGGTGATCGGCCGATACGCCGGGGCGATCACGCAAGGGGCGCCCGGGGCCAGTTTTTGGTGGCCCCGGGCGCCTGGCGTGGGCGGGTTCCGTCCCCACGAACTCCCGCCCAGTCCCCTGATGCCATGACTTCATCAGGGGAGTCTCTGTGGTTGTGCCCCGGTGCATCGACTGCGGGCCGAGCGATCCGTGTCGGCCGACGGCATGAGGATGGCCGCTTTCGTGCCTCACTCGCGCATGATCCTGCGCGGAGCGAGAAGTCCTCCGGCGCTTTTGGCCGTCGCCGCCATGGGTGGGGCGGCGCGGCAAAGCGGGCCTCGCGACGAGGGAGGCCTGTGTGAGTCATGGAATCGGCAGCCCTTTGAGGCGGACGATTGCGCGTACTCGTCAGTTGCCGACGGTTGGGCCGACGTCTGATTAAGTGCACTGTAACAGGATCCCGTGGTGCTGGAAATCGACAGCACTTACCAGTGATTGCGACCGGGTACGTGCTGATGGTTCACCATCGGAAGCATATGTGGCGGGTGTCACACGCACCGAGTGGGCGTGTTGATCGAAAGGCGTGGAGTGAGCAGCGTCATAACGCCGATATCTCATTATTGTTTTCACGGGTTCGCGTCAACAGTAGGGTGACTTGTGGGCGGCCGGAGAAGGTCGTCCGGTTCGATCCGACGCCGCGCTGGACAGCGCATGGCCCAGATGGGCGAGGCGGCCCCCTCAGGGGGGTTCGGGAGCTGAGGTGAGGGTGCCATGAGTCGGACCTCCGCGGCGGCTCCGAGGAGACGGGATCTTCATCCCGGCTCCCGGGCACCGGGCGTGGTCAGGCGTACCCCGCTTCTCCTCCTCCTGTGGAAGGCCGGCGTCTTCGTCGTCGGTGCGGCGGTCGTCGGGACCGGCATCGTCCTGCTGCCGTTGCCCGGGCCCGGCTGGCTGGTGATCTTCGCCGGCATGGCTGTCTGGGCGACCGAGTTCACCTGGGCGCAGTTCGTGCTGCGCTGGACCAGGCGGAAGGTCGCCGAGGTGACTCGCCGGGCACTCGACCCCAGGGTGCGCCGCCGCAACACGGTCCTCGCGGCGATCGGTCTCGTACTTGCGGCCGGAGCGGTGGGCGCCTATGTCTGGAGGTTCGGTGTCTTCATGCTCTGAGGGTTGTCCCGACGACCGCGAACCGGGCCGAGGGCTGCCGCGCCGACAGGCGGGTTCGTCCGGCCTTCGATCGGCTGCCCCGCGCGGACACGGAGAACGTCCGCTTACGGCCGGTGGGGGTGCCTTGCGGCTTGTCGGGTTGCTCATCGTGGCCGGTCACTCGAATATGGTGCCTGTCTGTCGCAGCTGTCCTGCAAGTGCCGGGAAGGTGGGTACACACGGTGCTCGATACCTTGCTGGTGCGCGACGCGGGCCGGGTTGCCGTCGGAGCCGACAGCCCCAGGCCGCTGCCGTCCGTGGCGGCGGCGGGTGGGCTGATAGGCGCCCGAGGCTGAACCTCGGCCCTGCTGAAACGGGAAGCCCGTGACCCTGCGGGCGGCCGGCTGCGAAAGACCTGCGCGAGGTCCCACCCGATTCACGGCAGATGCCCTTCCATGCTCGCGGCGCTCCGCGTCGCGCATACAAGAACAGAACGACGGTCCTCCACGGCACGCACGCGGCTCTCAACCCGCGCGCTGGTCGTGAGCACCGGGAGGGAAGTGGACACCGGACGCCGTACGCGGGTCCGGTGCCACTGCCCTCATGTGAGAAGTGACCTCTGACGCGCCGGCGCGGGGGCGAAGGAGGAACCTTGCTAAGCGCGTTCGCTCGGGTGTTCAAGAGCCCTGATCTGCGAAAGAAACTGCTGTTCACGCTCGGCCTGATCATCATCTACCGGTTGGGATCGCACGTTCCGATCCCCGGTGTGAGCTACAAGAACGTCCAGACGTGCGTTGACTCCGCCTCGGACAGCGGAGGCCTGCTGGGCCTGGTGAATCTGTTCAGCGGCGGTGCCCTGCTCCAGATCACCGTGTTCGCGCTCGGCATCCTGCCCTACATCACGGCGAGCATCATCCTTCAGCTGCTGACCGTGGTGATCCCGAGGCTCGACGCGCTGAAGAAGGAGGGCGCGTCGGGGCAGGCGAAGATCACTCAGTACACGCGGTACCTGACCGTCGCGCTGGCCGTACTGCAGGGGACGGGCCTGGTCGCGACGGCGCGCAGTGGCTCCCTCTTCCCCAACTGTTCCGTCGCCTCGGACATCGTCCCCAACGACTCGGTCCTGACCACCGCCGTGATGGTCCTGACGGTCACCGCGGGTACGGCGTGCGTGATGTGGATGGGTGAGCTGATCACCGACCGCGGAATCGGCAACGGCATGTCGATGCTCATCTTCATCTCCATCGCGTCCACGCTCCCGGGCGCTCTGTGGGCGGTGAAGCAGGAGGGCAAGATCGCCGACGGGTGGCTCAGCTTCTTCAGCGTGATCCTCGTGGGGTTCGTGATGGTGGCGCTGGTCGTCTTCGTCGAACAGGCGCAGCGACGGGTCCCTGTCCAGTACGCGAAGCGCGTGATCGGGCGCAAGTCGTACGGGGGGACGGCGACCTACATTCCGCTCAAGATCAACCAGGCGGGTGTGGTGCCGGTCATCTTCGCCTCGTCCATCCTCTACGTACCGGCGCTGATCGCCCAGTTCGCCGACCCGACCGCTCCGTGGGCGGTGTGGATCACGCAGAACCTGGTCAAGGGCGACCATCCGTACTACGTGGCGGCGTACTTCCTGCTGACCGTGTTCTTCGCGTTCTTCTACGTGGCGATCACCTTCAACCCGGACGAGGTCGCGGACAACATCAAGCAGGCCGGCGGTTTCATCCCCGGCATCCGTGCCGGCCGGCCCACCGCCGACTACCTGCGCTATGTGCTCAACCGCCTGACGTGGCCCGGCTCCCTCTACCTGGGCCTGATCGCACTCGTGCCGACCGTGGTGTTCGCGAGTTACGGCAGCGCCAACCAGCTCACGGGCACGAGCATCCTGATCATCGTGAGCGTGGGCCTGGAGACGGTGAAGCAGATCAACAGCCAGATCGAGCAGCAGAGCTACGAGGGCTTCCTCCGCTGAAGGGGCCCCGTGGTGCCCGCCGCAGGGTTCGTCCCGCCGGAGAAGGGCTGACCTGAGGCCGGTCGGCCGGGGGAGGGGGCGGGCCTGCGGACGATCAGTCCGTGTCCGCGTCCGCCAGGCGGTTGAGCCACTCGGTCAGCAGGATCCGCTCACCGTCGCTGAGTGCCGATGCACCGGAGTCCCGCAGGGCCTCCCGCAGGGCCGTCGCGCGATGGCCGACGCCGCCGGCGGGTCGTTCCGCGTGGCGGACACCGCCTGTGACGGCGGCCAGGACGTTGTCGCGGGCGGCTGCGGAGAGCCCGGGGTCCCGCTCCTCCGGTGGCGTTCCGAGCATCATGAAGACGACGCCCGTGCCGTTGGCATGCATCAGCGCGGTGGCGCGTTCCACGCTCATGCGGATGAGGCCGGCGTCCGCCGCGCGCTGCATGATCTGCTGGAGGCCCGCAACCGCCTCGCGGCCGGCGGCGGTCACGTGCCCGGGCCGTGACTGGCCGAAGGCCAGGGCGTAGAAGACCGGTTGACAGAGGCCGAACTCGACGTGCAGATCCCATGCCCGGGTGAGGTCGGCGAGTGGATCATCCGTGGCCTCGAGCAGCTTCTTGGCGGGGAGGTACTTGCCCAGGCCGAAGGCAGCCACCGCTTCCATCAGGCCGTCCTTGTCGCCGAACAACCGGAAGATCGTCGGCGGTTGGATTCCGGCAGCGGCGGCGACGGCCCGGGTGGAGACAGCTTCCGGGCCCTCTCTCGAGAGGAGGGCCGCGGCCGCTCGAATGACCCGGTCCCGCACCCCCTCGCGCGACTGCTGTCCTGCGGCTGTCACCATGTGTCAATGGTAACAGCATTGAGTGAACGGGCGTTCACTCAATGCGTCCCCACGGTCCGCGGGACGAGCTGTCAGGCCCGAGCCGGGAACCTGTCACCGTACGGGCGCCGGGTACGTGCTCCGCGACCGCCCGCGAGCTCCGCGTCCGACCGCGAGGTCATGCCCGACGATCATCACCCGGTCCGCGGCTGGCAGGATGATCCGGTGCCGTCCGCAGAAGCGTTGGAAGGAAGGGCCGCGATGACCTCCGAAAGCCACCCCGCCGAGCGGGTCCTCCTCGGGACCTGGCCGACCCCCCTGGAACCCATGCCGCGACTGGGCCGCGCCCTCGGCCTGGGGGCCGACGACCTCTGGATCAAGCGGGACGACCTCACAGGCCTCGGTGGCGGCGGGAACAAGGTCCGAAAGCTCGAGTGGACCTGCGGCGAGGCACGTGCCGCAGGCGCGACGGTCCTGGTCACCACCGGTGCGCCGCAGAGCAACCACGCACGCCTCACCGCTGCCGCCGGAGCACGGCTGGGACTGGATGTGGTGCTCGTGCTCGCGGGAACACCAGGGTCCTCGTCGTCCGGCAACCTGGCGCTCGACGGCCTCTTCGGCGCCACCGTCGTATGGGCCGGGGACGTCGGCGACCGTGAACTGTCCACCGCGGCAGAGGACGTGGCCGCGGAGTTGCGTCTGCGGGGCGCCGTGCCCGCCCTGATCCCGTTCGGCGGATCAAGTGTGTCCGGTGCGCGCGGATACGAGGAGTGCGGACGCGAACTCCTCGTGCAGGCACCGGACGTGTCGACCGTCGTCGTGGCCGCCGGGTCCGGCGGCACCATGGCCGGCCTCGTCGCCGCGCTCGGGGAGACGCGTGTGATGGGAGTCCACTGCGGCGCCGTCGCGGACCCGGCCGGCACGGTCGCCGAACTGGCGACCGGCCTCCTGGGACGGGACTGCCCGGCCGCGTCCCTGCGGATTCGTCTCGATCAGGTGGGCGAGGGGTACGGCTCGCTGACGCGAGCAGCCCGTGCCGCCCTCACCCTGACGGCCCGCACCGAGGGCATCGTGCTGGATCCGGTCTACACCGGGCGGGCGATGGCCGGCCTCTTCGCGGCCGTCGAGGAAGGCGTCGTCGTGCCGGGACAGCGCACGGTCTTCCTGCACTCGGGCGGGATGGCCGGTCTCTTCGGCCACCCGGTGACGATCGCCACGCTGGAAGCCGCGCTGACACCGTCGGCGTAGAAGGCGGCGGAGCGACGCCCGGGGAGACCTGACGTTCCGCCGGTCCCGTCGTCCGGGGCGTCACACGGACCGCCCCGGACGGACATCGGTCAGCGCAGGGACCTGAAGGCCTGGCGGATCTCCTGGGACAGCAACTGCGGCTGCTCCCAGGCCGCGAAGTGGCCGCCCTTGTCGACCTCGTTCCAGTGGACGAGGTTGCCGAACGCGCGCTCACCCCAGCTCCGGGGCGCGCGGTAGATCTCACCCGGGAACACGGTGACGGCGACGGGGAGGGACGGGATGTCGAACGCGTCGAAGGGACCGCCCCCGGCCTGGGCGCCCTCCCAGTACAGCCGGGAGGAGGAGGTCCCGGTCCGGGTGAACCAGTAGAGAGAGATGGCATCGAGCATCTCGTCGTAGGTGAGCACCTTCTCCGGACTTCCGTCGGAATCGGTCCACTCGGCGAACTTGTCGTAGTAGTACGCGGCCATCGCCACCGGTGAGTCGGCCAGTGCGTAACCGATCGTCTGAGGGCTCTGGTTCATCATGGCCGCATAGCCGAAGCCGTCCCGGTAGAAGTGCAGCAGCCGGTCGTACGCCGCCTTCTCGCGGGAGGACAGGCCTGCGGGGGCCGGGTCGGAGTTGCGCAGGTGACGCAGCACGTCCGGCGGTACGGTGCCGGGCATGTTGATGTGGATGCCGAGGAGTCCGTCCGGACGCTGCGTCGCCAGCAGTTCCGAGATGATGGCGCCCCAGTCACCGCCCTGGGAGACGTACTGCCGGTAGCCCAGACGACGCATGAGCGCGTGGAAGGCCTTGGCGACCCTGGCAGGGTTCCAGCCCGCCGCGGTCGGCTTGCCCGAGAAGCCGTATCCGGGCAGCGTCGGGAGGACGAGGTGGAACGCGTCCTCGGCGCGGCCGCCGTGGGCGGTCGGGTTGGTGAGAGGCCCGATGACCTTGAGCAGCTCGATGATCGAACCCGGCCAGCCGTGGGTCATCAGCAGTGGCATCGCGTCCGCGTGCGGCGAACGGATGTGGGCGAACTGGATGTCCAGGCCGTCGAGTTCGGTGATGTACTGCGGCAGCGAGTTGAGCTTCGTCTCGACGTTGCGCCAGTTGTATCCGGTTCCCCAGTACTCGACGAGCGGCCGGAGTTTCGCCAACTGCGCACCCTGGGACCTGTCGCCGACCGTCTCCTGGTCGGGCCAGCGCGTCGCCTTCACACGGCGGCGGAGCTCGTTGACGTCCCGCTGCGGGATCTTGATGCGGAAGGGCCGTACCCCGGCGATCGGCTTCGCCGGGTCGAACGCGCTGGTTCCGGGCGATGCCGCGACAGCCTCTGCCGCCTGAGCCTGGCCGGGCATGCCGAGCTGGGTGGCGGCGACGGCGCCTGCGGCCAGGCCGAGGAACCTGCGACGGCCGGTGGCGTGCTGCTGACCGGTGTTTTCGGCGGTACTCATCGTGAACTCCATTTCTCGACCGCGAGCATGGCTCGTGTCGGACGGGGCGCGGCGTGGGGGGAATGGGGGCGCGGACCTGAGCGATCGCCCGTGTCTCTCCCTCCCTCACCCGCCGCTGCGGGTGGCCGCGCGGAAACCTCGCGGGCGTCACCTGTTCGCATGGTGACGATCATGGCGATGAATTCGTCACCGGTCAAGTAGGTGACTGGTGGAAGTGGTTGCGAGTGGGTCATTGGGGCCCACCCCGAACCGGCCGATGTGTCGACCTGTCTGACGGAAAGTCAATCAGATGCATGCTTGACGAAGCAAGTATGTTCGCCATGTGGTCCGCCGGTCGGGGGTGCCCCTATCTCTTTGGTCAAGGTGGATGGGTGCCGGTCCGGGCGTCTGGAACGATGTGCCTGTGCATGCTGATGATCAGGTTGGCGAGGGTGTCTCTGCGGACCTCGCGGTGTTTCTCCGGAACGCTGACGACGGCCGTCCGGTGAAGATTGTTCCTTCGGTCTGCGGCGGGTGCGGCGGGCGCGTGTTCTTCGTGCTCGTTGACGATGCCGATGGCGGAGTCGAACGGGTATGCACTGGTTGCGGCGGCCACGCGTTCATCGCGGATAGCGAGGAGTTCTGGGAGCACGCGGATCCTGGCGAGGCCGGATGCCCGTGCGGAAGCGAGGAGTTCGAGACTGCGGTCGCGTTCTCGCTCGCCGGCGACGGGTCGGTCCGCTGGGTGACCGTTGGCCTGCGGTGCCAGAAGGACGGCGCCATGGGGGTCTATGCCGACTGGAAGATCGACTACAGCCCCACGGATCACCTCCTGACCATGGTCTAGGTCTGCGGAGCGGTCGTCCGAACAGGCTGCGGTTCGTGGAAGGTTCCGTCCGGAGCATCGCGAAGAGGACGTCTGCTCGTCGCCGTGCGAGGCAGAGCAGGGCCTGGGTGTGGTGTTTGCCCTGGCTGATCTTCTTGTCGTTGTAGGCCCGCGATGCCGGGTCGGACAGGGCGGCGAACGCGGAGAGGAAGAAGGCCCGTTTCGTGCTGATCGACCACGACAAGCACCGTTCCGTGCTTGGCCTTCAGCTTGGCGAACGGTTCGCGGAGCCTGGGCTCGGTGTTGGGCAGGCGTTTGTCGAACGCCTTCCTTCCAGCCGGGGTGACGGCGGTGGCGTGGTGTTCGCCCTTGCCGATGTCCAGGCCGAGGAAGACGTCGATGTTTCCAGTGTCGATCACGTGCAGGCCCCTCCATCACGCTTTCGTCCGGCCTTGCCTCGGCACCGAGCTGCCACATCCACGTTACGGAGAGCTCTTCCGGCCCGGGTGAAGCCGGTGCTCAAGCCCCTCATCAGCGGTCCGTCGATGCCTCCGGACCCGGTGACACCACCCCCCGGATCATGAACAACAAGAGGGTGAAGTCATACCGGACCCGAAGGTCGGAGGCCCCGTTGCGGAGCAACGAAATAGGTAACGGGGGGTCTTTGGGTTTCGTCAAGCGGTGGGTAACGTCCGTGACGGCTGCTCTTGAGCTGGGGAAAGCCTGATTGACCAGGGGCAACGGCCTTGATCGTTGAGTCGGCGTTGTGGAACCGAAGGGGTTGTGCGGATGAGGGTTCTGTTCTTTCCCGATGAGGATGGGGTGGACGTCTCGGGCGGTGCGGCGGAACTCGTCGTCCTGGCCCTCGCCCTCGCCGCGGGGAAGGGCGGCACGGAAACCACCACCTCGGCTGAGCCGAGCTTCGGGGGCACTGAACTGGCTTCCGTCGAGGTGGTGAGCGCCAGCGGCCCGGGTGTCCGTATCCGAGTTGATTCGGAGCGCGGCGCTCTACTCATCGAGGGTGACCGGCGGGGCTTGACGGCTCTCGCTGACGAAGTTCAGTCGATTGCGGAGATGGACGACGGCGGGCACCAGCACATCGAGTACTTCCCGGATCACTACTACCTTGTCGCTGGGTCACTGGCCATGGTCGTGAACAGTCCTCATGGCGGCATGCCGACTCGATGAACGACTGATAGCAGTGGCTGGCTGTGGTTGGTAGAAGGTTCCGTCGGGGAGCCTCGTGAAGAGGACGTCGGCCCTGCGTCGGGCGAGGCAGAGCAGGGCCTGGGTGTGGTGTGCCCTGGCTGATCTTCTTGTCGTAGTAGGCCCGCGATGCCGGGTCGGACAGGGCGGCGAACGCGGAGAGGAAGAAGGCCCGTTTGAGCTGCTTGTTTCCTCTCCGGGAGGGCTGTTTGCCGCGGACCGATGAGCCCGAGTTGCGGGTCCGAACTCAACTCACCGGATGCCTTGCCGCCCCGCTTCGGACGGCTCTCAGAAGCCGAAGTCGCTCAAGCCCGGGTGATCGTCGGGCCGGCGTCCGAGCGGCCAGCGAAAGGCGCGCTCCGCCTCCGGGATCGGGACGTCGTTGATGCATGCGTGCCGCACGGTCATCAGCCCGGCTTCATCGAACTCCCAGTTCTCGTTGCCGAAGGAGCGCCACCAGTTCCCTTCGGCGTCGTGGCATTCGTACGCGAACCGCACCGCGATCCGGTTGCCGTCGAAGGCCCAGAGTTCCTTGATCAACCGATAGTCCAGCTCCCTGGACCACTTTCGGGTCAGGAACCCGACGATCTCCGCACGCCCGGTGATCCACTCGTCCCGATTCCGCCAGCGCGAGTCCTCGGAGTACACCTTGGACACCTTGTGGGGATCCCTGCTGTTCCAGCCGTCCTCGGCCAGGCGGACCTTCTTCGTCGCGGACTCCCGCGTGAAGGGAGGGAGGGGAGGGGGTTCGGTCACTGCTGCTCCTCGGGTGCGGACGGCTCTCGCTGCGGGTCCGGACGGGCCCGCCGTCACTGACGGGCGTCCGTGCTCACGGTTGAACGGTAGAGCGGCGCCCGCGGAGTCGCCAGACGTCGAACCCCGCCCCGGCGGCGACGCCGTGCAAGCCACGGCGCCGAGCCCTTGGCCGACGTCAGGCCGCGATCCCCGCGCGCACGTCGGCCAGGGACCGGCGCTGGCGGCCGGCGTCGTCGAAGTTGGCGGGTTCGAGCCATGAGTCGAATGCCTGCCTGAGCGCGGGCCATTCGCTGCTGATGATCGAGAACCATGCCGTGTCGCGGCTGCGCCCCTTGTACACGACCGCCTGACGGAAGGTGCCCTCGTAGCCGAATCCGAGGCGCTCCGCGGCTCTGCGCGAGGGAGCGTTGCGACTGTCGCACTTCCACTCGTAGCGCCGGTAGCCGAGATCGTCGAAGGCGTGGGCCATGAGGAGGAACTGGGCCTCCGTGGCGACCGTGGTGCGCTTCAGCAGCGGCGAGAACATCACGTTGCCCACCTCGATGACCCCGTTCGCGGGGTCCTGCCGCATCAGCGAGAGAGTTCCCACGGCGCGGCCGGACCGCCGGTCGATGACGGCGTAGTGCCGGGGGTCCGTCCCGGACGCGGCTTCGCGCACCCAGGCTTCGAACTCCGCCGCCGAGGGGAAGGGGCCGACCGCCATGTACGTCCAGTCGCGGTCGTCCTGCGCCGAGCACAGTGCGGCGAACACGTCCTGGGCGTGCCGGGCGGGATCCAGCGCCTCCAGTCGGCAGTAGCGCCCGGACAGCCTGCCGCCCGGGGGCAGCGGACGGGGTGTCCAACCGGGCATGGGCTCACCGATGGGCTGACCGAATTCGTTCAGGTGCTCAGGCATGGTCTCTCCGTACGTGACGTGGCCCCGCAACGGTACGACCGTACCGATCCGTGGGAATCGCCACCCCGGCCCGACCCCGCCCGACCGCCGTCGTCCGGCTGCGCTCGGTGACGGTGAGGTTCAGGGTGAGGGTGAAAGCGAGAGACCCCGCCAGGGCGGGGCCTTCACGCCTGCCTCAGCCTTGGCGCGCCTTGTACCGGGGTGTCCTCTTGTTGAGGACGAAGGTCACGCCGCGGCGGCGTACCACCTGTGCTCCGGGCTGTGACTTCAGTGAGCGCAGGGATTTACGCACCTTCATCGCCGTCTCCTTCCCGGACCGACACCATGGGTGAGAGGTCCATGACAATGTCGACCTGTCCAACGGGCTGACCGGCCGGAACATTCCCGGGTCGCGGCGAACAGCCGGCCGGAGGAGACGGAGAGGCGGTATACGCCGGCGGATCGTACGGGTGCCGTGACGCACCGGCTGACGACCGGAGCGGCGGACGCCCGCGCGAGGGCAGGCGCCGCCGCTCCGATCGGTGTCAGGGCCCTTGCCGCCCCCCCCGGGGAACGCGTCAGGCGTCCTGCCGCGCCTGCGTCATCTCGTGCACCCGCCTGCGGACCAGGAACCATCCGCCGACGAGCGCCGCCGCGATGAGAGGCAGGAACATGACGGTCGTCCGGCCCACCCCGCCGCCCCACCACATCAGGAACGCCACCCCGGCGAGGAAGAGGAGCGTGACGATCTGGGTGTAGGGCGCCCAGGGCAGGCGGTAGGCGGGCCTCGTGACCCGGCCGTCCTGCGAGCGGTGCCAGAACACCAGAGAGCAGAGCATGATCATGCCCCAGGTCCCGAGGATGCCGACCGATGCGAGATTCAGCACGATCTCGAACGCCTGGCCCGGCACCACGTAGTTCAGCCCGACGCCCAGGACGCCGAAGCCCGCCGTCAGCAGAATGCCCCCGTACGGCACCTGCCCCCTGTTCATCAGACCGGTGAAACGCGGTGCCGATCCCGACAGGGCCATGGAGCGCAGGATGCGGCCGGTCGAGTAGAGGCCGGAGTTCAGGCTGGACAGCGCGGCGGTCAGGACGACGAGGTTCATCACGCCGGCGGCGCCCGGTACGCCGAGCTTGTCCATGACCGTGACGAACGGGCTCTGGTCCGCGGAATAGGCGGTGTACGGCAGCAGCAGCGCGAGGAGCACCACCGAGCCGACGTAGAACAGTCCGACCCGCCACATGATGGAGTTGATCGCACCCGGCATGATCTTCTCGGGGTTCTCGGTCTCGCCGGCGGCGACGCCGCACAGCTCCACGGAGGCGTAGGCGAAGACGACGCCCTGGATCACGAGGAGCATGGGGAGTGTGCCGACGGGGAAGACGCCGCTGTCCGACACGGTCGACAGGCCGGGCGTGTGGCCGTCCACCGGGTGCTGGGTGACGACGAGGAAGATGCCGATCAGCATGAAGGCGACCAGGGCCGCGACCTTGACGATCGCGAACCAGAACTCCATCTCGCCGAAGTACTTGACCGAGATGAGGTTCGCCGTGAGGACCACTGCGAGGGCGGTCAACGCCAGGATCCACTGGGGGACGTCGCTGAAGACGCCCCAGAAGTGGGCGTAGGTCGCGGCCGCGGTGATGTCCGCGATCGCGGTGGTCGACCAGTTGAGGAAGTACAGCCACCCGGCCGCGAACGCGCCCTTCTCGCCCATGAACTCACGGGCGTAGGAGACGAAGGCTCCGGACGACGGCCGGTAGAGGATGAGCTCGCCCAGGGCGCGTACGACGAAGAACGCGAAGACGCCGCACACGGCGTAGGCGATGGCGAGTGAAGGGCCCGCGTCGGCGAGGCGGCCGCCCGCGCCCAGGAAGAGCCCGGTGCCGATCGCGCCACCGATGGCGATCATGTTGATGTGGCGGGACTTGAGGTCCTTGCTGTATCCGGCGTCGCCGGCGTCCACGTGGGGGGAACGCTGCGCCGGTGCGTCGGCGGCGCGCTGATCGGCTGCTGAGATGCTGCCGTCACTCATGGAGGGGGGTCGCCTTTGTGAGGGGAAGATGGTCGGTCCCGGCCGGGCCCCGTGGGGAGGCGTCCGGCGATGGCTCGAAGGCGCATGATCAGGAACCCTGTGATTCTGGCAGTGTGCCCTGCCGGACGAAAACGAATCCGAGGTGTTTCAGAGCTTCCGGAGCAGTAGGGAATGTGAAGGGGGAGTGGGACGCCGGGCGCCCCTCGGGCTCCCCGGGCGTGGTCCTGTGGCACCCTGCGGATTCTCGGTGCGACGGCTGCGTTCAATCGTGTTGCCGTCGGACACGAGGGACGGCATCCTGTCCGTCGGCACGACCCGGAGGGTCGCTGTCCCACTCCGCGTGCCGCTCACGGGGTCCGCGCCCGCGCGTCCGCTCCCGCCGAGCGGGGCCGATGTGCGGCGCCCGCGGCGCCCGCGATCGAGCGAAGAGGTAGACGGCGTGAACGAGATATGGGCAGGCGAGCGGATTCGTCTGCGGGGCGTGGAGCCCGACGACTGGCGAGGCTTCCGGGACCTGGCCCGGGACGCCGTCGACGTGCGGAACGCGGACATGATCACGCCTCCCCGCTCCGAGGAGAGCTTCCGGTCCTGGACCGCCGAGCGCGCGGGGCGGACGCCGCACGCCGGATCGTACTGTCTCGTCGTCGAGACGCTGGGGGACCGGGCCTTCGCGGGCGCCGTGACGGTCGGGGAGACCGACAGCCGTGCGGGACGGTTCAGGACGGGCATCGAGATCGCCCGCGACCACCGCAGGAAGGGCTACGCGAGGGAGGCCACCGAGCTGGTCCTCACCTACATGTTCGCGGAGCAGCGCCACAACAAGTGTGAAGTGGAGGTGTACGCCTTCAACGAGGCGTCGCTCGCCCTCTATCGAGGGCTGGACTTCGTCGAGGAAGGGCGGCTCAGGCAGCACGAGTACTTCGCGGGTGAGTACCACGACGTCGTGCTGCTCGGGATGACCGCGGCCGAGCACTGGGCCAGGTGCCGGCGCCCCTCGGTGCGCTGACCGTCGTCACCGCTCCGGGTGACCCGGCCGGTCGCCCCTGTTTCCACGGTGCTACGCGATCCCGGCGGTAACCGCCCCGCCACCGGGGCCGCGGCTGAGCCGCCCCCACCGTCCTGTCCCGGAGCCGCCGCGTGTCAGGCGGACTCGGCTGTCCCCTGGGCGGCGGGAATGCCCAGCCGGTCGGCCACGGCGGCCAGCGCCGGTCCCAGCGAGAGTGCGACGCGGGTGAGGGCGTGCCGGTCGCCCCGGGTCGGGTCGCGGTTGATGATCAGCACCGGTTTTCCGTCCTCGGCCGCCTGGCGGACGAAGCGGAGCCCTGACATCACCGTGAGCGAGGACCCCAGGACCAGGAGCGAGGATGCCGCGCGGACCAGTTCGCGGCAGTGCTCGACCCGCTGCGGGGGCACAGCCTCGCCGAAGAACACCACGTCCGGCTTGAGGACCCCGCCGCAGACCGTGCACGGCACCACGTGGAAGTCGCCGACCTGTTCGTCGGTCAGGTCGGCGTCGCCGTCGGGGTTGATCCCCGCGGCCACCGGTGCGAAGCCCGCGTTGGCCTCCTCCAGCCGCCGCGCGAGTTCACGGCGGGGGCTGAGGTCGCCGCAGGAGAGGCACACGACGCGATCAAGGCTTCCGTGGAGTTCCACGACCGACTCGGCGCCGCCTGCCTGGTGCAGACCGTCGACGTTCTGGGTGATCACACCGGAGAGCAGACCCCGCTGCTCGAACGCGGCGACGGCCCGGTGACCCGCGTTGGGGCGGGCGCTGCCGAACGTGCGCCAGCCGAGATGGCTCCGAGCCCAGTAACGGCGCCGGGCCTGAGCACCGGCGGTGAAGTCCTGGTACGTCATCGGGGTGTGCCGGCTCAGGCTTCCGCCCTCGCCCCGGTAGTCGGGGATGCCCGACTCGGTGGAGATCCCGGCTCCGCTGAGGATCAGGACACCGCCGGCGCGCAGCGATTCCTCGACCGGACGCAGGTCGGTGGTGCCCGGCGACAGGGTTTCCGTGGGGGTCCAGCTCAGGGTGGGGCGCATGCGCATGTCCTCCAGGGTACGGAACGGGCCTCCGTCGCCGCAGGCGTGCCTGCCCTCGGTCTCCGCCCACCCGCCTCCCCCGAGTGCTGGCGCCGGACGCGGGGTGCGTGTGGGTCAGGGCACTTCTTCGTCCGCCTCGGTGTCCTCCGCTGTGAGCGGCAGCAGCACCTGGAAACGCGTGTCGCCCGGCTCGGACTCCACCTGGAGTGCGCCGTGGTGTTTGTCCACCACGATCCGCCAGGAGATGTCGAGGCCGAGCCCTGTGCCCTCGCCCACCGGCTTGGTGGTGAAGAAGGGATCGAAGACGCGTCCGCGGATCTCCTCCGGGATACCGGTTCCCGTGTCGCGGAACTCCACCAGCAGCCGGTCGTGCTGGAGTGCGGTCCGGACGGTCAGCGTCCCCGGCCCGTCCGCGTCGTGCATGGCGGCGACCGCGTTGTCGATCAGATTGGTCCACACCTGGTTGAGCTCCGCCGGATAGGCCGGAATGTCGGGCACCGTACGGTCGTAGTCCTTGACGACCGAGATGTGCGAGCCGATCTTCGCCGAGAGCATCACCAGTGTGCTGTCGAGGAGTTCGTGGACGTCGACGGTGCGGTAGGGCGCCCGGTCGAGCTGGGCGTACTGCTTGGCCGCGTCGACGAGGTGGGAGACGCGAGCTGTGGAGTCCGCGATCTCGTTCATCAACAGCTCTGTCTCGACGGTGTAGTTGAGCCATCCGACAGCCCCCGGGAGGATGTCCTCGTCCACGGTGAGCGCGATCTGATCCAGCCATTCGGTGTCCAGGCCCGCCTGCACGAAGGTCGGTGCGATCTGCCAGCTCTGCTCGATGCCGTGCTCGTCGAGCCAGTCCGCCAGGGTGTCTTCGCGGTCGGCTGCCTCCATCGCGCTCAGCGAGGGTGCTTTGGCGATCCGCTCGGCTGTGCGTTCCTGGATGTCGATCAGACCGGCGAGGGTGTCGGGTGAGAACGAGCCCTCGGCGATGACCCCGAGCTTGCGGCGCATTTTCGCCACTCGCTCCCGCAGCGCCGAGGTCGCACGGACGGCGGCGGCCGCCGGGTTGTTGAGCTCGTGCGTGAGTCCCGCGGACAACGAGCCGAGCGCCAGCAGCCGTTCCCGCTGTCCGATGGCCCGCTGTGTGCTCTTGGAGCCGAAGAAGAGCCCTTCCAGCAGGTGTACGGCCATCGGGAACCACTCGCGCATGACGTTCGCGAAGGTCTCCGAGGGCAGGACGAAGAAGCGCGACGGCTCGGTGACCCGCATGGAGTTGTTGTAGATCTGCGGAACGCGATCGCCGACGTACGCCTGCATGGCTCCGGCGTAGACACCCGGCTGTGAGGTGCGAGTGACCTCGACGTCGTCCCCGCCGACCCTGCGGGAGAGCACGACCGTGCCGTCGAGCATGACGTAGAAGCAGGTGGCGGCTTCTCCCTCGGCGTAGACGGGGCCGGGCTGGAACAGCTCCACGCCGCCCTCGGCGCACAGGCGTCCCACCTGGTCGGGGCGGAGTTTCTCGAAGAGGAACAGCTTCGCGATCTCGTCGGGATTGCAGGTCAGCGGCGTACCACTCATGACTGCTCCAGGTAGCGGTGTACGAGCATCACGGCCATGGCCCCCTCTCCGACGGCGGACGCGACGCGCTTCGCGGACTCGGCGCGGGCGTCGCCCGCCACGAACACTCCGGGAACGCTGGTCTCCAGGTGGTACGGCGGCCGCTCCAGATCCCATTCGGCCGGCGGCCGCCCGTCGGGCGTCATGTCGGGCCCGGCCAGGATGAACCCCCTTCTGTCGCGGAGCACCGTGCCGTCCAGCCAGTCCGTCAGTGGGGCGGCACCGATGAAGACGAACAGCCATTGCGCGTCGACGAGTTCCGTCTCACCGCTCTCGACCTCACGCAGGGTCAGATGTTCCAGGTGGCCGTCACCGTGTGCGGTGTCCACGACGGTTCCGCAGCGCACCCGGATGTTGGGCGTCTCCTCGACCTGTTGGATCAGGTAGTACGACATCGACGCGGCGATCGACTCCCCGCGCACCAGCAGGGTCACCGACTTGGCGGTCCGCGAGAGATACATGGCCGCCTGCCCCGCCGAGTTGGCACCTCCGACGATGTACACGTCGTGGCCCTGACAGGAGGCCGCTTCCGTCAGCGCCGAGCCGTAGAACACCCCACGTCCCGTCAGCTCGTCCGCGCCCCCTGAGGGGAGCTGGCGGTAGGACACGCCGGTGGCCAGAATCACGCTGTGCGCGGCGATCTCCGAGCCGTCCGAGAAGCGCACGATCCGCGCCGACCCGTGGGCCTCCAGGCCGGTCACCTCCCGCGTCGTGAGGACCTCGGCGCCGAACCTCCCCGCCTGCCGCATGGCCCGCTCCGTGAGCTGCCCGCCCGAGACGCCGTCCGGAAAGCCGAGGTAGTTCTCGATCCGGGAGCTCTGGCCCGCCTGCCCGCCGGTCGCCGACCGCTCCACCAGCACCGTCCGCAGCCCTTCCGAGGCGCCGTACACGGCCGCTCCCAGCCCGGCCGGACCACCGCCGACCACCACCAGGTCGTAGAAGTCCGCCGTCGGCGTGGTCGCCAGCCCCACGTGGACGGCGAGCTCGGCGGCCTCGGGCTCGACCAGCGGCGTACCGTCCGGGGTGATCACCACGGGCAGCCGGAGCCCGTCCTGTCCGGCGGCGGAGAGCAGCCGCTGCCCCTCCGGCTCGTCGGAGGAATACCAGCGGTACGGCACCTGATTGCGCGCCAGGAACTCCCGGGTCTCCGAGGAACGCGCCGACCAGCGGTGTCCGACGACCTTGGTGCTCGGGTGGGCCCGGTGGTGGCCGGCCCGCCACGCCTGGAGCAGGTCGTCCAGGACCGGGTAGAGCTTCTCCTCCGGCGGGTCCCACGGCTTGAGCAGATAGTGATCGAGGTCGACGACGTTGATCGCGTCGATCGCCGCACCGGTGTCCGCGTATGCGGTCAGCAGGACCCGGCGGGCCTCGGGGTAGACGTCCAGGGCCTGTTCGAGGAACTCGATGCCGTTCATCTGCGGCATCCGGTAGTCGGCCAGGATGACCGCGACCAGATCGCCGCGCAGTTTCAGCTCCCGCAGTGCCTGGAGCGCCGAGTCGCCCGACTCCGCGCGGACCACGCGGTAGGTGGCGCCGTAGCGGCGTCTGAGGTCACGTGCGACGGCGCGGGAAACCCCGGGATCGTCATCCACGGTCACGATGACGGTCCGCTTCCTGTCTGCGGCCTCTGCCATACGTCCCCTACGTCGGGAGGCCGGAACCACGGCAGGGCGGCCCCGCTACCGCTACGGCCTCCGCCCATCGTATGGGCGATCGTGGCGAGGCGCTCAGTCGGCGGAGGCCCCCCGAGCCGGCCCGATCGCCCCGGCGGGAGCCCCGCCGTGTGCGGGCGGCTTCTCATGCGTCCCGACATCTTGACGGGCACTGGTTCAGACCTTTAAGTTCACCGACCAAAGCCCCCCTCATGCATGCGACCCGTGTTCATGGACATGAATGCGGATGTGTGTGGGCCGACGCACGGCGCACCCCCACCCAGACCCGCCGAGTACGAAAGGCCGTGACACCTATGGCCACAACCCCCCACCTCGATCGCATCCGGCGGTCCCGACTGCTGCGCACCGTCCTCACCGTCGGAGTCCTCACCACGGCCGCGGGTGCGCTCGCGGTGACCCCCGCTTCGGCGGCTGCCGGGCAGATCACCGGCCTGGGCGGAAAATGCATGGACGTCGCCGGCGCAAGCAGCGCCAACGGCGCGGCCGTTCAGCTGTACGACTGCAACTCGACCGGTGCCCAGCAATGGACGGTCGGCTCGGACGGCAGTGTCGGCGCGCTGGGAAAGTGCCTGGACATCGTCGACAGATCCACCACGAACGGGGCCGCTCTCCAGTTGTGGGACTGCACGGGCGGAGCGAACCAGAAGTGGACGGTCACCGCTGCGGGGACCATCGTCAACCCGCAGTCGAACAAGTGCGTCGACGTCACGGGCAGTTCCTCGGTGAACGGCACCCGGCTCCAGATCTGGAGCTGTACCGGCGCCGCCAACCAGAAGTGGAACACGTCCGGCGGCGGTGAGACCCCCGACGGCGACGCGCCGATGGCCGTCGCCCCCTACCTGTACAACGGGTGGGGGAACCCGCCGAGCCCGACCACGGTCACCAACGCGACCGGCGTCAAGTGGTACACACTCGCCTTCGTCCTCAGCAACGGCTACTGCAACCCGCAGTGGGACGGCAGCCGCCCGCTGACCGGCGGCGTCGACCAGCAGACCGTGAACACCGTGCGCGGCAACGGCGGCGACGTCATCCCGTCCTTCGGCGGCTGGAGCGGCAACAAACTGGAGAGTTCCTGCTCCAGCGCCGGTGAACTGGCCGCGGCCTACCAGAAGGTCATCAACGCCTACGGTCTCAAGGCCATCGACATCGACATCGAGGCCGCGGCCTACGACAGCCCCACGGTCCAGCAGCGCACCGTGGACGCCCTCAAGACGGTCAAGGCCAACAACCCCGGCATCAAGACATACGTCACCTTCGGCACCGGCCAGAACGGGCCCGACACCAGTCTTATCAACCGGGCGGCCGCCGCCGGCCTCACCGTGGACAGCTGGACCATCATGCCGTTCAACTTCGGCGGCAACGGCCAGAACATGGGCACCCTCACCACCCGCGCCGCCGAGGGCCTCAAGACCGCGGTGAAGAACGCGTACGGATACAGCGACGACCAGGCCTACCGGCACACCGGCATCTCGTCGATGAACGGCGTCACCGACGTCGGCGAGACCATCACCGTCGCCGACTTCCGCACCATCCTCGCCTACGCGCAGCAGCACCATCTCGCACGACTGACGTTCTGGTCCGTCAACCGCGACCGGCCCTGCACCGGTGGAGGGGCGGACACCTGCTCGGAGGTGAGCCAGCAGCCCTGGGACTTCACCCGGGTCCTGGCGCAGTACCGCGGCTGACCCCCGCGCCGCATCCCCGCTCCCTCCCGAAACCAGACGTGCAGGAGACCTCGTGACCACGACGACGGAGCGCCGCTCCCCACACCGCTTACTGCGACCGCTGCTGACCGCTCTGACCCTGCTGGCCGCACTGCTCTCCCTGACGGCCACCCCGTCCACAGCCACCCCGTCCGCCGCCGGTCCGGCCGAACGCCAGGCCGCCGCAGCCCCGTTCAAGGTGCTGGGGCTCTACAGCGGCACCTACGACCAGGCCCACATCAGCTTCGCCAAGGAGGCCAACACCTGGTTCCCGCAGGCCGGCGCCTCGAACGGCTTCACCTACACCGCGAGCACCGACTGGAACCTGCTCGCCAACGGAGGTGTGGACGCCTACGACGTGGTCATGTTCCTCGACGACGGCCCGCAGAGCGCCGCGCAGCGTTCGGGTTTCGAACGGTACATGCGTGCCGGCGGCGGCTGGCTGGGCTTCCACGTGTCGGCCTTCACGACCGAGGCCCAGAGCTGGCCCTGGTACTACAACCAGTTCCTCGGCAGCGGCAACTTCAAGTCCAACACCTGGGGGCCGACCACCGCCGTACTGCGGGTCGAGGACCGGGCCCACCCGTCGACGGCAGCCCTGCCGCAGACCTTCACCTCATCGGTCAGTGAGTGGTACAGCTGGTCCAACGACCTCCGCAACAACCCCGACATCGACATCCTCGCCTCGGTCGACCCCAGCAGCTTCCCCCTCGGGACGAACGCCGGTGAGATCTGGTACAGCGGCTACTACCCCATCCTCTGGACCAACCGCCAGTACAAGATGCTCTACGCCAACTTCGGCCACAACGCCATGAACTACGACACGAACACCCCGACGTCGTCCACGTTCGCCAGCGCCACCCAGAACCGGTTCCTGCTGGACGGGCTCAAGTGGCTCGCGGGCGCCGGGACCACCGAGCCGCCCGTCGAGGGCATCCCGGAGACCACCTGGTACGCGATGGAGAACCGCGGCAACGGCAAGTGCGCCGATGCGAGGGCCGCGAGCACGGCCAACGGGACGGCCGTCCAGCAGTACGCGTGCAACGGCACCGTCGCCCAGCAGTTCCAGTTCAGGGCCACCGACGGCGGGTACGTGCGCATCGCGGCGCGGGGCAACCCGCAACAGGCCGTGGACGTCACCGACCGGTCCACCGCACAGGGCGCGCCCCTGCAGCTGTGGTCGTACTCCGGCGGCCTCAACCAGCAATGGCAGCCGGTCCGGGAGTCCTCGGGCGGCTACCACTTCTCGGCCAGGCACAGCGGCCAGTGCCTCACGGCCTCCACGGCGGCGACCGACTCGGTGCAACTGACCCAGCGCCCCTGCGACGGCTCCACGGCACAGAGCTTCGCTCTGGCAGCCAAGCCGTGAGCCGTTCGCGGCACTGAGACCGGCCGGACGGCCGGGTGCGCACCGGACACCACCGGTGCGTACCCGGCCGTCGGTGCGGGAGGGGTGTCCCTGAGGCGTCCCGCCGCACCCCTTCGCGTGCCGGCGGACGGGACGAGCCGGTCACAGCGCGCCCGAGGCGGTCCCGCCGCAGAATGGGATCAGGACAGCGGACCCCCGTCCGGGGCCCCAGGCGCCGGCCCGGCGCCTGTCGTCTCCTCTTCCGTCTGGAGCAGGGATGAACGACCAGCAGCCAGAACTCGACGGCCGATACGCGCTTGTCACCGGGGCCAGTAAAGGGATCGGCCTCGCGGTCACCACGGCGCTGGCAGAGGCCGGCGCCCATGTCCTGGCCGTGGCCCGGACGGCCACCCCCGAGCTGCGGGCCCTGGTCGACCGCGGCGCCGTGACCTGGGTACAGGTGGACCTGACCGCACCCGACGGAGCACAGCAGGCCGTCGCCGCGGCCGACGGCCGGCACGTCGACGTACTGGTCAACAACGTGGGGTCGGCCCCCGCGCGCCCGGACGGATTCCTCAGTGTCACCGACGCCCAGTGGCGGCAGACCATCGAGCTCAACCTGATGACCGCCGTGTCCGTCACCCGCGCGGTCCTTCCGGGCATGCTCGACGCGGGAGGCGGCGCGATCATCAACATCGCCTCGGTCAACGCCCGCCTGCCCGAGTCCGTGGTCGTGGACTACAGCGCGTCCAAGTCCGCCGTGGCCAGTCTGTCGAAGGCGTTGTCGAAGGAGTTCGGCGGCCGCGGGGTCCGGGTGAACAGCGTCAGTCCCGGCCCGGTCGAGACCGAGCTCTGGACGGGCGACGGGGGAGTGGCCGCCACGGTCTCCCAGGCGGCCGGAGTGCCGGCGGACGACGTGAAGGCGCAGGCGGCCTCGTCCACGGCCTCGGGACGGTTCTCCCGGCCTTCGGAGGTGGCCGACCTGGTCGTCTACCTCGCCGGGGACCGGGCTCGCAACATCATGGGCAGTGATTTCATCATCGACGGCGGATACGTGCCGACGCTGTGAGCCCCTGGCCGTCACCCCGGGGCCGTTCGTCTGCCACCACACCCCCATGAAGGACACGGCATGCAGGCCATCACTGTGAGGGACCGCGAAGCCGGGACGGCGGGAATGACGCTGACGGAGATCGCCTATCCGCATGCCGCGGAGAACGACGTGATCGTGCGTGTGCACGCGGCCGGATTCACCCCGGGAGAGCTTGCGTGGCCGGCCACCTGGACGGACCGGTCGGGCCGTGACCGCACACCCAGTGTGCCGGGGCACGAACTGTCCGGTGTCGTCGTGGAACTGGGCTACGGCACCACCGGCCTGAGCGTCGGTCAGCGCGTGTTCGGAATGGCGGACTGGGCGCGGGACGGATCCCTCGCCGAGTACGCCGCCGTGGAGGCCCGCAATCTGGCCCCACTGCCGGCCGACGTCGACCACACGACGGCTGCGGCCCTTCCCATCTCCGGACTGACCGCCTGGCAGGGGCTGTTCGACCACGGTCACCTCTCCGCGGGCCGGACGGTCCTGATCCACGGGTCGGCCGGTGGGGTCGGATCCCTCGCCGTACAGCTCGCCCGTGAGGCCGGAGCGCGGGTCATCGGGACCGGCCGGTCCGCGGATCGCGAGCGGGCCGCGGCCATCGGGGTCGACGTCTTCGTGGACCTGGAGACGGAGGCGCTGGAGAAGGCCGGCGACGTCGATGTGGTCCTGGACGTGATCGGAGGAGAGATCCTCGACCGCTCGGCCGCCCTCGTACGGGAAGGCGGCACCCTGGTCACCATCGCTCACCCCGTGAACGTCCGGCCCCGGGACGGGCGAGCGGTGTTCTTCGTCGTCGAACCCGACCGCGCCACGCTCGCCGGCCTCGTCGCGCGGCTGAGGGACGGGCGCCTCACGCCGGAGGTGGGCACGGTGTGCCCGCTGGCCGAGGCACCCGGGGTTTTCGCCCCGGGCGCGCGGCGTGCTCACGGGAAGACGATCATCCGCGTCGCCCGTGGTGAGAACGGGCCCTAGGGGCCTTCGCCCGGGCCGAGGCCGGGACGGCGCGTGCCGTGCCCGTCCCGGCCGAGGTCACTTCCCGCGTCGCGCGGCCCAGACACTGCGCTCCGTGCGGACCGAGAGGTCGCCGCGCCGCAGGATGCTGTGAGGACCGTCCACGTCGAGAAGCCGGTCGAGTGCGGCGAGGTCTTCCGAGGAGAGCGCGTCCACGGCGCTGAGGCGCAGACGCTGGAAAGTGCCGAGCGCGTAGCGGCCGACGGCCGCGTCCCCGGAAGCCTCGATGTCGACGGTGACGGTGCGTTCGCCCTCGATGGCGAAACCGGCGGCGGTGAGCAGGGGACCCCAGTCGGCTCCGCGGTGCGACACGTGTTCGGCGTGGTGGCGCTCGCTCGCGGCGTGGCAGCGGGCTTCCAGGCCGGGCCGTTCCTCCGGGGCGCTCTCCGGCAGGAAACGGGGGAAGCCGGCCAGTTCGACGACGGCGAACAGGCCGCCGGGTGCGAGAAGGCCGTGGACCGAGCGCAGCGTGCGGTCCGGTTCGGACATGTGGTGCATGGACGCCGAGGCCCATACGAGGTCCGGAGTGCCGAGGTCGGGCCAGTCGGCTGCGTCGAGATCGGCCTGGACGACGCGCACACGGTCCTGCACGCCCGCGTCACACGCCTTGTCCCGCAGGCGCCGCAGATGCTCGGCCGACGAGTCGACGGCGGTGACGTGGGCCTCGGGAAAGCGCTCCAGAAGGGCGAAGGTGCCGGTTCCCGTCCCGCAGCCCAGATCCACGACTTCGCGCGGCGCCCCCTCGACAGGGAGCCAGGCGGTGATCGCGGAGATGTGCTCGGCCAGCACCTCCGCGTCGAGGTCGAGGATCTCGATCTGGCTGTCGGCGCCGGCGCCGTGCCGAGAGTCGTGCTGCGCTGTGTGAGGGGAAGCCTGAAGGTGTGCGTGAGTCATGTTCCCACGCTAACGGGGCCATGCGTCTGAAGCCGGTTCGCTTCCCGTACGCGCAAGAAGATGGCCTCCGGTCATGCCGGGCGCGCAACGGGGAGCGTACTCACTCCCGGTCCGATACCTCGCGGCGCCCGTCGCGCTGGTGGCCCCGGCGGGCGTCACGGTCGAAGATCCCCAGAATCTCGCAGGGGCCGCCTTCCGCGCCGATGGCGTGGGGGAGCATGGTGGGGAACTCCGCGGCCTGATTCGTCTCGACCCGCACACGGCGATGGCCCAGCATGAGGATCGCTGTGCCGGAGAGGACCACGAGCCATTCGTGGCCCGGGTGCGCACGCATGCGGGACGGGTTGTCGGGGGGTGGCTCGGTCATCCGCTGCCGTACGACGCTCATACCCGGCTCCGCTCTCATCGGCCAGCGCATCAGTCCGTGGGCACCGTCGATCACCGGACTGATGACGACATCGTCCGCGGCCGTCTCGACCAGCTGATCCAGCGACGTGTCCAGGGCGCGGGCAAGGGTGACCAACTGATCGAGCGCGAGACGACGCTGCCCGTTCTCGATGCGGGAGAGCGTGGACTGACTGACGTGGGCACGCCCTGCCAAGTCCTCCAGGGACAGACCCTGTGCCACGCGCAGCGCCCGGATGCGCTTTCGTACGAGACTGTCCAGTTCGCCGTCATCATGCGTCATGGGCAACAGGATATGCCTTGATGGCAATAGGTTCGGGGAAAGGGGCCCGGGAGAGTGCCCCCGCGGGGTGCGGCGGCCGCCGCGCCGGACCGGGCACGGCGGCTCGCGTCGGACGGGCGGGGGTCAGGAGACCGTCGGAACCGTCGGAGCCGGAGGACTCCACCGCCTGCTCCTGGGCACCGCGTCCGAGACGTCGTAGTCCTTGCGGAGCTGTTCGGGGATGGCGTAGTGCATGACCCGCCCGCGTGTGAGCGAGGACAGTTCGAGATGCGTGGTCAGGTGGCCGAGGCGGTCCAGCGCCCAGGCGCCGAGGGGTGAGCTGTCCTCGATGGACTCCAGGACGCCGAGGACGTGGGGCACGGCCTTGACCACGGTGTCCCACGAAGTCCTGGGCACCCCGAGCCAGTCGGCGCAGGTGTCGCCGACGAGGTAGCGGATGAGCGAGGAGACGACCGGATCGAAGAAGGTGCCCGGCACGACCTCCTCGTAGAGGTCGATGAGCTGGCGCGTCAGATGGGCGCCCTCAGCGGAGGGCCCCATGTGCCGGACCATGTACAGGTCGAGGAACCGGCGGGCCTCCACGGTGTTCCGGGGCACGGCGTCCTGGTCGACGCCGAGCATCGCGCCGACCACGCGCCAGGCGTAGTAGTACGACTCGGCACCCTCCGCGGACATGTGGATGCCCAGGCGGTGCAGGCTGTCCAGGACGAGCAGACTGAAGAACATCTGCCCGCCGATCATGTCCTCCTGGCAGATCGGGGTCCCGAGCGACCGGGTGTCCCAGCGGCCCTCGCGCTCCAGATGATGCCGGATGGACGCGTGCAGGAGGCGGACCTTCTGAGCGGCCGGGATGAACCGGCTGCCCGCCTCGAAGGCGCCCGGTTGCATCAGGTACACGGTGAACTGGCCCGTCTCCGCCATCCGCTTGGAGGGGTACTTGAGGCCATGGGTGGCCGACAGCAGTCTGGCCACGTGCGGGACGACGTAGCAGGCCGGCATCGAGGCGAAGGACAGGGCGGTCGAGATGTGCACGTTGTTGTCCATGAAGAACAGGCGCGCCTTCTCCATCTCCTCCCAGTCGACCCAGTCCGGCGGCGCACTCGTGGCCGCGAGGTACTCCCGGGCGACGTCGGGCAGACCGTCCGGCAGGGGGGCGCCCACGGTGGAGACGTAACGCATGAGTGTGTTGAACTTCCCGACCTCCCCCCGCTCGAAGAGTGCGGCGACCGTGGCGTCGGCGAGTTCGTCCCCCGCCCGGCGCAGCGAGTCCAGGGATTCTTCGGTGCATGTCATGGTCGGGCTCCTTGCACGACGGTGTCGCCCGCGGCGGGCGAGAGGGTCCGGTGTCGGGTCGCACTGTTCCGGGGTGCGGTGGCGCCGCCCGGGGAGGTCAGGACAGGCGGGTGGTCACCGAGTGCGCCAGGGCGGTGAGGGCCGTGGCCGCCGGGCGCGGCACATCGAGTGCGTGCAGCGCGGCGAGGGCTTCCTCGATCCGCACGCCGATCATCTCCTCGATACGGTCGGGGGCCTGGAGCCGGCGCATCATCGCACGCACGGTGTGCATGCCCTCCTCGTCGAGATCCCGCCTTCCCAGGAGTGAGCGGAGCTGCCTGCGCTCGTCCTCGCCGGCGGCCCTCCAGGTCTCCGCCAGCAGGGCCGTCGGCCGTCGCCCGCGCAGATCGTCGGTGCAGGCCTTGCCGGTGTGCGCGGTACTGCCGAACACGCCGAGCAGGTCGTCCCGCAGCTGGAACGCCTCGCCCAGGGGAAGTCCGTACGCCGAGTAGCCCTCGCGCAGCCGCTCACCGGCTCCGGCCAGGACGCCGCCGATCAGCAGGGGCTGTTCGACGGTGTACTTGGCGGTCTTGTAGCGGATCACCTTGAGCGAGCCCCGCGTGTCCGGATCCGATCCGGTCCGCAGGATCTCCAGGCATTCACCCGCGATCAGGTCACGGGCCAGCGCCGACCACAGCGGGCGGGCACGGCCGAGGTAGGCCGCGGGCAGCCCACTGGTCGTGAACAACTGCCCGGCGAGCTCCATCAGAAGGTCTCCCACCAGCATCGCGAGCGACCTGGCTGCAGCGGCGGCGCGCCGACGGCCGCGCACGGCCCCCCGCAGGGCGATGTGCGCGGTCGGCCGGCCGTGGCGCAACGGACTCTCGTCGATGAGGTCGTCGTGGACGACCGCCGCGGCGTGCACCAGCTCCATCGAGGCCGCGGCCCGCACCAGTGCGTCGTCGTCCGGCTGCCCCACGGCTCGCCAGCCCCAGTAGCAGAACGCCGCCCGCAGCCGCTTCCCCCGGGCGACCGTCGCCTCCAGTTGTTCGGCCACCGGGTGCAGTGCCGGATCGATCGAGGCGAACCCGTCCGCCTGCTCGGCGACGAACCGCTGCAGTACGTCGTCCACCCGGGCTTTGAACGCGGCCGGATCCCACAGGTCACCCGCCATCGGCAGCCCGCCGAGCCAGTGCTTCCCGGGCGAGGACCTCCAGGTGTGCCGGCGGCACGACGGCGTGCCGCTCCAGCATCAGCCGGCCCCGCGACAGCAGTTCCCTCTCGGCGTCCGCCGCCAGTTCCGAGGTGTCCGACCGGCGGAGCAGCCCTCGCACGGAGCCCAGGGCCGAGCCCAGCGTGGTCACCGCCAGATCCGCCAGCCCCGCCATCAGAAGGACCGCCTGGTTGTCGGGTCCCAGGTGTCTTCTCGCGTCCTGTGTCATCGCCATCTCCCCACGACCGGGCCGTAGCCGCGCGGCGCCGGTCGTGCGCCGCTCTCCCAGGGTCACGTCGAGCGGGACGCGCGCGTGGACGAACTCACCATCGAGTGAGCACCTCGCCCGGTCGTGCGGATCGGGTCGGCCGCCGTCCCCCGCTGGTCAAACATGCCGCCCGGGGTTTCCGGGCCCCCTTCCACGGTCCGTGCGCGGGACGGGACGGTTCCGGCCACCGGGTACGAACGTGTTCGTTACGATCGCGGAGTGACTGTGAGAAGAGAGCCGGTGTCCCGCCGGGAGCGCCCTGCCAAGCCCGCCCTGTCCCGGCCGGGAATCGTCGACACCGCCGTACGGATCATGCGCGCCGAAGGGCTGGACAAGGTCACCATGCGCCGGCTCGCGCAGGAACTGGACACGGGCCCGGCCTCGCTCTACGTCTACGTCTCCAACACCGCCGAGTTGCACGCGGCCGTGCTCGACGCGCTGCTCGGCGAGGTCGACCTGGCTGCCGAGGGTGAGGAGGGCGACTGGCGCGAACGGCTCGTGGCAGTGCTGACGTCCTACACCATGGTGCTGTTCCAGCACCCTCAGCTCGCCCGCTCCGCCCTCGTGGCCCGGCCCAGCGGAGAGAACTACCTCCGGCTGGTCAACCGCATCCTGGACCTGCTCTCGCGCAGCGGGGCCGCCGTGGAGCAGGTCGCGTGGGGGGTGGACAAGCTGCTTCAGACGGCGACCGCCACCGCCGCCGAACACTCGGCCAGGAGAGGTGATCCGTCCGCGCAGGAGGACTGGGACGCGCTCACCAGCGCCCTGCGCACCGTGGACGAGAGCACTCACCCTGCCGTGCGGGCCCACATGCCCGCTCTCATCAGTGGCGCCGGTGAGCGGTTGCGGTGGGGATTCGAGGTGCTGATCAACGGCATCACCAGCACCCCCGTGCCCCGCACCGACGCCTGACTCGGCCACCCCCGCAGAACCCGCCCGCCCTGGACGCCGCCGGGCTGTGCGGGGGTGCCGCGACCGTGCCCCGAACCTGCCGCCGCAGCGCCGGGCCGCCTCGAGTGTCCCTCGAACTTGTTCGTGACGAACATGTTCGTTACGGTGGAGGAGTCCGAGCGGGAGCCATGGAGCGACGGCGCCGTCCGCGTCGACGGGGGCGCAGAGCAGCCCCGCGTCGCCCGCCCAGGTGCGATCCACCGCACGCGGACGCCGACACCAGGAGGTCCTGATGAGTACCCACGTCCCCATTGCGATCATCGGCGCGGGCCTGGGCGGTCTGACCGCCGCCCGTGTCCTGTACGCCCACGGCATCGAAGCGGCCGTGTTCGACCTGGAGGCCTCCGCGAAGGCCCGCACCCAGGGCGGCATGCTCGACATCCACGAGGAGAACGGCCAGAAGGCACTGCACGCCGCCGGACTCATCGAGGGTTTCCGCGCGATCATCCACCAGGGCGGTGAGGCGATGCGCCTCCTCGGCCCGGACGGCACCGTCCACATCGACGAGGGAGGCGAGGAGAGCCGCGGACGGCCCGAGGTGGACCGGGGGGACCTGCGTGAACTGCTGCTCGACTCCCTCCCGGACGGAATGATCCGATGGGGCCGGAAGGTGACCGGAGCCCGCCCCCTGGGCGGCGCGCGGCACGAAGTGACCTTCGCCGACGGCTCCTCCGTCACCACCGACCTCCTGATCGGTGCAGACGGCGCATGGTCGAAGGTCCGGCCGCTCCTCTCGGACGCCGAACCCGCCTACGCCGGCATCTCCTTCGTGGAGACCGACCTCCTGGAGGCGGACGTGCGCCACCCGCGCAGCGCCGAGGTCATCGGTGCCGGCTCCTTCTTCAGCCTGGGCGACGGGCGCGCCTTCCTGGCACACCGCGAGACCGACGGAAGCCTGCACGTCTACACCGCGCTCCGGGTCGACGAAGACTGGCTGGACAGCGTCGACTTCGCCGACACCGCCGCCGCCAAGGCGTCGGTACTCGCCGAGTTCGAGGGCTGGGACGACGGCCTGCGCGCTCTGGTCGCGGACGCCGACGGCGCGCTGATGCCCCGGCGTATCCACGCTCTGCCGACCGGGCACCGCTGGGACCGCGTCCCCGGGGTGACACTGCTCGGCGACGCCGCTCACCTCATGTCCCCCTTCGCCGGGGAGGGCGCCAACCTCGCCATGTTCGACGGAGCCGAACTCGGCCTGGCGATCGCCGCCTGTCCCGGCGACACCGAAGCCGCGCTGGCGTCCTACGAGAAGGCGCTCTTCCCGCGCAGCGAGGCCTCGGCCACCGAGTCGGCCACCAGCCTGGAGACCATGTTCGGCGACCACGGCCTGGAACGCATGATCGGGTTCTTCACCGCCGGACCCGGCGACGAGTAGTGCCGCCGGCCGGGTCCGCACAGCTCTTACCGCGGCACGGGGCGGAACGCCCCGCCACCGGTCAGCAGTTCGGGACGCCCGGCAGCCATGCCTCGGCCACGTCGATGAAGATGTTGGAGACGTATCCGCCGTAGTCCGGGAGGTAGGACCAGGCGTCGTTGCTGTGGCCGTCGGCCTGGACGAGCTGGCCGTGCACCTGGCACTGCACGCGTACCGTCGTGGGGCCGGGGAGCTGTGCCACCCGGGTCGACGCACTCGTCGGCTGCTGACGGATGTTGACGTCGGTGCCCCAGGTCGGGAAGGACTTGGTCGGCGCACCGCTGCCGGTCCACAGATAGGTGACCGTGACCCAGCCGTTGTTGTTCAGGCCCACGTTGTAGAACGTGCCGTCCGCGAGGTCGATGCCCGCCGGGTTGAGTACCCGGCGGCCGGAGCCGTCCAGCCCGCCGTTGTAGCCGCTTTGGTAGGCGGCCTGCGCCTCGGGCCGGCCCTGCGGCAGGTCCTTGAACGTCTCGCGGACCGAGGACGGGTTCCAGTAGTCGTCGCGGGTGTTCCACGGCCCGACGTCCCACACGGGGGCGGTCTCGCAGCGCACGGGACCGCAGACGCGGACCGAGTACTGTCCGCTGCCCTTCGGGGAGAGGCCCCGGCGGGAGGGGAGCGCCACGAAGTGGTCGTTGGCGACGATCACGTGTCCGTTGGCCGTGGTACCGCCGACCAGCCCTTCCCGCGTCGCGTACACGCTGGTCGTGAAGGCCTCCGCGGCCACGGCTTCCTCGGCCGCAGCACCGAGTTCGCCGGTCAGACCCAGGGCCCGGACCGCCGGTGCGGCGCCGTCCGGCGCGGAGACCAGGGTGATTCGCGTCTGTACCCGGGTGACCGCCCGCGGCAGCCGGGCCGGTGAGCCGTCGCGCGCCTCGCGCCACTCGGTCCACCGGCCCAACCCGTCCTGTCCCCGTACGTCGACGGCGACCTGGGCTCCGGTGGACACGGTTGCGTCGACGTCCGGGGTGATCAGGTTCACCGCCCGTCCGAGATCCCGCACGGGGGACAGGGCCGTGCCCTGCCCGCGGGGAGAGCGGGACGAGGCGGGCCGCAGACCGGCGTCGCGAAGGCGCAGTGCGCCGCCGGCGCGACTGACGTTGCTCTCACCCCCGGTGGGTGCGGACAGGTCGGCCCGCCAGCTGACGGTTCCGCGCGGGGAGTCGCCCGCGGCGTCGTCGCGGGCGGCAGCGGGGCCGGCGGTGAGAGTGAGCGCGGCGACGGCCAGCACGGAGACGGCGACGGCCGGCCCCCTGCGGGCGGATATGGCGCGGGAGTTCGATCTCTGGTTGCGTCGCACGAAAGATCTCCTGGTCGGTGGGGAAGGGGGACTACGGGCAACGGTCCACGCCCGGAAGTGTGTCGCCGGGGGAGACGACGTAGATGTTCGTGATCCAGCCGCCGTACTGCGGCAGATAGGCCCACCAGTCGTTGGTGTACGGCGGGACGGACACGACGCCGCCCTGCTGCTGGCATCTCACGAGCACGTCCACTCCGGCGGGCAGCGTGGTGAGGGCGGCGGACGCGGTGGTGGGTGCCGAACGGACGCGGACACCGCTGCCCCACGTGGTGAACCGGGTGCCGGAGGGGCGGACGGCTCCGGGGACGTTCAGGGAGCCGGTGAGCGCGGTGACCTTGCTGTACGCGGTCCCGTACGGCGTGCCGTCCGGATGGAGGGTGAGGACGGCGACGATCGTCCGGTCGTCGGGTCCCACGGTCCCTGTCGTGTGCAGCGCCTCGGACGTCAGGTCGAGCGAGGGCGCGGCGGCGGGGGCCGAGGCAGGGGCAGGGGCAGCCGCAGCGACCGGGGCCGGAACCGGGGTGCAGCCGCCCGAAGTGAAGCCCGACCAGCCCTGCTTGACCGCACCCGGCGCCTCGAACGCCGATGGCAGACCGAAGTTCTGGTCGAAGCCGTCCGCCGCGCAGCGGGTGGACCGGTGCAGCGCCCCCAGGACGAGTTCCCGTACGGGAGCCGGCGCGGTGTCGAGGAGGTAGCGGTACACGCGGACGGTGTCCGCGGCGGTGGTCGCCGTGTAACCCCAGTAGCCGGGGTAGACCGCCGGCGGTGGGGCGGTGCCGGTGAGCGCCAGCCGGGTCACCATGCGGGTGATCACCGCGCTGCCGCCGCCCGTCGACCAGTAGTGGCTCGCGGCGGCGTCGTCGCTGCTGCTCAGCATCGCCGCGAGCCGGTCGCGGTCCGCCTGCGGAGGGTCGTACGCCGGCCCCCGGTTCCACAGGTAGTCAAGAGCCAGCAGCAGCTTCACCACCGACGCGGAGCGGAAGGCGCGGTCCGGATCATGCGACTCGGTGAACCGTCCGGTGATCCGGTCGAACACGGCGACGCCCGCGGTGACGTCCGCCGGGACGGTCACGGCGGTCCGGCTGTCCGGACGGGACGCGTGCGGCCCGGCACCGGAGTGCGGCAGGTCGGGCACGTACGACACGGGACGGGCGTCACCCGTGGCGGAGGGAGGGGAGCCGAGGGGCGCGGCCACCGCGTTCCCGGTGCACGCGACGATCAGCAGGCCGACGGTCGTCAGGAGGGCACCGAACAGCGGGGGGCGGCGAGTCGGGCGTGGGGGTGGCATGGGAGTGGGGGCTCCTAGGGGCACGGGCGCACCGGGCCGACGGCCTGGCGGCGGCGCTGTGGCTTCTGGCATGTGGCCGCCACGGTGATGCGCCCCGGCCGGCGGCGCAAGCAATTCGTTCCTGGTCGAAGAAGACCGTCCCGCGCTTGTCAGGGGCGCGGGGCACCGTTACGTTCCCGACGTCTCACCGCGCCTCCGCCCGGCTCCGGTCCGGGCCCCTTCCCCCCTAGGAGCATTCGTGAGGTTCCTCAGACGTCTTCCGTCCCTGCTCGCCGCGGCACTCCTGGCGATGGCCGGAATGTCGGCCGTCCCTGCCCAGGCCGCGGAGTCGGGCGCGACGGCCGCGCCCGTTTTCAAGGCGCCCTTCCCGTGCGGCCAGCGCTGGACGTACAGCCACCACTCGGCCGAGGTGCGCCGGGCACTGGACTTCGTGCGCTCCGACGGCGGCGCCACGGCCGGCACCCCGGTGCTGGCCTCGGCGGCCGGGACGGCCACCCGGTACTCGCAGCCGAGTGGGGCCGGAAACTACATCGCCATCAACCACGGCGGCGGCTGGACGACGTACTACTTCCACCTCTCCGCGTACTCCGTGCCGAGCGGCGCGTCCGTCGCCCAGGGGCAGCAGATCGGTGTCACGGGCAGCACGGGCAACTCCTCGGGGGCGCACATCCACTACGAGCAGCTGCTGAACGGAGTGGGCCAGAACATCGTCATCAACGGTGCGGGCCTGTCCTACCCCGGCAGCTACAACCAGGCGTTCCTGACCAGTGACAACGGCTGTGGTGGCAGCGGCTACCCGTTCAACACCTGGGGCAGCGGGGTCAACGTCCGCGCCGACGCCCGGGTGAGCGCTCCCGTCGTCACCACCCTCGCCGGTCCCACGGCCGTGCGGGTCCTGTGCCAGAAGCAGGGCGACACGGTCAACGCGGAGGGATACAGCAACAACTGGTGGAGCAAGCTGCGCGACCAGAACGGCTTCATCAGCAACATCTACATCGACCACCCGGCCGCGCAGTTGCCCGGTGTGCCGCTCTGCTGACCCTTCGGCGGACGCGGCCCGGCCGGGGGATTTCCGGCCGGGCCGCCTCGCATTCCGGCCGAACCCGCGAGGCGCCGCAGCAGATTTCTGGCATGCATGCGTCATTTCGGTGATGCGCGTAGAGTGCCGGTTGGGCGGACGCCGGTGAGCGTCCGCGACCACCGGGGGTGCGCAGTGCTGCGGGTGGAATTCACGAGCCGGGAACTCGCCGGCCTGCGCGTCGCGTCCCGCGTGGACCCACTGTGGGAGACCGCGCTCAGTCTCCACCTCCTCCAGAACCGGCAGGCGCCCCTCACGTTCGGTGCCTGGCGCCGCGAAGTGGGTGCGGCCCTGCGACGGGCCGGCCTCGAATCCGTGACCCGCGCGCTGACACGCCTCTGCCCGGACGGCTCGTACTTCCCCGACTTCCTGACGCCCGGCCGCGGGGACACCGATCTCGACACGGGCCTCGACCGGCTGTTGTCCACGCCCCGGCGCAGACTGCGCGCCGAACTCACCCGGCTCCACGCGCACACCGGCGGTCCGGTCCCCGCCGACGTACGACCGCTCGCCGACGGGTGTCCCCAAGCACTGCGGCGCCTCGGCTCGGCCCTGCGCGCCTACCACCGGGTCGCCGTCGAGCCCTACCTGTCCGCGATCGGTGCGCAGGCGGCGGCTGACCGGACCGTGCGGGCCCAGGCGGTCCTCGCCCACGGTGCCGAGGGGCTACTCACGGGATACGACCAACTGCCCGGATGGCGCTACAGCGACCGGCTGCTCTGTGCCCCGTACCCGGTGAATCGTGAACTTTCGCTCCACGGACGGGCGTTGACGCTCGTCCCGGCCTTCTTCTGCGTACGTGCCCCGCTGGCCCTCGTCGACGAGGAGCTGCCCCCGGTCCTCGTCCACCCGCTCTCACCAGCTCCCGGCTGGTTCGAACGCCGACGGGACGGCGGGGACGCCCCGGTGGCGCAGCTGATCGGTGCCTCGCGGGCCGAACTCCTGCGCATGCTGGACCGTCCGATGACCACGATGGACATCGCCGCGGCACTGCGGCTGGCACCGTCCACGGCCAGCCGCCACGCCACCGTGCTCCGCGAGGCGGGGCTGCTGCTCTCTCAACGCCAGGGCGTGCGGGTACTGCACCACAGGACGCGGCTCGGCCGGGCCGTCCTGGAGGGGTCCCTGCGGTGAGCGTCCGGTGGTGGCGGCCCGTCCCCCGGACGGACCGCCACCACCGCGTCCCCCGTGGCGGAGCCGCTCACCCGCGCCGCACGCTCAGAAACCGGTGAGCGTGATCTTCCCGATCGCCTTTCCGGATTCGAGAATCCCGTGGGCCTCGCGCAGGTGGGCGGCGGTGACGGCCCCCAGGTCGGTCGTGGCCGTGGTCCTGAGGATGCCCGCGTCCACGAGCCGGGCGATCTGCGTGAGGATGTGGTGCTGCGTGATCCGGTCCGCGGTCCGGTACAGCGAGCGGGTGAACATCAGCTCCCAGTGGAAGGAGATGCTCTTCGACTTCAGCGCACCGATCTCCACGGGGCCGAAGTCGTCGATCGCCACGATCTGTCCGTGCGGATTCAGCACCTCGGCGTACGCGGCGAGGTTGCGGTCGGTGCCCGCCGTGCTGAAGACGTAGTCGACTCCTCCCGGGGCCACCTCCGCCACCTGTCCGGGCAGCGGCCGGTGGTGGTCGACCACGTGCTCCACGCCCATCCGGCGAGCGAAGTCGGCGCTCTCGGGGCGTGAAGCGGTGCCCACGACCGTGAGGCTGGTGAGGGCCCGCGCCAGCTGCGCGACCATGGCGCCCACGCCGCCCGCCGCCGCGGTCACCAGGAGCGCGCCCTGCTGCTCCATGGCTCCCCGGCGCAGGCCCAGGCGTTCGAAAAGGCCCTCCCAGGCGGTGAGTGAGGTCAGCGGCAGCGCCGCTGCCTCCGTGAACGACAGGGTGGCGGGCTTGCGTCCCACGATCCGCTCATCGACCACCTGATACTGGGCGTTCGAGCCGGGACGGTCGACCGCCCCCGCGTAGAACACGTCGTCGCCGACCCGGAAGAGCTCCACCGCCTCGCCCACCGCCACCACGGTGCCCGCGGCGTCCCAGCCCAGGACCTTCGCCTCCCCTCCGGGGTCGCTGTTCTGCCGCACCTTGTAGTCCACCGGGTTGACCGCGACCGCAGCCACCTCGACCAGCAGGTCGTGCGGGCCGGGACGGGGTACCGGCAGCTCGGCGTCCAGCAGGCTCTCGTGGTCCTGGACCGGCAGACTCTTGCGGTACACGACCGCGCGCATCGTCGTGCCTTCTGCTGCGCTCATTGCTCTTCTGCTCCTTCTGCGGGCCGGGCTGTCCTGCGGCGGACCGCCCCGGGATGGTCCGAGGAGGTCCCGATGCCGTGGGATCACGCACGACCAGGGGATCGCCGCCTCGGTGATGATCGACGGATTCACGCTATCGCTGAGGGGGCAGTAACCTGCAAGGGCACATACTTCCCAATGGGAAGTATGAAGGATCCACACCGAGGACGAGGACCGCCCGATGACCATGACCTGCGGAAACGACGCGCACGAGCACCATGATGTGTACGCGGCGCAGTGTCCGTGCCGAGAGGTGCTCGACCTCCTGGCCAACAAGTGGTCCGCCCTGGCCATCGGAGCGATGGAGGCCGGCCCCCAGCGGTTCGGCGCACTCCAGCGCCGCCTGCAGGGCGTCAGCCCGAAAGTGCTGACCAGCACGTTGCGGCGCCTGGAGGAGAAGGGGCTCGTCACCCGGACCATCTACCCGGCGGTTCCCCTGCACGTCGAGTACAACCTGACCGCGCTCGGCGAGAGCGTGGCCGAACCGCTCGGACAGCTCCGTCTGTGGGTCGAGAACCATCTCGACGACATCCAGGAAGCGAGCTCGTGACCGGAGTCGTTCCCCTCGGCGGCCGGCGGTGCCGCTCCGCCTGATCCTCGCCCCAGTGACGGCTGCGGTCATGCGCCGGGCCCGGGGGCGGCGGCCCCATCGTGCTTCCATCCCCAGGCGGTGAGCATGCCTGCCGACACCGCTGCGCACTCGCCGCTCCCCAGATACCGGACCGCCTCGTCGACCGCCTCGTCGTCGACGAGACCCGTGGCGGTCATGGCGGCCCTGCCGCGTTCCCATGTCTCGGCCCAGAAACGGCTGATGGCACTGCCCGGCAGCAGCGGCGGCACGTGGATCTCGGCGGCCACGGACCCGAGCCCCGCCTCACGCAGAAGCCGCGGGTACGACGGCACCCAGGACACGTCGGTGCCGATCGCTGCCCGCAGTCCCTGCCACATCGCCCGCATCGCCGTCGCGTAGGGCGTGTCCGGCGTCTCGTCGCTCGTGAGGTCGACGGCATCGCTGAGGACCAGCACACCACCGGGCGCGACGAGTCCGGCCAGCGCTGAGATCAGACGTTCCCGTTCCGGCAGGTGCATGAGCACGAAGCGCGCGTGGACGAGCCTGAACCGCCCCGACACGAAGCCGGGGGCGGTGACGTCGGCTTCCAGCACTTCGAGCCCGGGCACCTGCAGCCCCCCGCCGACGAACCGTACGTCGCGGTCCACGGCGAGCACGCTCGCCACCCCGGCTTCCCGCAGCAGCCGGCGGGAGACCGTTCCGGTGCCGGCACCCACGTCGAGGCAGTGCCATCCGGGGCCCACTCCAAGGGCGCGCAGCCGCGCCAGGGTGATGTCGTCGTAGGCGAGGGCACCGAAGTCGATACGTTCTCCCTCTCCGGCCTGTCCGGGGCGGAAGAGGGATTCGCCGTAGCGGCCGTCGTCGCGGCCGCTCGCGCCCCTGCCGGCGTTCACGGTACGACCGGCGCGGAGTGCGGGCCGTCGTCGACGGGGCTTCGCCCCCGGCCGGCGGCGGACCGGTACGGCAGCTCGTCCATCAGTCCCATGACAGAACCTTCCACGTCGTGGTGCGGTGCCCGGCGTAACGCCTTGAAGGGCGCTGCCCACCGATCCTCCACCGGAGCCAGGCCGTGGTGCCGAGGCGCGCCGTACCCGGGCCCGGTCGGCCCCGGCTGTGCGCCGCCCGGATCGTCGGGGCTGTCCCGTATCTGAGGTCCGCGAGGACAGGCGGCCGCAGGTGGGAGGTGCCCTACGATCCGCGCATGACCGAATCGGTCGAAATCGGACAGCGTGTGGCACGCTGGAGTGGGCATCGGGTCCGCCGCGCACGAAGCGGCGGGTCCTCGTCCCCGCTTCGGATGCACGTACACGGGAGAGATTGATGAGCAGGACGGCGGCGATAGTCGCACACAGGATCCGGCAGCTGGTCGGCATGAAGAAGAGGGCCGACGGGATCGCTCTGGGCGACGAGAGACTGAGGAACGAGGGCGACCGGGCGATCGCGCGGGAGCGGGCCTGGGAATCGCCCGCCGGCCCGGCGGAGCCGCCGCGGTCATGACCGCGGCGCTCGCGCGTCGCCCGACGGGATCGCCCAGGGTGGCCCCGGCTCCGGGGAGCCTTACGGCGAAGCGGGTCCGGCGACGCGTCTGACGAACCGGGTGTCCCGTTCCGACAGGTACGTGACCGGCCCGGCGGACCTGAGCACCACGTCGAGTGCCCGGTCCGGATCACCGGAGTAACACCCACTGGCCCAGGCGGCGTTGGCCTCGATGACCGCCCAGCGTCCCTCCCGGGGAGAGGCGCGTCCACCTGCCCCTCGGCCCGGATGAGCGTGGTCGTCGCCCCGCCGGTACGGCTGCGCCCGTGCCGTACCGAACGGTGTCAGTGAGGGCCGTTCGAGGACGAGTTGTCGTAGGTGCCGTTGGGCTTGGCGCGGTACGGGTAGCGGCCGGCCTTCCGGCCCCGGCGCACCCGCCGCCCGCACAGGAACAGCACGGTGACGACGATCAGCATGAGCAGGGTGACCCCGATACCGCCCAGTGTCAGTGCTGTCGCCATCTCCGGAGCATACGAGACCGCGCGAGAACCCGGCAATGGATCCGTTGCCCGGCCCGACCCCGACGACCGGTCCCGGCTCCCCGCGTGCGTCCGTGCCCGGGCATCCGGTCCCCGGCCCGCCCGTCCCGTGCAACGACGACGGGCATCCGGTCCCCGGCCCGCCCGTCCCGTGCAACGACGCTCTGCCCGCGGCGAATCTGCCGCGGGCAGAGACCGGTGACTCCGCCGGCCGGGACGGACAAGAGTGGAGGGACCGCGGCCGCGACGGCCGCTCCACCACCAGGAGGCCCGCATGTCGCCGTACCCCGCCCACCCCCCGCGCGCCGCCGACGAGGACACGCCCGCCACGCGCTACGACGACCATCTCGCGGCCCAGCTCCTCGCCCAGCGGATCGTCTTCCTCGGGACCCAGGTGGACGAGGTCTCCGCCAACCGGGTCTGCGCGCAACTGCTGCTCCTCTCGGCCGAGGACCCCCGCACCGACATCAGCCTCTACATCAACAGCCCGGGCGGGTCCGTGACCGCAGGGCTGGCCATCTACGACACGATGCAGCTCGTCCCGAACGACGTCTCGACCCTCGCCATGGGCTTCGCCGCGTCCATGGGGCAGTTCCTGCTCACCGTCGGCGCGAAGGGCAAGCGCTTCGTCCTGCCGAACGCAAGGATCATGATGCACCAGCCGTCGGCCGGCATCGGCGGCACCGCATCCGACATCGCGATCCAGGCGGAGAACCTGGAGTTCACCAAGCGGGCGGTCGAGCGGATCACCGCCGCGCACACGGGGCAGTCCGCGGAGACGATCTCCCGGGACGGCGACCGGGACCGGTGGTTCACGGCGGAGGAGGCCAAGGCCTACGGCATGGCCGACCACGTCGTGGCATCGCTCGACACCGTCCGGCCGGCCGCCTCACGACGACGGATGGGACTCTGACATGGGCCAGTACACGATTCCGAACGTCGTCGAGCGCACGCCCCAGGGGGAACGGTCCTACGACGTCTTCAGCCGCCTCCTCTCCGAGCGGATCATCTTCATCGGTACGGAGATCGACGACGGGGTCGCCAACGTGGTCATCGCGCAGCTGCTCCACCTGGAGTCGGCGAACCCCGGTGCCGAGATCGCGATCTATCTCAACTCCCCGGGCGGATCGCCCACCTCGCTCATGGCGATCTACGACACGATGTGCTTCGTGTCCGCCCCCATCGCGACGTTCTGCGTCGGCCAGGCCGCCTCGACCGCGGCGGTGCTGCTCGCCGGCGGGGACCCCGGCCGGCGGTTCGTCCTGGAGCACTCCCGGGTGCTGCTGGGGCAGCCCGCGAGCGCCGGCCGGCAGGGCACCGTCTCCGATCTGCGGCTCCACGCCGCGGAGATGCAGAGGGTCCGCTCGCAGGTCGAGGAGGTCCTGGCCCGGCACACACCGCACGACCCCGCGACGCTCCGCGCGGACACGGACCGGGACAGGATCCTCACCGCGCAGGAGGCGGTGGCGTACGGGCTGGCCGACGAGGTCCTCAGCCGCCGCATGGTGACCGCCGCCTGAACAGCGCTCCCGGCGGTGCCACCCGGGCACGGAACGGGAGCGGCCCGGCGGACTCCCCGTCCGCCGGGCGCCGCGCCGACGCGACCGGCTCCTTCACCCGGGCGCGCACGGCCGCTCACCTTCGCCGCCGCAGCGCGTCCGACACGCGGGGAAGTTCCTCGTGGAGGAGCCGGCCGACCAACGCCGCTCCGAACACGACGACGCCCACACCGACCAGCCAGGACTGGAGGATCAGGACCGTCCCCACCGGGCCGTAACTGGCGGTGCTGGAGGCGATCAACGGGGTGAAGACGATCCTGGAGAAGACACGAAGGCCGAGCAGCCCGATCACGGTGAGCACGGCGCCGGGCAGCAGTGCGGCCCAGGGGATCCTCCCGCCCAGCAGCAGGCGCTGCGACCACCAGAAGAAGAGGACGGCGCTCCCCGATGCGAGGACCCCGCCCAGGGGCGGCCTGTGCAGGAGCTGGGTCGTGGCGGACACGAAGATGTACCCGGCGAAGACACCGAGCCACGCCAGATGGCGCCATGTTGCCCACCAGCGAGCCGGAACCAGGTCCCAGACCTTCTCGTAGCCGGTCTGCACGGCTGACCCGAAGCTCAGCCCGAACGCCGCGAGCGCGGCGAGGCCGAACGCGGTCGTGGTCTGGAGTGCCTGGCCGGGCAGGGCGAACAGCTTCTCGACGTGCTTCCTGGAGGCGGCGGACACGCCGAGCGCCTGGCCCAGCCACTGGGCGAATCCCTGCCCGTGCCGGTCCGCCGCGGAGACGATGATCAGAAGAGGGATGAGTGTCAGGAATCCGAGCGCGGCGAAGCTCAGGGCCCGCTGCCCCAGTTCGAGCTCGCGGCCCCTCCGCCATCCGCGCCCCGGCGGGGAGTGGCTGACCATGCGGTGCAGCCGGTCGAACCACGATGGCCGGTTCGCGGCACTTGAGGGATTCATTCGCATCTCTGTCGATTACCACGGTCCGAGCGTCCGCCGTGTGAGGGCACGGCGCGGAATCTCGGCGCGGACGCCCACCGGGGCGGGACCGCCCGCCCGCCCGGTCGCGGTCGGTGAGGGGGCCGGCCCCGAGGCCGGGCGGATCCCCGACGCCGAGGGGTTGTCGCGACGCCGGCGTAACGCGTTATCAAACGGTGCAAATAGGGGCATTAGTGTGCATAGGATGCTGCGCATGACGACGTCCTCCCCGTTCAGGATCGTGCAGCGGTCCGCCTCGTACTGGCGTGTGACCTTTGACAGTCCGCCGATCAACCTGGTCGGCTTCGACACGTTCGCGGCGCTCGCCGATCTGGTCGACCGGATGGAAGCCGACGAAGACCTGAAGGTGGTGGTCTTCGACAGCGCGAATCCGGATTTCTTCCTGGCGCACTTCGACCTGGTTCCCCCGAAGCAGCCCTACGCGGGGCCGCCCTGGCTCGAAACCGCGGCGCGCATGGCCCGTTCCCGCGTCATCAGTATCGCCTCGATCCGCGGCCGGGCGCGTGGAGTGGGCAACGAGTTCACCCTGGCCTGCGACATGCGCTTCGCCAGCAAGGAGAAGGCCGTCCTGGGGCAGCCCGAAGTGGGCGCCGGAATCACCCCGGGCGGCGGAGGCACGGAACGGCTTCCCCTGTTGGTGGGACGAGGGCGTGCGCTGGAGATCATCGCGGCGGCCGACGACTTCGACGCGGAGACGGCCGAACGGTACGGCTGGATCAACCGCGCACTGCCCGACGCCGAACTGGACGCCTACGTGGACCGCGTCGCCACGCGCATCGCGTCCTTCGACCGGCAGCCGCTGGCAGAGGTCAAGGCCCTCATCGACCGGTCCACCCTGCCGGCCGAGGACGACCTGGTGGCCGGTCAGAACACCTTCCGTGCGTCGCTGACCTGGCCGGAAGCGGCCGAACGGATCCGCCGGCTGCTGGAGCGGGGGATGCAGCAGCCCGGCGAACTCGAATTGCGGCTGGGGGAGCACATCGCGGAACACTGAGCGCGTCCGGCGAGGCGAACGAAGTCCGACGGCAGCCCTCCGCACACCGGCCGAGATTCGCACGTTGAACTTTCGGCGGACGTGGTTCGTGGTCTGTGTGGACTGATTCGTCGGGGTAAGCGGTGGTACGAGCGAGCCGCCCGGCAGGCGCGATCCGGGGCCCCACGGCGCCCATCGACCACCGCCAAGCGTCCGCGCGGCTCCGGCCGCACCCTGCCGTTGTCGACCGCTGCTGAAGGATGACCCGCTGTGAGCAGTCCTCGCATTCTGATCGCCGGAGCCGGAATCTCCGGCATGGCCCTGGCCAAGGCGCTCCTCGACCGTGGTTTCTCCGCGGACGTCGTCGAGCGGCGTGCGGAATCGGCCCAGGCGCTCGGTGCGGGGATCTACCTCCCGGCGAACGCCGTCCGTGCGCTCCGGACCATCGGAGTGGGGGACGAGGTCGCAGGACTGGCGTCTCCTGTGGCGCGCCAGAGCCTCCTCGACCACCGCGGCCGTCCGCTCGCCTCGTTCGACGTGGAGCGGATCTGGGGCGAGGTCGGTCCCTGCCTGGCCATCACCCGGGCCGAGCTGCACCAGGTGCTGCGCAGAGCCGTCGACGGGGCGATCGTGCGTCACGACACGGCGGTGACGGCAGTGGGCCACGACGGGACCGTGACGTTCGCCGACGGAGCCACCCGCGCCTACGACCTGGTGGTCGGGGCGGACGGCATAAACTCCGCCGTGCGGCGCTCCCGCTTCGGCGGTCCCGAGCCGCGCTTCCTCGGGCAGGTGTGCTGGCGGTTCATCGCCGACGACACCGCGATTCCCGGAATCACCGACTGGACCGCGCGTCTGGGCGACCGGGGCCGGACGTTCCTGACGGTGCAGCTGGGAGCGGGCCGGGTCTACTGCTACGCCGATATCAACAGTGCCGCCGCGACTGCTCCGGCAGGTGACTGGCGCACCCTGTTCGCCGACTTCGCCGGCCCGGTCCCGCGTCTGCTGGAACAGGGGGCGGACGCCCACTTCGCCGCACTGCGCGAGAGTGAGAACACAGTCTGGACGCATCCCGGCGTCGCCCTGATCGGTGACGCGGCCCACACCTTCTCCCCGAGCATGGCCCAGGGCGGCGCCATGGCCATCGAAGACGCCCTGGTCCTCGCCGACACCCTCGGGACGACACAGGACGTGTCCGCGGCACTCGCCGCGTTCCAGGACCGCCGAGGTGAGCGAGTCGCCTGGGTGGTCTCGCAGAACCACCGCCGTGACAAGGCCCGCAACCTGCCCGCCTTTCTGCGCGACTTCACTCTGCGCCGGGCGGGGGAACGCATGTTCAAGGCCAATCACGCACCCCTGCACGCACTTCCGTAGCCGGAGAAGGAGTCGGAGCCGCAGCCGGGGCTGACGCGGAGCGGCTCCCCTCCGACGGGTCAGGCCACCCAGGTGCTCGTCATGCCGAGGACGCGGGAGCCGTCGGGGTCCGCCAGTTTCGGCGCGATGAACGTGCGCGCGGCGTCAGAGGTCTGCGCTCGCAGCGGCGGCTCGTCCGAGTCGAGCGCCGCGACGATCGCGGCCGCGGCGTCCGCGGCCGTCTGCGCGTGCGCGAACGCTCCGGCGGTACGGACCAGATAGGCGTCCAGGGCCGGGGTGTACGGCCCCATGCGATCCAGCAGCTCGCTCCGGTCCTCGGGAATGCCGACGTTGGCGACGAACTCACTGGCGACGGCGGCCGGCTCGATCAGTGTCACCCGCACCCCCACGGTGGCGGCGACGGGCGCGAGGGACTCCATGTACCCCTCGACCGCGAACTTCGCCGCGCAGTACGCCTCGTTGAAGGGCTGTCCCACCACGCCGCCGACACTCGTGACGGTGAGCACGCGGCCGCCGGAGGCACGGAGATGGGGCATGGCGGCAGCGGTGGCGTGCAGGACGCCGAAGAAGTTCACCTCCATGACGCGCCTGGCCGCGTCGACCCCGTCGGTCTCCAGCGTTCCCACGTGACCGGAGCCCGCGTTGTTGACCAGTGCGTGCAGGGCTCCGTGATCGGCGACAACCGCAGCGATGCACTCCGCCACGGAGCCGGGGTCGGTCACGTCGAGGCGCCTGACCTCGACGCGCTCGGTCACGCCCGCGGCCTCCGCCGCCTCCCGCAGCGCGTCCGCCTTGCCCGGATCACGCATGGTGGCGACGACACGCCATCCGGAGCGAGCCGCGCGGACGGCCGTCTCCAGGCCGATCCCGCTGGAGGTTCCGGTGATCACCACGGTCTTGTCTGTCATGAGGGCACTCGCATTCGTCAGCGCGGCCTGGGCCGCTCGGGAGGACCGCGCCTCCGGCACGATGCCGGAGAAGCGATGTCCGATGGTGTCCCTTGGAGTGCGCTCCAGCGCAAATCCGGCCGCCACGTCCTGCCGGGACCGTAGCGCCGAGGACGCGGTTGTGCATCCCGGGGGCGGTGACCGGTTCGCACAGTGGGCTCGCCGAATCGGAGGGAGCAGGGGCAGAGGCATGAGGCCGACGGGAGGAGGCGGGCGGCAGCAGCCGTCGGGCCGCTGGAAGATCCGGCTGCCGGCTCAGGGGCACCGCAGCGGTGCTGCGGGTCCGCGTCCGGCCGAGATCACCGGCAGTGACGGGTGAGCGGCGCGAGGTGGCCGCTACAGCCATCCACGACGAGCGGCCTGCCAGGCGAGCTGCATCCGGGTGGTGGCCCCCGCGACGCTCATCAGGTGCTGAATGTGGCGCTGGACCGTGCGGCGGCTCAGTCCCATCTGACTCGCGATGGCCTTGTCCGTGATGCCCGCGATCAGGAGTGACAGCAGTCGGCGGTCGGTCTCCCGCAGAGGTGCCGTTCCGGGCGAGTCGTCGGTACCGGTGACCGCCCCGGAGTCGCTGACGTGCAGGGGTACGGCGTCCTCCCAGTAACGCTCGAACAGGGCGGTGAGAGCCTCAAGGAGGCTGCTGTCGCGGACCAACGCCGCGGTGGGTTCGACCGGGCTGCCTGCCGGGCCGCCCGGTACCAGCGGGCAGATGGCGATGGCCCGGTCGGCGACGGCGAGCCGCAGGGGGAGGTGGGGTACCGAACGAGCGACCTCGCCCGCACCGACGGAGCTAACAACGTTGTCAACGGCGCCTTCGTCGTCGAAGAACGCGCGCTCGTACAGCACGCGGTAGCGGACTCCGCGCGCCAGCGCCTCGTACTCGGCCGTGTTGCTGCCCGACGGCATGGCGACGTACTGGGCCTTGCAGAACCACAGCATCTCGTGGCGGGCGTTGTCCTGGAGTTGGCGCAGGTGCTGACGCAGCGCCTCGGCTCCGGTGATGACCTCGATGAGCTGGCCGGCATCCTGGCGCCGCCGGGTACCGCGGTAGCTCTCCAGCAGGTCGGTGACCGCGGCCCGTGCCTGGTCGAGTGCGTCCGCGTTGCGCTGCAGGCGGGGCAGCAGTGCCACATCCGGAGGGGAGGCCGTGAAGTGGTGAGGCTGCCGGTCGGTGGTGCTGGCGAGCCCCATGGTCGCAAGAGTGGCGAGGACGCCCTCGGCCTGTCCGTATGTGAGGCCGGTCTGCGCGGCGATCTCGTCGGCCGACGCCGTCGAAGTCGCTATCAGAAGCCGGTAGACGGTCTCCTCGACCGCGGTGAGACCAGCTGCCTCTAGCATGCAGCCTCCCTGTTGGCTCCGGCTGACACGCCCCTGCGTATCCGCCACACATATTGTCAAAGACCGGACTGTACATGACTGCCGCCCGCACTCCGCTGAGGGTGTGGAGCGTACGGCGACACCAACGGCATGTGCCGGGTCAGTGAACGCGGCCCGTCCACCGCCGACCGGGCGAGTGGCGAAACACGCCGCTCGCAGGATCTGTCGGCGCCGTACGCCGTGTCACTGGTACGAGGTGTCGCAGATGCGACATGTCTCAACGGCGCCACGGTCGGTGCCGGAGTGTTCACCCCGTCTCGGCGCGAAATCCCGGGCGGACGCGAGGGGAAGGGCGATGGGCGGCCGTCGAGTCACTCGGGGAAGTCGAGGAACGTTCTCCGGTCCCGCTTCGGAGCGGTGTGATTCCGTCAGGAATTGTTCGGCGGCAGGCGAAAGAAATGCAGTCGAGCGGTTTCTGATCGCCGAATGGTTGAGGTGTCCCGAGGTCGTCCCTCGCCTGTACGGAAACTCAGTCGATCCTCTTTTCGGCGGATCCTCCCTCCGGCGAACACTTCTGAACACCACGGGCCGAGACGGGGCGGTCGGCGGAATTCGCCGACCGCACCCAGCCCTTCCGGGTGGAATCACTACCCCGCCCCCCACGGAGGGGTCGCGCCCACACCACCCGGAGCCTTCGGCCGTCCCGATCCGGATGCGCGGCCTTCGCTCCGGCCGCACTTCAGAGTGCGGTACCGAGGATGATCAGTCACCTTCCCGGCCTGTCCAGAGTGCGCCAAGTCGCTGTTGCGCCACGTCGCGTGCACGGACGGGGGTGGTCGGGTCACCGGCAGGTGACCGACTCGTCGTGCTCGCCCAGCCGGGGTGAACGCGGCATGACGAGGGGTCCGGCGGTGATGTGCGGAGGTTGACGCGCGCATTCCAGGGCTGCAGCATGGCGACGCTCTTCCGCCGATCGCGACGGTGACTCGGTGCACTGCCCAAGGGGAAATTCCTCACGCATGGTCACCGATCCTTTCGCCAAAGGAAAACCCGACCCAGTACTCCTTGTTGGAAGTTGACGGCGTGTGATCGTATGCCGTCTACAACAATTCGAGGAGGAAGAGTGCGGCAACACGTTGCCCGCGGAATGGGCGTCATCGCTCTGGGCGTAGCCGTCACGCTATTGGGTGGGGCTGTCGCGCCCGTGGCTCAGGCTTCGAACGAGAGCGGCGCGCCACCGGTTTCGGTGAAACCCGGCCGAAGTGCTCGTACGGTCACCCTCCTGACCGGCGACAAGGTGACCGTCACCCCGGGACGCGAAGGGGCGCCCGCCGGGGTGAGCGTCACACGTCCGGCAGGGGCGTCCGGCGCGGTGCGCACGCTGACCGACGCGACGGGCACGTACGTGTACCCCGACCAGGCCGCCTCCTATGTCGCCGACGGGCTGCTCGACAAACGGCTCTTCAACGTCACCGGCCTCATCGCCCAGGGATACGACGACGCGAGGACCCCGGCACTGCCCCTGATCATCACACGTGACACGGATGCGTCACGGATGAGCGCCGTGGACCTCCCGGGTGTCACCGTGACGGGGCAACTGGCCTCCGCACGTGCCGTGTCGGCGAAGGCGGACCGGGCCACGGCGGGTCTCCTGTGGGACTCGCTCACTCACACCCGGCGCGACCAGGACGACCCCGCACGTGTGCGGTCCCTGCCCGGAGCGACGGACAGGATCTGGCTGGACGGCAAGGTCGAGGCGGCTCTTGCGGACACCACCGCCCAGATCGGCGCTCCCGAGGTCTGGGAGCAGGGCTCCGTGGGGGAAGGCGTCAAGGTCGCCGTCCTCGACACCGGCATCGACGCCGAACACCCGGACCTGCGGGGCCGGATCGTGAGCAGCCGGAGCTTCATACCCGGTGAGGACGTCACCGACCGCCGTGGACACGGCACACACGTCGCCTCGATCATCGCCGGCACCGGCGCCGCCTCGGAGGGCAAGGAGCGGGGCGTCGCCCCGGGGGCGGAACTCGCCATCGGCAAGGTGCTGTCGGACAACGGTGACGGAACCGAGTCCGGGATCATCGCCGGCATGGAATGGGCAGCCAGGACCGAGCACGCCAAGGTCATCAGCATGAGTCTGGGCAACTCGGCCGCCCACACCCAGACCGATCCCATGAGCCAGAGCGTCAACGACCTCAGCGAGGAGACGGGCGCACTCTTCGTGATAGCCGCGGGCAACTCCGGGCCCGGCGAGTACACGGTCAACGCGCCCGGCACGGCGGCGGCCGCGCTGACGGTGGGTGCCGTGGACTCGGCCGACCGGATAGCGGGCTTCTCCAGCAGCGGTCCGCGCGAGGGGGACCAGGGCCTCAAGCCGGACCTGACCGCACCCGGTGTCGACGTCCTGGCGGCCCGCTCGCAGTATCTCGGCGGCGAGGGCCCCTACACCTCGAAGAGCGGCACCTCGATGGCCACCCCGCACGTCGCCGGTGCGGCAGCGCTGCTCGTGGAGAAGCACCCGGACTGGACGGGACAGCAGCTGAAGAACGCCCTGATGAGTGCCAGCAGCATCACTTCGGACATACCCGTCTACCGAGGAGGCTCCGGGCGTGCCGACGTCGCCGCGGCCTTCCGCACGCCGGTCGTCGCCTCCGGAGCCGTCGACACCGGCCTCATCAAGTGGTCGCCGGATCCGCAGCCGGTCGAACGCCGCATCAGCTACACGAACAGCGCGGACGCCCCGGCCGAGCTGCGGCTGACGCTGGACGGTGGCACGAGCCCCGCCGGTCTGTTCGCCCTGAGTGCGGAGCGGCTCACCGTGCCCGCGCACGGAAGCGCGTCGGTGGACCTCGTCATCAGTCCGCGTGGTGTGGCCGCCGGTGGCCACACCGGTCAGGTCGTCGCCCGGGACGCCACCGGAGCGGTCGTGGCCCACACCGTCCTGCACACCAGGACCGAGGACGAGCGCCACGACCTGGTGCTCCGGGCGAAGGACCGGGAGGGACGCCCCACGACCGGCACGGTCCTGCTGGTCCCCGCCCACGACCCGTTCCGGTCGCAGCTCCGCAAGGTGCCCGAGGCCGGACTGACGCTGCACCTTCCCCGTGACACCTACTCCGCGATGATGTTCAAGGACGTGCAGGGAGCACACGGGCCGCACTCCAAGGGTATGGCCCTTCTCGGAGACCCCGAGATCGAACTGACGGACCAGCGGGAGGTCACCTTCGACGCGTCGCGCGCACACCAGGTCAGGGCCCTGACGCCCCGGCCGAGTACGCCGACGGGCACCAGGATCGAGTACTGGCGCTCGTTCCTGACCGCGCAGCCCGTGTACGGGACGCTCGGAGACTTCGTCGACGGCGAGACGGTCGGGCCCGAGTACGACAGTGTCTGGGCCGAGCCGTCCCCCGCGAAGGTGGCAGGCGGCGGCTTCGCCCTGACCACCAGATGGCGCGCCCCGCAGACCCCGCTCACCGTCTCCCTCGACGGCGACGAGCTGGACGTCCTGCCCCAGAACGGTGCCAAGCCCCTCGCCGAGGACACCACGACGGCGGACGCCGTCTTCGCCGGCACCGGTTCGGCCACGGAGTACGCCCGTACGGCAGCCGCGGGGAAGATCGCCGTGGTGCGCCGCAGCCCGGCCGTCACCGCGTACGAACAGTCCCGGGCCGCCCACGCCGCAGGAGTGAGACTGCTCCTCGTGGTCAACGACGGAGTCGGACGGCTCAACACCTGGTACGGCCTCGACGACTACCGGTCGACCGGTCCCGTCCCCGTCGCGTCGGTGTCGGCGGACTCCGGCGAGGACCTGATCGCGAGGCTCTCCGGGCCGCGCGGGGACAGGGTGCGCCTGCGCGTCGAGTGCCACCCCACGCCCTCGTACCTGTACGACCTGGTCAGCCGCCATGCGGGCGGCGTTCCGGCGGACACCACCTACCGTGCCGACTCGCGGAACCTGGCCCGGGTGAATCTCACCTTCGGGCAGGACGAGTCCATCCGCGCGACCGAGACCCGCATGGACTTCCCGGCCTACGTCTTCAGCGGCGGCGCGAACTTCCTGCCCGAACCCGTGGCGCGCGGGCCGCGCACCGACTGGGTCTCCACGGGTGGCGGCGTCAGGTGGCAGCAGAAGGTGGTGGCCCCCGAGCTGCTCACCGAGACGTCCGAGATCGCCTCCTACCCCGCTCCCGGCACCCACGAGGACCGGTGGTTCACCCCGGTCCTGCGTCCGCGCATGCTCGGTGAGGACCTCCCCGTACGGCAGTACACCGGCCTGGCCTTCAGGGCGCGGGCGTGGGGGGACAACGGAACCGCGCACGCCGGCGAGGGCTACAACGGCAGCGGTCTGTCCCAGCGGACATCGCTCTACCGGGGCGAGACGCTGCTCGCCGAGTCCGACTACGACAGCGGGTACGCCTCGGACCTCGCTCCCGAGCCGACGCGCTACCGGCTCGTGGTCGAGGGAGCCAACGGCAACCCCGTGGCCGGTCCGTACTCCACGGCCACCAGGACGGAGTGGTCGTTCGTCTCGGGAGAGGTTGACCAGCAGGTCCTCCCGCTGGTGCAGCTCGACTACGACGCGGACCAGGACGCCGACGGCAGGGCCCGCCGCACCTCGGTCCTGAGCATCACACCGTCGGTCCTCGGCGCCCCGGGCAGAGGGATCTCCTCCCTGGGCCTGGAGGTCTCCTACGACGACGGCGCCGCCTGGCACCGGCCGAAGACCTCGCGCCACGGCGGCGCCTGGGAAGCGCGCCTGTCCGCCCCCGCGTCGGCGAGGTTCGTGTCCCTGCGCGCCACTGCGAAGGACGACGAGGGAGGGACCATCACCCAGACCCTCATCCGGGCCTACGGCCTGCGGTAGAGACACGCGGGGCCGGGTGCCGCAGGCTGACCGCGGCACCCGGCCCCGCCGTACGAACCACGGCCTCCCGGCCCGGTCGGGTACGGGGGAAGGCGGTCGTCCTGGTGTTCAGGCCGCGGCGCCGTAGGCGGAAGCGATGGCGGCGTCGACTCGGGAGTGAACGACCAGACCCCGGCCCCCGGAGTCGGCGTTGTCCTCCAGCAGCCGTCGGACGGACGCGTCGTGGCTCACGGCCGAGAAGAGCACGTCGAGGTCGCCGCAGCGCCGATGGGCCCGCAGCACGGCGCTGGCCGTCGCGGGGGTGGCAGCGGCGTCGCCGATGACGACGAGTACCGGTGCCGGCTGGAAGGCCCGCACGAAATCCATGATCGCGCCGGCCAGTCCGGCCCGTCCACTGATCCCCGGGTCCTCGTGCACGGTGAGGACGAGGACATCGTGTTCACGTCTGTGGGACAGCATCCGCGACCTCCGCGATCAGGCCCGCCGACGGGGCTCGTGTGCACTGCGTCTGCCCGTGCCCGCCCCTGCCATGCCGGGCGGTTTCCCCGCGCCCCCGATTCCCGCCCCGAACCCTTCCGGACGACGTCAGGGGCGGGTCCGCAGGCTTGCGGTCCCGCCCCTGACCGGATCAGCGAAGGCTGCCGTCGCGTGGCTACTTCAGGCCGAAGGCCCGACTGATCCTCTGCGTGACGGTGTTGTTCGCGCTGTCGGCGGCACTCGTGCGCAGGGTCACGAACTGCGCCTTGGCGGGAGCGTTGAGATGGGTGCTCCAGCCCGCCGCGGTGCGGGTCAGGGCGGCGTGCTGCCAGGTGGCGCCGTCGTCGTACGAGATGTCGACGCCGACCTTGCCGATGGTGTCGGTGCGGGGAGCGCCCACCAGATGCGAGGGGGTGACGGTGAGGGCGGCGCGGCGTGCCGCCTTACCGGCGTCGTCCATGCCCTCTACCGCGTAGTCGAGCTGGATCAGCGGCAGCACGGAATAGGTGCCGGCCGCGGGCGCGGCCGAGGTGAAGCCCCACTCCGTCCGCGTCGTGACCGAGTAGTCGTTCTCCCAGAAGTCCCGGGCGTTGTCGGAGACGAGGCGGTACTGCTGGGCGTCGGAGCTGTCCAGGACGAGCGGGTACCGGATGCTGCCGATGGTGTCCGTGGAGGACTCCCTCAGCAGGAGGGGGTCGCCGTCAGGAAGCACCTGGTACATCTTCACGCTGTTCCGGACCCCCTGGTTGTTCAGGGTCGTGCCGACGTGACCGGGACCGGAGTCGGCCCATCCCGGGATGATCGCCAGCACGTGATCGCCCTCGCGCACCGGCACGTAGTTGCTGTTCGACCGGGGGCGCTGGATCGGTCCGAAATACTCCAGGTGCGAGGTCTTGCCACTCGGATACCGCTTCAAGGAGTCGCTGCTGATCTGCAGTTGCTGGTTGACGCCCGCCTCCTCCACCCACTCCGTGTCGCGGGACACCCAGTCGGTCCGCTCGGTCCGGGCGGGCGTGACCAGCCAGTTGGACGAGTAGTTTCCCTGCCACACCGCGGAACGGGACTCCATCGCCCTGGCGGGCCGGTTGTTGCGGAAGGAGACGTCCACCCGGTTGAGATCACTGCTGCGCGGCCGGTAGGTCGGATCGGCCGGGACCGCGGCCCAGTGATGACCGATGTCGTAGAGGTAGTCCCTGGTGGGGTCCGCGGTCACCCGGAGTTGCACACTCCGGCCGGGCTTGATCCCGGCGATCAGCTCGTTGCCCTCGTCCGCGGTCAGCGACGCCACCGTCAGCGGAGGGGGATTCGCCTCCTCCGCGTAGGGGCTGTCGAGGTCGGAGTTCCACGGGTTCAGGCGGCCCTTGCCGTCGTTGACGACCAGCAGCAGCCTCGCACCGGCCTTGGCGGCATTCGTGGCCTGCTCGGCGGGCCCGACCGCATCGCTGCGCCGGACCACGACGGCCTTGCCCAGGGCGCCGAGCTTCTTGTACGCCGCGGGGCCGCCCTCACCTGCGTAGACCGCCTTGTACGGCCACGTGCCCCCTCTGAGGCCGGCCCGCCCGCGGGCGACGATCAGGTCGTCGTAGGCGCGCTTGCCGTACGACACCGCGAGAGCGGGCTCGACCAGGCGCCAGTTGCCGCCGAACCCGAAGGTACCCGTGGTCACCTGCTTGTTGGGCAGGGCCCACACGCTGTCGTACTCCTCGGCCGGCCAGCGCTGCATGAACAGGGAGGTCCCGTTGTCGAACGTGCGGCTCACGTCGAGCCGGATGTCGGACGGGGTGCTCGTCTGAGGGGTCTGCACCGAGACCTGCTTCGCCTTGGACGCGTCCAGCTGCACCGTGGCGGACTTGCTGAGGTCCACCTCGGGAACGGTGAGGAGCGCCTTGCCCTTCGAGTGCGGCCCGTGAGTGCCCTGGACGTCGGCCTCCAGGCTCACGAAGTACGTGCCGGCGGGCACGTCGACCGTGCCGGTACCCGATTCGTCCAGGAGGAGGGGGCCCATGAAGGCCTTCTCACCGATCAGGTACACCTCTCCGCCCAGGGGATGCCCGCTGCGGTCCTTGCCGTTGACCTTCAGGGTGACGCGCGGGGCCTGTACGTAGGCGCCGATCACCGTGTGGGCCAGCACCTCGCCGGAGGGACCGGTGGCGAGGATCCGCCCCGAGGTCATGGTGTCGCGCTTCAGCCGGTCGAAGTCCGTGGTGAGGGTGACCTGGGCGCTGCCGTGAGCGGGGACGGTCACCTGCCGGGCGGACAGCGTGAAGGCGCCCGCGGGCGCTGCCGCCACCTCGGTCGCCAGGTCCAGGGTGACCGGCGCGTCCGCCGTGTTGGTGTAGGTCACCTTCTTCTCGGACTTCTCACCGGCCGGCGCCGACGGGTCCCTGTAGCCGCCGAACACGGTGCCGGTGGCGAACACCGTGTTCTTCACCGCCGCGGCCACGTCGAGACGACCGCTGCCGCCCTCGTACGCGGTGTACCGGGGCGTCGCCTTCGTGCTGCTGACGAGGGCGTCCTTGAGCTGCTGCCCGGTCCAGTCGGGGTGGGCGTGGGCGAGCAGTGCGGCGGCTCCGGCGACGTGCGGCGTGGCCATCGAGGTCCCGCTCAGCGTCTGGTAGTAGCCCGTGCCGTCCGCGGCGTACTGCGAGCGGGCGGCCAGTACATCGACGCCGGGGGCGGTGAGTTCGGGCTTCAGGCCCGCGTCGCCCTGACGGGGCCCCGTGCTGGAGAAGTCGGCGAGGGTGTCCGAGGTGTCCACGGCGCCCACGGACAGGGCGGCGTCGGCGACGCTGGGTGTCGACACCGTGTGCGGGCCCGCGTTGCCGGCCGCGATGGTGAAGAGCGCGCCCGTCTCGGCGCTGAGTTCGTTGACGGCCTCGCTCAGCGGGTCGTGACCGTCGGTGGGCCCGGCGCCGAGGCTCAGGCTGATGATCTTGGCGTGCTGCTCGCGGGCGGCCCACTCCATGCCGGCCAGGACCCAGGAGTCCTGGCCGCTGCCGTCGTTGTCGAGCACCTTGCCGACGTGCAGGCGCGCACCGGGCGCGACGCCCTTCTCCTTGCCGTCGGAGGCCGCACCGGTGCCCGCGATGGTCGAGGCGACATGGGTGCCGTGACCGTGATGGTCCTCCACACTCTGGTCGGGCACGAAGCTCGTGCTCGCGGCCAGTTGCCCCACGAGGTCGGGGTGCTGCGTGTCCACGCCGGTGTCCAGCACGGCCACGTCCACACCCTGGCCGGTGTCCCCGCCCGACCACACCTGCGGTGCGCCGATCTGCGCCGTGGTGTCGGCCAGAGCGGCCTTCACCTTGCCGTCGAGCCAGACCTTCGCGATCCCGCTGCGCAGTTCGGGCTTGGAGCCGGCGCTGCGGCCGTTCACCGCGCCCGCCTGACCGGTGAGCGACTTCCAGAAGGTGGCCGCCTTCGACCGCGACGCGGAAAGCGCCGCGCCCTGAATGCTGCTCAGCGTGAGAGTCCGGTCGGCGCCGGAGGGCACGGCCTGGGTCCGTGCGCGCGTCGCGGCATCGGTGTAGGTGACGATCAACGGCAGGCTGTCCCGCCGGTCGTCCCCATAACCGTCCGCCAGCAGCCTGGTGATGTTGAAGAGTTCGCGGTCCAGCTTGCCCGCCGCGACGTAGCGGAGGGCCGCGCCCGGGTACACGTAGGTGTTCCCGCCGGTCGTGTAGGTCGTCACGCTGGTCGGCCGGCCGTTCGCGCCCCGCACGGAACGCGTGACCTTGCCGTCGGCACCGGTGTTGACCGTCACCTTGTCACCCGTGATGAGAGTGACGGTGTGTGAGGACGGCAGCTGCGCCGAGCGGGCGGGCAGGCGAGGAGAGGCCTGGTCGGCGGGCGTCACAGCGCCGGCCGGGACGACACCCATCGTCAGGGCTGCGATCGCGGCGAGCGCGATCGGACCTGGTCTGGATATGGGAACGCTGGGCAAGACTCCTCCTGAGGAAGACCGATGGATGTGCTCCTGATAATCGGACAGAAGGAGTGGCAGATGGCCGGTCCACGCCTGTCGCTTTGTGGCCATGGCACATCTGCGCCATCGCCGGGCGTTCACGTAACGGACATCTCCGGTGTGTGCGGGATACTCCGAGGGCGGGAGTCGCGGCTGCGGCACACTCCACAGGAACCCGATCGGCACACGTGTGCGTCGTACTCGGCACGACAGAGGCCCGGCTGTGTGGGTCGGTTCTCGGACCTTCACGGACGGCGCGACCGCGCAGCGCCCTGCTGAGTGGCGCCCGTGCGACGAGCGTGCCGGGCGTGAGGCTGAGAGTGAGGCAGGCGCCGTGCGGCCGAAACACGCGGCGCCGCGGGTTCGCTTCGGGGGCGATGCCCCGGGAAACGTGCCTTCGGCCTGAGACGGAGGCAGACGGGGCCCGGCCCGGCCGATGCCGGACCGGGCCCCGGGGTGCTCGCGGTGGGCGCCCTCAGCCCCGCGCTTCCGCGCGGGCGTCAGGACACTTTCCGCGAACCGTCAGTGGTGCCAGAAGTGACGGGCGAGCCCACGCTTGACCGCACCGGCCATCGCGCTCTCGCCGGCCGCGTTGGGGTGCACCGGCGCGGCCGGGGTCTCCGGGGCGAAGGTCTCGATCCACCGGTTGGCGACCGGCTGGCAGAGGTCGTGCCCGACGGTGGGTGTGTAGGTGTCCACGTACTGAGCGCCGGCGCGGTGCGCCTGACGGGCGAGCATCTTGTTGAGCTCCTTCTCCTTGTCCCGCAGGTAGGAGAAGTCGCCCGCGGCCAGGGGCACCTTGGCGCTCGTGCAGCCGACGCCGTCCTCCGGGAAGAGGTCGGGGTAGCCGACGACCACCACGCGGGCGTGCGGGGCACGGTGGTGGATGCCACGGAGCACCTGAGCGACCTTCGGGGCCGCCTGCTCGATCGAGCCGGTGACCGCGTCGGTGCCGCCCGCGTTGAAGTACGCCCGGCAGGGGGCACCGGACGGGTCGGTGGCGGTGACGTGCGCGCAGGTCCCGAGGACGGTCGAGAAGCCGATGTCGTTGCCGCCGACGGTGACGGTCACGAGGTCGGTGCCCCGGTTGAGGGCCTCGAACTGGGCGGGCACGGCACCCTGTACGGATGCCATGTTCGCCGTGGTCGCTCCCGAGCAGCTGACGTCGGTCAGCCGCGCGCCCGATGAGCGGGCCACCAGCGACGGGTAGTTGTTGTCCGACCGGAGACAGGTCGGGTCGACCTGCCCGGGGACCGCCGGGGCGGAGGCGTACGAATCGCCGAGGGCGACGTAGTCCACGCGGTGCCGGCTGTCCGTGGCGGCGCCGGCCGTCGTCGCCCCTGCCGCGACCAGTGCCGCTCCCGCGGAGAGCACGGCTGCGCCCACGGTCACGGCGCGCGCGGCGCGGGAGGCGGTAGACAGTCTTTGCAAAGCTTGTCCTCTCATGGTCGGGCCGCCTCGGCGGCCCTGGAATGCCGGCCACGTCGGTCCGGTACCGCCACGGGGACGGTCCGGAGCCGTGGCCCGGGCCGAGTCCGCCTCACCGGACACGCGACCGCTGGACCATGTGTGCAGCGGAGACGCGCAGTCGAGGCGTTCACTCTTCACACGTAGGCGCGCATGAGTAGGTGTCAGGTTCTTTGTAACGACTTGGTGCTTGTCGACTCCTTGGCGCCGGCCGCCCGTTCGTGAACACCGAGTGTCTACGGGGCCGGTCCCGGAGCAGTCCTCCCTGGGTGCCCGCCCGGACGCGTCTGGGTCGCTTCAGCCCGCGGCGGGGAGCGTGAGGACGGTGTTGTGCGGCTCCCGCCCGTCGGCGAGGCGGTGCAACTGGTCGCTGAGCAGCCGTTTGACCTGGGGCAGGAACGCGGACGTGAACGCGCCCACGTGCGGGCTGACGAGAACCCCCGGGGCGGTCCACAGGGGGTGCCCCGCGGGCAGCGGTTCAGGGTCGGTCACGTCGAGAGCGGCGAGCAGTCTTCCGCCCTGCACTTCGGTGAGCAGGGCTTCGGTGTCCACCACCGCTCCACGTGCCATGTTGACGAGGAGGGAGCCGTCCTTCATCGCGGCCAGGAAACCGGCGTCGACCAGGTGGTGTGTCTCCGCCGTCAGCGGCACCGAGAGGATCACCACGTCAGCCTTCGGCAGCAGGTCGGCCAGGGCGGAGGCCGAGTGGACGGGACCGTGCTCGGCCCAGCGCGCGCGGCCGGCCACGCGCTCCACCGCACATCCGAAGGGGCGCAACCGGTCCTCGATCGCGGCACCGATCGAGCCGTACCCCACGATGAGGACCGTGGCACCGAACAGGGAGGGACGGATGCCCTCCTGCCAGCGGCCGTCAGCCTGGTTGCGGACGAAGTCCGGCACTCCGCGCAGCGCTGCCAGCGTCAGTGTGAGCGCCATCTCCGCCGTGCTGTCGTCGTGCACGCCACGGGCGTTGCACAGCACGACGTCCGGCCGGAGGTGGGGGAGCAGGTAGTCGACCCCCGCGCTGAGGGCCTGGATCACCCGCAGCCGAGGCATGTGCGGCAACGGCGCCAGGATCACAGCGCTGTCCTTGGTGATCGGGGGCGCGTAGAAGGTGACACGAGCCGGATCGGTGGGGTACTCGCCGCGACCGTCCCAGTGCGCGTAGTCCAGGCGGTCCGGGAGGTCCTCGAACTCCTCCTCGGGTATCGGAAGCCAGGCGAGTGCGCGCTCACCACCGTGGAGTCCGGCGGAGGCGGGGTTCAGGGGCGTGACTCGGCTCACGGTTCTTCCACTCCTCGGAGACTTGGTGCGTCAGGACTCCCGCGTAGGGCGTCGGCCCTGCGGGGGTCGGCGGGAGCCGCGGCCCTCCCCGGCACGGGTCGTGGGGCGCCGGTGCGCGGGCATACGCGGAACCTCCCGGGTGTCCAATATAATATGGTTGGTCGTCTTGGAATCGAGGCGTCCGGCATGCGGTCGCTCACACGTGTCGGGGCTCTCGGGAGACACGCGTCCGCCAGGAGCCCGGAGGTGTGACTGTGCGCAGGCGCGAAACACCTGTGGTGGGACTCACGTGAACACTCGTCCGCTCCGGCCCCGTGAACGGTGTGAGTGATCGATCAGCGGCGGCGGAGAGACGGCTACGGCCCGCGACGAACGACAGGCGGTGAGACGGTGAGCAAGCGGTCTTGGGACGCGGCGGCGGGTGCGCCGGGCGACTGTCTCCCCGACCTGGCCGGACCGGACGCGGGACTGCCGCGCGTGCTCGAACGCCTCGAGCACGCAGGCCACCGGGACCCGTCGGCGGCCTGGGACGTCTTCACCCGAACCTGGAACTGGGCCGCGCCGCTCGCCACCGCCCTGCCTGTCACCGCCGACGGAGCCGGCCCGGTCGCTCAGGCCGTGCCGGGAGGCTTCTCGCTGTCGGGAAGGTGGCGCCTTCCCGCGGGCGTGCGGTCCGACTGGGTCGCCCTCCCCGTCCCCACGGAGCCATGGGTGGAGCGTGCGGCCGCGGGAGAGGGCGACCGGGACCTCTTCGTCCTTCCGGAGAGGACGCTGCCGCGTGTCCTGCCGGAGGGGAGTGGTGAGCCGAGTCACACGCCCGCGTTCGAACTCACCGACGTCTTCGTCGCCGCCGGGCTCGCCACCCACGCCTCGGGAACGGCCCTGCGGGCGCAGGACACGGTCTTCTTCCGCACCGCCGTCACGGCGATGGCGCTCGGTGCGGCCCGTCGGGTGACCGACGCGCTGGCCGGGCTCCCGCCGGACGCCGGGGCAGGAGCGAGTCCGGCTGCCCCGACCGCCTCCGCGGTCGAGCTGGCCGCCGTACTGCACGACGAGCGAACCGCTCTGGCGGCTGCGCTGCAGGGCCTGCCGCGCAGCGGAGGAGCGGTCCCCTCGGCCTCCGAGGAGTCCGCAGTGACCCATCTGGCACGGGTCGGCCCCATGGTCCGCCATGTGGTCGTCGCCGCGTACGAGAGGGCACTCCCGTCGGCCGGGCACCACGACGGACAGGCGTTGGTGCGCATGGTCGAGGACGCTGCACCGATACTTCAGTGCATGCGGTTCGCAGTGGAGACACTGCCGCCGCTCGGCAAGACCAACACGCGGAAGGCGTAATACGGTGACGAACGTCGCATATCAGGGTGAACCGGGCTCCAATTCCTCGACCGTCGCGCGGACGCTGTACCCGACGGGCAGCGAGCTCCCGTTCACGGCGTTCGATCAGGCCCTCGACGCCGTCACACTGGGTGCCGCCGACGTCGCGGTGATCCCGGTGGACAACTCCGCCGCAGGACGCGTCGCCGACGTTCACCATCTCCTGCCGGAGTCGGGGCTGTTCATCGTCGCCGAGCACTTCCTGCCCATCCGCTTCGACCTCATGGCCGTGCCGGGTGCGACGCTCGACGAGGTGGAAGCCGTCCGCAGCCACGTGCACGCGCTGGGCCAGTGCCGGAAGGTGCTGCGCGAGGGCGGTTGGCGCACCCTGGTCTGCGACGACACGGCCGGGGCGGCGCGCGAGGTGGCGGAACTCGGCGATCCGCGGCACGCGGCCCTCGCCCCGCCCGCGGCGGCCGGGCTGTTCGACCTGGTGACGCTGCGGGCCGGGGTCGAGGACGATCCCGACAACACCACGCGCTTCGTCGTGCTCTCCCGGGAGTCCGCTCCGCCCCCGCTCACGGACGAGCCGACGATGACGAGCCTGTTCTTCTGCGTGCGGAACATCCCGAGCGCCCTTTACAAGGCGCTCGGGGGATTCGCCAGCAGCGCCGTCAACCTCACCAAGATCGAGAGCTACCAGATGGGAGCCGGCCTGAACGCGAGCCGGTTCTACGCCGAGATCGAGGGACACCCCGACGAGCCGAGGGTCGAACTCGCCCTCCAGGAGCTGGGCTTCTTCTCGACCGAGGTGCGCATCCTCGGCGTGTACCCCGCGCACCCGCACCGGCTGAACGGACGTTCCGGCTGAGCGGCGCGGGGGTGGAGCGAGGCGCCCGGCCGACCGGGCGCGAAGCCCGTGAACCGGTGCGCCGGTCCGCGGTGCGAGCAGGCGTACCGCCCGCACCGCGGCTCACTCGCCGAGGAGCATCTCGCTGAACGGCGTCACCGGGTCGGCGTACGGATCTTCGATGACCGGCGCGTCCCGGCGGTGCACCTCACGCGCGAGTTCGCCGCCCGCACGCGCGATCCGGCTCATCAGCGACGCCTGCGAGTCGTCCCCGCCGCCCCAGTCCTCGGGCGCGGCGAAGATGCCGGTGGGTATCACGACCGAATGCAGGTACGTGAACATCGGCCGCAGCGCGTGGTCGAGGACCAGCGAGTGCCTTCCGGTCCCACCGGTCGCCGCGATCAGGACGGGCTTGTCCACCAGCGCCTGGTCGTCGAGGCTGTCGAAGAACATCTTGAACAGACCGTTGTACGAGGCGGTGAACGTCGGTGTCACCGTGATCAGGCCGTCCGAACGCGCGATGGTGTCGAACACCGATGCCAGTTCGGTCGACGGCTGACCGGTCAGGAGGTGGTTCACCAGGTCGTGGGCGTGGGAACGCACCTCGACGAATTCGAGCTCGACCTCGTCGCCGAGGACTTCGAGCTCGGTGCGGACCGTGTCGGCGATCCTGTCCGCGAGCATCCGGGTCGACGACGGCAGCCGCAGTCCGGCGGAGACGATGACCAGTGTGCGCTTCATCGGGCGGTCCCCTCGGAGTGTGCGTCCAGCGCCTGCGCGGCCTTCAGGGACGCGTGGGTCGGGGCGCCCGGAACGTGCGCGGGACGGTCCGCGGCGAATTCCTTCCGCAGCACCGGCAGGATCTCCCCCAGCAGCTCGATCTGCCGGAGCACGGTCGCGCGGGGCACTCCGATGCCGTCCACGTTGAAGAGCTGCCGCTGGTAGGCGCCGCCGGCGAGCTCCTTGTACGCGAGTACCCGCTCGATGACCTCCTGCGGGCTCCCGACCACGACCGCGGTCCGCTCCTTCGTCTCCTCCAGGGAGGGGCCGCCGCCGTACACGTGGGAGTTGTCGAAGTAGGGACGGAACTCGCTCATCGCGTCCTGCGACGTCTTTCCGATGAAGAGCTGCGCTGCCAGTCCGACGGTCGCCTGATCGGCCGGACCGTGTCCGTAGTGCTCGAAGCGTCGCCGGTAGAGGCCGACCAGCTGCTGGACGTGCTCCTTCGGCCAGAAGATGTTGTTGTGGAAGAAGCCGTCGCCGTAGTAGGCGGCCTGTTCGGCGATCTCGGGGGAGCGGATGGACGCGTGCCAGACGAACGGCGGGATGCCGTCCAGGGGGCGCGGGGTGGCGGTGAAGGACTGGAGCGGGGTGCGGAACTTGCCTTCCCAGTCGACGACGTCCTCGCGCCACAGCTTGTGCAGGAGGGCGTAGTTCTCGACGGCGAGCGGGATGCCGTCGCGGATGTCCTTGCCGAACCAGGGGTAGACCGGTCCGGTGTTGCCGCGGCCCATCATCAGGTCGACGCGGCCGTCGGCCAGGTGCTGGAGGGTGGCGTAGTCCTCCGCGATCTTCACCGGGTCGTTGGTGGTGATCAGGGTGGTCGACGTCGACAGCAGGATCCGGCTGGTCCGCGCCGCGATGTACCCGAGGATCGTGGTGGGTGACGACGGAACGAACGGCCGGTTGTGGTGCTCGCCGATCGCGAAGACGTCCAGACCCACCTCCTCGGCGAGCTGCGCGTACTCCGTCAGCGCCTTGATCCGCTCGTACTCCGAGGGGGTGTGCCCGGACAACGGGTCACGGGCGATGTCCCCGACGCCGAATATTCCGAAGTGCATCTGATCAACCTGCCTATCAATCCGATGGGATTCCTGCTGTCGAATGACGGCGGTGTGCCGCTGTCATTCGGGTCACGCCAGGGTGCGGCGCTGCGGGTGGAGCTGTGCCGCTCACGGTCTGCTGGGTGCGCCTGACGTCAGGCGACGGGGAGGCCGGACATGTCGGTCGCGTACAGCGCATCAGTCTGCGGGCGACTTCTCACGGCGGCCGTTCTCCGTCCGCCGGATCGACCGACAGAGAAGCCGATTTATTGCTGCGCGAAGCAATAATATCGCCCAGTGCTTTACTGTGCAAGTAAACCTCCGGTCGGCGCCCCTCCCGTCGCCGCACCGGCCCTGCGGCCGGCGGTTCTACGCCGCGTCGCCCTGCCCGGACGGCGTCAGCTCCGGGATGCGGTCCAGGGTGATCCCGAAGTGGTCGTGATACGCCGCGATGACGGACTCGTCGGGCAGGTCCACCTGCTTCTGGGCCTCGCCCTCGGTGATCAGCAGCTTGCGTCCGCTCAGGGTGACGCGGCCGGACTCGGTCGGCAGGGAGCAGATCAGCGACTGCGTGAAATGCGCCTCGGGTGCGGTCGTGTGCCACTGGCAGGCCGACGCGAAGTCCGAGAGTGCGCGAGGCCGGGATTCGACGCGGTACTGCAGCGCTCCGTCCCGGTATACGTCCAGGTCGCCCTCGGGCGTGTCCTCGATACGGAAGACGCCGCCGGGCCCTCGCTGCTCGCCCCGGTCGTCCAGGCGCAGCGGGAACTCGATCTGGCGTCCGAAGCCGACGTCCACGAGCCAGGGCTGGGAGGCGTCCACGCGCAGGGCGAGGTGGTCGAAGGGCGGTCCGAAGCCGTCCCCCAGGAAGACGCGGGCGGAGAGGAGGGTGACGCGGTAGCCCAGGCTGGTCAGCAAGGCCGCGAAGGCGCCGTTCGACTCGTAGCAGATTCCGCCGCGCCGGCCCGTGGCTATCTTGTCCACCAGGGATGACGGGTCCAGGCTGATCCGCTCGCCGAGGTGCACGCCCAGGTTCTCGAACGGCACCGTGTGCACGTGGCGGTACTGCAGCGTGCGCAGATTCTCGGTGTCCGGCTGCGCGGGGCGCGGGGCGCCGATGCGCTCGAGGTAGGTGTCGACGCGGAGCTGGTCGATGTGCAGCTCACTCGCCGAGCCGGCGTCGGCCGTCTCCGGTCCAGGCCGGTCGTCGACCCGTGAATCGTTCATCCTTGGTTCTCCTTGCTGGGTGCGGGTGTGCTGCGGGGTCGAGCCGTACGGGTCTGCCGGTGCCGTGGAAGAGCCGGTGCCGCTTCCGGGGGCCGCCGGGAAGGGATTCGGTGCCCGAGAGCACGAGGAAGCCGTCCATGTCCCTTTTGGGGGCGGGGCCTTCGGGAGTGCCGTATTCCGTTCAGTAATAATTGACTCAACAAGCATCCTACTATAATTTGTTCGGTAAGTCCGCTGCCCGTGGCGAGCGGAACTACCCCTGCCGGCCAGTCCTGACAGGGGCGGCGCCGGTCCGTGGAAGGTTCACGCGCGGGTGCGCCGAGCGGAGTGGCCCGCACCGCCGCCGCATTTCCTTCATGCCGCACGTGCGGTGGGGCGCGGCCGTGCCACCTTGTCGGTCGTGGCGCTCCGGGCGGCTCTCGCGCCCCTGTGTCGTGCGCACGGCGGTTCAGGCCGCCGGCTGCCGAGCAGAAGCCGGCGGGCGTGGCACGCACCTGATGCCCACCGGCTCAATTCGTCAAGATCCGGAGATGACCCATGGCTTTGCACCGCCTTACCGATATCACCCTCGGGGTCCCGAACGTCGAGGAAACCGTCGAGTACTACACGGCGTTCGGGCTCATTCCCGAGGCGTCGGACAACGAGAAGGAGCACTGGTTCGGCACCGTCGACGGTGGCCCGCGTCAGCTGCGTGTCGTCCATGCGCCGATCCGGCGACTGCTGTCGCTCGGAGTCGGCGCCGACGACCGTGACGACCTCGGCCGCATAGAGAGCGCGCTGCGGCGCAGCGACACGGCCGTCACCGTCGAGGGCGATCACCTGCGGACCACGGAGCCCGTCACGGGGCTCGCCGTCAACGTGACCGTGGCACCGCACATCGAGCAGCAGGCCACGCCCGCGGGTCCGTTCAACACGCCGGGCACCATCGGGCGGCCCAACGCCCGCGCGGCCTCTCTCCTGAGGTCGGGCCCGGTGCGTCCGCGCAAGCTCGGGCACATCTCCCTCGGGACGACGGACGTCGCGACCACGCAGCGGTTCTTCACGGAGGACATCGGTTTCAAGGTGAGCGACGAGGTCAAGGACTTCGGAGCCTTCATGCGTTGCTCCTCCGACCACCACAACCTCGCCGTCCAGGCGGCTCCCGTGCCCTTCATGCACCACAGCTCGTGGGAGGTCGACGACGTCGACGAGATCGGTCGCGGAGCCGAGTCCCTGCTCGCGGACCACCCGGAGCGGCACACCTGGGGTCTCGGCCGGCACTGGGTGGGGGCGAACTACTTCTACTACTTCCGTGATCCGGCCGGGAACCTCAGCGAGTACTACTCGGACATGGACCAGATCACCGAGGACGAACTCTGGAACCCCGGCGTTTTCGATCTCCAGGCCGGCAACTTCTGGGGCCCGCCCCTTCCGCCGTCGATGATCGAGCCCGAGGACCTCGCCGAACTGATGGCCGGATTCCACTGAGCGCCGGCGGTCTCCCGGGCGGCCGGCGTCGTGCCGGCGCGCGACGAGCCGAAGGCCGGAGGACGTCCCTGCGCACGTGAACGGCGAAACGCCGCCTCCCGCCGGAACGTGGTGGCCGGTCTGGTGGAACACGGCCGGTCAGCGGGGGCGGTGCCCGGTGAGGCCCTGCCAGGCGTCCTTGGCGTCTTCGAGAGCCGCTCTCGCCTTCGGCAGTTCGGGGCGGTTCTCGTGGCGCAGGCGGGTCTCCTCACGTGCCGCCTGCGCGGCCGCCACAGGTCCGGTTGCTGTCCTGGCCCGCAGCAGCTCGGCCTCGAGTTTGCGGATGGCGCCACCGCGCTTGTCGAGACGCCGGCCGGCCGCCACGGAAGCGTTCTGCAACCGGGTCGCGAACCGGCGGACGGTGTCCTCGGCGTACTCCCCGGCGCTGTAGCGCTCCATGCGTTCGTGCCCGTCCGGCTCCGCCAGGTACACGTACCAGGTCTTGGCGGACCGGGCGGTCTCGAGCCGGACCCGCAGTCCGGCGAGCGGCACTTCGGCATGGCCCACGAGCACCGCGTGCTCATGCAGGACCACCCGGCCCAGCTGCTCCACGCGACGCCCGCGCTTCGGGGTGCGCAGCTGCCGCAGTGCGGCCTCGGTCCGCGCTATGCGCTGCCGGTAGGCCCGCTCGGCCCGTTCCGCCTTGAGCCACGCCCGCGCTCTTTCACGCAGGGCCGCACTTCTCAGGCCCCTTACAAGCCCGCGTGCTCCGGCCAGACTCTTGCGGTCGCCGCGGTACTTCCTGCGAAAGGCGTAGGCGGGAGCGCCCGGATACCGGAGCGCGTGCCAGACCGCCCACCCCGCGCCGAAGGCCAGCACCGCGACGGCCCACCGGATCACAGTCATATGCTCCCCGCCCTTCGTCCAGCATGTGCATGCCCCGCTGCCGCCAAGATCAGCCCTGTGGCGGTGCTTTGTGACGGCCGGAGGGCCGGCCCTGCCGATGACTCCGACGACTACGACGAGGCGGCCGATGCGGGACTCCGGAGCGATGGGACACGTGTGTCGTCCTGCCGGGGAACGCCTGTGCCGGAGCCGGCGCGGAGGGGGCGGCCGGCCTCTGCGAACCGCACGTTTCCACCAGGTGTCTCCATCGTGCGGACGCGGCTCGGTACGTGTGGCCCGCGCCTGGTACCGTGCCGAACGCCGACGCGGAACACGCGTCACGCACGCGGGCGCGCGACGCCCGCTGCTGATCGACACGTGCTCGGCCGACGTCTCCTCCGTGGAGCCCGGTCGACGCGGGCGGCGACTTTCAGGATATTGATTGATTCGCATAGTTTCTTCGGTAGGGGAAGCCTGCAGGCGCGCTTCCCCGTCTGCCCATGGTTTACGAACTCACAGGAGTCGAAGTGCCGCCCCAACCAAAGCCGCAGGATCCGGCGCTGCTGGACGGAGCATCGTCACGGTTCGCGGACGCGTTCACTCGGCGCACCACGCAGTTGCGCGGAGGTGGTAGTCCTGGCCCCAAACCGTGGACGTGGGCGGCCGGTGCTGCCGCGCTGACCGTCTGCGTGATCGCGATCGTGTTCGCGGTTGCGAAAATCCCCTCCGGCCACGACAAGAAGGACGAAGCCGCGGCCTCCGCCTCCGTCTCGGCGACGGCTGCCGGTTCCTCCCCGTCCGTCAGCCCGCGCGGTTCCACGCCCGCGCCCGGCCAGGCCGGCGGTGTGCAGGCCGCCGGGCCCGGCGCCGTGCCTCCGGGAGGAGCGAAGCTGATCGCCGGAACGGCGGGTGGTGCGGGAGCGGCGGGCAAGCACGGCACGGCTGCCGGTTCCGCCGCCCCTGGCACCTCGGGCGGCTCCGGCACGTCGGGCGGCTCGGGAGACCAGGCCTCGGCCGCTCCCACCGCCGGCTCGGGCTCCGCCTCCCAGTCCGGCAGTGCGACCGGCGGGTCCGGCAGCGGCGGAGCGTCGACGGGCGGCTCCTCGGAGTCGAAAGCCGTCACCTACTCCGGTGTTCCCGTCTTCAGCCACGACAGCGGTCGCTGCGTCGCCGCCACGGGGGCCAGCAACGGTACGGCCCGCGACGGGACCCGGCTGGAGATCTGGGACTGCGGCGGCGGGGCGTGGCAGAAGATCGACTTCCGTTCCGACGGCACCGCCAGGATGTTCGGTCTGTGCATGGACCTCGCAGGTGCGAACCAGGGCAACGGCACGCCCATCCAGCTCGCGACCTGCAACGGCGGCTGGGCCCAGAAGTTCAAGCTCAACAGTTCGCACGACCTGGTGAACACGGCGATCGGCAAGTGCGTCGACGTCACCGACGAGAACACCTCGAACGGAACGAAGCTCCAGCTGTGGGACTGTTCCGGCACCGACAACCAGAAGTGGAGCAAGCGCTGAGCGAGGCGCTCGCGGGGGTGCCGGCGCCGCCGGCACCCCCGTCCTGCCTCCTCGGTGACTCCGGCTCAGCCGCCCACGCGGCCGGAGCGGCTCGACGAACGACGGACTCCCTCACCGAGTCCCCCTCCTGATCGGAACACGGACATGAATCTTGACGACGACGGCCTCGGCCTCCGGAAGCTGCTCGACAGCACCCTGCAACTCCAGGAGGACCTTGCCCGCGCTCAGGAGGAGCTGCGTTCGCTGAGGGTGGAGGGAACCGCGGGCGGCGGTGCGGTCAAGGCGACTCTCGACGGCAAGGGCGCGCTGGCGGGTCTGGTGATCTCACCGGCCGTGGCCGACCCGGGCAACGCCCGGGGTCTCGCCGACCTCGTCGTCTCCGCCGTCCGCGACGCCCAGCAGTCGCTGGCCGACCGTCATGAGGAGCAACTCCTTCCCGCTCTCGACTCTCTCCGCACGGAGCTGCGGGACATCTCCGGCTGACACGGCTTCCCCACGACGCGAGGGGCCCCGGGGGGGGGGCGGGCACGCCCGGCCACCCCCCCCCCCCGGCACGCCACGCGGGGGGGTGGGTAGTTGAGGGGGTGAACAGCGACGAGTGAGTGGGGGA